>JBPBQP010000102.1:0-7092 GCA_050954745.1 Janthinobacterium lividum | reverse complement strand
CGGCCATGGCGGCAAGCGTAATGCCCATGGCGACCCGGACGGCAAGCCAGAACGTCCGACGCACCCAGTCATAATTGCCCCTGGCATAGGCCTCGGTGTAGGCCGGCCACAGAGACGGAAAGATGGCCGTTTGCAAGACCGCGGCCAGCCCTGCCAGCTTCCAGGTGACGTTGTAGGGCAAAATGTTGGCTGGTCCAAGATAGTGCGTGATCACCAGGTTGTCGGAATTAAAGACAATCAGGCCCGCCACCTGCAGCACGAAAAAGCCGCTGCCCGACTTCAGCAGCTCGCGCATGGCACCGAAGTTTGCGGCACTTGGCCACGGAAATACATGCCGTCGGCGGTAGAGCGTCAGCCACGCATTCAGCAAAAGGTTAAACGTCGTCAGGGTGCCGGAGTATGCCAGCGTCAATCCAAGCAATCCGAGATGCAGCCGGACGGCCGCCAGGATGACGCCAAGGCCCAGCATATTACTCAGCAACATGAAGTAGTTGACGACCTGCGTTTCCTGGTAGCCGCTCAGCACGCGGTGTGAAAGGTTGAGCGGAAAACCGAGGAGAAAAAAAACAAATGTCGCGGCAACTGCGAGCGAGGTCTCGCGCGCCAACGCAGGGTTCGTGACATGGAACAGGGCTGGTATGGAAAGGTGGGGCCACAGGACGAATCCCAACAGGCCCAGCAAGAGGGCAATGCCAGTGCTCATCCACAGGGCGCTACTGTAATGCTGCTGCGCGGCGACCGCATCATCTGCGGCATAGGCCTGTGAGATGCGATTGGTCAGGGAGTTTGCGATGCCGAGGTCGAGCACGCCGAGCATGGTTATCGTGGTGCTGATGGTGACCCAGATGCCATAGCGTTCCGGGCCCAGGTATCGCGTGGTTAGCGGTAGCGAGATCAGCGAACAGACCAGGGCTACGCCGCGAGAGGCAAGCGCGGATGCGCCGCCATGCAGCACCCGCCGCAGACGGTCATCCAGCCGTGCCGGCTTTTCTGCTTCTTCCGACCCAGCCTCTGGTGTCTTCGCCATCGGCCAATGTTATCGCAGTGTCGGCGACCAGGCTTTTGTGTGGTATCGTCTTCAAAGGGTTGCACCGCGGCCCTACACCATCGCAGGAACGGCCCGGAGTGGATTTGGGCTGGCCAGAGACTGCGGTGTTCTGAACCACCGCTGTTTGCCATCCCTTGAACAAATGAGAGGGAAGCGTTGGTTGCTCTGGCTTGATTGGTCACTATGACCTCGCCGTGCAGCAGTAGTACCAAATTGGTGCCGCTGAACCGAATGAATCCATGGTGCCTCTCCCGCAGCCAAATGGGAGCAGGGCAGCCCTGCAAGTATCAGACGATTGGCAGGCAGGATGCGACAAACGCGCCGCCACCACATAAGAAAGATCCTCTTGAATTCCAGCAACACCGCTGTACTTGAAGTAAACAGCCCCGTTTCCACCCCCACCGAATCCGCAAAGGCTCCCGCTACTGAAGTGCAATTCAATGACTTCAACATCTCACAGCGTTTAAAGGACCGTCTTGCGTCCTCTGGCTTTGTGACGCCGACCCCCGTGCAGGCAAAGGCGATTCCGCCCGCGCTGGAGCGTAAGGACGTGCTTGCCACCGCCGCAACCGGCACCGGCAAGACCCTTTCTTTCCTCATCCCAATGATCGAGTACATGGATGCGAATCCCGCACCTGTGCCTACTGTCACGACCGGCAAGCGCCAGATCCGCCCCATCCGCTCGCTGATCCTGCTGCCCACACGCGAACTCGCCATGCAGGTTCTCGAGGCCTACGGCAAGATCGTTCCCGGTGCAAAGTCCGAGTCGGTTCTTGTTTGTGGCGGTCTTTCCGAAGGCGCACAGCTTGATGCGCTTCGCCGTGGTCCTCGCCTTGTGGTTGCCACGCCCGGCCGTCTTGAGGATTACCTGAAGCGCGGCGAGATCAGCCTGCGCAACGTGGAAATGCTGGTTCTGGACGAAGTGGATCGCATGCTCGACATGGGCTTTTTGCCAGCCATTCGCCGCATCGTGGGTGCCCTGCCGAAGACTCGCCAGACCATGTGCTACTCCGCGACGCTGGACGCAAACATCACGGAAATCGTGAAGGATTACGTCAGCAAGCCCGTGCGCATCGAGATCGGCACCACCAGCAAGCCGAACGAGCGTGTCGAACTGCGCGCCTACACCGTCATGCAGGACCAGAAGCTTTCGCTGCTGGACAAGATGCTCGGCGAAGATGCCGGTACGTACCTTGTCTTTTCGCGCACCAAGCACGGCGCGGATCGCGTCAGCCGCAAGCTTGAGAAGCTGGGCCATACTGTCAACGTCATCCACGGTGACCGTTCGCAGTCGCAGCGCAGTGCCGCTCTGAAGTCGTTTGCCATGGGCAAGAGCCGCATCCTGGTCGCCACCGACGTGGCCGCTCGAGGTATCGACATTTCGCACATTGCGCACGTCGTCAACTACGACCTGCCAGGCGCGAGCGATGACTTCATTCACCGCATCGGTCGTACTGGTCGCGCCTCCAACACGGGCGTTGCCACCACCTTTGTCATGCCGCAGGAGCGCAGCGATGCGCGTCGCATGGAACGCGAATTGAAGATCACCTTCGATTGGCGCGTGGCCGACAAGGACCTGAAGAAGGAAGAGCGCAATGCTCCTCTGGATGTTCAGGGTCCAAACGACCTGATGCAGCTAGAGACCCGCGCGTGGAAGACCAGCCCGGACGGCCAGGGTCACGAGCAGACCTCGGTGCCTTCGCGCCGGCCTTCGGGCGGCGGTGGTTCCGGTCGTCGTCGCAGTGGCGGTGCCGGTCCTTCCAGTGGCCGCAGCGGTGCAGGCGGCGGCGGTGGGCGTAGTGGTTCCGGCGGTCCCGGCGGACGTCGCAGTCGCTAATCAGGCAGCGATTACATGGCAAAAGGGAGCACCGAAAGGTGCTTCCTTTTTGCTTTTGAGGACCCTAGTGCGAGTACAGAAACGTACCGCACAGCGCGGTGGAGTTCGAGATGGCGTCGGGTGTGAAGACGGGCATCTTCGATCCGGACAGGAACGCAATCTGCAGGCGCTTGCCACTGACAAACGTCGCCATCCACTGCGTATCTTCCGATCCGCACAGCACGTTGCGGTGCAGGAAGACCTTCTGCGCGGGAATGTTGAGCCGGTAGAGTGTGCCGCTGCCTTCTGCTTCAGCGTCGATATTGAAGACCGCCAGGCTTTCCTCAGGGGTCAGTGCGCGAATGTCGGCAATGGGGAAGGTGGCGAAGTTGATCTGGAGCCTGTCGCCGGAGATGCTGAGGTCACCCGTGATGCTGCGCGCGGTGGTGCTGGTCGCCTTCCAGTAGCCGTTGTTCTGGGCTGCGGCACCGATGCTGCAAAGCAGGGCTGCCACCGCGATTTTGCCGAGTCGATTCATGGTTCAAGCATGCCACCTGGCCACTGCGAAACGCAACGGTACGGCGGGCGGTCCAGGACGCTACGACACCTGCAACTCAGGTCCCCAGCCCATCTCCAGCGCAAACGGATTCCAAAGCGCGACCGGCAAAGCGCCACCGCTGGCTTGGTCGTGACCACCGCCGAAGGTGCCGTCTGCGCCAGCTGGTGTGTGCGCCCGCAGGAACTGAACCAAGTTCACGGTCCTGGGAGCTCGACCCGCAAATTGTACGAAGCCGGGCCGAAAGCCCACGTTGACGCCGAAGACGACCGCCGTTGGAAAACGTGGCCGCCAGATTTGCGCCACCAATGGATGCACCTGGCAGGGCGTGTCCATGCGCACCGCGATCAGGTCGGCACCCAGCTCGTCGCGCCACTTCGTCGAGAAGCGCGGCGGTGCTTTGCGCGCAAGTGCCAGGGCCTCGCTGACCTCGGCTTTTGCCGTGCGCAGGGCGTCGAGCTCCGGGGACGGTGTTGCCAACGCCAGCTTCGGCGTGGGCGACTGCAGCAGCAACTGCATAGCCTGCGAGGCATCGCAGATGGCTGTGCGTCGTGGTGCATTCAGCAGCGTGGTCAGGTCTTTTAGGGCCGTGACACCAAAGCGCTTTTTCGACTCCGCGAGATCGGGGAAGGGAGCCTTGTCACCCAGGTCGGATAGCAGCGAGATGCCGGCCATCCACTGCAGTTCATCCGCCACCGCAGGCGCAATAGCTTGCGCACACCACAGCGCCAGCAGGCCTGTGGTCGCGGTGGGTTCGGTGCCGTAGCTGGTCAGCAGCGTTGCGCCGGGCGGCGTGCCAAAGGGGACATGGTGGTCGATCAGCAGCGTGGGTACGCCTGGCAGCAACACGTCGGGCCGCGCGCCCAGGTCGGCGACGATGAGGCAGCCCGGTGCCCGGAGCCGCAGACGCTCGTGTACGGCGGGCATCCAGGCATTTTCGAACTTGCCGCGTGCTTCCACCGTGACCTGCGCGTATCCGGCAGACCGCAGTGTCCGCAGCAGCAGGGCACCCGCGGGAAGGCCGTCTGCGTCTGCGTCCGTCAGAATGTGGATGTCGGTCGCTTTGCCCTCTGGCAGTGCGTTCAGGAAGTCTGTGAACAGGGTGCCTGCAAGTTCTGCATTCATGCCTGCTTGGATGCGGGCATCGACGTCGATCCAACGGCGACATCCATCTGCGCAACAGCTTGTATTTTGGAACTTTCGAAATCTGCTTACACGGGCGATGGCAGGGCGCTACACTACGCTTGCTTTTAAGGGGTCTGCCATGCCGTTACATCCTGCTTCTGTTACGTCTGCGCTGGAACTGCCTGGCTGCCGCATTGTGCGAAGCCTGGGGATTGTGCGCGGCATCGTGGTTCGTTCGCGGTCCGTCTTCGGCACCATTGGTGCCAGCCTGCAAACGCTGGTCGGTGGCGACATTACCCTGTACACGCAGCTGTGCGAACGCACCCGTCAGGACGCCTTTCAGCGCATGGTGCAGCACGCCGATGAGCTTGGCGCAAACGCCATCATCAGCTTTCGTTATGACGCCAATGAGGTCATGCAGGGCGTGACGGAGGTGCTGGCGTACGGCACCGCCGTGGTGGTAGAGTGGTTGCCGCAGGAGGCGCGCTGATGGCGAAAGTGACTGGTATTGGTGGCGTATTTCTCCGTGCGCGCGATCCAAAGGCCCTGAAAGCCTGGTACGTTGAGCATCTTGGCTTCGAACCGGGTGCACACGGCATCGTCTTTCAGTGGAGCGATGCCGGGCCGGTTGGCACGGGCCTGACGACGTGGAGTACGTTTCCGCACAACACCGATTATTTCGGCGAAGGCAGCACGCAGGCGGTGATGATCAACTACCGCGTGGACGATTTGGACGCATTGCTGGGCAAGTTGACCCAGGCCGATGCAACGTTGAAGCCGAAGCGTGAAGACTACAGCTATGGCAAGTTCGCCTGGATCGCCGACCCGGAAGGCAACCGGCTGGAGCTATGGCAGCCTCTGCATTGAGCACTCGAAATAAAAAGCCTGAGGGAGCATGCCGAACCTGAGAAAGCTGCTCGTGGGTTTGTTCGTGTGCAGCAGCATGCTGGCGCAAGAGACCCCTCCACCATCACACATGCTGACTTCGAGTGATCTCAACGCTCAGGGCGCAGAGTTGCTGCAGCAAGCGCGCGCCTCGCAATTCGGTTTCGCCGCAAAGGTGCTGCTCGATCGCCCGGACAGCAATATCCAGGTCACAGTCCGGTTGAAGAGCGGTCAGGGCGAGTGGCACCGCGACGATGCCGACATCCTGATTGGCGTGGAAGGTACGGCCCAGATCATTACCGGCGGCCAGATCGTTCACGGCAGGGAGACGGCTCCCGGGGAGATGCGGGGCGACGGCGTGCAGGGCGGCACCACGCAGCCCTTTGGGCCGGGCGACACCCTTCGCATTGAGCCGCGGGTAGCGCACCAGATGCTGCTGGCACCGGGCACCACCGTCCGCTACATGGCCGTGAAGGTGCACGCGGCTCGCTGACCGTGCCGCTTTCCCCACAGGGGCTAAGCCGTTACCATAGCCGGATGTATTCAGCCCACACCGGCGACCGACCTCTGCCGGGCGTCCTTGAAGTGATCGTCGGACCCATGTTCTCTGGCAAGAGCGAAGAGCTCATCCGCCGCTTGAAACGGGCACGTATCGCGCGTCAGCGCGTTGGCTGCTTCAAGCCGGACATCGATCTTCGTTACCACCGGACGGCCATCGCATCGCACTCGGACCAGACGCATGAGGCAGCTGTCGTCACGCCCAACGCCGACCGTCTGCGTGAAGCCCTGTTCGGCGAGGCGCTGATCGACAGCGTGGAAGTGATCGGCGTGGATGAGGTGCAGTTCTTCGACGCCGCTATTCTGCCGCTGATTTTGGAACTGGTCGGCATGGGCAAGCGTGTCATCCTCGCGGGTCTCGATACGACGTTTGCCAACGAACCCTTTGGCCCGGTCCCTGCACTGATGGCGCTGGCCGATAAGGTGACCAAGCTGAGTGCCGTCTGCATGACCTGCGGCCAGCCCGCCATTCATACGCAGCGTCTCGGTGACTCGCAGGCGCTGGTCATTGTGGGTGCTGCGGGAATGTATGAGGCTCGCTGCCGCGCGCACTTTCAACCCTATGTGGAGCGTCAAGCTGCGCAACAACTGGAGCTGCCCGAGGTTGTTTCAGCCTAGATTCGGTGGTGGGTCGCACAATCTGCTTCCTCGCATCCAAAGGAGCGAGGTATTACTGCAATGAGCATCTTTTCTACTGACAAGCCGTCCGCCGAAACGGGTCACATCAACGTCATCGCTGAATTTCAGACCAAGCCGGAACACGCTGAGGCGGTTACAGCCGTCCTGACAGGCCTGGTGGAACCCTCGCGCGTAGACGATGGCTGCAAGGGCTACCACCTTCTGGTCGATAAGAGCGATCCCACCCGGCTGTACACCTACGAGGAGTGGACGAGTGAAGGCAAGTTGCAGACACACCTCGAGGGGGCCAAGACGATACTGGCATCCGTGAAGGAACTCTTGGCTGCCGAGATGAAGCTGACGATCCTCAACCACCTGGTGTAGCGATCTGTATGAACGGCGCGGCTACTCTGAGGTGGTCGCGCCGCGATGCATCAGAAGCCCATGGCGATGAGGGAGGCTTCGGTGATTGTCTCGGTTTTGGCC
>JBPBQP010000101.1:0-9111 GCA_050954745.1 Janthinobacterium lividum | reverse complement strand
CAGCTGAAGCGGCAGCCCCGCCTGCAGAACCTGCCGGCGATTCAGACCGGGGAGCCGATGGCCTGCTGATCAATGGCAGTGCCAACAACGCCGCCACCAGCAAGTACTCGCTGGCACAGGCTTTTGGGTCGCGGCGCGCGGGCAGCAAGGCACTCTACAACGGCAGCCTGGGCTTTCAGGGCAGCGCGTCCCCCTTCGATGCACGTCCCTACTCCATCACCGGTTTAGAGGTGCCCAAGGCGTCGTACACACGCTTCACCGGCATCGCCACGCTGGGTGGGCCGATACGCATTCCCCATCTGTTCTATAACGGCCCGACGTTCTTTGTGGGGTACCAGTGGACGCGCGACCGCGACGCGCAGACCATACCAGGCCTGGTATTTACGACCGCCCAGCGTAATGGTTTGCTAGGTAGTGGAACTGTCGCGGTTAGCCCACAAGCAGCCGCGCTGCTGGCGCTTTACCCACTCCCAAACCTTGCTGGCAACACTCGTTACAACTACCAGACCCAAGTGCTGAATGGAACCCATGCAGACGCGCTGCAGTCTCGCCTGAGCAGGTCCATCGGTCGCCGAGACGAAGTCTTTGGCCGCTTCGCATTCCGCAGCTTCCGTGCTGACACCGAGAACCTCTTTCATTTCCGGGATGGCACGCGCACGCTCGGTATCGACACCGACGTGAACTGGTCGCACCGCTTTCCGCGCCAGTTGCTCGTGCAGACCACGTACCGCTTCTCGCGCTTGCGTACCGAAGTCGCACCCTTCTTCGCGGGGCGCACGAACGTTAGCGGCGCCGCAGGTATCACGGGTAACTTGCAGGACAGCACCAACTGGGGACCACCTGACCTGAACTTCTCGAGCGGCATCAGCAGCCTGACAGACGGTATCAGCACTTCCGATCGGAACCGAACGGATGGGGTCGGCGTGAACGCCACGTGGACGCACCGTCGACACACCGTCATTTTCGGTGGCGACTTTCGACGTCAGCAGTTCAACCAGCTGCAGCAGGCCAACCCGCGCGGTAACTTCACCTTCACGGGCGCAGCAACCGGTTCCGATCTTGCAGACTTCCTGACGGGCGTGCCGGACGCCAGCAAGCTTGCCTTCGGCAATGCGGACAAGTACTTTCGCCAGTCGTCCACCGACCTGTTCCTGACAGACGACTGGCGCGTGCGCCCGGAACTGACACTGAACACCGGCCTGCGCTGGGACTATGCGGCACCCATGACCGAACTGAAGGGGCGACTGGTAAACCTGGACATAGCACCCGGCTTTACGGCGGTTACACCCGTGCTGGGATCCAGCCCCACGGGCTCGGTCAGCGGAACGCAGTACCCGTCCTCGCTCGTTCGGCCGGACTTCCGCAAGGTGCAGCCGCGCATCGGGTTCGCTTGGCGGCCGCTGCCCACCACGCCCTTGGTCATCCGTGGCGGCTATGGCATCTACGTGGACACCTCGGTTTACCTGTCCGCGGCGGCCAGCCTGGCGCAGCAGTCACCTCTGTCGAAAAGCGTGAGTGTGTCGAACAGTGCGACATGCCCCCTCACTCTCGCGAACGGCTTTCGTGACTGCGCCGGGATCGTTTCCAACACCTTTGCCATCGATCCCAACTTCCGCATCGGGTATGCGCAAACGTGGAAGCTGTCGGTGCAGCAGGACCTGCCCGGCGCGCTGGTAGTGACGGCAGACTACCTGGGCACCAAGGGCACGCGCGGACCGCAGGAGTTCTTGCCGAACACGTACGCGCCAGGCACTGCACTGAGTACGGCACCACGAGGGTTCCTATACCGGACATCGAACGGTAACTCTATCCGGCATGCCGGAGGGCTGGAAGTGCGTCGGCGTCTGCGCAGCGGCTTCACAGCTACTGCCAGCTACGTGTTGTCGCACGCAATTGATAACGATGCCTATCTTGGCGGTGGCGCGTCCACCACCTACACCACCGCGCTGGATCCATACAACACGCCCGCGGACACGATCGCACAGGACTGGCAGAACCTTCGTGCGGAGCGTAGCCGTTCGTCCTTCGATCAGCGACACCTCGCCAAGCTGACCTTTCAGTACACCAGCGGCACCGGCATTGGAGGCGGTACGCTGCTTACGGGCTGGCGCGGACGAGTGCTGAAGCAGTGGACCGTGTCCTCGTCGCTGAGCGCGGGCAGCGGTCTGCCGCAGACGCCCATCTATCTGACCACCGTACCCGGCACGGGCTTCACGGGGACGGTTCGGCCTAATCGCACCGCTGCTGACCTGTACGCTGCTGGCAACGGGTACCACTTGAATGCAGCCGCCTACGCGGCACCGTCGGAGGGCCAGTGGGGCACTGCTGGCCGCTACACCATTGAGGGACCGAATACAGTGGCGCTCGACAGCTCGCTCGCGCGCGTTTTCAAGCTGCGCGACCCGCTGAGCTTCGACGTGCGCGTGGACAGCACAAACGTCCTCAATCATGTGGTCTACACCGGTTGGTGGCCCATCACCAACAGCTCTACTTTTGGCTTGCCTGCAGGTTCCCGGGCCATGCGCTCATTCCAACTCAGCGGGAGGCTGCGCTTCTGATGAGAACTTATCTGGCACTTGCACTGTTGCTGGTTGCTACCCCCAGCGTTGCTCAGCAAATCGGCACTAACCAGCCGCAGGGTAAGGACGGCACCTACACGCTTAGCGTCAAGTCGCAACTCGTGACCGAAGCGGTTGTTGTGAAGGACAAGTCAGGCAAATTCATCCCCAATCTGACCGCCAACGACTTCACCATCACGGAAGACGGCACTCCACAGAAGATCCGTGTCTTTGAGCACGAGACGCTACCCGTGGATGCGGAGCCGCTCTCCACCAAACCGGACGATGACAAGGTCCGCATCTACAAGCGACTGTCACGCACCGGCTACAGTCAGACCGCAAAGTACAAGGACAAGCGTCTGCTGGCCATGTACTTCGACATGACCGCGATGCAGCCCGCAGACCAGTCGCGTGCACTGCAGGCTGCCGAAAAGTTCATCCGCACGCAGATGACCGCCGCAGATGTCGTCTCCATTCTGCGCTACGCGGGCGGCTCGGTTGACGTTCTACTGGACTTCACCGACGACCGCACCAAGATGCTCTCCATTCTTGAAACTCTCGTAGTGGGAGAAGGCCAGGGCAATCAGGAGGGTGTGGAGGACAGCAGTAGCAGTGACACCGGGGCGGCTTTTGGTCAAGATTCGGGCGAGTTCAACATCTTCAACACAGACCGCCAGCTGGCAGCGCTGCAGACTGCCGCAGCCATGCTGGGCACCATGAACGAGAAGAAGACACTGCTGTATTTCGCGGGCGGCCTCCGCTTGAACGGCAACGACAATCAGGCACAATTGCACGCCACGGTAGAAGCGGCGGTGAAGTCTGGAGTGTCGTTCTGGCCCATCGACGCGCGCGGTCTGGTGGCAAGTGCGCCTCTGGGTGACGCCACACAGGGTTCGCCCGGCAATCAGAGCATGTATAACGGCACAGCGGCGCAGGCAGGCAGCGATCGCTTTCAGCAGTCGCAGGACACCCTCTACGCTTTGGCGGCGGATACGGGCGGGAAGGCCTTCTTCGACAACAACGATCTAGATGCGGGCATCGTGCGCGCTCAGCACGCCGTCTCCGATTACTACCTGATCGGTTACTACACCACGAACACTGCGCAGAACGGCGCCTTTCGTAAGATCAAGATCACAGTCGCGGACACGTTGTCTGCGGCGCTCGACTACCGGAAGGGTTATTACGCTGGCAAGGACTTCGGCAAGTTCAACGGCACCGAGAAGGAGCGCCAGTTGGAAGACGCCCTCATGCTGGGCGACCCCATTACCGAGCTGACGATCGCCCTCGAGCTGAACTATTTCCAACTGAACCGCGCCGAGTACTACGTGCCGCTCACGGTCAAGATCCCGGGCCGTGAACTTGCCCTGGCACGGAAGTTCAGCACCGAACACACGGTCATCGATTTCGTCTGTGAGATCAAGGATGAGGTAGGCGGCACGACTGTGACCAACCTGCGCGACAACGTGGATGTGAAGCTTTCCGGTGCCACCGCTGCAGAACTGAGCAAGCGGCCTATCGAGTACAGCACCGGCTTCACCCTGCTGCCTGGACGCTACAGTATCAAGTTCTTGGCACGCGACGATGAAACAGGTCGGATCGGGACCTATCAGACCAGCTTCGTTATTCCTAACCTGAACAAAGAAGTAAAGAAACTCGCTATCAGTTCCGTCGTGCTTAGCAACCAGCGTGTCGACACTAAGGCAGCGCTGTACAACACCATGAAAGGCAAGGAGCAGGCGAAAAGCGACGCGGTTAACCCGCTGGTCAATGCGGAAGGCAAACTCATTCCCAGCGTCACGCGCGTCTTCCGGGCCGACCGCGATCTCGAAGTGCTGCTGCAGGCATACCAGGGAGGCGCGACTGGCAGCGATGCGATTACGCCCCCGCGCAGCACATTAGTCGCGTACGTCACGCTCTTCCGCAACGGTGTAAAGCAAATGGAAACGGGTGCCGTAAAGGCAGAGCCGGTCAGTAGCAGCCGCTTGGGTACAACGCCCATCCGTATGCGCGTTCCGCTCGGCAATCTGCAAGCCGGCGAGTACGACACCCAGGTGACAGTACTTGACCCTGCAACCCATCGACTGGCAGCCTGGCGCAGCCGGCTGGCGATCACACGCTGAATACTATGCAGGCAGCAAAGGCCCAACGTACGGAACGAATCACGCGCAAGATCGTTTGTCAGATGTTTATCGCACTTGTCACGGTGGCTTCAACCAAAGGGCAGCAGCTGCCCACTGCACCTGCGAGCTTCGATGTCGCCTCCATTCGCCCCAGCAGGCAGGAAGCGGAGCAACACTCTAACGTGCCACTCGACTCTGGAAATGTATACGCCTCAGTCAGTGCCGAGGATGCACGAACGACTGCGGGCGGATTGCTAGTTGCGACTCACCAGCCGTTGTGGCGCTACATTTCTTTTGCCTACAGCCTGTCGGGTACGCAGGAGCTTGCCTTCCGCTTCAGTATGTTCTCCGGTGCTCCAAAATCGGGTGCGCCACGGTGGGTCACCGGTACGTTTGCGGGCGGGGCCGACTACTTCGACATCTCAGCGCGCGCGCCGGCCGAGACCAGCATCGATCAAATGCGCGTGATGATGCAGACGCTTCTAGCCGACCGCTTCCAGCTGCGAACGGCGTGGGTCACCGCTGACACACCCGTGTTCGCTCTTGCTCTTGCAAAGCCAGGCGTCACTGGTCCTAAGCTCAGATCGCACACCGCGGCAGACATCTGCGAAGGCAGCGCAAGTGCAGCCTCGCCGCAGATTCGTCCTCACACGGGAACCCTTCTTAGCTCGGACGATTTGCCTTCACTCTGCGGTGTAATTGCACGTGTCCCCTCCGCAGGTGTCGGTCAAAGGTATGGCGGGCGCGCGGTCCCTCTCTCACTACTCGCAACTTCCATTCCGACCATGACAGGTCTTGCCGTTGTGTCACGACCTGTTGTGGACCAGACCGGTCTCATCGGTCTGTATGACTTCTCACTGACGTGGCAACACGATGTAGTCGGTGGGGACGCCGCTGTCAGCGAGAACGCTGCGAACTTTCATGAAGCACTGAAGCTCCAGCTAGGCCTGGAGCTGAAATCTGCCCACGCTCCGATCCGTTTCCTCACCATTACGTCTGTGGAGCGCCCCGCAGACAACTAGCATCCTTGATGAGATCGTGGTCGCTTAGAAAGAAGCAGATGAAGTGCAAACCGCTGCCGGGCAGTTCGGCCTTGAGCTGAATTGTGAAAGGTACAGCCTCGGACGCTGATCTAGTTGGAATAACAGCGCAAGCGCTGCATTAATCTGATCTGGCCCATGACAGAACTGTATGACACACGTCCTAATCTGCAAGCCATGCCACTCAAGAGCATCTTTCACCAACTCACGTTGTTGCTCGCTGTCACGGTCGCTTCGACTTCAGCATGTTGTGCGCAGATGCCATCACCGCCTACGGCATCTGGTCAGGGCTATGAGGGCACTCTGCCCCAGTTCGACGTCATCTCGGTAAAGCCGCACAAGCCCGGCGATCAGATGATGCGTGTGCGTTGGGGTAAGTCGGAATACGCGGCAGACAACCTGACTCTGAAGGATCTGGTCGCCGCCGCCAGTGGTGTAAAGGGGTGGCTCGTCTTCGACTTGCCACCCTGGGGCGATTCTGCAAAGTGGGACGTTGCAGCCAAGGTAAGCGCGCCCGACCTTCCTGCCTTGGAAAAGCTCACTGCGGAACAGCGACGTGAGATGATCGGCGCCATCCTGAAAGAACGTTTTGGCCTGGTAGTACACATGGAGAAGAAGGTGCAGCCTGTGTATGCCATGACGGTGCTGCCACAAGGTGCGAAGCTCAAGCAAAGTCCGTCCCTGCCGCCACCTGCGGAAGGTGAGAAACCTAAAGACACCGGCGGCTCGTGGAGCATCGGTCACGGCACGCTTAGGGCGACACGGATGACAATGCTTAACCTAGCTGAAAATCTGTCCTATCAGGTGCAGCGCTCTGTGATCGACAAGACTGGTCTCACCGGCCTGTATGACCTCGAGCTGAAATGGACGCCGGAAGATCGCGCAAACGACGGCGACGACGGCACAGGTGACGCTCCACCAGCAATCTTCGAGGCAGTCAAAGAGCAGCTCGGCCTGAAGCTCACCGCAGCAAAGGAGCCGGTGCCAACCGTAGTCGTAGACCGCGCCGAGCAGCCACAGGACAACTGAGGCAGCGTTTGCGCGGCCACGGTACTTCAGCACGCACTTGCATCGAGAGGCGACCAATGCTCTACCATTCAACTGAGACACGAGGCGCGTTGGCGTTACTCTTGGTGGCTGCCGGGCCGATACACGTGTCTGCACAAGTGAAGTCGACGGAGCCGACGCCGCACTTCGACGTGATCACCGTACGTCCGCACAAAGACGACGGCAGGCGCGATGGAAGCTTTGGCTGGAAAGGCCTGTTTTTCTCCACGGACAACGCGCCCATCAAGTTTCTGATTGCGAACGCCTTCCACGTAAAGATGTGGCTGATCACCGGCCTGCCGGCGTGGGCGGAAACGTCCAACTGGAACGTGCAGGCTAAGGTTGTGGAAGAAGATGCGGCTCTGATGCAGAACCTAACACGCGATCAGCGTAGCGCCATGCTCCGCACCATTCTGGAAGAACGCTTCGGCATGGTCTGGCACATGGAGGCAAAAGCACAACCCGTATACGAGTTGACTGTGCTGCCCGGCGGCCCGAGGTTCCATGCCACTCCGGTACCTTCCACCGCTGGAGGCGGCGATGCAGCGCGTAAACGACAGAGTGGCTGGACGATCAACCATGGCCTGGCAAAGGCGAACGGCATCACTTTGCCGCAATTGGCGGAAGGCCTATCCAGTGAACTGGAACGTTCCGTCGTCGACAAGACCGGCCTAAACGAAATGTACGATCTGGAGCTGCACTGGACCCCGGAAGATGGCCCTAAAGCCAGCGACAACGGTGTAGCCGGCGACGCGCTTCCTGACATCTTCACAGCTCTCAAGGAACAGCTCGGCATGAAGCCAAGCCCTGCAAGGGAAGCAGTGCCGGTGCTGGTGATTGATCACATGCAGCCGCCAGCAGATAACTAGCCCCAAAGGTCCAAGGTGTGCAGGATTCAGTAGGCAGAATGTCTTTCTAGCGAGAGAGTACTTGCAAGGCTGTTATCGTCGGGTCACCAAGCGGCCCTGCAATATATCCAGGAGGGGCAGTTGTGCGGGCAGGATCTTCGCCTTTGCCTCCACTAAGGAGAACCACGCACCTCGATCCACTTCCGGGATCTCGATGAAGCGCTTCGAACGTGGCGGCCATTCGATGGAACACAGGTTGCTCTTCAGATTCTTAGGATCACAATCACCTTCAAACGCCCACGCCGATACCAACTTGCCACTCTTCTGCTTAATCGTGCCAAGTGAATGAGACGGACCCATTGCAGCGAACCCGGTCTCCTCTGTGAACTCGCGCTTCGCTGCGTCGAGCGGATCTTCGTTCTCGTTGACCTCACCTTTAGGGATAGTCCAAGCACCCAGGTCCTTCTTTGCCCAGAACGGCCCGCCCGGATGCACGAGAAGTATTTCCAATACTTCCCCCTTCCGATACATCAGCAGACCTGCACTCTGTTTGGTGGGCATGCTCAGTCGAAGAGTGAAACGTGTTGCGCAAGCATGTGCTTGGGGACGAAGTTAAGCGCCTTCTGCTCGTGACCTGCCGGGTGCTGTTCTCGCCAGAGCTTGAGCAGCAGCGGAGGCATGGGCCACAGGACTGCCTTCGTGCGATGCACCTTCGCGTGACACCCGGGACAAAGAGCGATCATCAGGTGTAACAGTGAGCGACCCGGAACACGATGATGTACCGTGATTGACCATCTGTCACGGCCGGATGCATCGCACACACGGCAGCGGTAACCATCTCTCTGGAGAACAAGCTCCCGCAACCCAGCGAAGTGTTCTACATCCTGCCACCTGAGGCTATAGCAGGTAGCGCAAAGGCCCCGGGCAAGAACCTTCTGCCGGCCGCACCTGCAGTGAAGCACGCCCTGTGCTGTTCCTTTCATGCAGTGACCCGCCTTTGTGAAAGGCCCACATCGATGTCGGCTTCCACCCAGCTCCTCTTCCAACTGTCAGGGCACAGCTCGTCAAAAGGGAGATTACAAACTCTGGCTTCCCTGCCGGTGCCGAACAGACTCCACGGAGTTCTTACTTCAGCGTTCGTGTGCATGGTGTCGACGATCGCGGTCACTGCACTTTCAGTGTCTGAGTCTGCTTCATGCCAGCCCGCTTGCCAGCACAGGGTAGCAGCCAGGCATTCAGGGACACCTTCAAGACGGGCCTTGTACCCTGCCTCATACTCTTCCGCTCTGCGCGTCTCCGCGACGCTCTGACTTAGCTCTTGAGAGGTATGCTCTGTATCCGCCATGCTCAACCTTGAAGGCGATGATAAAGCAAAGATCTACAACCGCGTGCGGAGGTTACCGCGTCGGGAAGACCGTCGCTAAATCCATCTATGCGGTCCCGTCTGCCGCTTCCACAAACGTCTGAGATGGACAGCTTGATGTTGACCTGAGTAAAG
>JBPBQP010000100.1:0-13443 GCA_050954745.1 Janthinobacterium lividum | reverse complement strand
GTAGTGGTGAAAACCGTGCGCGTGAGGCGGCACAGGCGGCTATGGCGTCGCCCCTGCTTGAGGCGGGTGCGATCGACGGCGCGCGCGGCATCCTGATCAACATCACCGGGTCCAGCACGCTGAAGCTGAGCGAGGTGAACGAAGCCTCCATGCTGATCCAGGACGCAGCGCATGAGGACGCCAACATCATCTTCGGTGCGGTGCTGGATGAGCGGCTGGGCGATGAGGTAAAGATCACCGTCATTGCGACCGGCTTCAAGCACCAGCGTGAAAACGAGGACCGTCGCGAACGCATGCTGGAGCAGAGCGGTCTTGCGCGCCCCGGCATATTGGTTGAACCGGTCTTTGTGCCCCCGATTGTGCGCGCCAGCTACCCGGCCCCGGTGGTCTTCACGCCGCCGGTGCCTGTAGCGGTCCAGCCACCGGAGAGTGTACCGGCAAGCCCTGAAGTTACAGTCCCGGTGCTGCAAGCCCCGGATGCAGAGGACGTTGCGCCCCGCGTACGACCCGATTCGAATGTAGAGGACTGGGCTTACACCTCGCGCCGAGAGGCATCTCCTTCCTCAAACCCGTCGACGGCCGAGCGCGGTCAGGCTGCACCGCGCGTGCCACAGCCCGCTGTCGCGCCGCTGGTTCCAGTGCCTGCTTCGGCGTTTGACGACGACTTCTTTCGTCGGGACCGCAGGGCAAGTGCAGTGGTGCTGGCGGACGAGCCGGTGCTACGTACCGATGTGCGTGTACCCACTTTCGCGGGACTGGCCCCGGCTGGCCCCGAGGAGGATCATGGCGATCTGGACATACCTGCCTTTTTGCGGCGTGGAAACGCATAACACTCCGGCAGTTGCGCCCAGTCGTCTATATGGGTAGGCGCCGCTACCAAACCAGAGCCGCCGTGAAGGATTCCAGAATGTTCCACTTTCTAACTCATCGTGTGGGGTCGTGGACGGCAAGTGCCCTGCTTGCTCTGGTACCTCTTGGTGCGTTCGTACCGCTCAGTGCGGCTGCTGTGAGACACACGGCTCATGCCGTGAAATACGCTGCGCCCCATGCTGCGAAGCATGTCACTACGGGTCACGTGGCGGCGGCGCACGGTCGTCAGGCACCGCATGGTCGCGTGGTGGCAGGGGCGCGTCGCGGCAAAGGCGCTGGCAGGCGCAGCGCTATGTTGCTGACGCGCGGTCGCCACGGACACATGATTCGGACGCGTTACGTAGAGCACTTTTCCGCGCCCTCGTTTTCGCTGAACAGCGACCGGGCGACCATGGGGGACCAGGTAGGCGGAGAGGATCCGCTGGTTCGCGCCTCGCTGCTGGAAGCGCTTGGAAATTACAACGGTACCGCCCTCGCGATCGATCCGAAAAACGGTCGCGTGTTGTCGATGGTGAACCAGAAGATGGCCCTTGGGCCGGGTGCAGAACCGTGTTCGACCATCAAGCTGACGGTTGCGTTGGCCGCGCTGTCTGAGGGGATCATCACAAAAGACACCCCGGTCAATGTGGGCGGCGGCTTCCGACCCAACCTGACCTACGCTTTAGCGAAAAGCGTCAATCCCTACTTTGAGACGCTTGGCCGGCAAATGGGCTTTCCAACCGTCAAGCATTATGCCAATCAGTTTGGCCTGGGGGAACTCGCGGGTTACAACATCGCGGGGGAACAGCTGGGCATTTACCCGGATCACGAACTGCCTGCGGCTAAGGGCGGTGTGGGAAAAATGTGTTCCTTCGGAGAAAGTGTCTCCATGACGCCGATGCAGCTCGGCGCGATTGTGGCGGCCATTGCCAATGGTGGATCGCTCTTTTACCTCCAACACCCCACGTCGCCGGAGCAGGTGGCCAGCTTTGAACCGCGGCTGAAGCGCACGCTGGACATTGCAAAATACATTCCTGAAATGCTGCCCGGCATGGCCGGCGCGGTAGAGGCAAACTACGGCACCGCGCGACGGCTGCGTGCAAACTTCAGCGAGTTTCCGGTGCTGGGCAAGACCGGCACCTGCTCTGACCAGGGAACACGGTTTGGGTGGTTTGCAGGCTATGGCGACGGCCCGAATGGGCGCATCGTGACCGTCTTCTTCTTGACCGGCGGCAGGCCCACGTTTGGCCCCAAAGCGGCTGAGCTTACAGGCATCTTCTACCGTGCACTGGCTAGCCGCAGCTACTTTCAGCAGCACGCGATCCCGCTGGCAGCGGGCTCCGCAGTGGCTGCCCCGGTACCGGTGAAGCCAAGCTTTCCTGAGCTGATTGTAGGCACCCCTGTTGCGCCAGGATCCGGCATTCCAGCGACGGAGCCCACTACGCGCTGACCGGGCTACCGCTTTCTGGCCCCGCATCTACAATCGGTGCTGCGTCATGGAGGTGTGTTTGGCCGTTCGTCTAAAAGACATTGCCGCCGATCTAGGCGTGTCCAGCGTCACGGTGTCGAAGGTGCTGCGGAACCAGCCTGACGTTGGCGAGGATACACGCCGTCGCGTGTTGCAGCGCATTAAGGAGCTGAATTACACGCCCAACCTGCTGGCGCGCGGCCTTGCTTCCGGCAAGAGTCAAACAGTTGGCCTGATTGTTCCAAATCTGACGCACACCTTTTTCGCAGAATTCGCGAAATGCCTTAAAGCAGGCCTGCGCACGCGCGGCTACCAACTGGTGCTGGCATCTTCCGATGAAGAGCCGGAGATGGAGCGGGAAGAGATTGACAATCTGCTGGCGCGCGGCGTGGACGCAATGCTCGTTGCATCCTGCCAGTCAGACAGCACAGGCCTCGCTGGTCTGTCACGCAGCGGTGTGCCTTATGGCCTGGTGGACCGTCTTGTGCCAGGATTTCCGAGTCCGTTTGTAGGAACGGATGACGTTGCCGCCGGCCGACTGGCCACTGCACACCTGATCCAAGCAGGAAGCCGACGCATCGCGCACATTGCCGGGGCTGGTCTTAGCACGGCGCGCGACCGGCTACTGGGTTACCAGCTTGAGCTGCAGGCGGCAGGTCTTCCTTACGATGCGGATCTGGTGGTTTGCCGGTCGCGGCTGGAAGAAGTTGCGGACGATGTCGGCTACAGCGAGATCAGGCGCCTGCTGCGGCTGAAGAGACCGCCCGACGCCGTGTTTTGCTACAACGACCTGATTGCAGTCGGTGCCATGCGTGGCGTCTTGGCTGCCGGTTTGCGGATCCCGCAAGACATCGCAATCATTGGTTGTGGCAACCTGCGTCTTGCGGATTATTTGCAGGTCCCACTCACATCCCTGGACCAGGTGACGAACGAGCAAGGCGAGCAGGCCGCCAGGCTAATCGTGTCGCTCGTCGCGGGAAGGCAAGCGGATGCACCTGCTGAAATACGCATTGCGCCGCAGGTTATCTCGCGTGCTTCTACCGCCCGAAGTGCTATGTAGGGCTGGCACCTGTCACTTGACCGCGATGTACATGTTTGCCGCTGCAGCATGACCCATGAGCAGACGACCCCGTGGCCATCCCATGCATCCACTTTCCAAGGAGACACAATGAGCGCGAATGTAGAGCACGGACCCAGCAGCACCACCGAGATTAACCCCAAAGTCGCATCGGACATTCAGTACTGGAGCAAGGAGTTCGGCGTCACGGGCGAAGTTCTGCATGAGGCCATTCGCGTGCATGGGACGCATGTCAGCAAGGTGAAGGCTGCCTTAGAGACCAAGCATGGCCTCACCAGCCCACAGCATGACAAGGCCGGCGCGTAGTTCTGTCGATGTAAGCGCTAACTCTATTGCGGTAACAGTCTTGCAAAAAAAGGCCACCCGTCTCGGGTGGCCTTTTGCGTCAGTTAAGTTCCGGTGCATTCTGCAGTGGAGTTGACCACTCGGGCCTACGGTATGACAGGGGATCGTGGTAATAGTCGTACTCCGCGAGGTGCCTGCCGGTACGGATGCCCATCAGGGTGCACTCCATGTTGAAGTGCAGGGGACCACTCTGGTACGCGCGCTTTTCATCAGGCAAGAAGAGAAGGTCCCAGAAAAGGGGCTGCCGTCGTTTTTCTTAACGGGTCCCCAACACCCGTCGCACGGGCAGCGCAACACTTGCCGTGTTGCGAGATCACCCGTTCCGCCAGCAGAGGCCCTTGGTCTTCAGCGTTTCGACTGTGTTTCGAACGAGCCAGCCCTCCAAACCATCTGCAGTTTCCAGCCCGAGGTAGCCTGCCCCGGAAGGGTCAGGGTGCAGGCCGCCGCGATGCAGATCAGACTCAGAAAGCGCGTGAGCACCGGTTACTCCACGTGGTAGTTGGGTGCCTCGCGAGTGATGATGACGTCGTGAACGTGACTTTCGCGCAGTCCGGCGCCGCTGATGCGTACGAAGCGCGCATTTTGCTGCAACTCTGGAATCGTGGAGCATCCCAGGTAGCCCATGCCGCTTCGCAGGCCACCAACCAGTTGGTAGACCATGTCGCTCAGGGGTCCACGGTAGGGAACGCGGCCTTCAATACCCTCTGGCACGAATTTTGCGAGGCGGTTATTGATGGTAGGTTCGGGCGAGGTCAGTGAGCGGTTTGGCTCGGTGTTGCCGGACAGGTCGTCCTTGCCCTGGAAGTAGCGTTCGCCCGAGCCCTGCGCCATGGCCGAGAGCGATCCCATGCCGCGGTAGCTTTTGAAGCTGCGGCCCTGGTACAGGATCGTTTCGCCCGGCGATTCGTCCACACCCGCAAACAGGGAACCGATCATGATGACGCCTGCGCCGGCAGCGATAGCCTTGGTGACATCGCCGGAGTACTTGATGCCGCCGTCCGCGATGACGCAGACGCCACGATCCTTCGCGGCGCGATAAGCCTCGCTGATGGCCGTAATCTGCGGCATGCCTGCGCCGGTGACCATGCGTGTGGTGCAGATAGAACCAGGTCCGATGCCGACCTTGATGGCGTCGGCACCGGCGTCGATCAACGCCAGGCAGCCGTCGTAGGTGGCGATGTTGCCGGCCAGCAAGTCGACCTGCGGAAAGTGTTTCTTGCACTCGCGCACGGCATCCAGCACGCGCGAACTGTGGCCATGGGCGCTATCGATGGCGAGTGCGTCCACGTTCTCTTCAACCAGTGCAGCGGCGCGCTCCAGGAAGTCGCCCGTCGCGCCAATAGCTCCGGCGACACGCAGTCGTCCCTGAGAATCCTTGCAGGCGTTGGGGTACTTCAGCTTCTTCTGAATGTCCTTAACGGTGATCAGGCCCTTGAGTTCGAAGGCGTCGTTGACCACCAGCAGCTTTTCTACGCGGTGCTGGTGCAGGATGTGTTCCGCGTCTTCCAGCGTGGTGCCTACGGGCACGGTGATCAGGTTTTCCTTGGTCATGACGTCGCGGATGGGAATGTCCGTGCGCGACACGAAGCGAAGATCGCGGTTGGTCAGGATGCCGACCAGCTTGCGATTCTGCGTGACGGGCACGCCGGAAATCTTGTACTTGCGCATGACTTCGAGCGCGTTGGCAATTGGCTCCTCCGGAGAAATGGTCACCGGGTCGACGATCATGCCGCTCTCAGAACGCTTGACCTTGTCGATTTCGGCGGCCTGCTGCTCGATGGACAGGTTGCGATGGACCACGCCCATGCCGCCGGCCTGCGCCATGGCGATGGCCAGCCGCGACTCCGTCACGGTGTCCATGGCGGCGGAGAGCAGCGGCGTATTCAACGTAATACGGGCAGTCAGGCGGGTGGCGGTGCTGACCTGGGTGGGAACAATCTCGGAGTAGGCAGGAACCAGCAGAACGTCGTCAAACGTCAGCGCTTCGGGTAATGGGCTTAACAGCATAAGGTTCCCCGGATTGTAGGCGGGTCTGGACCATACTGCAATGCGGCCCGGTCTTTCGGGATACGCAAATGCTCTTCTGCCATACACAATCAGACGGCGCGCATACCTTCTTTGACCCAACCCGGCACGCTGCTGAGGTCGCCCACGCCAGCCTGAACCCGGTTGCGACCCAGGTTCTTTGCTTCGTACAGCAACTGGTCCGCCTGGACGAGCAACTCCTCAAGGCTCCCGCCCGATGCGCAGATCAGGCCGATACTGACGGTCGCCGTGACCGGCTGCTCGCCTCGCGCCGTGGCACCCGTGGTGCTTGCAAAACGCTCCCGAATGCGCTCCGCCACCAGCATGCCGCCGTGCAACGTGGTGCCGGGCAGAATGACGGCAAACTCCTCGCCACCCACCCTGCCGACGCAATCGGTGGAGCGCAGGCTGCCTGCCGCGCACGACGCAAAGTGCCGGATCATCTTGTCGCCAATCGGGTGTCCGTAGGTGTCGTTGATGCGTTTGAAATGATCAATATCCGCCATGAGCAGGCAGAGCGGTTGATGATTTCGCCGCGCTCTGGATAGGCCACGTTCCGCGGCGGCTAGAAAGGCGCGGCGATTCAACGCGCCGGTCAGAAAGTCGGTGGTCGACGCCTTCACCAAGAGTGAAATTGTTTCGCTCAATCGGTTGAACAGCGGGCGGTAGATCAGCAGAGCTTCCAGCAGCAGCACGGCCAGCATCAGGCCGGTCAGCGTACTCATCAGGTTGCGCAGGTGTCGAATATCCTGCTCGGAAGCGGTCTGGTACTCCGAAACTGCGGCGTCCAACCCGTCCAGTAAGGGTGCAGTCACGGCTCTTCGAAGCGCCAGCAGGTCGGGTGCCTTCATGGTGGGTGCTGGCTGCGCCGCAAACGATCGAGCATGGCCCAGAAAGGTGTTTACCTGCTGCTCCAGGTGCACGGGATCACCAAAGTAAATGGCACGCAGCGCCGGGGACGTCGCGGGCAGCATACCGCGGCCGGGGTCGCCGGAAACCAGCTTCTGCTGCGCGGCTTCCATGCGCTGCGCCAGAGCGACGATCTCGGCTTGGCCTGCCGTTTGATCGGCGCTGCCGTCTGCGACCTCATCCGCAATGCGCGTGATGCGTTGCGACAGCATCCGTTGCCGGCCCGCGACGTTCACCATCAACGCCGTGTTTTCCTGCCGCGCAATGATCTTCTGGTTCACGGAATCGGCGCAAAGCGAGATCGCTGCAATGATCAGCAGTGCGATCAGGTAGGTAAGGGTCGTTGTCCAGGACCCACGTGGCGGCTCTGGAGCAGGCCCGTTGACCTGATCGACACCGAGATCTGCGTGCGGCATTTCCTGCCGGTCCTGCCTGCGTCTGGAATACGTCATAGTTCCCCCACCTGGTCATCCGGGTATGGTGTTCAGTGGTCTCGATCTGCCGTATAGAGGACAATGCAGGTCCTGGACGGACGTTGCGAGCCGCTACGGACCGAGCGCGGATTTGAAATGCGATATCACTTCACGTAGTCTTTATCGGTAGGCAAAGTTTTTCCTTCGTGTAATCGGGCGCTGAAAAGACTGGGTGGGCATGTGGCCCGCCTTTTTCTGCGCTTATAGAAGACACTGGAAGGCGCTGGAGGTAGGTGCATGGCAGTTTCGATGGATGCGGTTCGTGCGGCGGCCGACCGCGTGGCCGCCAGCCACGGCCTGGAAGTGGTGGAACTCGACTTGACGGGCGCGGGCAAAACACGCGCGCTGCGGATCTTCATCGAGAAGGATGCCAAGGGTCGCGCTGCACTCAAGGCGCAGGCGGAACAGCCAGATTCCGGCTTTCCGAGCGGTGTGCCCGTGGAGGCGCTTTCCGGCGTCACCCACGAGGACTGCGCAAGCTTTGCAACCGACTTCGGCACGCTGCTGGACGTGGAAGAATTGGTCCCGGGTACGGCAGAGTACACGCTGGAGGTATCCTCCCCCGGTGTGGAACGCAAGCTGCTGCGCCCCTCCGACTGGGAGCGATTTCAGGGATTTGTGGTTACCGCCAAGCTGTTCACCGCGCTGAACGGAGTGAAGGTGCTGGTTGGCCGCATGACTTTGGCGGGCGGTGTGGTCACACTCGACCTTTCTGCCGTCAAGCAGAAGGGCAAGCGGAAACAGGGGGCCGTTGCGCCGCCGGAGAAAGTTGAAATCCCCTTGCGCGATATTGAAAAGGCCAGCCTGGTGGCCGAGATTTAGAGCACCAACCAGGCAGTTCACGCATGACAACAACTGAATAAACACGACAACTGAATAGAAGGCTGAGGAAACAAGGAAATGGCAAGCGCACTGTACCAGGCAATTGAAACCATGAGCCGCGACAAGGGTATTGACCCCGGTATCGTGGTGGGAGCCGTGGAAGACGCCATCGCACTGGCGACCCGCAAGTTTTACAAGACGCAGGAAAACATGCGCGGCGAGTTTGACAAGGAAACAGGAGAAATTCGAGCCTACGTGTACAAGACCGTGGTGGCCGACGACTCGGAAATTGAAGACGTGGAAAACACGCTGACCCTGACCGACGCACGCGAGCTGGCCCCCGAAGTAGAAGAAGGCGCGGAGCTGCGCTTCTATAAGGACACGTCGCCGCTGGGCCGCATTGCCGCGCAGATGGCCAAGCAGGTGATCTTCCAGAAGGTGCGGGAGGCTGAGCGCGACACCGTGTTTCTCGAGTACAACCACCGCGTCGGTGAAATTATCAACGCCACCGTCAAGCGTGTGGAGCCCATGGACGTCATCTTCGACCTGGGCAAGGCTGAGGCTCGCATGCCCAAGCGCGAGCAGTCACGGCTGGAGCAGTTCTCAGTCGGCGAGCGCATTCGCGTGGCTCTGCTGCGGGTGGACCGTGCTGCCAAGGGCCCGCAGGTCATCGTCAGCCGCGCCGCTCCGTCGCTGGTTCAGACATTGTTCCAAAGCGAAGTACCGGAGATTTACGACGGTACTGTGGCCATTCGCGCCATTGCCCGTGAGGCTGGTGAACGCACCAAGATTGCCGTCGTCTCTCGCGACAAGGATGTTGACCCGGTCGGTGCCTGCGTCGGCATGAAGGGCATGCGCGTCCAGAGCATCATTCGTGAACTGCGCGGCGAAAAGATCGACATCATCGAGTTCTCGGAAGAGATTACGACCTTTGCAGAGAAGGCTCTTCAGCCCGCGAAGGTGTCACGCGTGTCGATCATTGACCTGGGCGAAAAGCAGCTGGAAGTTATTGTGGATGACACGCAGCTTTCACTTGCCATCGGTAAAAAGGGGCAGAATGTTCGTCTTGCCGCCAAGTTGCTGGGCTGGAAGATCGACATCAAGAGTGAAGAAGAGAAGCGCCAGGAAGTGGAGCAGGCCATGTCTGGTATGGGGAGTGGTCCGCAGACGCCGATCGAGCAGGTCACCGAACTGGGCGACCAGGTTCTGGAAAAGCTGATCGCCGCCGGCATCACCACGGTGGAGCACCTGGCCGACATGACCGCGGAAGAACTTGGCGAGGTCCCCGGCATCGGCGACCGTTCCGTCGACAAGATTGCGGTCGCGGTGCGGCACTATTTCGGTCAGTATGAAGAAGGCGAGACGCGTCCGGAACAGCCGGTCAGCGAGGTTGCCGCGACGTTGGACAACAACACCGCATCTGATTCTTCTGTGTCGCACGCCGAGCCTACCGAGGCAGACGGCAAACCCTTTGACCCTGCGGCAGACAAGGATGCAGAAGGTTCCGAAGCAGGCGAAACCCTGCTGCTGGCTGACGATGCAAACGAGTTGGGTGACGAAGACACCGATCTGACCGAGAGGAGTTCCATGAGCAAAACACCGGAAGCGATCATCGCAGAACGCGGTATCGACGGCATTGAACCGCTGGAAGTAGAAGAATCTGCAGATGAGTTGATCGCCCGCGAAGATGCCGAAAGCATGCTCGACGGCTTTGGCAGCGACGCCGATGTCCGCGAAGCGGGAATTGAGATGGACAACCAGAGTGTGGATGACCTCGTCGAGCAGTCGGAAGAAACCTCCAACGAGACCATCGATCCGGACGAGAACACCCGTGGCTAGGGTCAACTGGGGCAGGGCGGAAACTCGCTCTGCCCAAACCTTCCCACGCGGCAAACGGATCGGGAGCGCGTATGTTACGCTTTCGAGCCATAATAGATGTACTGGGTTTGATTCCTTCTGTAGTGGAGCTGCCATGAACAGCTAGCAGAGGGTAACGGAGTAATGAGGGCGGATGAGTAAAGTACGAATTAATGACCTGGCACGTGAGCTTGAGGTCAAGAGCAAGAGCATTCTTGACGCGCTGACGGCGGTCGGAGTAGTCGAAAAGAAGACCCACTCGAGTTCCATCGAGGAAGATGAAGCAGAGAAAGTGCGCGGCCACTTGACCGGTGGCCGGCCGACGCAACGCTCTGTGGCATCCGCCGCAGACGCTCGTCAAAAGGTAGATCTTTCAAAGGCCACCAAGCCCGGTGATGTAATGAAGGCCATTCTGGAGCGTAAGCAGGCTGAGCAGGCCGCTGCGTCACGTCCGGCCGTCGTCGTGGCTCCGCCACGTCCCGCCATTGTTGCGGCAGCGCCAGTGAAGCCGATCGAGACCCCTGCCCCTGTTGCGCCCCCCGTAGTTGTAGCTGCACCGCCGACAGTGGTCGTTGTACCTGCTGCCGCGCCCGCTCAGGTAGCTGCGCCTGTTGCAGTAGCAGCGCCCGTCCCTGTTGCACCGCCTGCGGTAGTTGCCGCGCAGAGTCAGACTCCAGTTCAGGCCCGACCCGCACCCCAGGCGCCTGCACCAGTTGCGCCTTCTGCACCTGTCCGTCTTCAACCCGTAACTCCGGTCGCTCAGCCTGCTGCGGCTGCCCCGGCGGCACCCGTTGTTCCGGCTCGCGCGCCCATCACCCGACCGGTTATGCCAACCCTGAAGCTGGCCCAACCGCGTTCGGAGGCTACGCCAGTACCGACGGGCGATGCCCCACGCCGCATCGTGCCGCAGGTCCGGCAGGCACCGGCCATCGTTCAGCGTGTGGTCCCTGCCATCGCGTCGCGCCCTCCTGCAGGTGTCGTCGTGCGCCCTGGCATGGAGCGTCCCGCGATTGCCAGCAGCACTCCGCCTGCTGGCGTTGTGGTTGCACGTCCTCCTGCTTCGGCAGTTGCGCCCGTGCCCGTAGTACCCGTGGTCGTACCTACTCCCGCGCCAGTCGAGGTAGCACCGCCACCACCAGTGGTTGAAGTTCCGGCAGCGCCAGTTCGGCGCGTCATCATGCCGCAGACTGGCCCGCGACCCACCTACACCGCACCTCCACCCGTTCCTGGCCAGGCACCACGTCGGCCCATCTTTCAGCGTCCTGGCGGCGGCCCGGCTGGCCCCGGCGGTCCTGGGTCACGTCCTCCCTACGCCGGTGGTCCAGGCGGAGCGGGTGGCTTTGCCGGTGGTCCGGTTGGGCCCGGCGGTATTCGTCGGCCCATGCATCCTACACGTACCTTCCCGGGTGGCCCGCCCGCAGGAGGTCCCGGTGCGCGTCCGGGCTTTGGTGCAGCCCGCCCCGGTTTTGCGGGTGCACGTCCTGGCTTTGGCGGACCTCGCCCCGGTGGTCCGGGCGGCTTAGTCACTGAGGGCGGCCCAGGCTCGCAGAAGCCCGGCATGCGTCCCGCTGCCAAGAAGGGTGCTGCGCACAAGAAGCGTTACGAGAAGAGCAAGGAAGGCCCAATGAAGGGCTTTGCTCCGCCGTCGCGATTTGGTGGAGCCCAGGTTGCCAACATGGGCGGCGAGGTGCCGATTACGCGCACCATCACCGTCACCGAGGGCATTACCGTGAAGGACCTGGCTGAGAAGCTGGATCTGCGCGGCAAGGATCTCATCGCGACCCTGTTGATGCGTGGCGTATTCGTCACCGTGAATCAGTCGCTCGACAATGAACTTGTTAAGTCTGTCGCTGCCGCATACGGTGCCGACACCCAGATCCAGACCGTCGAAGAGCAGATGGAGAACGAGGCCATCGAGGGCCTGCTGGAAGACACCACCGGCATGACCGAGGTGGTTCGTTCGCCTGTGGTTACCGTCATGGGTCACGTCGACCACGGCAAAACCTCGCTGCTGGATGCGATCCGTTCCACCGAACTCGACGTGGTCGATGTGGCGGCGGGCGAGGCGGGTGGCATCACCCAGCACATCGGCGCCTACAAGGTTCACGTGCAGAAGCCGGATTCTCCTGCTTTTGGCCGCGAAATCGTCTTCCTCGACACCCCGGGTCACGAAGCCTTCACCCGCATGCGTGCACGCGGTGCGAAGGTTACGGACATTGTCGTCGTCGTGGTTGCAGCGGATGACGGCGTGATGCCGCAGACGATTGAGGCCATCGATCACGCACGCGCCGCAAAGGTGCCAATCATTGTCGCGGTCAACAAGATCGACAAGGAAGGTGCCAACCCCGAGAAGGTTATGCAGCAGCTCGCCGAACGCGGCCTGCAGCCCGACGTCTGGGGCGGCGATACCCCCTTTATTCAGGTTTCCGCGAAGAAGCGGATCAACCTGGACGGCCTAGAAGAAATGATCTGCCTGGTTGCGGATACGAACGTGCAACGCGCCATCCTTGACCGTCCCGCAGTTGGAACGGTCATCGAAGCCAAGCTCGATCGTGGTCGCGGTGTGGTCGCGTCCATCCTCGTGCAGAACGGCACGCTGAAGATTGGTGACAGCTACATTGTCGGCAACACCTTCGGCAAAATCCGCGCGATGTTCGAC
This sequence comes from Janthinobacterium lividum, assembly GCA_050954745.1. Classification (GTDB taxonomy): domain Bacteria; phylum Acidobacteriota; class Terriglobia; order Terriglobales; family Acidobacteriaceae; genus Terriglobus. The sequence goes on along the minus strand of JBPBQP010000100.1, from coordinate 958 downwards.
GACCGTGGCCGAGCTATTGAAACTGCTGGCCCATCCACGCCCGTCGAGATTCTTGGCCTGGAGAGCATCCCAGATGCCGGCGATACCTTCATCGTGATGGCTGACCGTGACCGCGCCAAGGAAATTGCTCGCTACCGCACGCTTAAAGAGCGTGAGGCACAGCTTGCGAAATCCAGCCGCGTCTCGCTCGAGAACCTGGCAGAACAGATCAAGCAGGCAGGCGTCAAGGACCTCAACCTCATCCTCAAAGGCGACGTGCAGGGTTCGGTGCAGGTGCTTATCGACAGCCTGCAGCGCATGTCGACGGAGAAGGTACGCGTTCGTGTTCTGCACTCTGGTGTGGGTGCGATCACGGAAAGCGACGTCCTATTGGCAGCGGCTTCCAACGCCGTCGTCATCGGATTCAACGTACGGCCGGAACGCAAGGCGCAGGAACTTGCGGATCAGGACAACGTTGAGATTCGTCTGCACTCGATCATTTACGAGCTGCAGGACGAGATGGGCAAGGCCATGCTCGGCTTGCTGGACCCGGTCTTCCGCGAGAACTATCTCGGCAAGGCCGAAGTCATCAACGTCTTCAAGATCACCAAGGTCGGCCAGATCGCCGGTTGCGTGGTTCGCGACGGCACCATCACCCGCAACGCACAGGTTCGCCTGACGCGCGACGGTGCAGAGATTTGGAAGGGCAAGATCACCAACCTGAAGCGCTTCAAGGACGACGTCCGCGAAGTCACCAACGGCATGGAGTGCGGTATCGACCTGGGCAGCCATCGCGATGTTCGCGTTGGTGACGTGATCGAAGCGTTCTCTACGGAGAAGATGGCAGCGGAACTAGGCGAGAACGTCGCGGACCGCAAGGCAGCCAATGCCAAGGCAGACAAGGTAGCCGCTGAGAAAGCTGCCGCCGCCGCGGCGGCAGCCGAGCCTGCAACGGTTTAGTCCTGCACAAAGCACACGC
>JBPBQP010000099.1:0-16375 GCA_050954745.1 Janthinobacterium lividum | reverse complement strand
ATCGCGCTTGCCGGTGAGGAGCTTGGCGAACTCGGCTCACAGTACTTTGCGACCAAACCCACCGTGCCGAAGAACGAGATTGTCGCCGACCTGAACATGGACATGTACATGCCCCTCTTTCCCCTGCGATTTATCGAGGTGCAGGGCATGGGCGAGTCCACACTGGGCAATGACGCCCGCGCCGCCTTCCAGACGAACGACGTAGAAGTGCAGTATGACAAGCAGCCGGACGAAAACCGCTTTGTGCGCTCGGACCAGGTGAACTTCGTGAAGCAGGGTATTCCCGCGCTGGCCTTCAAGTTCGGTTGGACACCCGACTCGCCTGAGATGAAGACGTTTAACGACTGGGTGGCGACCCGCTACCACAAGCCGAGTGACGATCTTGACCAGCCGGTGGACAAGGTGGCTGCGGCACAGTTCACCGTCATTCTGGCACAGCTGGCGACCCGCGTCGCAAACGGTTCGAGGCCTGCGTGGTATCCCGAAAGCTCGTTCGCACTGGCTGGGGTGAAGTAGATCTACGCAGGCGTACTCTTTAGGAGGAGATTCCTGTCATGGCGACGGCACCCGCGTTGATAACGATGGAGCAGTACCTTGGGTCCTCCTATAGTCCGGACCTGGACTTCGTCGACGGAGAGTTGCAGGAGAGAAACGTGGGAGAAAAAGACCACGGACGTATGCAGTTGAGCGTGGCCCTGTGGTTTGCCGCGCGGGAAGACCAGTTCGGGGTGGAACCTGTCACGGAACCGCGATTGCTGATTTCGGACGGGCGCGCACGCATCTGCGATGTAGCTGTTTTTAGGACGGATGTTCCAGATGAACAGGTTGCGCTTACCCCGCCTATCATCTGTATCGAGATCATGTCTCCACAGGATCGCCTCTCGCGTTCGATCAAAGTCCTGGAAGATTACAGAACAATGGGCGTGAGCAACATTTGGCTGATTGATCCACAGGAGAGACTTGCGTATACCTTCGGTCCGGGGGGCTTGCAGCAGCAGGAAGATTACATTCTTCGTGTTGCTGCAACTGAAATCGCGATGGATGTAAACCAGCTTTTTATAGACCTGGATCGGAAGAAAGCAAGAAGCACGCATGAGTGAAGAAGCAAACGAATATGAAGTTCCGCAACCACCCGCCAGCATGCCCGGCGTGAAAGTGGCTGTGCTAGGCGCTGGCAAAATGGGCGGCATCCTGCTGCAGGCATTCCTAAAGAACAACCTGTTGCACCCAGAGCAGATTTCCGGCACCGTCGCCCACGCTGAGCGCGCACATGCATTGTCGACGCAGCTGGGTGTCGAGGTAACCACCGACAACCTTGAGGCCGCGCGCAATGCCGACGTGGTGCTGCTCGGCGTGAAACCGATGCAGGTCCCGGCGCTGGTTGAGCAGATTCGTCCGGCCCTGACGCCGCAAAAAGTTCTGCTGTCGTTTGCTGCCTCGGTGAAGACGTCTGCGATCGAAGAAGCCGCAGGCATGGATCTCCCGGTAATCCGCGCCATGCCGAACACGCCGGCCATGCTTGCCGCGGGCATCACGGCTTTGTGCCGCGGACGGTTTGTCACGGACGAGCAGCTCTCGATTGCGCAACGAATTTTCAGCACCGTCGGCCGCACCGTCGTTGTCGACGAAAAACACATGGACGCCGTCACCGGTCTGTCCGGCTCGGGCCCTGCCTTTCTCTACATCATCATTGAGGCACTGGCAGAGGCAGGCGTGAACGTCGGCCTACCGCGCGACATCGCGACCCTGCTGGCCGCCCAAACGACCTACGGGTCCGCACGTATGGTGCTCGAAACCGGCTACCATCCGGCGTTGCTGAAAGACGCTGTAACCACACCCGCGGGCTGCACCGTCGACGGCATTCTGGAGCTCGAAGAAGGCGGTCTGCGCGTCACCCTTATCAAGGCTGTGAAGCGAGCCACACAGCGCGCACGCGAACTCGCAGCAGGTTAGCCATGGCAACCACAATCGCTCCCGCTCCTGACACCGTCCGCGATCTACGCGGTGTGCGGGCATGGGCATGGGCAACGCTGGTCTTCTTCGTCATCGTGGTACTCGAGGGCGCGGTGGTACGCGCGACGTCCTCCGGCGGCGGCTGCGGCAACCATTGGCCCCTGTGCAACGGCGAAGTGCTGCCGCACCATCCGCGTCTGGCGACCATCATTGAGTTCACCCACCGTTCGCTTACCGGCATCTGCGCGCTGATGTTTGCCGGGCTGATTGGCTGGACCTTCCGTGCTACGCACAAGGGCCATCCCGCGCGCCGGGCGTCGGTTATCGCAGGCGTGCTGTTGCTGCTGGAAGGTGCGCTGGGTGCGCTGCTGGTCAAGGGCGGCTACGTTGAGAAGAACGCCTCGGTCGCGCGCGTGTTCGTGCAGGGCATCCACTTCACGAATACCCTTCTGCTGCTGGCTGCGGCAACCGTTGTGGCAGTTCTGCTGGGCAGCGCGAGGCGAGTGCAGCAGGATGACAACCTCCGCCTTCCGATGATCCTTGCACTGCTCGCCACCGTGCTTACCGGCGCGACGGGCTCCATCGCAGCTCTGGCTGACACGCTGTTCCCCTCGCCCAGCCTTGGCGCAGCCCTTGCTGCCGATTTCGCAGCGAACTCTCCCCTGCTCATCCGCATGCGCTGGATCCATCCAGCGGCGTCCGCCTTGTCGGTACTTGCGTGCCTCTGGATGGTGTCGTACCTCAGGCAACAGGGTCGCGCCGGGAGTGCAAATCTGCTGCTGGCCAACGTCGGCTTACAGGTGTTGATTGGAGTAGCCAATGTGCTGCTGCTGGCCCCCACATGGATCCAGGTGTTGCACCTGTTTGGCGCAGACATCTTCTGGATTTCCCTGGTGGCGCTTGCCGTGCCGGCGCTGTTGCCAAAGGCTTCGAGCCAAATGCTGACCACATAAAGCAAATGGGCACGGCCGAAGCCGTGCCCACGCCTGGATAATCTTCGTTTTTACTTACCGTCGATCTTGTTCAACAGGTGCTTGGTACCACGCGCAGTCTTGTGCGCCACAGTCTTGGTGCCATCCGCAGTCGCATCGGCAGCCTTGACGGTACCATCCTTGGTCTTGTGCGCTGCAACCTTGGTTCCGTGAACGGTTGCGTGGGTCGCTTTCACGGTGCCGTGCTTGGTGGCGTCGTAACCCTTTTCCGTGCCGTGCGCAACGGCATGGCCCGTGTTCTTGGTGGCGGCGGCAGTGTCGTGTCCCGCGTCTTTCATGTCCTGCTTGGCGGTCTGCGCGACAAGGCCTGTCGAGGAAACTGCTGCTGCAAGAACCAGTGCTGCAAACCCTGTGTATCGCATCGGTCGTACTCCTGTGTGGTGAAGAGAACCCTTCACGCATAGATTCTAAACACGGAACAGAGCAGGACGTTGCGCGCCCTTGTAACAGGGCGTCAAAGGCGAGCCGGTAAACTGGTGGCAGTGCCCTCCCCGGCAGCGCGAGTACGAGCAAGGACTATGGCAATAAAAAAAGCAGCACCAGCAAAGCGGAAGCGAACCACGACGGCGAAAGCTGTCGAAGAAGTCCACGCGCCGCAACACCTGTTCTTCAATCGCGACGAATCCTGGCTACGCTTTAACGGCCTGGTGCTGGAAGAAGCGCAGGACACTACCAATCCGCTGCTGGAACGGGTCAAGTTTCTGGCAATTACCGCGTCCAACCTCGACGAATTTGTCGAGGTCCGCGTCGCGGGCGTCCTGCAGCGCATCGAAGACGGCTACCAGCAGCCCGCCACCTCCGCAGATGACGGCATGACCGAGCAGGAGCGGCTGGACACGCTGGCCGACCACCTGCACCGCTTCAACCGCGAACAGTACAACTGCTGGACGCGCGGCATCATCCCCGCACTGCGTAAGGAAAAGATTGAACTGCTGCACTGGGATGATCTGGATGCGGCAGAGCTACAACACGTCAACGCCTTCTATGAACGCGAAGTCGATCCGCTGCTAACGCCAGTGACGGTTGATCCGTCGCACCCGTTCCCGCGCGTGCTGAACAAGGCGCTGTGTATCGGCCTGCTGATCCGGCGCAAACGCGGCAATCCGCGCAGCGGCAGTCACACCGGCCCGCACAGCGGCATGCTGGGCGTGGTCACGGTGCCGCGCTCCCTGCCCCGACTGCTGCGCCTGCCGTCGCCTGACGGTGCTTCACGATTCCTGTTCCTGCATGAGCTGATCCAGGCACACGCGCCACGCATGTTTCCCGGTTACGAGATCATGGCGCGCAGCCCCTTTCGCGTCACCCGCAACAGCAACCTGTACCTGCAGGAAGAAGAATCGCGTTCGCTGCTGGAAAGCGTGCGCGCTGAGCTCCATAATCGCCGCAAAGGTGACGTCGTGCGCCTCGAAATTGAAGCGGGTGCCGATGAGGAGTTGATCGACCAGCTCCGCGTCAACTTTCAGCTGGAGCGATGGCAGGTTTTTCGTGCCGAGGAACCCATTAACCTGACCGGGGTGATGGAGCTCTACAGCGCCGTGGAACGCGCCGACCTGAAGTTTCCCAAGTTCACGGGACGCGAGTTCAAGACGCCTCTGGGCCCGGAAGGCCAGCCGCTGAGCCTCTTCGACACGCTGCGGCAGACCGACATCCTGCTGCACCATCCCTTCGATTCGTTCCGCACCGTGGAGCGATTTATCGAAGCCGGCACCGAGGATGAACGCGTCGTCTCCATTAAGCAGACGCTCTATCGCACCTCAGCCGACTCGCCCCTGTTCCAGGCGCTGTTGGACGCGGCACCCACGACCGACGTGACCGTCGTCGTTGAGTTGATGGCACGCTTCGACGAGGCCAGCAACATCCGCTGGGCGCGCACACTGGAAGAAGCAGGTGTGCAGGTCTTTCATGGCATCGTAGGCCTGAAGACACATGCCAAACTCGCGCTCTTAGTGCGCAAAGACCCGGACGGCGTCACTCGCCGCTACGCCCACCTTGGTACCGGCAACTACAACTCCATCACGGCACGCTTCTACACAGACATCAGCCTATTAACCGCCGATGAAGCCATTACCGGTGCGGTACAGCGCGTTTTCAACTACCTGACCGCAGATGCGCAGGAGGCAGACTACCGGCCGCTGATGGTTGCACCCATCACGCTGGCGACAGACATTCTGCACCTGATTGAACGCGAGGCAGAACACGCACGCGCGGGAAGGCCCGCACGCATCATCGCAAAGATGAATGCACTGCTCGACGGCAAGACCATACAGGCGCTGTACGCCGCATCGCAGGCCGGTGTGGAGATTGACCTGATCATCCGCGGCATGTGTGCGCTGCGCCCCGGCGTGCGGAAGCTGAGCGAACGCATCCGCGTCCGTTCCATCGTGGGCCGCATGTTGGAACACAGTCGCATCTTCTGGTTCAGCAACGGTTGCACCGCGACGAACGACTGCAGCGAGGTCTTCTGCGGCTCTGCCGACTGGATGCCACGCAACTTGTACGAGCGCTGCGAATCCGTCTTTCCTGTGACACAGCCGAATCTGCGTGCACGCCTGCGTGACGAAATCCTGGGCGCTTACCTGGCCGACACCGTCAAGACACGGTGGCTGCAGGAAAATGGCGAGTACACCCGCCCACCGCGTGGCAGCCATCCGGTCGAAGCCCAGGTTCTTCTGATGGCGCTGGCCCAGACTGACTCGGCACCTGCAAAGCCACTACCGCCCCCACCGGCGAGATCCGCCTCTGACAATGCGGGCGAGCAGGAAGTGAAGAAGGCCACTGCAAAGGAGACGGAGCCCAGGCCAACTGCGGCTCGCAAGTCCTCCGCGAAGGGAACGGCTCGCAAGGAAGCCATACCGCCTGCCTGAGCCAGACTGACCATGGCTGCCCGCTTCGTCGTAGCATCTCTGAATGAGCGACTTCGGAATTGTCATTATGGCTGCGGGCAAGGGTACCCGCCTGCGCAGTGCCCTGCCCAAGGTGTTACACCAGGTCGGCGGTAAAGCGTTGCTGCTGCACGTGATTGCCGCCGCGGAAACAGTAGTGGACGCCGGCGACATCGTGGTCGTAGTCGGCCACCAGGCTGAGCAGGTACAAGCTGCAACCGCAGCGACCGGCGTGCGGTACGTAGTGCAGCCCCAACAGCTGGGCACGGGCCATGCCTTGCAGTGTGTGCGCGACTGGTACCGCGAAACCGGCACGGCACAGCCCGAACATCTGCTGGTCCTATCCGGCGATGTGCCACTGATCCGCCCCGAGACCATCGCCGCTCTGCGTGAAAAACACCTGGCGGACCACGCCGCCATGACGATCCTGACGGCACTGCCAGACGACCCAACCGGTTACGGCCGCGTGCTGCGCAAGCAGAACGGCTCAGACGACGTCGCCGGCATTGTCGAGCAGAAGTCGCTCACCGAGGACATGCTGGCAACACCCGAGCGGCTCCGCGAGATCAATAGCGGCATCTACGCCTTCCGGACTTCCGCCCTGTTCTCTCGCCTGGGAGAGTTGCAGAACACCAACAGCGCAGGCGAGTTCTACCTGACCGATGTGGCCGCCATGCTGGTTGCGGACAGCGAACGGGTCGTCGCCATCGCGGCGGATTCCGTGGACGAGGTACTCGGCGCTAATACCATCGCTGAAATGATGCACCTGGATGCCAGCCTGCGCGCCGCAACGGCAAAGCGGCTGATGGCAAGCGGCGTCACGATTTTTCGGCCGGAGACGGTCACCGTCGATGCTGGCGTACAAGTTGGAGCCGACACGATCCTCGAGCCCTTTACCCAGCTACTCGGCAATACGAAGATTGGCTCTAATTGCCGCATCCGTTCCTACTCTGTCCTTGAAAACTCGAGTCTGGGCGACAGCGTTCTTGTGCGCAATGGATGCATCCTGACCGATTCAACGGTGGCCTCCGGCGCGCAACTGGGGCCATACGCCCATCTACGTCCGGGCAGCCACATTGGCGAGCGGGCGCATGTGGGCAACTTCGTGGAGACCAAAAATACGGTGCTGGGCGAGGGTTCGAAGGCGAACCACTTAACCTATCTGGGTGATGCTGTCATTGGATCCGGCACCAACATCGGCGCAGGAGTCATCACCTGCAACTACGATGGTGTCCACAAGCACAAAACCATCATTGGAGATCGCGTGTTTATTGGTTCAGACGCCTCTTTAGTGGCTCCGGTGACCCTTGAAAGCGGGTCTTACGTCGCCGCTGGAAGCTGCATAACCGACAACGTTCCAACGGGCGCGCTGGCGCTTGGGCGCTCTCGACAGGTCAATAAGGAGGATTGGGCGACGAAAAAGAGTGCGGCAGCACGCCAAAATGAGCAGTGAGGAACAGAATCTACAGAATTCGATAGAAATATGTATTTTTCTGTACTTAGGCTCGCTTCCCAAGCCGATTCTGCGTCATACTATTCATGGGCAGTAAGCCCGAAGGTTTCGCGGATCGGTTGAGTTATCCCACCGCTACAAGTTGCGTCACTGGCCTCCCCCGTATGAGTGAATAACTCATACGGGTCCTTTTTTGCCCGGTGAAGTAGTCCCCCAATCGAGTCGGCAGAAACGACTAAGATAAGGCAATGAAGCGTCTGTTTCCACTGCTCGCGATTGCCACTCTGACCGTTGCCGCCTGTGCCCAGTGGTCGAACCCTGGACTGGACATCCCTGACTACAATCCCTCGGCTCCGACGCGCCCGCTGCCGCCCCTGCTACATGGTGCGCAGCTTTCAGGCCGCGACTTCTCGCGGCCCTACCAGGCGACCGTTTACAAGATGGCCGCGAAGGTTGCGCCGGTGTTGCACCAGATGCCCTGCTACTGCCGCTGTGACCGCTCTATGGGCCACAACAGCCTGCATTCGTGCTTTGAGGGCACGCATGGCGCAGAATGCTCGACCTGTATGAAAGAAGCTGTATTTACCTACAACGAAACGAAGCGTGGCCGCACGCCTGCGCAGATCCGAGCCGCCATTGAAAAGGGCGACTGGCAACAGGCAGATCTGGACCACGCTACGCTTTAGTGGCCTAGATTTCCGCTGAAGGCCACAGCCAGGCCGCGCCGCGTACTCCGCTGGCGTCGCCATGGATGGCCTTGCGAATGGGCGTCTCGCAGCCCTTGCCGAAGGTGTAGCCCGCCAGCAACGGAGGCAGGTTGGTATACAGCCGGTCGAGCCGAGACAGACCGCCGCCGATCACAATGCAATCCGGATCCAGCAGGTTCATCACGTTGGACAGGCCGCGCGCCAGCCGGTCTTCCAACCGCTGCAGGGCTGCTTCCGCAACTGCATCCCCGCTCTCGCTCAATGCTACGATCTCAGGTCCGCGCAGTTCCTTGCCGGTCACACGGGTGTAATCCAGTTCCAGCCCGGTGCCTGAGACCCACTTCTCCATGCAGCCTCGCTGGCCGCAGTAACAGGACGGGCCTGGATATTCGTCCGGTAGTTCCATGGGCAGGGTGTTGTGCCCCCACTCGCCACCAATGCCGTTCGGGCCGCCGTGAACCCGCGCGTGAATCGCGATACCTCCGCCGCAACCGGTACCCAGGATTACGCCAAAAACAACTGCAAAGCCCGCACCCGCGCCGTCCGTCGCTTCTGAAACCGCAAGGCAGTTGGCATCATTTGCGCAACGAACAGGACGGCCCATGTGGCTCGTCAGGTCGCTCTCAAGTGGTTTGCCATTTAGCCACGTGGAGTTCGAGTTTTTCACCAACCCCGTAGACTTCACGATAGAGCCCGGAATGCCGACGCCAATGGTTCCCTGTGAACCCACGCGCTCCTCCAGCGTCGTCGCCACGTCGGCAATCGCCTTTACCGTGCCCACGTAGTCCTCGCGCGGCGTGCTGACGCGTAGCCGGTCTACTTCGTTGCCGCCCGTGTCAAAGGCGCGTCCCTCAATCTTGGTGCCGCCCAGGTCAATGCCGATACGCAATCTGTTCATCAAGAAACCGGTTGCCTTCCTTCCGCGGCGGCGGCATGCAGCCGCACCTCCACGAGTTCGCAAATTGTATGCAAAAGAAACTTGTGCGCTTCCTGGATGCGTGCCGTGACGGCATGCGGCACGATCAGTTCCACATCCGCAACGCCCGCGGTGCGTCCACCATCGCGGCCAAGAAAAGCAACGGTCTGCACGCCTTCCAGCTTCGCCGTGTGCAGCGCCCGCACCACGTTCTCACTGTTGCCGCTGGTGGTAAACGCAAATAGGATGTCGCCCCGCTGGCCGAAGGCACGCACCTGCCGCGCGAAGATTTCGTCGAAGCTGTAATCGTTGCCGCACGCAGTCAGGTCGCCGCCGTTTGCAGTGAATGAGACAGCCGGGTAGGGCCGCCGGTCCGCCTGAAAGCGCACCACAAACTCTGTGGTTAGGTGCGACGCATCCGCTGCAGATCCGCCGTTGCCGCAAGCCAGCAATTTGTGCCCGCTTAAAAGACTGTCGGCCAGCAATTGCGCCGCCTGCAGCACCATGGGCTCCAGCGCCGGCAACGAAGCGAGCAGGATCTGGGCGTCCGCCAGGTTTTGTTTGAAGATTGAGGTGTCTGTCATGCGAGTGCTATGCCGTGCCCTTCACAAGGTAGTGCTGCACATATTCACGCACACCGTCTTCCAGCGTTGTAAAGGGCTTCGTATAACCGGCGGCGCGCAGCTTGTCCGTCGTGGCTTCCGTAAAGTATTGGTACTTACCCCGCAGGTGCGCCGGCATGTCGATGTACTCAATCTGGGAATTATGACCCATGGCGCTATAGACCGCAGTGACCAGGTCCCGCCAGGTGCGTGCGATGCCGGTGCCACAGTTGAACAAGCCGCCAATCGCCGGCTGGCCGAGCATGAAGAGTGTCACGTCCACCGCGTCTTTCACATAGAGGAAGTCACGCATCTGTTCGCCGTCTGCGTAGCCCGGGCGGTGGCTCTTGAAGAGCTGCACCTTGCCTGTGCCGTCCGTGCCAACCTGGCCGAAGCTCTTGTGGACGACCGAACGCATGTCGCCTTTGTGCTCTTCCCACGGACCGTAGACGTTGAAATATTTCAGCCCGACGATGGGATTCTCAACCTTGTTGAACAGCCCCTGGCGCAGCGCCCACAGGTCGAACATGTGCTTGGAGTAGCCGTACATGTTCAGCGGCCGCAACGAGGGCGTGACCGCATCGGCATCGTCGTAGGTCCTGGTGCCGTCGCCATAGGTCGCAGCAGAGGACGCATAGACAAAGCGTGCCCCATGCGCCTGCGACCACTCCGCCAGTGCCCGTGTGTAGGCGTAGTTGTTGCTCAGCAGGTAATCGGCGTCTAATTCGGTCGTGGCCGAGCACGCGCCCATGTGGACGATGCCGTCAATCTCCGGCAGCGCGGCGTTGCCGATGCCATGCGCGCGGTCAAGAAACTCTGCGGGTGACAGAAGGTCTTCATACTGCAGGCCCAACAGGTTCTTCCACTTTTCGTCGGTTCCCAGCTGGTCAACCAGCAGCAGGTCCGTTTTGCCGCGCCGGTTCAGTTCGGCGACCACGTTGCGGCCAATGAACCCTGCCGCTCCGGTCACCACCGTCATCTTGCCCATGCCGTTCATTGTAGCGGGGTCCGCTGGCGTGGTTAAAGGCTGCTGGTAAACTGGGTCTGTCTCCCACGATCAGAAGAACCCTCTCATGCCTGACAAGTTTTACCTGACCACACCGATTTACTACGTCAACGCGCGTCCGCACATCGGGCACGCGTACACGACCATTGCTGCCGACACGCTTGCCCGGCAGAAGCGAATGGCCGGCACGGACACCTATTTCCTTACCGGCACCGACGAGCATGGGCAAAAAATCGGCCGCTCGGCCGCAGCCGCGGGTATCGAGCCGCAGCAGTTCACAGACGAAGTCTCCGAAAGCTTCCGCTCGCTGTGGCAGCGCATGGGCATCAGCTACGACCAGTACATTCGGACCACTGACGCGAAGCACAAACGCGGCGTGCAGAAGCTGTTTGCTGCACTGTACGAGCGTAGCCAGATCTATCTGGACACCTACAGTGGTCAGTACTGCGTCAGTGAGGAAATGTTCATTGAGGGCTCACCGGGCACTATCGGGCCCGACGGCAAGCCGACCGAGACGGTCACGGAGGAGAACTTCTACTTCCGCCTGTCGGCGTACCAGAAGCCGCTGATCGACCTGATCGAGTCCAACCAGCTGACGATCCAGCCCGAAGCACGCAAGAACGAAGTCCTCAGCTTCCTGCGCGGGAATGTGAGTGACGGCGCGGAGACCCTCCTGTCAGATACAGGATTGGCCTACATTCCGGGTGCGTTGAAAGACCTGTCCGTCTCGCGCACCAGCTTTGACTGGGGCATACCCGTTCCGGAACCTGCGGCGGCAGCGACCACGCAGAAGCACGTCATCTACGTCTGGCTGGACGCGCTGGCGAACTACATGACGGCGGTCGGCTACGGCGGCGATACGGCAGAAGACGCGGAAATGTTTGCCCGCTATTGGCCAGCCGATCTGCACTTCGTGGGTAAGGAGATCGTCCGCTTCCACTGCGTCTACTGGCCCGCGTTTCTGATGGCTGCTGGCTTGCCGCTGCCAAAGAAGATTGTTGCGCACGGCTGGCTGTTGTTTGAAGACAGCAAGATGTCCAAGTCGCGCGGCAACATCGTGCGGACCGAAACTATTTTGGACGCCTTCGGCAGCCTGAAGCCCGAGGCTCCAAAGCACGAGCAGGACCTGTTTGGCGCCGACGTGCTGCGCTACTTTCTGCTGCGTGAGATCCCGTTTGGGCAGGACGGTTCGTTTTCGTTCGATGCCCTGCTGGCTCGCTATAACAGTGACCTCGCTAACGGCTACGGGAATCTCGTCAGCCGCACGCTGAACATGATTGCCCAGAACTTCGACGGCGTGATCCCCGAGAGTGGTCTGACTACCGAGCTGACCACTGCCACCACCGATGCCATCGGTGCGGTGCGGCACGGCATCAACGCACAGGACTTCACCAACGCCGTGCAGGCCGCCTCGGGCCTGGTGGCCGCGACGGATGGTTACCTGACCGCGAACGCCCCGTGGAAGCTGGCAAAAGACCCGGCGCAGCGCGACCGACTGGCCATCGTGCTGCGCACCGCCGCAAAGAGTATTCGCATCGTCACCGCTCTGCTGCACCCGGTGCTGCCTTACGCCACGGCGCGCGTATGGGAGCAGCTTGGACTGGGCACCATCGAACGTGCTGCCGAGCTGGGTGAACTACGCGACCTGACCCGCGGCGGCTTTGCAGTAAACACGAAGCTCGGCATCATCGCGCCCATCTTCCCGCGCGCCGACAAGGAGTTGATTAACCGCATGAACGAAGCCGAACAAAAGCCCGCAGCAACGCCGCAGACAGATCAGCCGGAACAGCAATTGGCTCCCATCAGCGATGGCACGGCAGTGCCTGAGAGCTCGCCCGTCGCGGAGGCCACACCGGCACCCGCAACGGATGCACCCGCGGGCGAAGCGCCTGCAGCCGAAGCACCCGCAAAGCCTGACACCCCCGAGATCACCATTGATGACTTCATCAAGGTCGATCTCCGCGTCGCAAAGGTGCTGGTCGCCGAGCGCATCCCAAAAGCCGACAAGCTGCTGCGGCTCGAAGTCGATCTGGGCTACGAGAAACGCCAGATCCTCGCAGGGATCGCGCAGTTCTACGAGCCGGAGAAGCTGGTCGGCCGCAAGGTCGTCATCGTCGCGAACCTGGCCCCACGCAAGCTGCGCGGGTATGAGTCGCAGGGCATGATCGTCGCGGCCTCGGTCGGCGACGGCACACCTGCACTCGCCAGCTTTCTCGAAGACATCGAGATCGGCGCGCGGTTGCGCTAAGCCATGCACATCGTCGATAGCCACGCCCATCTCGACTTCCCCAGCTACGCCGACGACCTTGACGAGGTGCTGGCGCGCGCGCTGGAAGCGGACGTTCGGACGATTCTGGCAATCGGCATCGGGGATGGCCCGGCGACGATGCACCGGGCGCGCGATCTCGCGGTGAAGCACACAGCAGCAGCGCCGCGTATCGTGGCCAGCGCAGGCATTCATCCGCAGGAAGCGGATCAGGCCGACTCTGCGGCACTCGCAAAGCTGCAGGAGCTGGCTGCAGACCCGCTCGTCGTCGCCATCGGCGAGATAGGCCTCGATTACTACCACTTTGACAACCCGGATATCGACGTGCAGCAGTCAGCCTTTCTCGCTCAGATGGAGATTGCTCTGGACGCAAAGAAGCCAATCCTCATTCACTGCCGTACCAGCGACCTGGCCACACCGCAGGCGAAGGAACGCTTTGGACCCGCCGACGCACAGGGCGACCTGCTGCGGCTGATCGGCGCGCACTTCACACCGCACGGCGGCGTTGGCGTGATGCACTGCTTCTCCGGTTCGGCAGACGAGGCTCGGCGGGCACTTGACCTTGGCTTCTATCTATCCTTCGCCGGGAACGTCACCTACAGCCGATTTCCGTCGATTCGCGAGGCTGCCCAGTTGGTGCCGGACGACCGCATCCTGGTGGAAACCGACGCGCCATTCCTGGCACCGCAACCGCACCGCGGCGAGCGCAACGAACCGGCGCGCACACGCGTCACGGCACAGTTTGTCGCAAACCTGCGCGGCGTCTCTGTAGAGCAGCTTGCCGAAAGAACTACCGAGAACTTTTACCGGCTCTTCGGCATCCATCCGTAAGAACAGCATTCGTAAGGGAGCAAACATGGCAAACGAGAACAGTTTCGACGTAGTCAGCAAAGTAGAAGTGCAGGAAGTGAAGAACGCAATCGACCAGGCGACGAAGGAAGTGAACGCCCGTTTTGATCTGAAGAACTCCAAGTCGACCATCGCCCTGGAAGGCGACGAGGCCATTGCGCTGGCTTCGCAGGACGAGTACACGCTGAAGGCGGTCATCGAAATCCTGCAGCAGAAGCTGGTGAAGCGAGGCGTGTCGCTGAAGAATCTGGAGTACGAGAAGATCGAACCTGCCACCAATAGCTCGGTCCGTCAGAAGATCAAGCTGAAGCAAGGCATCGAGTCGGACGTGGCAAAAAAAATCGTGATGGCAATCAAGGACTCCAAGAAGAAGGCCCAGGCCTCTATCCAGGGCGACGCCGTCCGCGTCTCCGCCAAGGACCGCGACATTCTGCAAGAGGTCATCACGTTGCTTCGTGCAAAAGATATGGGCGTGGACTTGCAGTTTACGAACTATCGCTCCAACTAAGCAGCGTGCAAGCCAGCACCGTTCAGCGTCCTGTTACAGTCAAAAGAGCGTGAGTGTCCTGCCCATTGCGACTGCAAAAGAGGTCTTCGATTTACTTCGAGAAGACCTCGCGTCCGTTGAACGCGAGTTCGGGCAGCAGTCGCAGTCTGAGGTCGAGGTTGTTCAAGATATTGCTCGCTACCTAATCTCGGGTGGTGGCAAGCGTATTCGGCCGCTGCTGCTCTTGCTCTCCGCAAAGGCTCTTGGCTTTACGGGCGAAAGCCGCATACGCCTGGGTGCCGTGGTTGAAATGCTGCACACGGCGACGTTGGTCCACGACGACATCATCGACGAGGCAGAGACCCGTCGCGGCAAGCCGTCCGCCAACGTCAATTGGGGTTCAGCGAAGTGCGTGCTGGCGGGTGACTGGCTCTACATGCAGTCTTTCCAAACCGCCTTGGAAGAACGCAACTTCCACATTCTGGACCTGCTGATCGGCCTGACTCAGCAGATGGTTGAGGGTGAGTTGCTGCAGATGCAGAAGCTCGGGCACCTGATCAATGAAGACGAGTATTTTGACCTGATCTTCCGCAAAACCGCCATGTTGTTCAAGGTAAGTATGCAGCTGGGTGCAACTCTTGCCACTGCAAGTGACAGCATCGAACAGTGCCTCGGCGAGTATGGTCGCAACCTTGGGCTTGCCTTCCAGATTGTCGATGACGTACTTGACCTGACCGGCGAAGAAGCGACCTTGGGCAAGCCTGCTGCCAGCGATCTTCGCGAGGGAAAAGCGACCCTGGCTGTGATCCACGCACTGGAGCGTGGCACCGGTGCTGAGCGTGAGGCCATCCGAACGGTGCTGGCCGACCGTGATTTCAGTCGTGTCAAGCACGCTACGATTCTTGAGATTCTGCACCGTTATGGATCACTGGAGTACGCCATGGACGCAGCGCGTGCCTATGCCGAGGCTGCACGGCAATCGATTGCGGACCTGCCACAGGTCAGCGCGGAATCAGACAAGGCCCTGCGCGCGCTACAGTGGGTTCCACGCTACGTCACTGAACGCAACCACTAAACCGCTGACAAAGTGCAATTAGAAAGGCCCCGCTGTTGGCGGGGCCTTGTCGTTTCAGAACCGTTACTTCGTGAAGATGTCGCCGTCGTCGTGCGCCTGGCGATTCATGCCACGCTTGGCGGAATCCTCGGCAACGCGGTCGATATGCGACTGGTTACCATGTTCCGGATTCTCCAGCGAGTTGGTGCCGGGACGCGCGGGCGTGTCCGCCGTGTTTACCTTGTCCTTTGCGAAGCCTTCGCCTTCACCCGATGTTCCATTGCCAGTCATGCTGCTCATGCCGAAATCACCTCGTCACAGTAGACGCCTCCGCACAGTGTGGAGTTAGCTGCTACGCCTGCCATAGCAAGCCACAGCTACGATAGGTCTATGAGGGACTTTCTCGCAGAGGCACGCGATCTCCACGCTGGCGCAATCGTCCTGGACGGTCACGCAGACACCCCGCAGCGCTTTGTGGACGAAGGCTGGAACTGGACAGGCGACGCGCTTGGCCTGGGACAGCTGTCCAGCGAAACAGCGCACGCAGGAGGATTGCAGGGTGGCTTCCTGATTGCGTGGCCTGAACCCGATGCCTGGGCGGGGCGCTTCGCGGAGCGCACGCGAACATTGATTGAGGGAATCCATCAGCAGGCCCTGCGGCATCCAGAAGCGCTGCGCATCTGCCTGGATAGAACAGACATCCAATCCGCCCGGCAAGCAGGCCAGTTTGCTGCGCTGATCGGTATCGAGGGCGGGCACGCCATTGAAAACAGCCTGGACAAACTGCGTGAGTTCTACCGCATGGGTGCTCGTTACATGACGCTGACCTGGGCGAACGCAAACGACTGGTGCGGATCCAGCGGCGTGGGCGCGAACGCCATGGGCTTGAACGGGTTTGGCCGCGACGTCGTCCGCGAGATGAACCGGCTGGGCATGCTGGTGGACGTGTCCCACGTGTCCGATGCGGCCTTCTGGGATGTGCTCGAGACCTCCCGTGCCCCCGTCATTGCGTCGCATTCGTCAGCACGCGCGCTGTGCGGTGCAGCTCGCAACCTGACCGACGATATGGTGCGCGCGCTGGCCGCAAAAGACGGGCTGGTCATGGTGAACTTCTTCGCCGCGTTCCTCAGCGATACGTGGCGAGCGGCCTGGAACGCGATCAAGCCCGACCTGGAAGAGGCATTGAAGCCCATTCGCGCACGCTATCT
>JBPBQP010000098.1:0-17453 GCA_050954745.1 Janthinobacterium lividum | reverse complement strand
TCGTTTCTCTACGCGCTTTGGCGAAAGGGTCACGCGAGAGCAGGCGGCAGTGTTGGGCGAAGGAATTATCGGAAACGCCGCGCAGCAGCGCCGACCGATCCTGGTGCCAGACGTCCGTCGTGACACACGCTACATTGCGTACAGCAACGACGTGCGGTCAGAGTTGACGGTGCCGCTGGTCTACAAGGACAAGGTCATCGGCGTCATTGACCTGGAACACACCCGGGTCAATTACTACAACGAAGACCACCAGCGAACGCTGACCACGCTGGCCGGCCAGATTGCGATTTCAATTACGAATGCCCGCCTGTACGAGCGCATCTACGAAGAAGAACAGCGCATGGAGCGTGACCTGCAAATGGCGCGCGAGGTGCAGATTCGTCTGCTGCCACCGCTGCCCGCGCCCCTGCCCAATGCAGAGTTCGCCGCGCGCTTCCTGCCGGCGCGTTCCATCGGCGGCGACGTGTACGACTTCATTCCCTATGGTGACGGGCGTGTTGCGATAGCGTTAGGCGACGTCAGCGGCAAGGCAGCGCCGGCCGCACTGTACGCCGCGCTGGTCAGTGGCATTCTTCGATCGTTGGCGGCGCAGCGTCTGTCTCCTGCGGCCATGCTGGCATCGCTGAACCAGCAACTGCAGGAACGCAAACTCGACTCGCAATACGTCACCATGCTGTTTGCGGTGTGGAACGACCCGTTGCGCACCCTGAGCATCGCCAACGCAGGTTCAGTCCAGCCCATGCTGGTCTCGCAGACACCGGAGGGCGGCAAGGCCCGCACCATCAAGGCTGAAGGCTTTCCCTTGGGTCTGTTTCCGAACGTTGAGTATGAGGAGTTCACGCTCTCAACGCAGCCCGGCGATCTGCTCGTCTTCTTCTCTGACGGCATTGTGGATGCAGACAATGCCGCCGGAGACATGTTCGGCGACGAGCGACTGTGTGCAACGCTGGAACGTCTGAGAAATCCTGAAGCCGAAGATGCGATCTCCAGCGTATTGGGCGAAGTGGCAAAGTTCCAGGGCGGTAAAGAACACTTCGACGATGAGACGCTGGTTGTGCTGCGAGTTCGATAAGTCAAAGCCATGCCGAAGAGGCAGGGCTCGCCCGATCCATCGACACTTTCACCAACGGTCTCCCAGTGCAATTCATTGATGTAACGGCCAGCCTCCACGGAGACGACGAGGTTGCCAGCGACTAGCGCCCGTGACGCCGAGGATTCATGAGGGCACAGACCGTGCCGATGTAGGTCAAGTATGCATGGTCCGGCAAGGTACAACTTATTTGGAAGAAGCCTAAGTGGGTCGAAGCAATTAGCTGCCAACGCAGCGTTGCGCGGCGAAGATGGTCAGGCGCTCATTGAGTTCGCGCTCTGTCTGCCTGTTCTGCTTCTTGTTCTCTTTGGGCTGTGCACCTTCGGCGTCGCCTTCAGCAACTACCTGGTGCTTGAAGACGCGACCAACGTCGGTGCGCGTCAGTTGGCCATTAGCCGAAGCCAGACCACAGATCCCTGCTCCACCACGTCGAGTTCGGTATTTGCTGCCGCCCCGAACCTTACCAGGGCCAATATGGCATTTAGCTACGTGGTAAACGGATCCAGTTTTACGGGCACCTCGTGCACAGGCGCAGCTTCCAGCATGGTCCAGGGTGCAACGGCAAAAATCACAGTCACCTACCCTTGCAGCTTGGTAAGTTATCGTTGGAATTTCGGTCCAAGCTGTTCACTTACCGCCTCTACCGCGGAGTTGATCCAGTGAAACGACCCAAGCCCTTGGTAAGGGTTCCTCTGTGGAAGGAAGACTCCGGTCAGGTCCTGGCTTGCGTAGCCATTATGCTGGTTGCGCTTTTAGGTCTCACCGGTCTTGTCATTGACGTTGGCCGATGCCTGACAGCACGGCGGCAACTGCAGGAATCAACCGACGCTGCAGCCCTGGCTGGCGGCAGCGTTCTGCCCAGCAACACTGCTGTTTCCGTTGCTACCCAGTACAGCGCGGTCGCGGGCAATCTGAACGCCAGTAATCAACTTGCCGGGACCACGATGGTCAGTGGCTACCCGAAAGTTTTGTGCCTGAATACCTTGACTAACTCCGGGATCGCCTGCGGTACACCGGCGAATGGCAATGCCATCCAGGTCAAGCAGCAGATGGTTCTTCCGCTTACATTGCTGCGGCTGCTTGGGATAAATTCCGTCACGCTCGGTGCTCAAGCGACTGCTTCCATGACGGGTGCTTCGCGTGCACCGTACAACATCGCGGTCATTGTCGATTCCACACCATCCATGAACACGATCGACTACGACACAAACTGCAATACGACCCGCATTAGCTGCGCACTGACCGGCATACAGGTACTTTTACAAAACCTGTCACCGTGTGCGGCGAACCTTGCGAACTGCGGAGTAGCCACAAGCGGCAACGTCGCCAATCCTGTCGATCAGGTAGCGCTTTATACCTTTCCAGGTCTGGCCTCGAGTTCTCAGGCTCAATACGATTACGACTGCAGTAATTCCACACCAACTGGTTCGCTTTACTACGAGGGGAGAAACACAGCGATAGGAGCTGCTCCTGTAAACCCACCTTTTTACCAGATTGTTCCATTTTCCAGCGATTACCGCATTTCGAACGCCTCTACGTCACTGAACTCTTCCTCGAATCTAGTACGTGCGCTGGGCGGTGTTGCCGGCTGTCCCGGCATGCAGGCCTCTGTTCCTGTAAGTACTTACTTTGCAGGCGTCATTTATGCAGCAGGGTACGACTTATATAACCAGCAACAACGACGGCCTGGAACCCAAAATGTTCTGATCGTGCTGGGCGATGGGGATGCAAATGCAACGCTGCGATACATGCCCAATGCATCCCCTACCTCAGGAACCTTCGCGTCGACCGTGTCGGAATGTCAGCAAGCAGTTGACATGGCAACATTGGCTTACAAGAGCTTTAACATGCGTGTCTATTCCATCTCTTATGGCGCGGCCCAACTTGGGTGCATTACGGACAACAACGGCATCACACCGTGTCAGACCATGCAGGGAATGGCCTCTCGGCCGGAATACTTCTATTCCGACTTCACGGCTTCAGGTGCCTTAAGCACTTGCATCTCCGCTTCACACTCGACGACGAATCTGAATGAAATTTTTTCGCAAATCGCAAACAGCCTCTCCCTCAGCCGCCTGATTCCGGATAACACAACCTAGTCTTCGGGACAGCTGCTCAGCAGAGCGCGGGACCATATAGGTGCGTTTCAGCTACGACGCAGAGCCGGTAGTATGACTGAATATGTCCTCTGTCATTGCATCCACCACACAGACGGTTCGGCCCGCGCGAACCGTGCGCGGCAGCGTTCGCTTGCCGGGCGATAAGAGTATTTCGCACCGCTATGCCATGCTGGCCGGGCTGGCTTCCGGCACATCGAAATTTGCCAACTTTTCCACTGGTGCAGACCCGCACAGTTCCCTGGCCTGCATGGAAGCGCTGGGGGCGACCGTGGTGAAGAAGACCGATGGAACGATCGAAGTCACCGGCGTAGGCGGCGTGTTTCAGCAGCCGACGCGTGAATTGGACTGCGGCAATTCCGGATCGACGATGCGGATGCTTGCGGGGCTGGTAGCGCCGCACCCTGGAACTTACACGTTTGTGGGCGATGCATCGCTCACAAAGCGTCCCATGCAGCGGATCAAGGGACCACTAGAACAGATGGGTGCGCGTGTCGAACTGACCGAGGGCCACGCGCCCATGACGATCCATGGTGGCCCACTGACGGCCATCGACTTTGCGACCCCCATCGCCAGCGCGCAGGTGAAGACCGCCGTGCTGTTTGCCGGGCTGGGCGCGAGCGGCACAACGACGCTGCAAGAGGCCGTGCGCACGCGCGACCACTCGGAACATGCACTGCGCGCCTTTGGTGCGGAGCTGGAACGCGGACGCGACAGCATCTCCATTCGTGGCGGACAGCCGCTGCAGGCAATCGAAGCCGTTGTGCCGGGTGATCTTTCCTCTGCGGCTTTTTTCCTGTGCGCCGCGCTGCTCTTCCCTGACTCGCAACTGGTACTGGATGACGTGGGTATGAACCCGTCACGATCCACGCTGCTGGACGTGCTCGCCGGGATGGGCCTGAAGGTGCAGGTGCTGAACCTGGAGGAGAAGCATGGCGAAATGATTGGCACGCTGCAGGTCAATGGCGCGGCCGTGCTGAAGGGTGCGGAGATATCCGGCAACCTGCCGGCGCTGATCATCGATGAACTACCGGTGCTGGCCGCCATTGGACCCTACACGCGAGACGGCGTGACCATTCGCGATGCAAAGGAACTGCGTGTCAAGGAATCGGACCGCATCGCTTTGGTCGTTCAGAACCTGCGTGCGATGGGCGCAGAAGTAGAGGAGTTCGAGGACGGCATGCACATTCCGGGTGGCCAAACGCTGCAGGGTGGCGTGATCGATTCTGCGGACGATCACCGCATTGCCATGGCCTTCTCCATCGCTGCGTTGCGCGCCGCGGGTAAGACGACTATCCAGGGCGCGGAGGCCGCAGCCATCTCGTTTCCTGAGTTCTTCACGCTGCTGGACCGCATCAGCGAACGTGCCTAGGCGAGGTGATCCACGTCTGTGACGGAAGCCGCGAGCCGGGCCTCGCGTGCCGCAACCGAGGGCGGGTACTCGCGTAGCAGGCTGTCGATCGCGGTCAGGACTTCTGGCACTTCGATCTCGTCCAGCCTGTAGTTCTGAGGGACTGGGTGGATGCCATCGCCTCGTAACACCCGTGCACGGGCTATGTGAAGTGGTAGCCACTCCGTCCCGCTCTGGAAGATGGGTGCCAGTACCACCATCGGCACGCCGACTGCGCGCGCCACATGCATGGTTCCGGTATCGATGGTGATGCAAAGGTCTGCCATTGCAAGAACAGCAGCGAGTAGCCTCACGTCCGTCTTACCGGCAAGCGAGACGGAGACGGCTGCCATCAAATCTCGAAGCTGGTCAATCTCTCCCGATTGAACGGCGGTCCCAACAAAGACAGGCAGGAAGCCTTTGGATGCCAACATATCCGCGACTTCTGCGAAGCGTTTCACATGCCACGCCGTGGGCTGTCCCCCGCTGGGCTGGGTAGACAGAATCGCAACCGGCCGACCGTTGGGATTATGGATGCTCAGAAGCTGTTTTGCCTCGTCCGCAACCGGGGCAGATATGCAAACACGCGGCTCATAGTGGGTCGTCGACGTCCCAAGTGCCTTACCAATCGCAAGGTTGTCTTCCAGAAGGCTGCGGTTCCGGCTGTCCCGGCTTAACGGCACCTGCAGCAGAGAGGTGGCTTCGCTGTAACCGACAAGCGGCGCACCGACATACAGCGAACCCAGCAGTGCGACCTTTGTTCGTGGATTGCTGCTGTCGAGCACAATCCCCGCCGGCCGCAGGTCATGGGCTTTCAATCCAGACCGTAGCGCCCGGCCAGCAGTTTGAAACGCCGTGAAAACGTCAGGCAGCGGGATCAGACCGGCAACGTCCGGATTGTGCCGCAACACCTCTAACCCCAAACCGCGCGTCGCCACCCAGACCGGCAGATTGGGCAGGTCTTTCTTCAACAGTGAAAAGAGCGGTGTGGCATGCACACAACCGCCAAGGGGCAGCATCGCCTGCAGTACCAGGATGCTGTTTGCGTCTAACTGCTGGCGTGCGGTGACAAGGCGGACAGAACGGAAGAACAACGCCTTCGCAAGATTCTGCAGTGACATGGCCCGTGCTCCCATGCTGCGCCGCAGCACTCATTACATCTTGTAGCGGCCCATGTCGTCATCGCCCAGGCCTTCAAGCCACTTGCGCAGCTCTTCCTGGTTCACGTCCTTGCCCTTCTGGGCAGAACGAGCGGTGTCCATGACCGTGCGATTGACGTAAATGGGGCAATCTGCTCGCATCGCAAGCGCCAGCGCATCGGACGGGCGAGCGTCCAGGGTCAGGGTTTCGCCGTTCCGCTCCATCCAGATGACCGCGAAGAAGGTGTCATCCTTCAGGTCAGACACGACAACGCGCTTTACCTCCGCGTCGAACGCTCGCAACGCGTTGCGCAGCAGGTCGTGCGTCATGGGGCGTGGCGTGGCGGACTTTTCGATCTCAAGTGCGATGGCATTCGCTTCGAAGATGCCAACCCAAATGGGCAACACGCCGTCGCCGGCGACGTCCTTCAGCACGATCATGGGCATGTTCGTGACGGGGTCCATCATCAGGCCGCGAATGCGTACTTCCACGTCGCCCCCGGCTTCTTCCGGAGAAGCCGTGTCTTTCCAATGTTGCATCGGTTCGCGCATAGTCAGCCCGCCAGCACAGCCTCACCCACCAGGCTGTTGGGAAAAGTACGCGTAATGCGCACGTTGAGATAGCTGCCAAGCGCGGGCAGAATGGGCTGCGTCGTGGTGAAGTTGACCGTCTTGTTTTGAGACGAACGGCCGGTTACCTGGCCACGCTGGCGATTGTAGCCTTCCACCATCACGTCCATCACCTGGCCCAGGTGGCGTTCGTAGCTGATGCGCTGGCGTTCGCGCTGCGCATCCATCAAGCGCTGCAGGCGTGCGGCCTTGACCTCGTCCGGTACGGTGTCAGGCATACCGACGGCAGGTGTATTCGGCCGGGCCGAGTACTGAAAGGCGTACACGGCGTCGTAGCCGACCACGTCCAGAAGACTCAGGGTTTGTTCGAAGTCGTCCTCGGTCTCACCAGGAAAGCCAACGATGATGTCACTGGTCATGCTGATGTCGCGCTTTGCGGCCTTGATCCAGGCGATGCGCTCCAGGTACCACTCGCGGGTGTATTCACGCTGCATGGCTTTCAGCACGGCAGACGATCCGGACTGCACCGGCAGGTGTACGTGGTCGCAGACCGTGGGCACGTTGTCGATGACGGCAATGATGTCCGGCGTAAAGTCACGCGGATGCGACGTAGTGAAGCGTACGCGACGGATGCCAGGCATTGTGCCGATCTCACCCAGCACCTCTGCAAAGGTTCGCTTGTCCAGCGGATCGCGATAGCTGTTGACGTTCTGCCCCAGCAACTGAATGTCGGTGTAACCCTGCGCCGCCATGCGACCGGCCTCGACCATGATGCTGTCGGAGGAGCGGGACCGCTCCTTGCCGCGCGTGTATGGCACCACGCAGTAGCTGCAGAACTTATCGCAACCCTCGATGATCGTGATGTACCCACGGTGCGGGTTCGAGCGCGTGGTGAACTCGGTGTCGAATGTCTCTTCCTGGGTGCGGCGGTCGTCCAGGCCCGTGATGCGCGTCTCGCCTGCTTCCAGGCGCTCCAACATCTGCGGCAGGTTCCGGTACGACGCTGAACCAGACACGAGCGAGACATACGGCGCACGCTCGAAGATCTTGTTGCCTTCCTGCTGCGCTACGCAGCCCAGCACGGCAAACTGCTTGCCCTCGCCCTGCATGCGCTTGTACTCGTTCAGGCGGTGAAAGACCTTTTGCTCCGCTTTGTCGCGGATGGAGCAGGTGTTGTACAGGATCAGCCCTGCCGCCTCTTCGTCGTCGACGCGCGTGTACCCCTCATGCTCCAACGTCCCGATGACTTTCTCGGAATCATGGGCATTCATCTGGCACCCAAAGGTCTCGATATAGAAGGTTTTTGCTGGGCTGCTCACAATTTAAAGTATACGCGTGGCATAAGGACCAGCATTGTCACCTGCCAGCTGCCACGTTACTTTCAGTATGATCCGCTCGTTCCGGCACAAGGGGCCTAGAACAATTCTTCCGGAGTGGCTCAAAGGGCGGAATCGAGCCTGTCGAAGCGAACCAACCGAGCGGACTGCTTTCGCTTTGGCCACCGCAGAAAGAGGACGAAATAGACCGGCGTGAAGTGGCGAGATGATTACTGCGGCTCACGAAGTGGTACCTGCTGATCTACCGCGTACTGCAGCCGTAGGGAGGCATGCGCAGTGCCCAGGCACACCAGCACTTTTTTACTCGGCCCTTTGAAGCCATAACGAACATGGATGACACCATTCCCGTCGATCGCCGTGACCGCAGGCGGATCCGGGTTGATGTCTCGCACGTCGACTGTATTCACCAGCGAAGCGGTTGCCGCAGTGACTTTTTCGTGCAGGCTGGCGTCAAGTGCAACTGGGATCTGCAGGTCTGCATTCTCGTTCGTCTGATTGCACCCGGCGTTCAGCCCTGCAATCGCTGTCTCGCGGTTCACGACGTGATCTTTCAGGATCGGATTGTCGCGGTATACCCTGCGAAAGAAGTCATAGGCGGCTGACGCGCGATTCAACGGCTTGATCATGTGGATGTGGTCTTCGTGAATCTCCTGCGGCGGCGTGGTGACGTCACAACCATAGGTGGCGCTAAAGTAGCTGACCACGCGCGTATGCGGACGCAGGTAACGTGCCAGACCCTCATCCGGGCGCGTGTCTTCCGTTTCATACGCACAGAAGCGGTGAATGCCGTTGACTGTGGCATGGCTTCGCCAGCTGTCCTCCAGCTGGGTCAGAAAGGTGTTGTTACTTGCATCGCTCAGATCGTTTAGCAGCGGGTCCTTGTCATACAGGGCGGCGATGCGAGCGACGGTCGACCCCTCGTGCGGCGTGCCGTACGACACGATGAACCGAACTTTCTGCGCTTCGGCCGGGTGCAGCAGGAGCATCTTCTCCAGCAGTATGCCGCCCAGGCTATGCGCCACAAAGACTACCTCGCGATGGTCCCAGACATGGTCCTGCTTCATGCGCGTCCACAGCATGTCCGCCAGCTGCACGCTGGACATTTTGCCACCGGAAGGGGGCGACGGATATTCTGCAACGTCGACGTCAGAGTAGGCAAAATGCGGATCGGATTTCACCAGATCGGGCCAATATGCCCCGTTGGCAGCGCGCCACGAGTCGCGGTTGCCATGCAGGCCATGGACAAACACAATCACCCTGTCACGCATACCCGCGGACGACGACGCCTGCTGCCCTGGCACGTTCGATGCGACAAGAAACATGAATAGAAAAAGGAAGAAACAACGACTAGGACTCACCGAATAAGACTATCTTGCCGTGATCCTGATTCGTTGCAGACTCGCCGTGGGTGGTCCACAGGCCGTGAGTCAGAGCAGTGGCGCGGTAGCGAACACACGCAGCTCGGCTCTAGTTCTGACTACGGAACCAATGTCTTGACGCGCGGTCTTTGTCGCCAACCGTGTCTGACGGTCCCGACCACGTCTAGTCGAACAGTGACCTATGCTGCACGGGCTGGCGCTTTGGCAGGAAGTTTAAGGTTCGTTGCTCGTGTCCCGTTGGATGCTGTTCCCTCCACAGCGTCAGCAGCAAGGGCGGCATGATCCAGAGCACTGCTCGAGTGCGATGCACTTTGGCGTGGCAACCAGGGCAGAGTGAGATCATCCGCCGCAACAAAGAGCTTCCCGGCACCCGATGATGCACCGTGATCGAGCGCTTGTCACGACCAGAGGCATCGCATACGCGGCAGCGATAGTTGTCACGCTCCAGAACCGTCTCGCGAAGCCCACCGAAGTGTTCTTCATCTTGCCGCTTTAGCGTGTAGCAGGTTGCGCAGAGACCATTGGCCAGAACCTTCTCCTGCCCGCACCTGCAGTGGAATACCTGTTGCACCATTCGCGTCATGTGCATTTTGCCTCTTCGTCAGGTGAAAAGCAGGATTGCAAGGAACCAGCCACACTTCAGGCAGCCGACGTCTGTCGCAATGCTGGCTGCGTAGACCTTTCAGATCCGCTTGCCGCAGCCGTCAGGACGGCACCCATACTTGGTGCGCTCAGCGTCCGCCGCTATCTACTTGAGGCGATGATAAAGCAAAGGTGGCGCGGTTGAGAAGGCCCGGAATCCGCCCGCGCCGGTACGTAGCTCACAACGGGTCTGTTCAGGCCAGGGTTACCAACGCCCACCGGAACGCACCATCCACAACGAATTGTTCCTGCATCTCTGCCTATGCAACATTCATGCCGCTGGTGTCCCAGGCCCCCCCCCGAGCCAATTCGATATCCTGCTCTCGGAGATCTAACGTCATGCGCCCGTCCGCACTTCAGAACACCCTTGCTGCCCTGCTGCTTAGCGCCGCGCCGACGCCTTTTTGCCAGGTCACAGTGAGTACGCCTCCGCCCGCCGCAGGACCACAACGATTGCCCATCGCGCAGCAACTTACGTTCACTCCGTACCATGCGAGTGGAATCTATAAGGTCGGCGATCTCGTCGGCTGGACTGTCACTCCGGGGCCTTCCTCCCCTGTCTATTCTTTCCGGTACACCATTCGCCAGAACAATGCCGTCGCTCTAAAAGAGGGCAAGCTGAACCTCATCAGCGGCAAGGACACGATTGAGATTACCGGCGACCGCCCCGAAATGATCTACGTTGCCGTTGAGCCCTACGCTGTACTGGATACGACGGCCGCCGCGACGTCACCCACCCCTTCCGGAGAGCCGGACTTGGCGGCTTCAAGTCCTTCAAACTCAGCCGCCCGCTCCGTCACCGACGCTGCTGCAGGAGCGCCACCGCCATCGCCCTACACAGGCGGCAACACGGGCCGTAACAACGGCCTGTACGCCGTGGGCGCAGCGGTTGCGCCGCTGCAAATTCCGATGGATACACCTCGGCCAGCCGACTTCGATACGTTCTGGACCGGCAAGCTGGCTCAGCAGGAAAGGGTGCCCGTCCATGCCAGCCTCGTACCCGCGACCAGCGAAGTGCCCGGCGTTGCGTTGAGCATGTTTACCCTTGATGCCCTGGGCTCTCGCGTTCATGGTTATGTGGCGAAGCCCGCCAGGGAAGGCAAATTTCCCGCCATGATTCAGTTGCAGTACGCCGGTGTCTACGCGCTCAACGCTCGCATGGATGAGCAACGAGCTGCTCCCGGCTGGCTGGTCGTCAACGTAGACTCGCACGACAAGCAGCCCAACGATCCTTCTGGCGGCGTTCCCCGTGACTACCAAACCGTTGGCAACAGCGATCGCGAGACGTCTTACTTCCTGAACATGTACCTTCGCGACTCACGCGCGCTCGATTACCTGCTGACTCGGCCCGATTGGGACGGTAAGACGATCATCCTGACCGGCGGCAGCATGGGCGGCCAGCAGAGCCTCGCTCTCGCAGGTCTGCGCCCGGACAAGATAACAGGCGTTCTGGTGTGCGTACCCGCAGGTGCCGACACCAACGGAGACCTGCACGGGCGCAAAGCAGGCTATCCGAACTGGCCCTCCGGCAACCCGGACATCATGCGTACCGCACTGTACTTCGATCCGGTCAACTTCGCATCCCGCATCACGGCGCCTGTTATGGCAGGGATGGGCTTCATTGACACAATTGCTCCACCCACAGGCATCTGGACAGCCCTCAACCAGATTCGCGCTCCGAAAGAACCCCTGCCCATGGTCTGGTCAGAGCATGACAATATGACGCCACGTGAGGGTCATGCCTGTCCCGCCCGTACGTCACAGATCCTCGACCAGATTGTTAAAGGGAGCACCTATACGCCGGCTCCGCTGAAACCGTAATGGAACGGCACAGGCACTCGACCAGGCAACCGGTTGGAGCCCCAGTAGAGGCGCTTTAAGATTAGCCTCTCCCGGTCCTGGTTCAGTCTCCCTCATCGTAATGCTACGTCCCAGCTAGGTTTGCTTGCGCGCTCTTACAAGAGGACGCGAAGGTGCCTCACGCAGCGCCTGTATCTCCGCGGCGAACGCGTCCACCGGGTGGAAGTTTTCGTCAAACGGCAAACACCGTTCCGGCAGGTGATCCGGGCGACTGTCCTCGCCGTTCAACCAGGTATATTTGTCCGTCAGACCCCAGGTAAGTACGGCGACGACATCTTTACTGGAAACCACAGTCTTCAGGAAGTTTGCGTACACCGCTGCGACCGTCTTGTCCCGTTGGACGGTGGCAGCTTCGACATCACGGTCATTTACGTCCAATTCTGTTACCAGCAGCTTCAGGCCCATGCTCTGAACATCAGCCATGAAGCGCGTTAGCGACTGACCGTAACTATGCTTCGGGCCCGCCGCAATGTGCCCCTGAATACCCAGAGCGTCAATCGGCACCTTGCGATGCTGCAGGCCGCGCAGGAAATCGAGAATAGCAGCGCGCTTCGCTGCCTGGTCTGGTCCTTCTCCCTCAATGCCGTAGTCGTTGTAGCAAAGCATTGCGTTGGGATCGACCCGACGCGCGGTGCGGTAGGCAAGGTCCACACCATCCATACCCAGGAGCCTGAACCAGGGCGCGTCTCGCATCCCGCCCGCCAGGTGGTCTGGCGGATGAATCAACTCGTTCGCCACGTCCCAGCTATGCACACGTCCGGCATAACGGCCGCCAACGTGTTCTATGTGGTCCACCAGGATTTTTGACGCATTTGCAGTGGTCGCGTAGCCGTCAAACCATTTTGATAGCTGTCGATGCCACATGAAGTTATGACCGCGCACCAAGATGTGGTTCTGCTCGGCAAAGTGGAAGAGGTAATCCGCGTCGTCAAAGAAGTAGGTGTCTGGGCCAGGCCGCAACGAACCAAACTTCATCTCGTTTTCAGCGACAATGATGCGGCATTGGGAACGAACCAGGTCGGCGTATGCCACAGAAGATTGCAGCGCGCGCACGCTGACGGCTGAACCCGCGAGGATGCCGTTACTTACGGCCGTCTCTCCAATGCTTCCATCTTTAAGCGTTTCCTTGGCAACCTGCTGCGCCTTTCCCGGCAGGTGAAAGGACGTAGCAAGAGCGAGCAAAGAGGCATCGCGAAGAAAACGTCGACGGTCAGACATGGGGCATCCTTTGCTTTCTGAGCAATACAAAACTTCGAGATCGTTCCACCCAGCGACCAAGAGGCGACCGCATCATGCGTTCGCCTCTTCGCCAAAGGAGTGTGTTGGATTTAGAAATCGAAACGCAGTGCCATTTCGATTGACCGACGACCCTCGCGCAACGGCGCGTAGCCAAACTGGCTGTTCGAGGATGCATTGGTGCCTACTAAGGCCTGGTTGACAGACGACGCCGTACTCGCGTTGTTCACGGTAAGGGTATAGTTTGCAGGATTGACCGCGGTGAACGTGTTGTTCGCATGGTTGATGAAGTTGAAGGCGGCGAACCGGAGCTGCGCACTGCTGTGATCGGTTACGCGGAATCGCTTTGCCGCTGTGAGGTCGGTGTTAAAAAAACCCGGCCCTGGCAGGTGTCCAAGACGTGCAGGCCCATTGGTGCCAAGCGCCGGCAGTGAGAGAGCACTTGCGTTGATGTATTGCTGCTTTGACTTGTCGTTGGCTGTCGGGTCACCCACGAGACGTGGCTGAAGATTGACATCGGGTGTGCCCAAAATTGTGGTGTTGTTTACGCTGATCTGGCAGGTCGGATTAGCTGAACCGGCAGCTGTCGCGCAGGTGCTGGTGTTGTTGCCGACAGTTGCCGTGGCCCCCACCGGCACCGTGATTGAGCCACCCAGTCCAAAATTTGAGAACAGGGTGGAGGGCAGGTTTGCGCCGCTCTGGTAATTCGTAATACCGGAAAGTTCCCAGCCGTTGGCGGCATAGCCGACAAGGTGGTTCTTGACAACATCACCAAGCGCGTAGGAGTACGCTGCATTAAAAATGTTCCGGCGATCGAACGGCAAAAACGAGTAATCATTCGCGTAGTTGAAGGGGTCTGCCGGGTAACTATAAGTCGACGATCCGCCAATGCCGAGAATTCCAAGTGCCTTCGAAAACGTATAGTTCACGTTCATGATGGCTCGACCCGACTGCTTCGTCAGGCCAACCTGCAACGCGTTGTAGTTGGCGTACGCATTGTGCTGCGGCACAAAGACGTGGTTATATAGCGGGTACTTCTTGTAACTGTCGATGTGGGCCTGGTCCAGCTGGCCAACGCTGGAATTTGTGCCGCCACCGACGGGTGCCAGGATCGGCGTGATCTGCCCTGCCGTTGCAGCAGTATCTGCACGGGAGTTCGGCTGAGGTCCAAAGAGCGAACCGATTGGCAGGGAGTTTAGGTCGTCAAGGGTCGTGTTCTGGGTCGATCCATTGTTCAGCAACTTATCGCTGTGGTTTCCGACGTAGGCAATCTCCACCAGCATCTTGCCAGGCAGGCGCTGGTCGATAGCCAAATTGTAGGTGGTGACACGTGGCTCCTCATCGTCGGTACCGTTGAAGCCATAGACACTGGCATCCTTGACGAACCCGTTTGCGGAGGTAGCAACACTCTGCTGCGATTGAATGGATGAAAGCAGCAACGGGCCAGACACAGTGTAGGTACGCAGACCCAAAACTGTCTGGTTCTGACTTTGAGCATCGTTGTAAGAATCGTGCGCGCGGTAAACACCCGCACCACCACGAAGCACCGTTTGACCGCTGCCATACAGATCCAGCGAGAAGCCACCACGAGGGCTGAAGAACAGTGGGCGCGTAGGACGACCAGCGTTTGGCACTGACTTATCCATGCCATGGTACGTAATACCCGGAGCCGTCACGTTCGTCATCGCCGCGTAGGCTGTGGGGCTGAAGGTAGCCATACCTTGCCCGTGAGAATCTTCCCACGGAGTAAGGTGCTCAAGCCGAACACCGTAGTCGATTGTCAGCCGCTTGTTAATACGCCAGTGGTCCTGCACGTAGCCGGACAAGTTCCAGAAGAAGAGGTTAGGAGCCGGTGCGATGTTGCTTTGGCTGTATTGAAAGATGACGCCTTCTGCAAAGTTGGCGAGGTAATTACCGCCGCTGCCACTGCCCACGGGACCGGTTCCGTGGAGCATGCCCTGGACAGGATCAGTGAACGTTTCGCCGTTGTAATACTGGTTGATCGTTCCGTTGGTATTAATGAAGGGCGCAACCTGCGGATTGCTGGACCACTGGTAGAAGACGCCAGCCTTCAACGCGTGCGCTCCCAGGTTTTTGGACAGATTGTCGCCCGCAATACGCACCTGTTTTTTGGCGTAAATGCCACCAAAGCTGGTGTCGGGTGTCCGCAGCAGCGGCAGGCCGTCGTTGCCGTAGTCTTCGAGCGTCGGCTGCACTACGCTGCCATTCTGGAATACGCCCTGGTATGGATTGTTCGCGATGGCAGCCTGGTTCTTTGCTACGAAATTCTGAACGAAGTAGGCACCGGCTGCGTAAAACTCGTTCGTTAACGATGGACTGAAGGTGTGTGCGAAGTTCAGGCTAGCAATCTGCGAACTAATAGGACTGATGAGGCCGCCACCGGGAATGTTGACGCCGCCCAGGTTACCGCGAGCGGAGTAATACTCGTTCTGCGGAACGCCTTGGACGCCCTTTTCAATACCGTAGTTTGCGGAGAAGTGATTATTTTCATTCGCTGCGAAATCGATGCGACCATGCGCCTGCCATAAATCATTACGGATCAGGTTAGTGGTAATCCAATTATAGGTTCCATTGCTGGCAACGTTCGGCAGTGGCATCTGGTTCAAGATGATGCTGCTGAGCGGATCCATGAAGCGGGAGATGTTACCGCCCGCAATCGCTGACCCATCCAGGCCTGTGACGGGCACACGGCAGATGTTCTGATTGGGCACGTTGGAGGTCGATCCGTTATAAGTGCAGGGTCCGCCATTCGGGTCGACCGTGTAAGCCGAGCCAAGGTACTGCTGCAGTTCCTGCTGGCTGAAGATACCCTTGCGCATGTTGGCGGTAGGCACTAATGCGGTCAACGTCGCAGTTGAGGCGCTGCCATAGGCGTACGCGTTTCGCTGCGCGTACTCTTCCCCGCCCACGAAAAAGGTCAACTTGCGGCTCTTATTAAAGCCCGTGCCGGGAATCAATATGGGGCCACCAATGGTGAATCCCGGATAAATATACCGATCAGGAGGTTTACCCTGCCCGCTGTACTTTGCAATCCAGTCAACAGAATTCAGTTGCGACGTGCGCGCAAAGGTATACAGCGATCCGTGGAAGGTGTTGCCGCCGGACTTACCCACTGCGTTGATGATGATGGGACCATGCGCCGTATCTGCAGTAAAGCTGGAGGTACTGATCTTTACCTCGGCAACCTGCTCATAGTTAACGTTCTGAATGGCCTGGCCAAAGTTACCGGGATCGGTGATGTCGACACCGTCTGAGAGCAAAGCCTGGCCATTGACCGGGGTTCCATTTGCCGCATACTGACCCAGCGCACCGCTTGGCTGCACCTGAGAGGGGTCGTAACTGGAGTTGTCGAAGGCACCTGCGCCGCCACGTGAAATGGCAAAGCCCGGCAGAATCTTGAGCAGCTCGGTCACATCGCGGCCCTGTACCGACAGCCGCTTGATCTCTTCCGCAGAAATCAGCGAACTCTGCTCACCAGAGTCGATGTTGATCATTTCGGCTGAGCTGCGTACCTCAACGGTATCCGTCGAAGCGCCTACGCTCAATTGAATGTCACGCACCGTTCGCGTGTCGCCTGGGTCCAGGTGAATGCCCGTAGAGGAAAACGGCCGGAAGTTAGGTGCGGTAATCGTCACGTCATACGTGCCAGTCGGAATCGCGGAGAAGGAGAAGGCACCTGATCCATTGGAAACCGTCCTACGCACGTCGTCGGATGCCTGGTTCTTCAGAACTACCTCGGCCTGAGGCACACTCGCGCCCGTGGTGTCTGCGACCGTGCCGTTGAGTGTGGCTGTAGTTACCTGGGCGTGCATGGGAGAGAGCGTGACTCCCGCCGCGAGAACGGCAGGAATCAAGGTGGAAAGATAAGCCGGCCTTGCAAAGCGGCTGACACAATTGTGACTGAGTAGGTTCTTCAATCTGGCTCCTAAGTAAGTGTCGATCTCGTGAGTGTCTGGGCAGCGCGGGTCTGCTCTTGCATTCGAATGCAGCTCATCGCGAAGTGCTGCGAACAAGGAACGCAAGCGACAAGGTGCCTGCTCAGGTTGTTCTAGCCTTCGCAAGATATTCAGTGCCATTAGTCTTTGTCAAAAATTAATTGGTTCTGAGACGATTCAAAAACAGAATGGCGCATGGCGGCGCGCTTATCAGTCGTAACTGTCAGCGGGGCCTTCGTGGCGAGCGTTAGAAGGCGGCGTGAGAGGAATGTTGCGGGTGGCAGGTAGAAAGCCGGGCCAACGGTGACTCAGTGTGACTAAAGAGTGAAGGTGGCACGATTCGCGGCCAACCCCCGGTGCTGCTGGCTCCGCCAAAGTCCCACGCACGCGACGGTCCAAGGAGGCCTGCTGCAGAAGGCACTTTCACGCAGAGCAAATCAAAGATTTACGGTCAAAGCCGGAAATCGAACTTCATCGACAGCCAAATCTGACGAACATGCCCCGCCAAAGACCAGCTATTTTGGAACACTTGTGGGATTTTGATTGTGGTAGCGTTACCGGGGCTCGAACCCGGACTCTTCGCCTTGAGAGGGCGATTTAGGCATTGCACCAGCTTGCACCTTGATGCTCCCTAATGCTTATCAAACCCCTTATTTTCAACGCATTGAGGACTACTACTTACAGACGCAACTGTGCAGCCAAGTGCAGGAATAAACGTGCAAGGGTGTCACAAAGGT
>JBPBQP010000097.1:0-17872 GCA_050954745.1 Janthinobacterium lividum | reverse complement strand
CCGCTGCACGAAGCTCACCGTATAGCTTGTGAGCGTAGTTCTCGGCAGAGCCAAAGAGTGTACCGATCCCTGAGCTATCGATCACGAACACCACGGCCATGCGGTTGGCTTCCGAGTATGCATTCGCGGGGCATGCAATGGCCTGGATTCGCGGGGAAAACCGACCCACGATCTCTACTGCTACAGCGTATGCAGCTTGCTCTTCCTGCAAGTGCCGCAGACGAAAACGGGCAATGAAGCCAGCTTCAGCCTGTGCCTTGCTCATTCCATGCTCAAGACCGGCCGCTTTTGCTCTGCCACAGAGCGAGATGACCTTCTCCTGTGGCGGGATACCCTCCAGCACAGCGCATGGCTGGGAACGTAGTTCTGGGCAGGTTCGTTGCCATGCTGCGACAGGGAACTCTGGTATGTGGATCGCAGTAAATGACACGTTAGACACCCGATGACCGCATCCACGCCGGCGCAGCACCCCAGCCTGCGGCGCGCCCCGGTGCTTTTCTGCCAAACTCTGGTCCAGTCCGCTGGCGGGCGACCTCGGCAATGCGCACGGCCGAGGTAAGCACGCCTTGAATCTTCGGCGGCTCGCCTGCGGAGCATTCCAGCACACACGCCGCGCTGGAACGGGCACAAGACTCACGCGTCAGCAACAGCAGGATTGCATCGCTCTCCTGCGCCGCACGCCGGTAGCGGAACCATGTTGCTGACGGAATACGCATTGTTTCCTGGGGAGCTACGCCCGCCAAATCAAGCACCACCACGCGAAAACCGCCGGATTGCAGCACCTGGTCCGTCACACGAAGTGCCCGGTCTATCCCGTTCCAGGTCGCCTGTGCACGTATACGCGTCTGTGCTGGCTGCAAGTTTGAAGCAGCGCTTAGACGTGCCGCGTCCGCGGCTTTCTGGTCGCTGCGGCGTATCGGGTCCGTTGCATCGACCCTGCGCAGGTTAAATCGTTCCCATTCCACCTGGTCCTGCGAGGCTGTGTGCAAGCCGAGCGGCTGATTAGGATGGCCAGGCGTTCCCGCCGCTTTTTGTCTGCGCCGCTCTCCTTTGTCGAAGAGCATCTCCTCAAGCGCTGGAGCCAGCCCTTTCGTCTCGCCACGGGGATGCGAACGACCGCAGCCTCCATACATGGGACGATGGCTGTCGCCTGGTACTTCAGAGGATTTCGCATCCGTGAAAAGCTTTTTCGGAATGCTTGGAAACGGAATGGCTGACGCAAACCGAACCCAGAGCAGGTTGCGAAGCACCGCGCCGGCCGAAGCCGCACTGTGTGGAGAAAGCGTATCGCTTACGTCGATGTAGGCGCACGCCGCTTCTGCTGAAGCAATTGCCAGAAGTGAAAGTGCAAGGGACGAACGCCCGGAACCATCCGCTCCAGTGAATTCGCAAACCGACCCGAGCGGCAAACCACCACCGAGCAGACCGTCAAGCCGGGAATTCCCAATGGGGTGTAGCCGGAGCGTTTGCTGAGGCACAGGAGACAGTGCAGCCGGGATGCGGTTGGCTAGCTTCGCTTCAACTTCGCGTTTCAGTAAAGCCACTTGTGCGTGCATTTTTCGCCTTCTGTTCGCCAAGAGTAGCCTAGTGGCGATGAAAAAGCGAATACGCACTACATGCTGGGTAACCTCCAACGGCCTTCCACAAAGGCTGTACAACAGAATCTCGGCGTCTCAAGCCGAACCTCGTCGTCAGCGTAGGCCCAAGTCTGTACACCCCGGTCCTTACCAGATTTGCAGTGGGTAAGGTCAACGTTTGCTACGGTTCGACGATTAGCCAAATCCTCAGAACGGCAATTCGCTTTATTGCGCTCGCTCATCGTTATCCATCTCGCCAGTTGAACCTGACCGTTCTAAGGAGCGGGAACATGACGCTTCTAAAGAGCGCTTACAGGTTAAATACACAGAATCTTCATTATCGGACGTAAAATCCTGACAGCATTGGGCTATCTGTAGCAGCTTTGCGCCTCATGTTCTAATCGACCTAGTGGAAATTCTGCTCAACCTTATATGGTTGCTGGTTGCAGTGGTCTTGCTACTGGCCGCCATAACTGCCGAACGGCGTAATCAGCTGCGATGTTCGCTGGTAGTCGCGATCGGCTGCACAGTCTTGCTGGCACTGGTTTTGTTTCCCGCGTTGTCCATGACTGACGACCTCCAGATGGCCCGCTTCGATATGGAAAGCCCCGGGCGCCACCTTTCAGATGTGCTTCGACTGGGCTCTGTGAATGAACTTGCGTTGCTGGCTTTTGGAGCGACTGCGGTGTTGCTGCTGCTGATTGCGAGTGGGTTCAGGCCTACTGGCGTGCAGGTACGTGCCACGGCTCCCGGGCCGCTCGACAGACGTTGCAGCACGCGCCCCCAGGCAGTGCGGCCGCCGCCTGTGCTTTGCTCTTAGCCCACCTGACTGCTTTTCCCGAATCTCCCGTACCTTTAAAAATCCACAACGCACGCGCGCTGAGGAAGCATTGCATGATGAAAATTCTTTTCATGACAGCAGCAGCTGTTTCGCTGTCGGTCGGCGCATTGGCGCAGACCTTTATTCCACCTCCGCAACCGCTCACCATGCAGCAAGCAGTCGACTATGCCCGGCTACACAGCCCGGCGCTGCTGGGAGCACGTTTGCACGTGTCCTCTGTGCAGGCAAACGAAATCACAGCTGCGTTGCGGTTAAACCCCGTGCTGGTTGGCGAAACCACCCAGACGAACCTCGCAACCACCGACCCAAACGGCCCGATGTTCGGCGGCATCGGCGTGCAGCGCACTTTTGAGGTGGGCGGCAAACGCGCTCTTCGCATCAACGCCGCCCGCGCAAACACAGGCGTCGCCAGCGCACAGGTGGAAGACCAGCAGCGGACACTGGACTACAACGTTCGCGCCGCCTTTACGCGTGTGCTACAGGCCAAGCAGTTCCTCGCCGTTTCGCAAGACAACCTTGCCGGTTATCGACGCACGGTGGAATTGATGAAGTTTCGCCTGGACGTGGGCGACGTGGATCGCACCGACTTCGAACGCATTGAACTGCAGCTGGCTGGCTTTGAGAATGACCTGACCAATTCTGAACTGAACCTGAGTCAGGCCGGCGATCAGCTGCAGT
This sequence comes from Janthinobacterium lividum, assembly GCA_050954745.1. GTDB lineage: Bacteria > Acidobacteriota > Terriglobia > Terriglobales > Acidobacteriaceae > Terriglobus. The sequence goes on along the minus strand of JBPBQP010000097.1, from coordinate 14,776 downwards.
TGCTGCTCGGCGTACCGCACGCGCTGAACACCTTCGATGTGGTCGGTTCGCTGGTTCCCCCAGCGCCGCCTGCGAACCTGCAGCAGCTGGAAGACACCGCAGTCGCAGCCCGGCCCGACCTGCTGGCGGCCGATCGTCAGGTGCGCGCCAACGAGGCAAGCATCCGGCTGGCGGGCGCCCTTGGCAAGACGGATCCACAGTTTGGCGTGGAGTATGAGCACAGCGGTACCGGCAGCACTTTTGGCACCAGTCTGCAGATTCCTCTTCGCATTTTCGATCGCAATCAAGGCGAAAAAGAGCGGACCCGGCGCGAAGCGGAAAGCAGCCGTTTGTTGCTGACGCAAACGCGCAACCAGGTCATCAACGACGTGGACCAGGCCTATGCTGCTTACCAGGCCGCTGTTGTCCAGTCCGAGCGCTACCGAACCAAGTACCTGGCAGAAGCCGCGCACGTGCGCGACAATCTCCAGTTTGCCTACCGCAACGGCGATGCCACGCTGCTCGACTACCTGTCGGCCCTGCAGGACTACCGGCTGACGAATCTGGCTGCTCTCACCGCGCAGGCGCAGGCCATGCTCGCACTTCACCAACTCTCTTACGCTACGGCGACCGAGGTAACTCCATGATCCGTCTACGAACGGGCGCTGCCCTGTCGCTGCTGACTGCCGTGTCCCTGCTAAGCTGCGGCTGCAAGAAAAAAGAGGCTCCCGAGGCTGACCTGCCGGCGACGAACCTGATCACAACCACCGCACACTCTGCCACCCTGAGCGATACGCTGACTGTTCCTGCGCACGTGGAGTCTGACCCTACGCAACTGGTCCACGTCTTCCCTCCTCTGGCGGGCCGCATCGTCGAGTTGAAGGTCGTTGCTGGACAGGAAGTGCACAAGGGCCAGACCATCGCCATGCTGCAAAGCGGCGACGTAGCCGCAGCACGTGCGGACTTTCAGAAAGCAAAACTGGAAGCGGATCGTGCCGACCGCGCACGCGACCGCGGCAAGCTGCTGATGGATCATGAAGTCCTGTCACAGGCTGCTTTTTTGGAGTTGCAGGCAACGGCTGGTGCCGGTCACGCAGACCTTGAGCGAAGCCGCCAGCGCCTGCGCGAACTGGGCTTTTCCGAGAGCGGCAGCTCTGATATCGCACCCATCGCTGCTCCCATTTCCGGCACCGTCATCGACGTTGGTACCGCAAATGGAGAGCTGCAGCGGTCGCTCGACAACTCCTCAGCCGGCGGCATTGCGACCATCTCAAACCTTGACCATGTTTGGGTTGTAGGCGAAGTCTTCGAGCGCGACCTGACCCTGCTGAAGCAGGCTGAGCATGTCGATGTCACCGTTTCGTCGTACCCTGGCGAAGTCTTCCACGGCACACTCGCGAACGTGGGCGATGTCTTCGACCCGGCAACGCACACGCTGCGCGCCCGCGTGGTTCTTGCAAACCCTGGACACAAGCTAAAGCCGGCTATGTTTGCCAGCCTGCTTATTTCGCGGCCTGCGGTCAGCGCGGTGCTGGTACCGCAGACCGCGGTCGTGCATGACGGCGAAAATACCGCCGTGTACGTCCAGGGAGCCGACGGCAAATTCACCCTGCGGCAGGTACGCACCGGTGCCAACCATGGCGGCGACGTTGAGATTACGAGCGGCCTGTCGAACGGCGAACGCATTGTGAAGACGGGCGCAGAATTCCTGCGTGCCCCGGTGGGAGACTAACCGTGGCTGCACTCATCCGTACCCTGCTCCGCCTGCGTGCGTTGATCCTCATTCTGCTGGCATGCATGCTGGTTGCGGGCACCTATGGTTCCCTGCAACTGGACGTGGAAGCCTATCCGGACCCATCGCCGCCACTGGTCGAAATTATTACGCAAAACCCCGCCTGGTCAGCAGAAGAGATGGAGCAGCAGGTTACTGCGCCTGTCGAAACCGCCATCTACGGAGTGCAGCACCTCGACGGCATCCGGTCGATCTCCATCTTCGGCCTGTCAGACGTGAAACTCTACTTCACCTTCGGCAGCGACTACTTTCACGATCGGCAGGAAGTGCTTGACCGGCTTCAACTTATCCAGTTGCCCAGTAACCTGCAGCCGCAGCTTTCGCCATGGTCGCCCATCGGCGAAATTTACCGCTACCAGCTGACTGGCCCCTACTCCATGAACGACCTCACCGCCACGCAGGATTGGCTGGTGCGGCGCGAGATGAAGCAGGTGCCCGGCATCATCGACATCACCACCTTTGGCGGCATGGTGAAGCAGTACCAGATCGAGGCTGACCCGCAGAAGCTGCTGACCTATGGCGTGACCCTGCCGCAGGTGCTCACCGCGGTCGGCAACTCGAACGCGAATGCCGGCGGTAACTACATCACGCTGGGCGAACAGAGTGTCAACGTCCGCGCCCTGGGCCAGTTGCACACCGTGCAGGACATCCAGCAGGTCGTGGTCGCGCAGAAGAACGGCGTGCCCGTGCTGGTGGGTGACGTGGCGTCTGTGAAGGAAGGTTCACAGCAACGGCTCGGCAAAATCGGCCGCAACAAGAATCCGGATGTCGTCGAAGGCATCGTCCTGCTAAACAAGGACGAAGAAAGCATTCCTGCACTCGAAGGCCTGAAGGCCAAGATCCACCAGTTGAATCATGGCCTGTTGCCACCGGGCATGCGCATCGACACCATCAGCGACCGTACCGTGCTGATTGAACGCACTGAACACACGGTGAAGCACGTCATCATCACCGGCCTGGTGCTGGTCACGCTCATCCTTCTGCTGATGCTGGGTGACGTGCGCACGACGGTCATTGCGGCATTCACCATCCCGTTCGCGGTGCTGTTTGCCTTCAGCATGATGGTGGCCACGAACCACTCGGCGAACCTGATTTCGATCGGCGCGATCGACTTCGGCATCCTGGTGGACGCATCCATTGTTGTGCTCGAGAACATTCACCGCAAACTGTCCAGACGACTTCCGGAAGACGATCTGGCCACGCTGATTATCGAAGGCGTGCAGGAGGCGTCGCGGCCGGTTTTGTTCTCGACCGCGATTATCCTGGTGGCGTTCATCCCCTTGTTCACCATGCAGGGCGTGCCCGGCAAGATCTTCGCGCCCATGTCGGTGACGTATGGCTTCGCGCTTATCGGTGCGCTGCTGTTCGCACTGGTTTTTGCGCCGGTGCTAGCGCTTGTGCTCGCACCGAAAGGTCCGCCGAAGGCTGCGCCGGAAGAGGGCGATGCCCATGCAGGCGAAGGCACATGGCTTTCCAACTTCTTTCGCAAGCACTATAACCGGGCGTTCGGCTGGACGCTGGAGCATTCCCGTCTGGTGTGGGCAACGGCCGCAGCCGGGTTGATTGTGGGTGGCATTGTGTTTGTCTTCTTTGTAGGTGGAGAGTTCATGCCACCACTCGAAGAGGGCAATCTCTGGGTCCGTGCGACCCTGCCTCAGGACGTGTCTTTTGCCACTGCAGAGAAGGTAGCGGACCAGTTTCGCTCTGAATTTGCCGCATTTCCTGAAGTCAAGCAGGTAGTCTCGCAGATCGGCCGGCCCAATGACGGCACCGACGTCACCACCTTCAACAATTTGGAGTTCCTGGTCGATCTGACCGATGAAAGCACCTGGCCCAAGTCAGTCCATGGCGACAAGGACAAGCTCATCGCGCAGATGCAGCATCAGTTCTCCAAGTACCCCGGCATCGTGCTCGGCTTCTCGCAGCAGATTCAGGACAACGTGGAAGAAGCCATGAGCGGCGTCAAGGGGGAGAATTCGCTGAAGATCTTCGGTGACGATCTCGCCGAACTGTCGAAGCAGGCACTGCTCGTGCAGGCCGTCATGCAGAAGGTGCCCGGCGTGCAGGACGTTGGCATCTTCAAGGTCGATGGGCAGCCTTCGCTGGTGATCCAGGTGGATCGCAACAAGGCCTCGCGTTACGGTGTGGCCCCGGCAGACATCAACGCAGCTGTGCAGGCTGCGGTGGGTGGCGCTCCCGTTACGCAGATGATCGAGGGTGACCGTCGCTTCGACATCACCGTGCGGTACCCCGCTGCCTATCGGAACAATCCGGATAGTGTCGGCTCCATCCTGTTGCCTGCAGGCGATGGCAGCAGCATACCGCTCAGCCAGGTGGCCACCATCGGTGTGCGCCAGGGCAGCTTCCAGATCTTCCGGGAAGCTGGCCGTCGCTACATTCCGATCAAGTTCAGTGTGCGTGGCCGCGACCTTGCAGCCACCATCACCGATCTACAGGCGCAGCTGACGCAGAAGATTACCCTGCCGAACGGCTACACCTACGCCTGGGCGGGTGAGTTCGACTCGCTGAAGAAAGAACAGAAGCGGCTCGCCTTCATCATTCCCGTCAGCCTGCTAGCCATTCTGATCCTGCTCTACGCGCAGTTCAACAGCTGGCTCGACGCCCTGATCGTCATTGGCACGCTTCCCTTCGCAGCCATCGGAGGCATCATCGCGCTGCTGGTGACGCATACGAGCTTCTCCATCTCGGCAGCCGTCGGATTTACGTCGCTGACGGGTGTCGCAACGCTGGGTGCGGTAGTCTTCCTTTCCGGCATTCGTCGAGCGCAGCACCACCATGGGCGACTCGACGGATTGCGCGAAGGCGCACTGGATGAAATGCGTCCCGTGCTGATGGCCTGCATGTCCGCAGGCCTCGGCCTGCTACCCGCGGCCATCAACAACGGCATCGGCGCGCAGGCGCAGCAACCGCTGGCACGCGTGGTGGTGGGCGGCATGGTCACTACGGTGCTGTCCATTCTGCTGCTGACACCGCTCATGGCGCGTCGACTGCCCAAGCACATGGAAGAGGAGACCCTCTAACTGGACGGGCGGACGTCTGTGGAACGAGGGAACCCCGTTAGTCACACGCCTGCAGGAATCACACCCTGCAGGCGTGTAAACTGAAATAGCTGGAGAGATGGCAGAGTGGCCGATCGCGCACGCTTGGAAAGCGTGTATACCGTAAGGTATCCAGGGTTCGAATCCCTGTCTCTCCGCCATCAACTTCTGAAAGCCTGGCCTTCGCGAAGTGCGAATGTTCAGGCCTTTCCTCGTATGAGAGATCAAATCAACAGCTGCCGAGTTGATCTTGGTTCGTAAATGCTTGCGACGGGCACTAAAGCAAGGAAGCAGCAGGATAACGATCTGCTGCGAGTGGTCTGTCCTGCTGCTGAGTTCTGAACTTCGGACGTTCGAGTAATCAGGTCATCGACCATGACACTGCTATCGAATGTCGCCCCGCACCGCGTCGTCGAACTCGATCCGATTCTTGCTGAGCAAGTCCCCCAGGGAACGATCCAGCGCCATCTGTGCCTTCATCCAGTTTGACCGGGCTGCCACCTCCGTCGAACGTGCCTGCGCCAGGTAGGCCTGATCCTGAATGATGAGGTAATTGGTGCTGGCTCCCACGGAAAACTTATCCACCTCAGCCTGCAGCAGTTGCTGCTGATAATTGCGGCTTTCCACGGCTGCGGCATAAGCTTCGTGCGCATTTTCGAGCGCGATGGCAGAGTTTTCGATCTGCTGCCGAACGTCATTTTCGAGCTTCAGTGTCCTGCCCTGGGCACGACGCAGTTGAATCTCGTCACGGGCAGCATCTGCCTGGGCGATGCGGTTGCGCAGGGGCAGATTCAGTTGGATGCCAGCCTGGTAGATAGTCGAAAGCCGCAGCCCGCCCTGCGTCAGCGCAGCAGGCGCCTGGATGATGCCGGTGCCGGTGGAGCCGAGCGTCTGATACGGCACCAGCGACGAGCCGCGCGTCTGCACATTGGCATACAGGTTAAGCAGCGGCTGGATGCCGTTGCGGGTGCCGCGTGCGGCAATTTCATCGGCCCGCACCTGCAAACCTGCCTGTGCAAGATCCGGGCGGTTGGCGAGTGCGTCTGCAGTCAGCGCCGGAACGTCCAGCGTGGGGGGCGCGTCCGGCACCAGAATGCGGTCTGTCGCAACGATCGACAGTATCTGTGCCCCCGGATCGGCCAGGTTGCGCACCAGCTGCTCCCGCAGAATGACTTCCTGCTGTCGATACTCGCCGCGCGCCTGGATCAGGTCAAGCCGGCTGGACGACACCAGCGCCTGCGCCCGCGTCAGTTCCACCTGTGCCAGCGTTCCCTCTGACACCTGGTTTCGGTCGTCCTGCAGCAGCCGCTCAGCCGCTGCTAAGGATTGTTCCTTAACCGCGATGTTCTCGCCCAGCGAAACCAGATCGTAGTACAGGCGTGAGACACCGTAAATCGTCTCCAGCAGTTGTTGTTCGAACACCAGTCGTGACACCCGCTGGTCAAGCTGGGCGATACGCACAAAGCGCAAATTGACGGCCCGACCGCGACCACGCAGCAGCGGTTGTGACACCGTAAGCGACGTGCTGGGCGACTTGAAGGGGTCGTACTGTGAGTTGGCTCCGTACAAGACCGACGGCGCGTTACTCACAAACGCCTCAACCTGCGTGCCCGGTGAAAACCCTTGTTGGTAGTCGACTCCCGTACTGATGTAGTTCAGCGGGCCGGTGTTACTGGTGGTGGTGGCTCCTGCTGTGGTCGTGTCGATGAGGGAGGTCTGGTTGGAACGGCGAAGATACCCCGCCTCTGCAATGATCGTCGGGTCAAATACAGGGATCGACGGGCCGGGCGCATAGACATCGCCGTTGCTGAGCGATAACGTGGACTGCTGGCCGGTCCCGGTCTGTGTCACCTGGGAAAGATCGTTCACCGTTGCGTTCGTTGGCGAGGCGTTGCCGGTGGTGGCCGTAATCAACAGCGGGCTGGTTGCGGCACCGACACCCGGAGCTGTCTGCTGCACAAAGTAGTCCAGCCCGCGTAGATTGCCGCCACCACGTGCACGCGTCAGGTCGGTCTCGGCAAGTGCAAGGCTGTAACGGCCGACCTCGACATCCAGGTTGTTTTCAATGGCCAGCGTCACGGCATCATGCAGCGAAAGGTACAGCTTGCCCTGGCGCACCAAACCGGCCAGCCGCGCGGTGGATCCGCCCGGCAACATGGCAATGTTGGTCGCACGGTACGGCGAGACCGGGTGCAGAAGGCTGGTGTGAACGGCCGGGACAGCCTCTGCGCGTGCGTGGGTACTGTCATCCGCAACGTGCTGGATGCGACTCGACGGACTGGCAGGCCGGGATGGCTGTTCCTGCAGCGATTTGACCGCGCGCAGGTCCATGCTGCTGCCGTCCGTTTGTGGCAGCGGTCCGTCTGGCGACGCATTGGGCTGCTGCGACTGAGGCGGTACCTGCTGTCCGGGCGATAACTGCACCGGCGGCGCCGGCGACTGCGGCGCTGCGAAAGGTGGCGGTTGTTGCCCCTGCTGCGCGGCAAGGGTGGCCACGTAAAGCAGCGAAAGTGCATAGGACCCGATTTGCGCGGCTCGCCTCACTTGCCCTTATCCTCGGTTTGCGACTTTGGCTCGTTATTCTTGCCGCCGCCAGTGCTTTTGCCACCACCCTGGGAGGCGCTGCCACTGCCCTTTTTGCCCTGATTGTTCGTGCTCTCCGAACTCTGATTCACGATGGATTGATCGCCATACTCATTTGGACCAGCGTTTGGCACCTTGTTCGTCTGCGCTCCGCCAGAGCCGGAATCCTCGCCAGCTTCTTTCGTTTGTTGCGGCCGCACCTTCGCACCTTGCCGCACGCCGTCGTTTATCGTGGTGATCACGTGGTCACCCTCGTGCAGGCCGCTAAGAATTTCGACGGAGGGTCCATAGTCGCGGCCGATCTCGACCGACACCAGGTCAACCTTCATGTCACGGACTACAGCGACCATCGTCCTGTCTTTGCGCACGACGATTGCGTCGCCCGGTACCGTGATCGGCGAGGTGCCACGGACCTCCACAAAACTGACCACGGTATACATGCCGGGAAACAGGCTGCCGCCGCGGTTGTCAAGATCCACTTCCGTCAGCATGGTCCGGGTATTTTCATCGAGCGACCGGGTCGCACGCGTTACCGTAGCGTTGATGGGTTTACCGGTGCGCTCCTGCACAAAGACCTTCGCGGGCATGCCTGTCACGATGCTGGAGGCGTACCCCTCAGGCACCGCCACCAGGATGCGGAGCCGGTCTACCTGTGCGACGGCGAAGAGTGCTCCACCTGCCGCACTGCCGGTGGACGGCGTCGCAGTCTGATTAGCGCTGCCGCTTGAACCGCTGGTACTGGAACTGTTGTTGCCGGACGAGCCGCCGCTCGGCGAACTGCCCGTGTTCATGGGTGCCGGCATGCCGCTGCCACCTGCACCTACCAACGCCCCCACGTCCGTGTTGCGCTGCGTAATGATGCCGTCGAAGGGCGAGGTCACCCGTTCATAACTCTGCAGGGCAATGGAGCGATTCAGGTTGGCGCGAAAGCTTTCCACGTTGCGCTGTGCGGATGCGACGAGTGCCAACTGGGCACGGTAGTCTGTCTCACGCTGATCGCCGTCCTGCCGTGAGAAAACGCCCTTTGCCACCAGCGTGCGCCAGCGTTCCCAGGTAACGCGCCGCAGGTCAAGCTGCGCCTGCTGCTGCGCTTCATCCGCTTGGGACTGGCGAAGCTGTTGCCGCGCCTGCTCCACCTGCTGATCCAGATCCGGTGCGTCCAGTATCGCGAGTAACTGGCCTTTCCTCACATGGTCACCAATATCGACATAGCGCTTCCGAACATAGCCATTCGCGCGGGCGTAGATATAGGCCTCAGTCAGCGCAGACGTAGTACCGGGTACGGTCAGCTCCCCCGGTGCATGACTGCGTTTTACTTCGATGACAGTAACCTCGGGCTCTTCCTGTTCACGCTGCCTCGCAGCAGCTTCGGCCTGCTTCTCGTGCGCACGGTGCGGCAGATAGCCGATGACGAAGATCAGCAGCAGGACGAGAATACCGAGGCCAAGCCACAACAACAGCTTGCCCCAGTCACGGTGTTGCGATTTCTTCTTGCGGTCGAACTCCTGCTGCACGTCGCGATCGTGTTGCACGCTGTCATGCCGCTTGTGCGCGGCCTGCCTGGCCAGCGACTCCTCACGCTCCCACTGGTCGCGCGTCATCCTGCGGTCAGGATCGTCCTGTACCGCGCGCAGCCGCTCGTCTTCGGGATAAACACGTTGTTGCAGGTCGTCGCTCATCGTCTTCTTTCTATCCGGCAGCTAGGCAGGTTGGCTCTGAGGTTGAGCGCCATCGTGGCCTTTTGTTTGCGTCGCAGCAGGCGAGTTCTTCCCGTCACCCTCGTCATAGGCTTCGTCGATCTCACGGTCGAAGTCGCGCGGTGCGTCCTTGCGCAACAGGGAGTACATGATCGGCACCACAAACAGCGTACCCAGCGTGGCGAGCAGCAGACCGCCAATGACGGCACGACCCAGTGGAGCATTCTGCTCGCCGCCTTCACCCAGGGCCAGCGCCATGGGCAACATGCCGATGATCATGGCCAATGCCGTCATCAAAACGGGCCGTAGACGCGTGTAGCCTGCGTTGACGGAGGCTTCCATGTTGTTTTTGCCTGCGATGCGTTCGTCGTTCGCGAACACAACCATCAGGATGCTGTTCGCGGTTGCGACGCCAATGGTCATAATGGCACCCATCAAGGACGGCACGTTCAGCGTGGTATCGGTGAGAAACAACATCCACAGGATGCCCGCAAACGCCACTGGAAGCGACATCAGGATGATCAATGGATCGATCCAGGACTGGAAGTTCACCGCCATCAGCAGGTAGACAAGAAGAATCGCAAAGATCATGCCGAGGCCGAGCCGCGTGAACGACTCACTCATGGTCTGCACCTCGCCACGCAGAGCAAGCCGCGATCCGACCGGCAGTGTCGATTCCTGCTTGTCCATGATCCGGTGAATGGCCCGCGCCACGCTGCCAAGGTCTCGCTGGTCCACGTCCGCAAAAATGTCGTACACCGGCTGAATGTTGTAGTGATTGATGATGGCCGGGGTCACATCGCGCTCGAAGTTCGCCACGTTGCCCAACAACTGACTCACATTGCCCGCAGGTGAAGTTAGGGCCGTTCGGGCAAGCGCTTGCAGCGTGTCAATTCGATACTGCGGCGTCTGCACGACCACCTGGTAATTGACGCCGTTCTGCGGGTTCAGCCACTCGTTCGGCGCAGTCTGGCCGGTACCGGTCAGTGAAATCAACATGCTCTGCGCGACATCCTGCTGGGTCAGACCGATCTGACGCGCCTTCAATCGATCTACATTGACGTTAATGGTTGGTTGAGCAATCTGCTGGTGAATGTGCGCGTCGGCGACGCCTGGAATGGCTTGTACCTGCTTCAACATCTGTTGCGCTATGGCGAAGTTCTGCGGCCCACGACCAGAAATCTGCAGGTCAATGGGAGCTGGCAGGCCGAAGTCCAGAATTTGGTTGGTGATGTTCGCGGGCGTAAAGAAGAAGGTGCCGTCCGGAAACTTGCCGTGCAGCGCGACACGCAGCTGCCGCATGTACTCCTGCGTATGCCGTTTGCCGGGGTTCAGCGCAATCAGGATGTCGCCATCGGAATCGCTGGTGACAGCGCTATCGCCAAACGCCAGGTTGATGCCGCCATTGGGCAGGCCGATGTTGTCGAGAATCAGCTTCGTCTCTTCTGCCGGAATGGTGTGGCGAATCTCACGTTCCACGGCAGCAAAATACTGCTCAGAATCTTCCGGCCGCATCCCCTCGGGCGGGTACACGTGCAATCGCATCTGCCCCGAATCGACATACGGGAAGAAGTCTTCACCGATGAAGAAGAGCAACGGCATGGAGAGCAGTACGAACAGGCCGAAGACGCCGATGGTCACGCCGCGGTTCTCCAGCGTCCACTGCAGCACCTTGCGATAGCCTTCACGCCTGCGCTCAAACCACTCGTCGAAGCGCGAGTGAACACGCCAAATGAAGTTGTCTTCCTTCTCTTTTTCCGCCGCAGCCGGATCCTGGTACAGCTTGATCTCAGCATCCAGCAAAAAGTGCATCATGGTTGGCACCAGCGTCCGCGAAAGGAAGTAAGACGCCAGCATTGCAAACGCCACGGCCATGGCCAGCGGGGTAAACAGGTAGCGGGCAGGTCCGCTAAGCAGCAGAACCGGGGTGAACACCAGGCAAATCGACAGCGTGGAAACAAAGGCGGGAGATGCCACCTGCTCTGCACTGTCCAGAATGGCGCGCACAAGCGGCTTGTTCTCGGTCATGTTACGGTGCGTGTTTTCGATTTCGACCGTGGCGTCATCGACCAGGATGCCCACCGCAAGTGCGAGCCCGCCGAGCGTCATGACATTAATGGTCTCGCCCAGCGCGTAGAGGATGACCAACGACGTTGCAATCGACAGCGGAATGGACGTACAGACAATCAACGTGGAACGCCACGAACCCAGGAACAACAGGATCATCAGCCCGGTCAGTGCAGCTGCAATGACTGCTTCGCGCACCACTTCGTTTATGGACTCACTGACAAAGATGGACTGATCGAACAGCGGCGTGATTTGCAGCGAGGGTGGTAGGCCTGCCTTGACCTGCGGCAGCAGTTCCTTAACACCCTTCACGATGTCCAGCGTGGACGTTTCCCCGTTCTTCAGCACGGTGAGCAAGGCGGCTCGCTGGCCGTCCTGGCGCACGATGTTGACCTGCGGCGCATAGCCCAACCGCACCTGTGCAACGTCTTTCACCATGACCACAGCGCCGTTGGCAGCGCGGATGGGCAGGTCGTTCAGCGCGGATACTTCGGGCGGAGAAGAGTTCATCTTGACGATGAACTCACGGTCCCCCATGCGTGCCACACCGGCTGGCAAAACCAGGTTCTGCTGGTTAAACGCTGTCGAGACATCAGTCGCGGAAAGATGATGCGCGTAAAGCTGGTTCGGGTCGACATCGACCTGCACCTGCCGAACCTTGCCGCCATAAGGCAGTGGAATCGCCGCACCTTTCACGGTGGCCAGTCGTGGACGGATGAACGAAGTGCCCAGGTCGTATAAATCCTCCTCCGTAAGGCCCTTACCGGACAGGCCTAACTGAAGGATGGGGACACTCGATGCGTCGTACTTCAGGATGTTCGGGGGAAAGGTTCCGGGCGGGAAGATACGCAGAATGGTTTGCACTACAGCTGTAATCTGCGACATGGCCAGCTCAACCTTCACGTTGGGCTGAAAGTACACGCGGATAACCGCGACGCCCTGGTAACTGGTGGAGCTGGTGTGTTCAATGTCGTTGACGGTGGTAGTCAGGGCGCGTTCGCAGATGGTGACAATGCGCCCTTCCATCTCCTGCGGCGGCAGCCCGCTATAACTCCACACGATGGTGACGACGGGAATGTTGATGTACGGGTAGATGTCCTTTGGCGCTTCCACTGCAGTGCCGATGCCTAGCAGCAGCATCAACAGCGAGAAGACCACAAACGTATATGGGCGGCGCAGGGCCAGCCGGACAATCCACATCCCGGTTCATCACCTCGGACCAGTAGGATACCTTGCGACGGAAGCGAGGCCATACAGCGCCTACACGGCATTTTAGGTCCTTGTTCATAGGGTGAAGAGTGTATCGTCCTGCAAAGGCCATCGCTTTGCCACGCTTTGACGATCGGTCCCAGCTTCGTTTGAGAATCCAAGGCACATCTTGGCCGGTCTAAGCTTCTTTTTCGTCCTCCACCTTCCACCCAGATCCGGTTGCGAAGACGCTAAGCGATTTACACATGATGTCCATCAAGTAGGGCCGGGAGGCTCAGGTACCGCGCTTGATGCCGACATTTTGCTTTGACCGGTAGGAGTACTCAGAAAAATGTTCTGAGAGCCATTCGAGATAATGAGGTGTTCGCGCCTGTAAAACACGCCAGATCGATCACTGCTATTCGTGAGGTGTGGGCGGGCTTGGCGATTCTGAATTCGGGATGAAAAGTGCACCTCTGGAATGAATACGAAGGAAATCTCTTAGCCGGGTACCGGCTAGGTCCACTGCTACGCTCGGAAGGTCGAAATGCGTTCTTTCTTACGACGACTCCCGATGGCCAGCCAGCTATGCTGCGGCTGACAGAGTCGCACTTCGATGGAGCAGAGCTGGTGAACCGTTGGCAGAAGGTCGCAGGCCTATCCAACCCTGGTCTGCAGGCCATTTACTACTTCGGACAAGTAACGGTGGAGAATGTCTCGCTGGCCGTCTGCCTGCTAGAGCCCACGGACGAGATCCTGGCCGATGTGCTCGGCGAGCGCATTCTCTCAAGTGAAGAGACCAGGCAAATCGCGATTGCTGTTGCCGATGCACTTGCCGCTCTTCATTCTGCGGGTCTCGTCCACGAACATGTCATTGCTGCCAACGTCTTCGCCGCAGGGGAAAATATCAAGCTGCGCAGCGACTGTGTCAGGGAGTGTAGCGGCGACTTTGAAGCAGACACATCCGAAGCTCGCGATGCGCTCCGCAGTAGAGATGTTCGCGACCTTGGCCTCCTGCTGCTTCAATGCCTCCAAATAGATGGCACAGCAACGCTGCCGCCCAGTCCGTTAGGCCGCATCATTCAAGGTGCGCTTGACGGGACGATGAATGCTGATAGCGTTGTTGCCGCGCTTCAGGCTCCCTTGACTACCCCTTTCCTCGTACCGTTGCAAGTTTCCAGAGCTTCAGAGCATTCGGCCAGCCTCGGTGCTGCGCAGCTCGAGGCTGGTGTGCCAGGCAACGAAGTCTCGGAGGCGACAGCCGTAGCCAGGCCGCCTAGTTTGCCAACGTCATCGTCCACGGGTGGGGAAAATGGTCCAGTACCAAGGGCCACGTTGCCAACCCGCGATAAGGGGGACGCGCATCGGCCTGGGTACAGCGAGGCCCTCTCAAGTCGTCGAAATGCACTGTTTAGCGGAACCGCTGCCGTGGTACTGCTGGGCTTTGTCTTCTGGGGAACCACAAGGCATCAGCACCCCGTGCCTGGCCAAGTAAGTCCCGTAGCTGGGGAGCCGTCGCCAAAGCCACAGACAGCAATCGTTCATCCCATGAATGCCAAAGCGTCCACAAAGGCGGGACAGCGATCGGCCCCGGGTGCTCTGCCCCACACAGGTGGGCAGACCGGATGGCATGTTATTGCATACACCTATAACTACGAAACGCAGGCACAGACCAAAATTGCGCGCCTAAAACGCAGGTACATCAGCCTTCAGCCCCAGCTTTTCTCGCCCACGGGCCGCGCCCCCTACTTCGTAGCTTTAGGGGGTCCATTGGACGCCGCAAGCGCTATGGCGATTCGGGATCGCGCCAGGCATGCAGGTCTTCCACGCGACACATACGCCCGCAATTTCTGATCCAGCATGCGGACATTGCACGATGTCAACGGGGTTTGTAAACGCTCGCGGAGACACGTGACGCTTTATTGTGGCCAACTAGGCGTCGCTGCCCACACAAACAGGGAAATTCTTCAGCATCCCCATGGAAGCCCCTCGAAGGGGAGCTTTGAGGGGGCTACTTCGGATTGGTATGGATCCAAGCTTGTGGCGGAGAGTGAGGGATTCGAACCCCCGATAGACTTACGCCTATGTCTGATTTCGAGTCAGGTGCATTCAACCGGGCTCTGCCAACTCTCCGTCTCAGATCAGTTTAGTCGAAGCGTGCCAAATTGGCGACCTGTCGTGACGGTTCGGTCAGAGTGCCTGTCGCTTGACCGCCTGAACAACCTGCAGTCAGATGTGTTCTTTCTCCCGCAAATCCGAATTCCGTACCGCTTTTCGACAGCAGCAGACCACGTACAGTAAGGCGAATGCGAGTGGAACCCTGCGGCTGCCGTGTCACCCACAAGCCAAATTGTTTTCCACACAGACCACCCAACATCTTGTGCTTGTTTTAGGGTTGGCCCCGAGCTACA
>JBPBQP010000096.1:0-28383 GCA_050954745.1 Janthinobacterium lividum | reverse complement strand
ATGTTGGTCGCGTGGTCGGCGCTACGTTCCAGGTTGCGCGCCACGATGATGGAGTTCAACGCGTTCTCAGTAGTTTCAGGTCGCCGCGTCATCTCGTCACGCAGCGCGTTTTGTGCCTCGTGGTTCATGCGATCAATCTCGTGGTCCATCTGCAGCACGCGTTCGGCCAGGTTGGCATCGCCATCCAGCAGCGAACGAATCGCAAATTGAATCATCTTGACGGCCACTTCGCCCATGCCCGCAATGTCGCCGGGGAGGTTCTCTGGCCCGTCGTTCCCGGCAGTAGCTTGCAGCTCGCGACAGCGTTTCACGATGGCCGCTGCCTGGTCACCCACGCGTTCCAGGTCGCCATTGATCTTGATGACGGCGAGCAGGAAGCGCAGATCGATCGCCATGGGCTGCTCTTTGGCCAGCAGCTCATACGCCATCTCGTCGACCTCGCGGTCTGCTGCATTCACGGCGGCTTCAATGTCGTCGACGTGGTGGCACAATCCCATGTCGCGCTGCAGGTAGGCCTCAACCGCAAGTTCCAGAGCCTGCTGCGACAGCGACGCCATCGCAAGCAGTTTGTCCTTCAACGCCGCGAGTTGTTGCTGAAAATTGATGCGGGGCACGGGTCCGGTCCTGTACGTCCTATTCTCTTAGAAAAGCGGCTGGATGGCCAACTGCAAACGAAACCGGGACGAGGCTAGGCTCACTCCCTTTTGAGTCAGGCGTCGGCCTCTTCGATTCAGGCCGTTCACGCCATCCTGAGTGGCTTGCAGCGTCCTCAAAGTACCCACTGTCGAGCGCAAAGTATAGGCAGAGCGAAGCAGGCCTGCGACTTGTCTCAAGATGACAGCTGGCACCCTCTTCTAATCCGTCGTCGTCATTTGCCGGCCCTTAGCATCCTTGCCCAGAAAGGCAAGCAACGCCACCAGCAACGCCACAACGGCGATCGTTCCGGCCATCACCATCTGGAGCGATCCCCCAAACGACCGCCTCGCAATCACTGCCTGAAACTTGGCATTCCGCGAGGACAGAAGATTGCCCAACTGGTACGCAAAACCGGGAAACGTCGCACGTACAGCCGCCGGCGAAAGCTCATTCAGGTGTGCCGGAATAATGCCCCACGCTCCCTGCACCATAAATTGCATCAGGAAGCCGCCCACTGCAACCAGGGGCAACCAGTGTGTAAAGGCCCACAGCGGGATCATGGGTATCGATAGCAGCGCGGCGATGATGATGCCCTTGCGACGGCCGATCTTCTCAGACCAGGTGCCGAAGGTGATGCCTCCAAGCAGTCCACCCAGGTTCGCAATGATCGCAATGGTGCCAACCTTCGCGGGTGCAAAGTGTTTGCCCTTCTGCAAAAACGTGGGGTAGAGATCCTGCGAGCCATGGCTGAACGAGGTGAACGCAAACATCATGACCACCAGCAGCAGAAACGATCCCAGGTACTTGGCCACATCCGCCTTGCCCAACCGTGGCCTGACGGCCTGCGCCTGCCCTGCCTTCCAGACTGGCGACTCATCCACGCCAGATCGAATGTAGAAGACCAGCAATGACGGCAGCGCACCGATAAAGAACATGACGCGCCAGTTGGTCAGCAAACCAGTGCCATGCAGATGCGGAAACACGACCGCATAGACCAGCGCAGCCAGTAGATTGCCGACCACGTAGCCTTCCTGCAGCAGGCCGGAGAAGAAGCCGCGACCCTTCTCCGGCAGCGTCTCGAAGGCAAGCGCTGCGCCTACGCCCCATTCGCCGCCCATGGCAATACCGAACAGGGCGCGGAAGACCAGCAGCCAGAACAGCGACGGCGCAAAGCCGGATGCCACTTCAAAAACGCAAAAGCTGACGATGTTAATCATCAGCGTTGGCCTGCGGCCAATCTTTTCCGCAAGAATGCCAAAAAGCAGGGCACCGACCGGCCGCATGACCAGCGTCCAGAACAGCGCTTCCGTGACCTCTTCCACGCCGACGCGAAAGTCAGCCGCAATCGCGCTGATGCAGTAGGTCAGAACGAAGAAGTCGAACGCGTCCAGCGACCAGCCCAGGAAGCACGCCACAAAGGCATTCCTCTGCTTTGACGTCAACTCGCGCCATTGTGAAACGATTCCCGTGACCATGTGCAGCGATGCTACACCGCGTCGTGCTGTTCCGGCATGGAGACTTTTACTTCGACGAGGAAGCATATTCTGCGACCGTTTGGCAGCTTGTGGCGTCTATGCTGTGACCACGGAGAAAAGATGCTTCTCAAACAGACACTATTTACCGCCGCCCTTTTTGTCGCAACTGGAACCGCTCTGGCGCAAAGCTCAACCTGGACTGTGGAAACCGCTCATTCCGGCGCGGAGTTCTCAATCCGTCATCTGGGCGTCAGCAACGTTCATGGCAAAATTGGCGGCTTGAAAGGCGTCGTGGTTTGGGATGCGGCAGACCCGGCCAAATCGCATGTGGAAGCAACCATGGACGCAAACTCCGTCGACACAGGCGAACCACGCCGCGACGGCCATCTGAAGTCTGAAACTTTCTTTGATGTGGCCAAGTACCCCACCATCACCTTCAAGTCCACAGCGGTTAAGCGCAATGGCGAAGGCAAGCTGCAGATTATCGGCGACCTGACGCTGGGCGGTCAGACCAAGCCGGTGACGCTCGATGTAGACGGCCCCGCGGCACCGCAGCCTGGACCCAACGGCAAAACGCTGAGCGGATTTTCTGCCACAGGCGTCATCAGCCGCGAGAACTTCAACTTCGGCCAGGATGTGAAGTACAAGCCACCCGTGCTGGGTGACGAGGTCAAGTTCACGATTGACCTGGAAGTGGCAAAGCAACAGTAAGTATCTGGAGGCAGGTCAGCCGAGGGCGACCTGCCTCACGGAACCATTTCCTTCGCGGCTTCCTGCGGATAGTGCTTCAACAATTGGTGGTGCAGGCAGTAGAGCGCAAGCTCCAGCCGGTCAGACACCCCCAGCTTGTCGTAAATTTTGCGCAGATAGTTTTTGATCACCTGCTCCGTGGTGCCCACCTGGTAGGCAATCTCCTTGTTGCGCATGCCCCGCGTAATGCAGGTGATGATGGAGATCTCCTTCGTTGTCAGGTGTGGCTTGGTACGCGGGCTGACCAGTGCGGTTGCCTGTGAGCGATAGGCTTCAATCACCCAGCTGACCGATTGGTTGTCGATCCAGGTCTCACCCGCCGCTATTTTCCGCACACACTTGATTAGCAAATCCGGCGAAATGGATCGCGGCACAACGCCGCGCACGCCACGGCGGTACAGTTCCACCGTGTTCACCTCGTCTGTTTCCAACACCTGAACGATCAGCTTTGAATCCGGGGCGTGGCGCACCAACTCCGGAATGGCATCGACGATGCCAGAGATAAGCTGCCCTTCCAGCACAACGACGTCTGCCGGAAAACGCTGCAGCGAGGCGTACAAATTTTGCAATGTTTCGGCCTGCGCAACCACTCGAATATCGTCTTCGAGGGCAAAGATCTTTCGCATGCCTACCCGGTAGATCGCCTGAGAGTCAGCCAAAATGACACGGATGCCGTCATGGGATGCATCGTCCTCCACACTGTCATGCATGCTGACTTCAGACATGGCTGCTCTCTCCCATGCGATAACCATCGATCACCGCCCCTACCTGCCGCCCACCTGCCGCCGGGCCATGCCACACTACGCGACCCACGAAGGCCACCATGACGTCATGAGGAGAGCCAATGTCGTCCGCAGGAAAATGCAGCGTCCATGTTAGCCGGGTATTGATCTCCGGTGCAAAGGGCATGGTGAACAACACGCCAGTGGATGAAATGTCCTCCGTGATGGCATCTACCGGACCGTTTACCGTGTCGATACGGGCAAACAAATGGAGCGGGAAACGTACCGAGCTCCTCATGGGATCGGGAGCCTGCGCGGGAAACTGTGAGGAACTGATTTCAAACATGGACAAGGACAAGTTACTCTCGTAACGGTTCTACCACGAATGAAAATTAGGGAGGCGTGCGATGATATTCCCTTTTTGGGATGACTACCCCACAATCAAGCCAGCCGACCCGCCCACCCATAGCTGATCCCGATTGTGATCAACCCCCATCATGCGCCCGCGCCCGAGTCTGACCAGCGTATTGACCGCAGTCAGGCTTCCACCGACCGGCCACAGGTACATCACTCGAACCTCAACCTGCGTGAGGCCGAACGGGGTCGGTACCGTGGGGACGAAATCCATCCGCTGTTGCAGGAGATAGTCGCGGCGATGCTCGTCTGGGATGGACCGCAGCAACTCATCCGATGGCGCAAACTCGATCCCCTTGCCCGCGAAGGAAAACAAGGGCTTCAAGATCAGGTTGTTGCGATTATCCGGCAGCCGATCTCGCCCCTCCCCGCGTAGCCACGCATCCAGAAACACTGCAGGGGGAACGAAGGGATGTTTCAGGTGCGGCAGAGAAAATTTGCTGATCTTGAAGTACCAGTTCGGATGGCCGGCCCACTCCACATCCAGGTCAGACGTCAGATCGAAGTCTGGCTTCACCTCTTTCCGGATCATCTCGTCGACAATGGCTCGGTTGTAGATGCGTTCGATTGGCGTCGTTACGCCGTCACGCTGGTAGAACAGCTTTCGGCCCTGTTGCTGTACAGCAGTGATGTCGACCGTGCAGATGCCCAGGCGGTCTTCGTGCACATGAAAATCTGGCAGCGTTTTCTGCTGGTCTGGCGTCACCTCCAGCAGCACGACATTCTCCGGTGCATGATCGCCGACAACCACCTGCCGCATGGCGGCCCAATACTGCTCGTCAGAATGCCCGATGAAGGCCTGCAGCGACGGGTCAAGGTCGTAGCTGCGAACGTATTCCTCTCCCAGCACGGCCTGGTAGCCGTAGACCGAGGGAAATGCCTGCAGCTCCACCAGACGAGGCTCCAACGATCCATCTTCGTTGCGGATCAGGGCAAAGTCGGCCGTCATAAACTCGGGGTGCGCACTGTGCCCGGCCACACGGAACGCCGCCGGAATGGTCTGCTCGGCGGCGCGCAGGTAGTCTGTGTCGTCCACCAGCTGGTGCGTCATCTCCGCACCGGCGTCGGCCAGTTGTTGCACCAGCGCAGCTGGCAGAAAGACCGGTGTTTCGGCCACCCGCAGGTTGATGGCAGATCGGGTGCGCCGGTCGAGATTCGCTTTGAGCTGGGCGTACTTTGCGTCGGTAAAGCGACGGTTGAAGTCGTCGCGGTATGAGGCGATCATGGGCTGCAGTGTACCGCGTAGCTGCATGCCTCCTCCTCTGCGGACATCCCACACCGCCTGACCGGTACACTTGGGGGATGCGGTTACGTACGCAATTCCTACTCTCCGCGTTTGCTCCGGAACACTTTCCCAGTGTGACCAAGACCGGCGGTGCCCCCGAAGTCGCCTTTCTTGGCCGGTCGAACGTCGGCAAATCAAGCCTGATCAATGCCCTGCTGGGCGAAGGCCATGCGCGCGTGTCGTCCACGCCGGGCCGCACACGTTCGATCAACTTCTTCGGTCTCCATGAGGTTTCCACGTCGGGAAATATGCGACCGCTGCCCTCGCTGGTCTTCGCGGACCTGCCCGGTTACGGCTACGCCAAGATCTCGAAATCGATCTCAGCCGAGTGGTCCGGCTTCGTCGACCCGTACCTGTCTGAGCGCGATCAGCTCGCCCTGTGCTGCTGCCTGGTAGACACGAACATTCCGCCGCAGGAGAGCGATCATCAGCTGATCCAGTACATGCAATTGCACCGGCAGCCCTACCTGGTGATCGGCACAAAGAGCGATCGTCTGTCCAACAACACCCTGGCCAACTCGCTGAAGGCGCTCAGGACGGAACATGGCGTCAGCGAGATACTCGCCTGTGCGGCGAAGGACGGCAAGCAGGGGCGCGGCATGAAGGAGCTATGGGCGCGGCTGGAAGCGGTGCGTCAGGCAGGTCCCAGGCCCATTACCGACCCTCAGGAGCAGGAGCAGGAGGACAGGTAAGCGCGTTCCCTCGACCTTGGAAACAAAGAGGGTGCGACCCTGGCCCAGCGGTAAGCCGCTGCGTTCAGGGACTGACTGTCCGCTGGCAAGTTGGCCGACGCCGCAACGCGTGCGCGATCCAGCTTGCCGCGTTCCGCCATGTCTGCAGCGACGTCAATCCCGATCTGCCAGGACGTTCCCAGCCCGTTCTCTAAAAGCGGTTCGAGCTTTGTAAAGGTAGCCATGGGCGCAAGACCAAACCCTTGCATGCCGACCGTGCCTCGCTGCAGAAGCCTGGCGGTAGCCGACAGTTCCTCAGCCAGTGCAGGTCTGCTGAAGGCAAGGACGTCCGGCTGAATGCCGCGATACACCATCTCACGAAGGTTCGCTGCAACGTTACCGCGCAGCGCAATACTGATGGCCCGCTTCTGCCGTACCTCGTTCTTAAGGGCGCGTACGGCCTCTTCCAGGGTGCTGACGGTAAAGGTGCAGCAGCCTTCACGATGCGCGGCGCGCAGGGCGTCCGGCTCCGATTCCAGGAACAGTCCGGCGGCCCCGGTAGCGACAGATGCAAGCGCCAGGGCACGACCCACAGGCCCAAGTCCAACGCCCAGCAGTAACGATCCCGGCCATGCAGAACGGGCCAGCCAGAGGGCGAGGAACAGTTCAAGCGTGTGGACCTGGTGCGCCCCGGCGGACTCAACCACGCAGCTACCAGGAGCCGTAGATGGTGCCTTCGGTCGAGAGCGCCTGCGAGCCGCTGTGTACGTCGTTAATGCCCGTCGCGGTTTCATCGACGTTCTGGTACGCGTCCGTGCGGTCACCAATCCAGGTGTCGGTGCGATGCGTCATGGGATCCAGCGGCATGGACTTCAGGTACCCCGATGTCACCAGTTCATCCAGCGCCTGTGGTGCCTTCTGCTTGTCGACGGTAAAGGAGTCAATGGCCTGGCGCATGGTGTGCAGATCCTCTTTGAGGACTGCTTCGCGCGCAACCTTCAAGTGATGCGTGAAGGCGGGCACTGCCATGGCCGCGAGTACGCCGATGATCAGCATGACCACGATCAGTTCCAGCAACGTAAAGCCGGAGTCCTTCGACGAGTTGGACCTGTGCCTTACCATTCGGAGTATTTGGTTCCATCCAGCCCAGTGCCCTGGCTTTTGCTGTGTACGTCGAAGACATTCTGGCCGCCCCAGCTGGTAGCGTCCGCATCATCCTGCATGGATCGCAGCTGCCACTCCGTTTGACCGGTCATGGGGTCTTTCGGGATCCTTCGAAGAAACTTCACCTTCTTGGTCGAAACGTCCACGCCATTGACCAGGGTGTCCAGATCGGGTGGATAGTTAAAGCTGTCGACCTTGGTCTGAAAGGCGCCGCGTTCTGCGGCATCCTTATAGTGGTCCACGGCACCTCGTATCTCCCACAACGCAGCCCGCAGTTCACGCTCTTTTGTGCGCTTGATCTGCCAGCGCGTCACCGGCACCGCTGCCGTAGCCAGGATGGCAATGATGCTGACCACCACGATCAACTCCACCAACGTCACGCCGGCATCGTTCCGCAGTCCACGCCATGAAGACGGGATTGCGGGTGCAGTCGACCTGGCTTGTTGTGCCATAGAACCTACTTGATGTGCACGGTGGCCTGCGAGCCGACCGCTGGCAGATTGGCCTGCGAACTGTCCTTCGCGCCCACCTTTGACAGTGAGACCGTTGCGTCGCCAGTCGCATTGGCCTTGAACGTCAGCAGACAAATCGAGCCCTGACCGTCCATGCCGCGCACAGCCGGTGGACGTGAGACGGAGATGGTGACCAGCCCATTGCCCTCGTCACGATGCACGACGGCAACCGCCTGCCCGTCGCGCCCCAGGAACTCACCCGAATCAACATTGACCAGCGAAAGTAGCGCGGGATTGAACTGCACCTGCACCGGCACCGAGTAGAGATCCTTCGCGCCCGACGCCACCACGGCCATCTGGAAGGTACTACCGACAGCCTGACTGGACGCACCTGGCGTCACACTGAAGCTGACCGGGGCACCCGGCGCACCTGTCTGCGGCAGCATGGCGGCGACTGGGTTGTTCAGAGCGGCCTGCGCGCGCTGTGCGGCTGGAGTATTTTCATTGCCGACCTGCCCAATCATGGCCGCGGCGGCCTGCGCTGCTGTAATGGGCGGTGCCACCGCGCGTTGTTTCTGGAATGCTCCCGTGGTTACTGACGCGGAGGTGTCGACTGCCGGTACGTCTGCCACTGCCTCATGCCGTAACTCGATGGACTGGCCGGTTCCGGTATCAATGGCGCGGGTGTTCATGCGGGTTACCAGCGGTTCACGCACGATGTGCGGGATCAGCAGGAACACGACCTCGTTCTGCGTCTTGTCGCGGCTTACCGTGCTGAACAACCGCTTCAGGATTGGAATGTCCGAGAGACCCGGTGTGCCCGCTAACGAATTTGTCTCCTGCCGCGTCAGAATGCCCGCCAGAATGCTCGGCTCGCCTTCCTTCAGTTGGATCACCTGCTCGATCTTTCGCTGACCGATGACGGGTTCGTTCACGCCAGAAATGACGACAGTGCTTGCCTGGTTCGAAATCTCGATGGACAGCTTTAACGTGATCTCGCGATCGGCGTGCACCGTCGGCGTGATGTCAATGTTTACGCCAATATCCAGGTAGGTGAACTGCGTGTTGACGAGCGAACTAACCACTGCAGTCGAAGCGCCGGAAGAGTACGAACCCGTGGCCACGGGAATACGCTGGCCGATCTTTAATTGGGCGCGTTGACCATCTGTTGCCCGTATTCGGGGGTTCTGCAGGATGCGCGTATCCGAGTCACTGAGCAACGCCGCGACGGATGCGGTACCCAGCGACACAGCAAAGTTTGCACCAGTCAGGTTGCGCAGCGAGTTCAGCGTAAGCGAGGTGGCGGTGCTGTTGGTCGTCGTGCCGGTTGTGGTGGTTGTTCCAGTCGTCGTGGAACTGGTCGTTGAGCCGGTTGAAACCTGCGGTGTAATGCTGAAGCTTTGCGGCAGCGTGATGCCAAGATTACGAGTTTTCTCGCGGTTGACCTCGAGCACGGCCACATCCACAACCACTTCGCTGTGGGGGCGGTCAAGATTGTTCAGCAATTCCTGGGTCAGCAACAACTGGTCGGGTGTGGACCGCATGACGATGGCGTTCTGGCTTGGCACCAGGAAGATCTTGGTGTCTTGGCTCAGCACGTTGCGCAGTGCGGTCAACAGTTCATTCTGGTCGGCCTGGGTGGCGGCGTTGGACAGGTAAAACGTCTGCACGGCCACGTTGTCCAGTTGCTGGCGCTTCTGCTGGTTGTTCTGCGCGACAAAGATGGTGTTGTCTGTGACGGGCTTGTAGAACGTACCCGCCTGCGTGCCCAGGATGCGCAGTGCGGCGTCCAGCGACACATTCGTTACGTCCATCGCAATGCGGCGCGAGGTGTAATCCGGATCGAAAATGACGTTCAAACCGGCAATTTTGCCCAATGTCTGGTAGATCACCTTGGTGTCTTCCACCATGTGCAGCGTGATGGGATCGGTCGAGACGGGCTTCAGCTTCAGCGGTTCTGAGATGGACGCTATCTCCGGCGACGGCCCAACGGCAGCCGGCAGGTCCAGGCTGCTGGTCGACGTCGAGTTCATGATGCGCTCGGTGACCGTGATCTCCTGCTGCGCGGCCTGGTTGCTACCGTCAATGGCAAGAGCGCGCTCAAACTCAGTCAGCGCACCATTCACATCGCCACTTTGGCGCAGAACGCGGCCACGGTCGACGTGGGCAGCTGCTGCGGAGAACCGGGCGCGCTCAAAATGTGTCTTGTAGCGAAGATCTGCCGGCTTTAGCAGGTGCGCCTGGCGGTACGCTTCAAACGCTGCATCGTAGTCTTCACGGACCTCAGCGTCAGCACCGCGCTTGCTCCATGTGGCTGCTGACTGCGGGTAGGCACCCTGCGTCACAAACGTGGCAGTCCCACACAGTAAAAGCAATGAAGCCGAACTGCCGCTCAACCAGCGGCGAACACGAGGTCGGCCCGGCTTTCCCATCAGGTGTTTCCTCTTCAACTTCAGCATCCGCCTCACAGACTACCCCTGCTTCCCACTTGGACGGTCCGGGGTGGATTCCGCTCACATTCGCCGTATAAAGCTGGTTAGAGGGTGCCTGATTTAGTGGTCTGAGTTTAACATCGGCTTAGAGACTGGCCGGTGTCGCGTCCGGCATGGGTCCGACCGCATCAGAACCGATATGGCACAAACATCCACTCCGACGCAGCAAAATCCCTTGCGCAAAGCTGTCGAGCGCGACCCGGTTGCCATGGGCGGTCGCGACGCGGCGTTCAATCGATCCGCGTCGCACAACTACTTTCTGACTGATCGATTTGAGGCGGGCGTGGCTCTGCGTGGCACGGAAGTGAAGAGCATCCGCGAAGGCAAGGCCAACCTGAAAGACGCCTATGGCCTGGTAAAAGACGGCGAAGCCTTTCTGCTGAACGCGCACATCGGCGCCTTTTCGCATGGCAACATCGCAAATCATGAGGAAACCCGCACCCGCAAACTGCTGCTGCATAAGGAAGAGCTTCGCAGGCTGACCATCAAGACGCGGGAAAAGGGCTTCACCCTCATTCCCACGCGCCTCTACTTTCGCAACGGCCGCGTGAAGTGCGAATTGGCGCTGGCCAAGGGCAAGCAGGACTGGGACAAACGTGAAACTGAACGCAAACGGGAAGCCGACAAGGAAACCCGCGCGGCCGTCGCACGCAGCCAGCGGGCTTAGCCCAGCGTGCCGTGTGAAGTTACACTGAAGCGGCATGAACACTGAATTGCTGTTTGCCGATGCCTCCACCTTTGCGACGCCACTGTTGACCCTGTTTGCCGTGGATATTGCCGTCGGGGCAGATGCGGTGCCATTGCCTACCCTGCTGACCACTGCGGACGCGTTAAGCGATGCCGTAGGTGAGGCGCTGACCTCCGGCGAGTTCAAGGCGGAATCCGGGGAGACCCTTCTGCTGCACCGCCCATCCGGCGTTCGGGCCGAGCGGTTGCTCATCGTCGGTCTCGGTAAAGTGAAAGACCTTTCGCCGGCAGAAATGCGAAAGGCATCGGGCACTGCCGTCCGATTCGCCCGAGCGCGATCGTTTCGCAACATCGCGCTGCACTTCCCGGAAGACCGAGCGCTCTCTGACGAGCATCTCGAAATGCTGGACTGCGTGCCGTCTGCCCGAGCCGTGGTCGAAGGTGCCATTCTGGCGGACTATGAGCCGGATACCTACCGCAGCGATCGCAAGGATCGGAGCATGGAACGGATTGCCGTCCTTGCACCCGCGCAGCAAAAGGCAACGCAGGAGGAGATCCGCATCGGTTGCAAGGAAGGCGAGGTCATTGGAACAGCACAGAATCTCACCCGCGCGCTGGTGAATGAGCCCGGTAATATCCTGACGCCGACTGAACTTGGCCGCCGCGCTGCAGCCATGTGCGCTGCGGCCGGCCTTCAGTGTGAGGTCCACAGCACCGCCAAGCTGAAAGAACTTGGCATGGGGGCGTTCCTGGCCGTCGCGCAGGGATCGGCCGAACCGCCCGCTTTAGTTGTGATGCGCTACGAACCGGACGAACCCGTGGACGCGAACGAACCCATGCTGGCGCTGGTCGGCAAGGGCATTACGTTCGACACGGGCGGTATCTCCATCAAGGGTGCGGAAGGCATGGACCGCATGAAGGACGATATGGGCGGCGCCGGAGCCATGATCGGCGCGATGCAGGCGATTGCCGCACTGAAGCCGCGGGTGCGCGTGCTGAGCATTCTCTGCTGCGCCGAAAATATGCCCAGCGGCACGGCCTACCGGCCCGGGGACGTGCTGACCGCCATGTCAGGCAAGACCATCGAAGTGATGAACACCGACGCAGAGGGCCGCCTGGTTTTGGCCGATGGCCTGCACTATGCCAAGACGCTGGGTGCCACGCATTTGGTCGACGCGGCAACCCTGACGGGTGCCTGCATTGTCGCACTGGGCAAACTCAACTCTGGCCTTTTTTCAAATGACGAAGAGACCTGCAGCCGCTTCCTCGAAGCTTCTCGCATTGCTGGGGAACACTTCTGGCGGCTTCCCTGTACTGCCGATTACCGTGAGTTGATCAAGAGCAGCATCGCCGACATCCGGAACACCGGTATGGACCGGGGCGGTGGTGCCACTACGGCGGCTATGTTCCTGAAAGAGTTTGCGGGTGACACGCCATGGATTCACCTCGACATAGCAGGCCAGGCCTGGATCGATGACGCCCACGGCTTTATCGCCAAAGGTCCCTCCGGCGTAGCGGTGCGATCCATCGTCGCATGGGTGCGGACGATGGCCGCATGACGCTGGCTCAAGCCACAGTATTGGTGGTGGATGACGAGCCAATCCTGCGGCTCACGCTGGGATTGATGTTGGAACGGCACGGGGCAAAGACACACCGCGCGGCCAATGGTCTGGAAGCGCTGGATGTGCTGCGCAGCCAGACCGTCGACCTGATGCTGAGCGACCGCCAGATGCCGATAATGGACGGCTTAAGGCTGCTACACACCATGGCAGCTGAAAACATCAGGGTGCCCAGTCTTTTGTTTACGCAGTCCGATTCTGCCTCGCCGCAGGAGCTGCAGGCGTTGGGCGTCGTGCAAACACTCTCCAAACCAATCCACCCGGAAGACCTGATCCGGGCGGTGGCAGATGCACTGGCAGCGTTCCCACTCCGCCCGTAAAAACAGTCCGGTCACATGGAAGCAGGTACCTGGATTCCAAGCCAACCCAGCACCCGCTCCAGTTCACGCAGCGAGACAGCGGCAGTCGCCAGCAGCAGCGTGCGACGGGTGGCGTCGGTCTCATTCAGCACGTGATTGCGGTGGTAGAAGTTGTTAAACTCCTGCGCAAGCTGGAAGGCATAGCGCGCCACGATCGCTGGCTCCGCGCCGGCAATCGCCTGCTCCAGCACGGTGGTCACGCGTGACAGCGCAAGCCACATGGCCCAGATACCATCGCCATCGGCACCCTCCAGAGCGGCACCCAAGGTCGCGCCGGATAGGTCTGCAATCGCCTGATCGCGCGACACACCGGCCTTGCGCAGGATGTTCGCGGCACGCACCGCGGAGTACTGCACGTACGGTCCAGTTTCGCCCTCGAACGACAGCGCCTCGCGAAAATCGAAGGCAATCAAGGTGTTGCGCGTGAACTTCAGCATGAAGTAACGCAGCGCACCCACGGCAATCTGCTCTGCCGTGCGCTGCCGTTCAGCATCAGCGTCTTCGGGATGGCGCGCGTCGACCTGCTCCTTTGCCGCTGCGATCAGACGGTCCAGCAGGTCGTCTGCTTTGACGCCGAAGCCCTTGCGTCCGCTGACTTCCAGAAAGGGCCGCTGCTGGTCTTCTTCACTCACGGTGTAGCCCAGATCCATGGCACATCGTGGCGTCAGCGCGACCATGGCGTAGTTCATGTGCGTGTACCGATCCGCCGCGTCTGTATAACCCATGCCGCGCAGCGCCTCAACCACGTTCGCCTGCGGGTCGTTCTGGCGCGAATCGATGACGTTGTAAATCGCACTTGCCCGCCCAAAGTGCGGATGCTCTGCAACGCCGTCCATCGTCGAAATCCAGCAGGGATGCGACGGGTATTCGTGGAAGACGCGATAGCCAAAGTCGCGGCCGGGCAGCAGGCCGAACTTCCACAGGTGATAGGCAATGTCCTTACCCACATAGGTCACCGTGCCGTTCGACCGGACGATGATCTTTGCGTCTTCATCCGGGCCCTCTGCTGCGGCTTCCACACCGGGCCTGCGCATCACCCAGCAGCCCTTGTTCTTGCCTTCGGTTTCCTGGTACAGCACGCCGCGTTCAATCATCAGCGCACGTGCCGACTCCCAGAAATGCGCATGGAGAATTTCGCTTTCGCGCGGCAGAAATTCGTACTCGATGCCTAGCCGCTCCATGGTTTGCAGGTGGCGATGCAGTACCGCCGTGGCGACCTGGTCCGCGATGCGTGCAACATCGTTGCCACCTGCTTCCAGTTCGTGCAGCGTCTGCAGACGCAGCGCCTTGCGGCTTTCCTTCGCAGTTGAATCGGCGTCGTACCACTGCGAAACCCGTGCATACAGATCCCACAGGAAGTAGTCGACACGTTCGCCACGTGCCAGCAGGTCGGCAATCAGCGCCTCCGAATCCGCGACCGTATGGCCTTCCATGTGCAGCAATGCCACCACCACATCGGCCACCTGCACGCCGGTATTGTCGATGTAGTTCTGCACCACTACTTGCCAGCCGGATTTGTAGTCGTCCCCACGCAACAGCCGCGCAAAGCTGTCGCCGAGGATGGCATTGCGCAGGTGGCCCACATGCGCGGCCTTGTTCGGATTGATGCTGGTGTGCTCCACCAGCCGCAGACCTTCGCCGCCAAGGTTGAAGTGGTCACCTGCCGCAATGCGCGAAACCAGCTTTGCCCGGTCGAGCTTGATGTTCAAGTACCCGGCACCGGCTACTTCAACCGTCGCCACATCGGGTATGCCCGCCAGTTCCGTCGCAAGCTCTGCAGCAATCACGCGCGGTGCCTTGCGCAGGCGCTTGGCCAGCTCAAACGCGACCGGCGAGGCAATTTCGCCCAGCGTCAGGTTCGGCGGCTGCTCAGTCACTACGGTCACGCCGGTTACGTCATATTTTGCCTGCAGGACCTGGTCGATCCGGTCCAGCAACGCCTGCTTCATCGTGCGGTACATGATGTTTTCCTGTGCTACCTGTGCCAGCGCGGTTCTTAGTGGGTCTCGGGAACTTCGTATTCCGTGGGCAGTGCCGCAAAATCCTGCGTCAGCGGCTTGGTCAGGCTGCCACGACTTGCCCTATGCACCAGGAAGCCGATGCCGCCAACCGCGGTGATGGAAAAAAGGATTATGACGTGGACCAGCAAAGCGTAAAGGCCGGCAACGCCATCTGCCACACCCTGCGTGCGCATGGCGAGCTTTGCCGAAGCCTCAAACGGCCCAATGCCGCCGGGCGCGCTGGGCAGCAAAAACGAAAGGTTGCTGAGCGCCGCAGCCAGCCACGGACCGCGCGGGCCGCTGACCAGCCCGATCAAACGTGCGCACGAGACGAACACCATGCTTTCGCACGCCCATATCACGCCGGTAAGAACCAGCAGCCAGACGCGCCCCATGAAGCTCAGGTGCAGCACCGCGTCGAAGAGCAGCACCGCCCACTCGCCCAGCTTCTTTGTGCGCGGGTGCTGGCCGTAGCGCGCTACTAGCCGCTTCGTCATACCGTGCAGCAGCCTGGTACCAAACAGCAGCAGGCCGAGCCCCACAGAAGCCAGCAGCAAAATGAACTCCGCAAGCTGCAGCACGCCGACACTGTGGCCGCGCACGGCCACCGGTGCAAACTCCTGATCCACGCCCAGCAGGCCAAGCACCAGGAACAGGAACAGCATGAAGATGTCGAGTAGCCTCTCCAGGATCACGGTGCTCAGAACGCTGGACGATGGCGCGTTTACGTCGGACGCATATGCAAATATGCGCATGAAATCGCCCACACGGAATGGCAGAATGTTGTTAGCGGCCAGGCTGGTCAGCAAGACTCGCATGCACGCAAACAGGCGCGCATGGAAGCCACGCAGCATGTACCACCAGCGAACGCCGCGCAAACCGTAGTCAAAGAAAAGGAATCCCAGCAACGCGGGCAGCCACAGCGGATGCTCCATGTGCAGGCTGCGCAGGTCCGCCAGCTTGATGCTGCGAATGGTATGCCACAGAAAGAAGCCGGAGATCGCAAACCCCGGCAGCAGCTTCCACAGCTTTCTTGCGTTTTGTGAGCCTTGTTGCGTCAAGAGCCAATCCGCCAGGACAACCGGGATGGCGTGCAACAGTAAACGGTGCGAACAGGAGTCATCAAGGGCGATTATACGAAGGGCGACTTCCCGCGTCTCACTTTTTGTAAATCAGGATTATGGCCACCATCACAACACTTCCCGTTAGCAGCCGCACGAAACGCCTGGCCCGGCTGGGGAACGAACCCGCTGAGGTGTGGGGCTGCACGGTCTTGGCCCTGTGTCTGCTGGGCTACCATCCCGCAGCAGAGGACGGCGGAATCTACTCGGCGGCGCTTGCGGCGCGGTTGCATCCGTCGCTATTCCCAGCGGAAGACGGCTTTGCCGTCGCCCACACCGCGCTTGGCTTGTTCGTGCCGCTGCTGGCGGTGCTGGTGCGCACCCTGCACCTGTCACTCAACGCCGTTCTGCTGCTGGCCTACATTGCTACAGTCGCGCTGACGGTTGCCGGTGCGCAGCGGGTTCTGCAGGCGCTGTACCCGCAGGCTGCCGTGCAGCGGGCTTCCCTGCTGCTGTTTGCCGCAGCGCTTGGCATGCCGATTGCCGGTACGTCACTTTACCTGGCGGACCCGTACCTGACCGCGCGATCGTTCTCCACACCGCTGCTGCTGTTTGGATCGGCCTTTTTGTTGCGGGATCGCTGGAAAGCATGCGCCTGGTGCCTGCTGGTAGCGCTGCTCTTCCACCCTATGATGACCGCGTGGGCTGCACCCGTCCTCGGTGCGCTGCTTACCCTGCGTAGTCGCAAACCCATACGCAACACGGCGCTGCTGGGTACTGCCATCTTCGGCACCATGGCTTTGGTGCAGTGGTTTGGCCCAGTAGACGCTCCCGCTATGCGAGCTGCCTCCCTCAGCCGCGATTACTGGTTTCCCAGCCAGTGGGCCTGGTACGAGTTGCTGGGCCTGTTCGCACCGCCTGCCCTACTGCTGCTTCTGGCGAACATGCCAGCCTCAGACTGGCTGACGGAACGCGCAAAGCAGCTTGCGACCGCGACCGCTGTGGGCACACTGACGACCGCAGCCGCCGCGTGCTGCTTCCTGCACATGTCCAATCGAAGCCTGCTGCTGGCCCGCCTGCAGCCGCTACGCCTGCTTCACTTTGTGTACTGCATCTTTCTGCTGCTTGGTGGCGGTGCGCTTGCGTCGCTGCCATGGCGTCCGCTGCGTTGGATTACAACCGGCGTTGCTGCCATCAGCCTCCTGCTGATGCAGCGGCAGCTTTACGGCAGCTCCGGGCATTTCGAATGGCCGGGTCAGACGCCGCGTAACAACTACCAGCAAGCCTTCCTCTGGATCCGCGATAACACCCCGGTAGACGCGCTGTTCGCGTTGGATGCGGACTACACCCGCAGCCCGGGCGAAGATGCGCAACTGTTCCGTGCCATCGCCCTGCGCAGTTCGCTGCCGGACGCGGCAAAGGACGGCGGCATCGCATCCGTCATGCCATCACTTGCACCGGAGTGGGCAAGGGTTTCTGCCGCGCAACGTGCGCTCGCCAGCCTGACCGATGCCGAACGGCTGGCGCACCTTCAGCCATTCGGCGCGACCTGGATCGTGCTGCCCGCGACCAGCCAGACAGGGTTCGCCTGTCCCTATCGCAACCCCGCCGTGCAGGTCTGCCGACTGCGCTAAGCGTTTGCGCAAACCCAGTAAGGACGACGATCTCCGCCAGCCTGTAAACTTGACCGCACCGGATGACGAAAACCTACTACCTTGCCCTGGATGCCGGCGGCACCCGTACCACCTACGTGCTGGCCGATGAAGAACGCGTGCTGGCGCGCGTGGAAAGCGGCTCCATCAAACGCATGCGCGTCTCTGCGGAGACCGCGTCGGAAAACTTTCGCGGCGCGCTGCAACAGCTTGCCGCCCTTTCCGGCGTGACCATGCAGCAGGTCGTCAGCACGTGCATCGGCGCTGCCGGTGTTACCGTGCCGCTGGTCACCGACTGGATGCGCAGAGAGCACCGCATGCACATCGGCGGTTCGCTCCTCATCCTGGGCGACGTTGAAATCGCGCTCGATGCCGCCTTCCCCGGGCAACCAGGCATGCTGGTCATGGCCGGTACCGGATCTAACTCCGCAGCGCGATCCAGCAGCGGACACGTCACCACCGCGGGTGGCTACGGCCCCGTGCTGTCGGACCAGGGTTCGGGCCACCACATCGGCACACGTGCCCTGCGCGCCTGCTTTCTGGCGCAAGACGAAGGCCGCACCAACAACCTTATGCAGGCCATTCTGGATCACTGGCAGCTTGCTGTGCCGGACGACCTGGTGGGCTACGCGAACGCCTGCCCGCTCAGTGAAATCTCCGCTTTGACGCCGGTCGTTCTCCGCTGCGCGCAGGATGGTGACGCGCTTGCCAACGAAGCTCTTGAGCTGGAAGGCCGCGAACTTGCTTACCTCCCCTTGCTGCTGCACCGCCGCATGCTGCTTGCGGACGGCAACAAGTGGAAGCCGCAAATTGCCTTTGCAGGCAGCATCCTGCAGCATGTGCTGCCACTCCGCCACGCGCTGATCAGCAGCCTGCGATCCAACATCGCCGACCTGTACGATCTGCCCGGCGTCATTGACCCGGTGATGGGTGCGCTCTGGCGCGCGCGCCACCAGGTTCCACTCACCTAACCTGCAACACCGTTTCACCGCACCGGGAGACCTCGCACGATGAGCTCAGAGACCAGCAAGCACGCCCTTGACCGACGCAATTTCCTTCGCAACGCCGGCGTTGCCGCCGCCGCTCTGCTGGCAGGTGCAAGCGCCGCAGATGCCCAGGCCGCGCCGCCCGTGAAGCCGGAACCCATCGCCAACGGCAGTGCCTTTCGCATGCTCACGGACAAGGAGAAAACCGAGCGCATCGCCTCCAACAGCTACCCACTGCGCTTTCTCTTCCAGGTGCACGATCCGGTCAACTCCATCACCACCGACCAGGCCACCGTTAAAACGATGAAGGCAAAGTACGGCGAAATCACCGCGCTGACTTTCCCCGAGTTCACGAAGAAGACCTTTCCCGGCGTCAACAAGATGGACCTGTGGTCCTCGCTCTTCGGCGACGCGACGGACAATAGCCAGTACGAGAAATCGGCGGTCACAGACTCCTTTGGCAAGGCACGCGAATGGGTCGAGTTCGATCCGTCCACGCCCAGCAGCCGCAAGTGGCTCGACACCATGGCAGCAAAGCTGCAGGCCACCGGCACTCACATTCACCACATTTCCAACAACGCGCCCCGCGATATCTGCGACCTGGATGACACCAAACGCAAAGCCGGTATTGCAGTCGCAAAGAAGTGGCTCGACGGCGCAGCGATCATCGGCGCAAAGTCAATGCGCGTGAACACCGGCGGTCCGCGCATTTCTCCCATCGCAGAAGCCGATCCCAGCAGCTACCCGAAAAATCCCAAGATCGAGCAGTACCTCTCTCAGGCCATCGAATCGTTCAAGGAGATGGCAGAGTACGGCGAACAGGTCGGAGTCAAGGTCACACTGGAAAACCACTGGGGCCTAACTGCAAACCCCATCAACATCCGCATCATCATTGAAGAGGTCAACAGCCGCTTTTGCGAAGCCAGCCCCGACTTTGGCAACTGGGAGCACAGGTACCTGGTGCAGCACGCGCTGAATGACGTGGCACCCTACGCACACACCACCGTCCACGCCAAGTACTGGAGTCGCTGGGAAAATCCCGACGTGCAACGTGGCGTCCGCATCATGATGAATAACAACTACACCGGCGTCTTCGCTCTCGAGTACGAAGAGGGTCCCTGGGACGGCGTGGAAGGCGCACTGTACCTATATCGCGAGGTAATGGCCGCACTCTAAGCGTTTCCTTCCCGAAAGCATCACCGCAAAGAACAACAAGGGCTGCCCAGATGGCAGCCCTTGTTGTTATTTGCAAAAAGTGGCTTAGCCACCGAGATAGAACAAGAAAGATAGTTCAGACGGCTAAAGCCGCAAGCTTACGCGATCCCCGCTTTAGCCTTCCACTGCGCCAGCCGCTCTACGGCGGTACGCACGTCCGCACTCTGCTGAGCCGCATCCGGCTCTTCCCGCTCAATGGTCAGCGGACCCGCATAACCCATCGACTTCAACTCTGCCAGAAACGAGGGGAAATCCACATCACCGTCACCCAACCGGCATTCGCTGCCCAGCATGCCCGCTGCCGTCGGCAGGTGACCATCCTTGCAGTGGACCGAAAGCACCCAGTCGCGCAGCAGGTTCAATGCTTCCACCGGATCGCCGGAGCCGTACAGCACCATGTTTGCGGGGTCGAAGTTTACCTTCAGATTGGTGCGGTCCACATCCAGCAAAAAGCCCAGCAACACCGCTGCCGATTCCTGTCCGGTCTCCAGCACAAAGGTCTGGGCACGCTCCGCGCAGCTGTCACAGATTTCACGCGTCACCGCGATCAACTCGGCATAGAGCGATTCTGACGGCACTCCGGGAATGAAGCCGATGTGGCATGACACCGCCTTGATGCCAAGCTCATTCGCAAAGTCGGCAACGGCTTTTGTTCGCGCGATCCGCTCCGCACGGTACTTCGGCGTGGTGAACCCGACCGACTCATGCACGCGCTCCATGTCGGCGTAGTCTTCGCCAGCGTACGAACACACCGCAGCCGTCAGCACGACGCCCGACCCGGGCTGAACTGCCTGCCAATCCGGCAACGCCTTCACCAGGTCCACATCAGGCCCAAGGCCCAGTTGGCCGTTATGCAGGCCATACGACTTGACCTTGTCGAGTGTGCCTGCGGCACTGTTCCCGGCCCAGAACATCAGGCCTGTTTCCATCGGTTTTACGATCGCCACGGTAATTCCCTTCCATTCGCCTCGCGTGAGGCCTTCAAAAGATTTGAAAGATGTACCGCGTCGGCTGAAGCAGCAGGCGGGCAAAGATCGGGCTGCACACCACGTCGGCAGCAGTCGACGAAATACGCGACTTCGTCGAAGTACGCGTCCTGCTCAGGTTGGTCGACGACACGTTCAGCACCAGCATTGGTTTCGCGCAGAACGCCCTCGCGAAACACCAGGGAGTGCGCACCAGCATGGAACTCAAAACTCGCGGAAAACTCGACTTCCGGCGTAAACCAGCCGCCTTCCACCACAACCTCAAGACCACCGGGATAACGCAGCAGGCAGCGTGCTGTATCGACCTCACCCAGGCTGGTTGCAACAACGGTGGAAGGCACACCAAACAGGCGAAGTGCCTGGTCCAGATCGTGGCTCAGCAAATCCAGAATCGCGCCACCACTACGAGCTGCATCCGCCAGCCAGCCACCCCACTGCGGGTACCCGGTACTGCGCTGCAAAACACAGCGACTCAAGCCTGCGAAGTGCTGCTGCACAAAGTCCGCAGCATGCTGGTAGGGAAACATGAAGCGCAACACCTGCCCCACCATAAAGGTCAGTCCCGCTCCCTGGGCAGCGAGCATCATGGCACGGCAGTCATGGAAGGTCAGCGCCATCGGCTTTTCGCACAGCACGTGTTTGCCTGCGTGCAGCGCCGCCAGAACCACTTCGCGATGCAGGTCGGTCGGCAGGCAAACATCGACCGCATCGATGGACGGGTCGGCCAGTATTTCGCGCCAGTCTGACACCCAACGAACGCTGTCCGGCAGCGGCCCGCTCTTCAGGTCGAGATTGCCTTTTGCAGGCGCATCCGCTGAAGGCCGCGTCCGCGTCGCCACTGCGGCCACCTCAACATCCTCAATCCGCTGCATGGCAGCAAGGTGCGCGCCACCCATGAATCCATAGCCGAGCAGTGCCAGCTTCATTACTCCACCACCACGGCCTTCACCAGGTTGCGCGGGCTGTCCACGTCGATACCGCGGCCGATGGCAAAGTAGTACGCCAGAAACTGTAACGGGACTACTTCGCAAATGGGCAGCAGCGGTTCCGCAATCGCGTCCACGGCGATGAACACATCCGCAAGATCCTCCGCGGCACGGTCGCCCGTGTTGCCCAGCACCACGATGCCCGCGCCCTGTTCACGCATGTCGCGCAGCAGCAGCATATCTTTCTCGTGCCGGATGACAGAGCTTTCACTCGCCGGGTCGAACGTCGCCACAAATACCAGCGGAGCGCTCTCACTAACCAGTGCATTCGGCCCATGCTTCAGTTCGCCTGCAGGGTAACCTTCCGCGTGCAGATAGGCACTTTCCTTCAGCTTTAACGCGCCTTCCGACGCGATGGGAAAGTGGATACCGCGGCCTAGAAACAGGAAGCTGTTGGCGGATTTGAAGTGATCTGCAGCAATCTTTGCCGATGTCTGCCAGCGATCCATCTGTGCCGCAACAGCATCGGGCAGCGCCCGCAACTGGTTCAGCCTGTTAACGATCTGCGCGGCATCCAGCTTGCCCTGTTCCGCAGCCAGCAGGCTCAGGATGCGCAGCACCAGCAACTGACCCGTAAAGCTCTTTGTCGCAGGTACGGCACGCTCACGCCCGGCCGCAACCGGCATGGAAACGTCTGCTTCGCGAGCCATCGTAGACGTGGGAACATTCGTGATTGCCAGCGTGCGCTGCCCACGCTCCTTACCCAGCCGCAGCGCAGCCAGCGTGTCTGCCGTTTCACCCGACTGCGAAATCACAATCACACCCGCTGATGACTTCGCTTGCACATCGCGAAAACCGAATTCACTCGCAAACTCGACCGCAACCCGCAGCGCGCTTTCCCCTTCGATGCAGGCCTGGCCCACCAGACCGGCATGGCGACTGGAACCGCTGGCGCAGATCAGAACTTCAGCCTCATCCCGCAGCCAGGCTCGAACTGGCTCGACCGCGTCCGCGCGAAAGCCAGCTGCGTCCACGTACTGCGCCAGGGTGGCGGCAAGGCTTTGCGGTTGCTCATGCATTTCCTTGAGCATCCAGTGTTCGGCGGGTGAAGCATTTTCCTGGGGCAAACTGGTTTCCTATCGTGCGGCATGAAGCCACCTTCATCATAAAACGTGCCGGCGATGCGCAACGCGCGACTAATCCCCAACCGTGATGAAAAGACCGCGTCGCATCGCACCCCTTTTGAGCGAAGATGGAACCACTCGACACCTCTCGATCCAAACCCAGCCGGAGCCCACATGCAGAGCAACACAGGCAAGACTACAGACACACCGAACCTTGATCGAAGGTCCTTTTTAGCAGCCGCGGGAGCGTGCGCCGCCGGGCTGGCGCTGGGCGGCGCCGCACTCGCCCAGGCACCGGCTACAACCTTCGCGCCCATGGCGCTGGGCCTGCTCATCAAGCCCTTCCCCGA
Source organism: Janthinobacterium lividum (assembly GCA_050954745.1). Lineage (GTDB taxonomy): Bacteria > Acidobacteriota > Terriglobia > Terriglobales > Acidobacteriaceae > Terriglobus. Next base: position 5,357 of record JBPBQP010000096.1, on the reverse strand, counting down.
TGCTGCGAAGAAAATCGCACTGGTGCATGAACTCGGCCTGCCTACTTGCTTCCTGTCGCTCGACGGTTACCTGGGCAAGTACACGCCCACACTGGCAAAGGAATTTGCCGACCTGCTGGACAAACATCAGGTGGTGCCGACCACTGCGGAAGTCGTCTACCCGCAGCCGCTGAAGTGGAACTTTCTTGAAGGTCCGGCGACTATCGGCCTCGTACCTCCCGCCTATCGGCAGGCGCGTGTCGATGCCCTGAAGCAGACCTCAGACTTTGCCAAACTGCTTGGCATCAGGCAGATCCAGACCCACTGCGGCTTTATTCCGGAAGATCCAAAAGACCCGCTGTACGAAGGCACCGTGTTAGCTATTCGCGGCCTTGCGGACCATTGCGCAGGCAACGGCCAAAGCTTCCTGATGGAGACCGGGCAGGAAACGCCCATCACCATGCTGCGCTGCCTGCAGGATGTGGCGCGGCCCAACCTGGGTGTGGGCCTCGACACTGCGAACCTGATTCTCTACGGCAAAGCCAACCCGGTGGATGCCATCAAGATCCTGGGACCGCACATCCAGGCCATGCATGCCAAGGATGGCAAGTGGCCCACCGACCCCGCAAAGCTGGGCCAGGAAGTGCTGATCGGCAAGGGCGATGTCGACTTTTTGAAGGTCTTCGAAGGCCTGCGCGCCGCAGGCTACAAAGGGGCCGTCACCATCGAGCGCGAGACCTCGGGGCCGCAGCAGGTTGCCGACGTCCGTGCAGAAAAGATCTATCTCGAGCGCATGATCGCACTCAGCAGCAAGTCGTAAACCTTCCTAATCACTTCAGGAGCAGAGATCAATGGATCGTAGAAGTTTTGTAAAGAACGCCGGTAAGTGCGGCCTGCTGCTTGTGTCTTCTAAAACAGCGTTCGGCTATGCCGCCAATTCTGCTGTGCATTATGGCCTGCTTGGCTGCGGCAATCGTGGCACGGGCGTGGCGACTTCCTTTGCCAAAAATGCAGGCGCGCGCATCGTGGCGCTGGGAGACATTTTCCCGGACCAGCTCGCCGCAGGCAAGCAGCATTTTGACCAGGTCAACGCCTCTCTCGGCCAGTCCGCGGTGAACCCAAAGCTGCTCTTCCACGGCTGGGATGCGTACCAGCAAATGGCCGCTTCCAAGGACATCGATGCAGTCCAGATCTCTACGCCGCCTATCTTCCACGTGGAGCACCTGGAAGGCCTGGCTGCTGGCGGCAAGCATGTTTACTGCGAAAAGCCTGTGGGTGTCGATGTGCCGCAGACGAAGCACGCGCTTGAGATCGCAAAAAAGTACGACGGCAAGCTGAGCCTCGCCGTCGGCTTCCAGATCCGCTCGGCACCGCCTTTCGTGGAATTGGTCAAGCGCATCCAGGCAGGCCAGATCGGAAAAGTAGCTTCCCTGACCGGTCATTACGACTCCATTCCCAAGACCTACCCAGATCGCGGCAGCATGGGCGCGGATGAAAGGCGCCTGCGCAACTGGTTATGGGACAAGGTCATTTCCGGCGACATCCTGCTGGAGCAAAACATCCACGTCATCGACGTCTGTAACTGGGTCATGGGCACGCACCCCGTCAGCGCGTTCGCAAAACGCAGTCGGCAGGTCATCACCTTTGGCGACATCTCGGATAACTACGAGGTCATCTTCACCTATCCTGGCAACGTGTCGTTCACCTTCACCTCGACACAATTCAACGTCAAGGGCGCGGGTGTCTCGGAAGTGTTCTACGGCAGCGAAGGCTATGCGGAAAGCCCCTACAACGGCAACCTGGGCATTATCGGCAAGCACCCATGGACGTGGTCTGGCAACCCTGCCGCAACACCGCTGAACAACCTCTCCGAGGCGGACGCTATGAAGGATCGCAGCTTCATTAACAGCATCACCGGCAACCAGTTCCAAAACCAGATCCCAGCCGGAGTGCAGACCGCGCTGACCTGCATGATGGGCCGCAAATCTGCGGAACTGGGCCGGAGTGTGACCTGGGATGAAATGCAGCAGGACGGCGAGACGTACGACCTCGGCTTCAACATCAAGCAGTTCCGGTAGATCGCTCTGGATGACGTTAGGGCTGTCCTTGACTCAGCCCTGAACGTCATCCTGAGCGAAGTCGAAGGACCTGCTTCTTTTTCAGCGACGATGCCACCGCGGGAAGAGACCGTCTTCTACTGCGCTCAGCGACAGCGTACCGGGTCGATTAGTGCGTACGATTTAAAGCGGAACGCCGGCCATTGGCTCAGACACTGCGGACACAACTGGCACACTCTCCCGCTCCTTGAACAACAGCAGGAATGCCACCAGCACCGCAGCCGAAGCCGCACTGGCAAATATCCACACACCATGCCAGTTGTAGACCGGTGCGACACCGGCAGCGGTCACGGTGTAACGGTCGACCACGACGCCCGACAGCCACGACCCAACAAACATGCCGAGACCCAGCGTGATGAACGCAATGAGCCCCTGTGCGGCTGCGCGCATTTCCGCAGGCGCCTTGCGGTCGATATAAATCTGCCCGGTCACAAAGAAAAAGTCGTAGCAGATGCCGTGTAGCAGGATGCCGACCCACAGCATCCACACGCCCGATCCCGCGTTGCCGTACGCGAATAGCAGGTACCGAACCACCCACGCCAGCATGCCCGCCGCCAGCATGTATTTCACGCCCAGCCTACGGAAGAAAAACGGGATCAGCAGCATGCAAAACAACTCGGACATCTGCCCGCCCGACATTTTGCCCGCCGCGTTTGCAACGCCGGACTGGTTCAGGAACACGTTGGTAAAGGTGAAGTAGAACGTCAGCGGGATGCAGACCAGGAACGATGCAATGGCAAAGGTGGCCATCGACCGCTCCTTCAGCAACGCCAGCGCTTCCCGCGGAAACAGGCTGCCGATCGTGAGTTTGTCACCACGCGCCAGCGGCGGCGTGTGCGGCAGCGTCAGGCAGTAACAAGCCATCACCATCGACATACCCGCGCCCAGCAGCAACGGCGTCGAAGTGGCTTCAATTTTCAGAGCGCCCACGATGAGGCTGATGACGATCCACCCCAGCGTACCCAACACGCGGATAGGCCCAAACTCCTGCTGCGGGTTGCCGATGTGCCGAAACGACAACGAATTGGTCAGTGCCAGCGTGGGCATATAGCAGGCGCAGTGCAGCAGCATCAACGCATAGATGGCCGGAAACGTAGTCTGCCGGGAAGCGAAATACAGCAACAGCCCGCCAACCAAATGCAGCGTCGCCAACACCTTTTCGGTCGCGAAAACCTTGTCCGCAATCAGCCCGACAAAGAACGGCGCAACGATGGCACCGACCGCCGTGGTGCCGGAGATCAGCCCGATCTGCTGGCCGGTAAAGTGCTTTGCAACCGAAAGCCACGTGCCGATGGTGACGTACCACGTGCCCCACACGACGTATTCCAGAAACATCATGGCACCCAGGCGCGCTTTAATCGGCATGCATCTCCTCTGTGGAAACTACTTGGCTGCGGGTAGAGCAAACGCGATGTATTCGCCGTGGATGAGATCCGTTGCGATAGGGTGACCGGGAATCGCGTGGGTATGCGTGCTGGCGCGTGCGGCGGCGCAGAAGACAATGTACTCGCGCCCGGCCACCTGGTAGATCGCAGGCATGCCCTCCATCGCTTCGCCCACCTCAGTTTCCCAGAGCACTTTGCCGGTGGCGGCATCCAGCGCGCGAATTTTGCGGTCACGCGATCCGGTAAAGATCAGCCCGCCCGCGGTCACCACGGGGCCCACCTTTGGATAGTGCGTACCCGTGTTGGGTTGGCCCTGCGCGGCCAGTTCCGGCACGTCGCCAAGCGGTTCCTGCCAGCGAATTTTACCGGTGTTCAGGTCGTAGGCAGTCAGCGTCGTCCAAGGCGGAGCAATGACGGGCAGCCCGCTCTCCGCAAACATGAAGCCAAAGCTGCTGCGGTAGTGCGCCGTCAGCGGATCGACAGGCGCCGCATCTGCTTTTGCGAGTGGCAAAGGACCGGCAAGCTCGGGCTTCTTCAGATAGGCGACAACGCTATCCACTTCAGGCCCGGTCAGCTGTGAGAACGACGGCATCTTGCCTTTGCCGTAGTGGATTGTCTGCGCAATCTGCGTGTCGGTCAGCCGGGCAGGCGCTTCCACCAGCGATGGGATCCCGGGTGGCATGCCCTCGCGATTCGCTCCGTGACATAGAGCGCAATCTGCCTGGTAGACAGCCTGCCCGCGCGTCTCCGCGTTGGCTTCTGCAAGGCCAGGCTGCGGTGCCGGAGCCAGCGTCAGCTTCAGCATCGCTGGCAGGTCTTTCGACACGATGTAGAACAGCCCGTGTGCCGGGTCGGCAGCGGCTCCGCCAAAGTTTGCACCGCCATTGTTGCCGGGCATTTCAACGGTGTCTTCTGTGCCGGGTGGCGTGAACAGGCCTTCGTTATGCGCTTGCTGCATCTGCTGCTTCAGCGCGGCACGTTCGCCTGGTTCAAGATACGGGCTCAAATCCTTCACGGTGAACGCCTGCCGGGCAAACGGCGGTGGCTGCGATGGAAACGGCTGCGTAGGCCACGTCTGCTCGCCGGGCATGGTCGACCTCGGCACCGTACGCTCTTCGATGGGCCACAGCGGCTTGCCGGTCTCCCGATCGAACACCCACACGAACCCTACCTTGCTTGCCTGCGCGACGACGTCCTGCGCCTTGCCGTTGTGCCGCACGGTCAGCAGCATGGGCGTGGTGCCGTTGTCGTAATCCCAAATGTCGTGGTGGACCATCTGGTAGTACCAGCGCAGCTTACCGGTAGCGGCACCCAGCGCCAGCAGGCTGTCCCCGAACAGGTTCTTTCCAGGCCGGTTTGCGCCATAGAAGTTGTACTTCGGACTTGCCGTGGGAATAAAGACCATACCGCGCTGCTCATCCAGTGCCATAGCGGCCCAATTGTTAGCACCGCCCACAGCCTTCCACGCGTCCTTCGGCCACGTGTCGTAGCCCACTTCACCGGGATGCGGAACGGTGTGGAACGTCCACGCCAGTGCGCCTGTCACGACGTTGTAGGCACGGATATCGCCGGGGCCGGAGGCATACTCCTCATTCGTGGCCGAGCCCAGAATCAGCAGATCCTTGTAGATCTTACCCGGGTTGTACGACTGCACCAGCGTCAACTTGCTTGCGTCGCGGCCGAGATCTGCACGCAGATCGACGCGACCATCCTTGCCGAAGCCTGCGGTAATCGACGCACCGGTCGCGGCGTCCAGTTCCTGAAGCTCATTGTCCACGGCGAGAATAAGCCGTCGATCCTTGCCGTCCGCGCTCTGCCAATAATTAATGCCGCGCGTCGTAATCAGCGGCGTCTTCGCATGGAACCTGTGTGTCCA
>JBPBQP010000095.1:0-35019 GCA_050954745.1 Janthinobacterium lividum | reverse complement strand
CATTGCGCACCTGTGGCGGCATTGCACGCAGATCACGGAAGGCACGCGCCACCATCCTGCGGCGATCCTGCGGTAGCGCACTTAGTTGACCCATGGCGTTGCGCACATAGCCCCGCTGCTGCGGCGACAGGCGCTCCATGGCTTCGTTACGTGAGATCACACGTTCACGCTGCTGTTCCGGCAGGCTGTTCAGGTGATCCAGTCGCTGGATCATGCGCTGTTGCGTTTGAGGGGGCAGCTGGTTAAAGCCAGGCTCACTTCGCAGCGCGCGCTGCTGCTGCTGCGTGGAAAGACTTCCATGCTGCTGCATCCACTGGCCCAGATGCGCGCCACGCGGCGGAACGGCTGGCCGCAACGTCTGCGGAGGCTGGTTTACGTAGGGACGGGGTGCATTCTGCGGCACGCGCACCACCGGCGCAGGATAGTTTTCCTGTTCTGCATGAGCGGCAAGGGTCGTCTGCAACGCGAGAGCCACACACGCCAGCGTAAGCAGGCGACAGGCGATGCCACGGGTTGTAGCAGACGTTGTCATGGGCAGTCAGTGTGGGCAGGGCCCGAAGTGAAACAGGTTGAACTGAAAGTGATATCAAAGCATAACCGCAGATCTGCACGGCCGTGGACGTTCAAAAGATCTAACTCTGCGGAGCGTCGTCGTCGTCGAACAACTGATCCATCTCCTGGATTGCCTGATCGTTGTTATCCAGCACCTGCAGATCCTGAACGGTCGCTGATACCACCGGAGCCTGCGTTGCGTGAAGATGGCTTAACTGCCAGTAGCTGCCGCCCCCTGCCATTACAAGAAGGGCCATGGCGGCTATCATCAGCGGCTTCATCACGGACTGTCCTGTGAAAAACCATTGTTCACGCAGCCGTGCGAACAGGCCCTCTGGCGGTCTCCTTTGTTCTTCCCGGAAGCGCGCCATCATGCGGCTGTCAAACCACGGGGAGGGCTCCGGTGCCTTCCACTCGTCCAGCAGCGCCATCACCTGCTGCATGGCCTGCTCGTCGCTCACCGATGAGGTGCTTTTTGGATTGAACAACATAACTAACCTTCCTTGCCTGGTACCTTAAACGAACTCTTTCAGGCGCTCGCGCAGCGTCTGGTAAGCGCGGAAAAGTAAACTCTTGGTGGCGGACTCGCTTAGGTTTAGCACTCCGCCAATCGCCTTGTAGTCCATGTCCTGGTACTTGTGCATTAGAACTGCCATGCGTTGACGTTCGGGTAGCGCAAGTACGTGCTGCTTGATGGCGCTCATGCGCTCCTGCCGCAGCAGGTTGCTCTCCACCGTAGGGGTTAAGTCCGCGACATCATGCAGGCTGCCCGTCTCGGGGTCTGGCTCGTCCAGTTGAACCTTTGGTGCCAGACGCTCATTTTTTGTGTCACGCGCGTGGTTGACCGCCAGGTTTGTAGCGATGCGGTACAGCCAGGTGCTGAATTTAGCCTCGGCCCGGTAGGTTTCGCGCGAACGATAAACGCGAAGAAACACTTCCTGCGCCATCTCCTCCGCTACGCCTTGGTTATGCACCATGCGGAACATGAAGTGCACGATGGGGCCCCGATACTTGTTCATCAGATAGTCGAAGCACTGCAGTTCGCCGGCCTTCAGCCGCAGCATAACCTCGGCATCGCCCGTCTCCGCAGGCTTCTGCATCGCTTCTGCCAACTCTGGAGCGGTGTGTTGACGGTCCGCGCTCGTTTCTGCTGGATCACCAAGCAACTCGGGATGAAGCGCTAACGTGCCCATGCTGTCTTCGACACGGGCTTCGTCGGAATGTTTCGCATCTGCCGCGGTTTCCTCGTCATGCGCCGCAGATTCTTCTTCAAAGGCGACAGGATCGGCATCTTCGGGCGTAAATTCTTCCCTCGACGGGTCGGCGGCCCACTCAGGTTCGAGTTGTTCCCCACCATTCTTTCGGACCTTCTGCGCCATATCGATCTTTCGTTAGATGTTATCTGTGGCAGAGGGGTCGAAGATCACCGATTTCGGGAGGAAACCGCTTCAGCAACGTCGAACCCCTGTCAGTCGTGCCAGCGTGGTACTCTCACTCTGGCAGGCGCTTTCAGCGCGGGCGCATAACTCAGCGGTAGAGTGCCACCTTCACACGGTGGAAGTCGTAGGTTCGAATCCTGCTGTGCCCACCAACCCACCCATAGTTAAATCGTGTAGGGCTTTGCCATGGTTCCGTGCCTCTCTGTCTATCGGCAGGATCGCGGCACCGCCAGATCCCTGTGCACAGCGTTAAGTTCACGGACAGGTCGAAGCAAGAGGCGTCATTCGGCGCGTTCGATGTCAGCTCGCCAAACCGACCGATGCTAACGTTAGAAAGCGTGTTGCCACGCAATGACACAATCCCTACACCGAGTTCATCCTGAACATGCGTAAAGTTTTTGGAGCCTTTGTGACTGCCACCCTGGCGGTCTGCAGCTATGCCTCTGTGTCTGCACAGAAGTCGCCCATCCAGATCACAGCCGACCTGACGGAAGGTGCAAGGCATCTGTACCACGCGGAAATCGATATACCTGTGCAGCCCGGCACGGCCGACTTCATCACGCCGAAGTGGATTCCAGGAACACACGCGCCCGGCGGGCCCCTGGCAAACATTGTCGGCGTGGTCTTTACCGGCAACGGGCAAACGCTGAAGTGGCGGCGCGACGATGTAGACCTTGCAGAGTTTCACGTCGCGGTTCCAAAAGGTGTCAGCAGTGTGCACGTGCACCTGGACTCAATTCTGCCTGGCCGCGTGACCACGAAAATGGCCGTGCTCGAGTGGGAATTCCTGATGATGTACCCGGCGCATGTGCCGGTGAGAGACATCGCGATTCAACCCTCCGTGACAGTCCCCGCAGGGTGGGGAACAGGGACGGCGCTGAAGCCGATTGGCCCCGTTACGACGCCCGCTGTGACCGGCGTGGATGAGTCTGCGCACGGACCAGCAGCCGGTGCTGTTACCACAAAGTACGCTGTGACGAACGTGGAGCAGCTGGAAGATTCGCCCGTCATCACCGGGCTTTACTTCCACGAGTTTCCGCTTGCGCCTGAGGTTACGCCAAAGCACTTCCTGGACGTGGTTTCGGACGAGCCGGATGACTCCAAGATGCGTCCTGAGACACTTGCCGAGATCGGCAATCTGGTACGCGAGGCTGATGCAAACTATGCGTCACATCACTACAACGAGTACCACTTTCTGCTGACGCTCTCCGATCGCGCAGGCGGCGAAGGTTTGGAGCATGGCCAGTCGTCAGACAACGGTGTGGGCGAAAAGGGCTTTGCGGACGACGCGCACCAACTGGGAGAGTCGGACCTGCTGGCGCATGAGTTTACCCACTCCTGGAATGGCAAGTACCGCCGCCCGGCCCGTTTGGCGCAGCCGGACTTCAACACGCCGCAGCAGGGTGACCTGATGTGGGTCTACGAAGGCATGACGCAGTACTGGGGAAATGTACTGGCGGCACGTTCCGGTCTGAAGTCGCAGGAGCAGTACCGCGACCTGCTGGCACTTTCCGCAGCGCAACTGGACAACAAGCCAGGTCGCGAGTGGCGCTCGACGGAAGATACCGCGACAGCCGGCAGCTTGATCCGTGGCGGCAGTCAGAACTGGGTCAACTGGCGTCGTGGCCAGGACTACTACCAGGAAGGCGAACTGGTCTGGCTGGATGCGGACGTGACCATTCGCAAGCTGACCGACAACAAAAAGTCACTGAACGACTTCGCCAAAATCTTTCTGGGCAAGGGTGGCAATACCGGTCCGCTGATCGTCGGGTATGAGTTTCCGGAGATCGTTAAGGATCTGAACGAAGTGGTGAAGTATGACTGGGCCGCCTTTCTGCGCGATCGCATCAGTAACATCAATCCCCGTGCCGACCTGGACGGCATTGAGCATGGCGGCTACAAACTGGTCTACCAGGACCATCCCAGCCGCAGTGAACGCACCATGGGCGCGGCGAACAGCCGCCGAGGCGGCGGCCTGAATGTCTGGTACTCGCTGGGCATGCGCGTGACGGCAGACGGTACCGTCGGTGACATTCGCTGGAACGCGCCTGCGGACAAAGCGAAGCTGGCTCCCGGCGAAAAGATCATGGTCGTGAACGGCCAGGTCTTCTCTGCCGACGTGATGCGCGCCGCGATCGTCAAGGCGAAGACGGATTCCGCTCCGATTCACCTGCTGGTTGAGCAGGAATCCGCGGTGATGCCGGTCGACATTGACTATCACGATGGTGAACGTTACCCCGCCATGGTTCGTGTCGAGGGTACGCCTGCGTATCTTGACGACATCACCAAGCCGCTGACAGTGCCCCAGGCTGCAGCCAAGGCCGCACCTAAAGCACCCGCAGCAGAGACGAACTGAACACATCCGCTTGGAGCAGAGGGGTTGCGCCGCCCGGCGCAACCCCTTCTTCGTGAGCGGAGAGGTACAAGTTCGCCCATGTATCCTTTCGGCGCCACGGTGATCCAGCTACGACCACCAGGACGTTCGATCCAGGGGGAGTTCTGCGCCAATCGAAGCGGGTTTCACCATGCAGTACAAGCCGGAGTCCAACGATGTGATGACGTACAGGCCCTTTTTGCGGGGTCAACAGCATCTACGCAAGAGTTGCTTTTGTTCTTTCCCTCGTGTCGCGTATCGTTGCGGCAGGATGCCACAGCCGGTATTCTGAGGTCATTCCCTCGCAGGGGAACGTCGGCCAAATCAGGCCATGCCACGTGCGGCACGCACGCAACCTACGTTGAACTGCAAGAAGGATGAAGCATGGTTACGGAGCAGCGCTTGGCTGAAGATCTCTCTGGTTGTTGTCCCACAGACAGCCTGTTTGAGCGATATAGCTGGTTTTACGCGCTTTGCCGCGAGCACCTGTTTCATGACCACTCCGCGGAGATCACCGCTTTCCTCTGGGGTGGGTCCGCACCGCCGGATGGTGCACACCTTGTAGAGCTGGGCTGTGGACCGGGCTTCTATGCCTGTCGATTCGCGGAAAACTTCCCCCAGTTACGAACGACCGGTGTCGACCTCTCCCAAAACCTGCTGTCCCGTGCACGCGTCCGCGCCGCCCAGCGCAAGCTAAACAACTGCTCGTTCCACCATGCTGACGTACACTCCCTGCCCGCGTCCATGGAGCCGGTAGACAGCATCGTCATCTCCCGCCTGTTTCTGATCGTTCCCAATCGTGAAGATGTACTGCGCGAGATCTTCCGCGTCCTGCGGCCAGGCGGTCGCTGCTTCATCGCGGAACCCGTCTCTGCGGCGCGCACGCAACTACCTCTCTCAGCCATGTGGCTGCTTGCAAAAGTGATGTCGCTGGGTCGCGTGCCCTATGTCGAACCGCACAAGGTGAAGACGATGACTGCAGAAGAGTTCGACACGCTGATGCGTTCGCAGCCGTGGTCTGAGGTTGAGGTGATGCGCCAGGGTCGGTACCAGTTCGCCATCTGCGAAAAGCCCCTCGACACTCCCTGCGCGGAGTTAGCTGTTGCATAGTATGTACGTGATCCTGCAGCCGCAAGAGTACGACCCAGCGCGTTCGACCAGGGTGGCGCTCGCCGTCATGTCGAAGGCACCACGCCCCGGCAAGGTGAAGACGCGCCTGGCGCCGCCACTCACGCTGGAACAATCTGCGGCCCTGAACATCTGCTTTCTTCGCGATACCACTGCAAACATCGCCGGTGTGGTGCGGCAGGGGAGCGCGACCGGCATTATTTGTTACACGCCAGTGGGCGACGAAGTCGCCTTTGATGGCCTGCTGCCGGCGAACTTCTCGCTAATTGCCCAGCGTGGCGACGGCTTTGGCGAGCGTCTGCACTGTGCCGCGACCGACCTGCTGGCATGTGGATTCGGCGCGGTTTGCCTAATCGATTCCGACAGCCCGACGTTGCCGCAAGCTGCTCTGCAGGCTGCCGTGGATGCCTTGCTGCAGCCGGGGGATCGCGTGGTGTTGGGCGGTTCAGACGATGGCGGGTATTACCTGATCGGCCTAAAGGCAGCGCACGCCGCCGTCTTCGAGCGGATCACGTGGAGCACCGGATCTGTCCTGAAAGAGACACGCGAACGTGCGGCCGAGGCAGGGCTCGAACTGGTTGAGTTGCCCACCTGGTACGACGTGGACGACGGCGCAACGCTCCGCGTGCTTGCCGCAGAACTGCTTGGCGGTACGCGCCCTGCCTTCGCAACGGTGGATGGCTTCGATGCTCGCGCAACCCGCGGATTTCTGCAGGACCTAGCCGACGGAGGCGCTCCGTGGCAGGCTGCCGCCAGCACACGTTGACGGTGACGACGAAGCCTGCAGGCAGAGGTTTTTGGCCGGCCACGGCTGTCGGCACGAACCTGGCGCTGGCGTTTCTGGGCTGTATACTGCTGGGACTTTCGCACCACCTTGCACTTGAATTTGACGACTTTATCATCGGTTACTCCGAGACGACCATCTGCGCCCTGGCGGTGTTTCTGGGTTCTGCTGTTATCGTCACGCGACAGCCGGTTGACCGCTGGACGCTGCCCATCATCCTGGTCTTTGGTGTGCTGTGCCGGTTGGTGCTGCTGACGCCCGATCCGCATCTTTCCAGTGACATTTACCGCTACGTGTGGGATGGCATGATGCAGCACCACGGCATTAGCCCCTATCGCTTCGTGCCGGGTGATGTGCACCTGAAGATGTTCCGCGAAGACGACATCTTCCCAAACATCAACCGGCGTGACTACGCTCCGACCATCTATCCGCCCATTGCGCAGATGTTTTTTTACGCCGCCACGGGCCTGTCGTTCACGCTGGTTGCGATGAAACTGGCGTTCTACGCGGCAGAAGCCGTTGCTGTATGGGCGCTGCTCAAGGCGCTGCCACTGGTCGGCATGCGCCGCGAGCAGGTGCTGCTGTATGCGTGGAGCCCGCTGCTGATCTGGGAGATTGGCTCCAGCGGCCACGTGGATGCGCTGCTGGCCATGTTCGTTTCGCTGGCCATCCTGTACCGTCTGCGCAACCAGCCCGTGTTGACGGGCCTGGCACTGGGCGCGGCGGTGATGACCAAGTTTTACCCGCTGTTGCTGCTGCCCGCGCTGTATCGGCGCGGCGACCGCAGGATGCCGCTCGCCATGCTCGCTGTCATTGTGGGCGGGTATGCCTGCTATGCCGGCGTCGGCAAACGCGTTTTCGGCTTTGCCGGCGGCTACGTGGCAGAGGAAGGCATGGCGAATGGGTCACGCTACTTTCTGCTGGACCTGCTGCAGCATGTGCGCGGCTTTGAGCATGTGCCCATCTGGGCGTTCTTCCTCTTCTGTGCGGCATGCTTTGCACCTGTTCTGCTGTGGTGCTGGCGCTGCAATGAACGACCGGGCGGCGCCTTCCTCGCGCCAGCGGGCACACTGGCCTTCCTGCTGATGCTGCTGTTCTCGCCGCACTATCCCTGGTACGTCATCTGGCTGGTGCCTTTCCTGGTGCTGCGGCCGAACCTGACGATGGGCGTCTACGTTTGTGCCATCTTCTACGGCCTGACGACGCAGTGGTCTGAGCCGGGGGCGAAGTTGTTCTTCCTGCAGAAGTGGGTCTACGGTGCCACCGCGCTGGCGTTCGTGCTGCAGTGGACGTACGCTCGCTGGCTGCGCCCCATCTTCCCGCTGGACAGGCTGTTTCCACGCACGGACGAGTCAGGTGTATAGATGCGTGTCTCTATCGTCATTCCGGCGTTGAACGAGGCGCAGTCCATTGGTTTTGTGGTGAAAGAAATGCCATGGAGCCTGATTGACGAATGCATCGTGGTGGACAACGGCAGCACGGACGGCACGGGTGCCCTCGCCGAAGCTGCGGGTGCGCGCGTCGTCACGGCACCGCGGGGCTATGGTTCGGCGTGCATGGCAGGCGTGGCTGCGGCGTCTCCGCTGACTGACGTAATCGTGTTCATGGATGGCGACGGTGCCGATGTGATCGCACACCTTCCGGACCTGCTGGAACCCATCGCACGCGACGAGAGAGACTTCGTTCTCGGCACGCGCCTTGGTAGGTATGAGCGTGAGCGGGGATCGATGCTCTTCTCTCAGGTGTTCGCCGCGAAGTTCGTAGGAACGCTGCTGCGCGTCTTCTATCCCCGTGGCTTTCGCTACACCGACATGGGTGCGTTTCGGGCCATCCGCCGCACGTCGCTGGACCGCATCCACATGCAGGAGCGCACCTACGGCTGGAACCTGGAAATGCAGATTCGTGCCATCCAGATCGGGCTTCGCATTGCCGAGGTGCCCGTCCACTACCGCGCGCGCTACGGAGGCGTCTCCAAGGTCTCGGGGGACTTTAAAGCCTCTTTCCGTGCTGCGATCCGCATTGTCCAGGTGCTATTTCGGATTTCGGCCCAGGGCAGGCGCTAAAGTGCCACCACAACTTCCCGGCGGAAACTGCGTCTCAACGACATGAGTATGGTGCGCCCGCGCACTGTGCACGGAGTCATGATGATGCAGCTTAAAACCAGTTCCCGCGTCTTCTTACCGCTCGCCCTCGCAGCGGTTTTCACTGTCTCCCCAAGCGTGTTCGCGCAGGCCAAGCCTGTGAGCGACGCCCAGGTAGAAGCCAATGTCCTGAAGGCATTCGCCGGCGAATCGCGACTGTCCAACGAACCCATCAACACCTCCACCGTGTATGGCACGGTAACGCTGACTGGTTCCGTCTCGAACGAGGGCGCACGTGACGCCGCCGAGCAGCTCGCCTCGCGCACCCCGGGTGTCAAAAAGGTAGTCGACCAGTTGGTGGTGGGCGCACCGCAGCCAGCGACGGGCATGGCAGACCCGGCCATGGGAAACAGCTACCCTGCAAACGGAGCTGCGATGCCTGCCTACCAGGGCCGCGCCGGGGCCGGAACTAGCGATCCTGCAAACGGAAATCAGGCGCCCAATGGGTATCCGCAGCAAGGACCGGCAAATCAGCCACAGAATTACCCGGCGCAACAGAGCCAGTACGGCGATCCGCAGGGCTACGGCCAGCCGCAACAGGGCTACGGGCTGCCGCAGGCTGGTCAGCCGCAGTATGGACAACAGCAGCCTTACGGCCAGCCGCAGTATGGACAGCAGCAGCCTTCCGGTCAGCAGCCTTACGGCCAGGCTCCATATGGCCAAGGCGATCCTCAGGCGAACGGGAATTATCCGCCTCCTCCTCGTCGCTTGTACCGGCGCGATTACGAACGGCAGTTGGCAGAGCAGCAGGGTCAGGGTGGGCCGGGCTACTACGCGCAGCAGGGGCAACCCGGTGGTGTGCGTGTCGTGGTGCCGGACGGTGCCGTTCTGGGTGTCAGCATCAATCACTGGATCTCCAGTGGTGATGCAGCGCCCGGCTCGACGTTCTCGGCCTTGGTAGCCAACGACATTCTTGCGGGCGGGCAGATTGCAATCCCACGGGGCGCGACGGTTGAGGGTACGGTGATCGACGCGAAAGGTGCGGGCGCCCTGAAGGGTCGCGGCACACTTACCCTGCAACTGAACACGTTGTTAATGGGCGGCCAACGCATCCCGCTGCAGACGGACATCTTTACCGTCACCGGTCATGACAAAGCGTCTCGGTCGGTCGGTTCTACCATTGTCGGCGCAGGGATCGGCGCGTTGTTCGGAGCCGCACTTGGCGGTGGCACGGGTGCAGCCATCGGTGCGGGTGTTGGCGGTGCAGCCGGGTTGGGCACCGCAGCCGCGTCGAACGGCGGCCAGGCAACACTGCCGCCAGAGGCTTTGTTGCGCTTCCGCCTGGTCACGCCACTACCTGTCACAACCGTTTCGGAAGCAGAGATGCAGCGCCTGGGCGGCTATGCCGGGCCGGCGGGCCGGGGTGGCCCGGGCCCCTACAACGACCCGTACAACCGCAACGGGTACTACCGTGGTGGCAACGGCTACTAAGTACCAGCAGAGTCATTCAGCCGCGGCGTTGCGCCGCGGCTGTTCTGCGTTTGTGCGCACGTCGGTCCTATATACTTCGGGGAGCGATCAACCTCGGCAGCTACGAGGCGTCGCGCCAAGTCTGCCGTCTCGCGGCACGCCTGAACAGCTTCCCTGAAGGGTCTCCAGCGCCAACATGATTCGTTTTCTGCAGAAGGATAACCGCTTCACCAAAGCGGTGTTTGCCATCATCATCGGCGTCGCCATTGTGTCCATGGTGGTCTACCTGGTACCCGGCCTTTACAGCGACACGGATACGCCCCAGGGCGTGTACGCCACCGTGCGCACACCGGGCGTTCTTGGCCGCATCTTCGGCGACACCACCCAGATCAAGAGCACGGAAGTGCAGCAGTACGCGCAGTCTCTGGCGCAGCGGCAGAACCTGCCCGCGCAGTACCTGCCCTTTCTAATGCCTCGGTTCGAGGCGCAGGCGCAGCAGGTGCTGGTCGCATCCGCGGTGGAAGATCGCGAGGCCGACCGCCTGGGCCTCACTGCCAGCGAAAGCGATCTTCGCAAGGAGCTGCAGACCGGCCAGCTGGGCCAGATCTTCTTTCCAAACGGCGACTATATTGGCGACGAGAAGTACCGCGCCTTTGTACAGAATCAGCTTGGGATCGCCACCGTTGCAGAGTTTGAGCAGAAGGTGCGCGCTGAAATTACCTCGCGCCGACTCGTCCAGTTCGTCACCGCGGGTGCCAGCGTCTCCGACACGGCGGTAAAGGACCTGGTCCGCAAGGCAGGCTCCAAGGTCAAGTTTGATTACGCCGTGATCAACGCCGCCGACATGGGGAAGACGATCACGCCGATCGACAGCGACCTGGAAAATTACTTCAACCGCAACAAGGCGCGCTACGCCAACGCCGTGCCAGAGAAGCGTAAGGTCACCTATGTGCCGGTCACCCTGGCGAATCTGCCCGGTGGCAAACCTCAGGTGTCTGATGCCGACCTGCAGGCCTACTACAACGCGCACAAAGCCGACTACCATGTCGACAAGCAGGTCAAGGTTCGTCACATCCTGATCACTGTGCCTGCGGGAGCGGACGCAAAGACAGACGCGGCAGCCAAGGCCAGGGCGCAGGATCTGCTGACAAAAATTCGTGCGGGTGGTGACTTCGCGGCGCTGGCAAAGGCGAACTCGAACGATCCTGGATCGAAGGACTCGGGCGGCGAGCTTGGCTATGTCAAGGCTGACGGCACCATGGTGCCTGCCTTCCAGAACGCAGCCATGGCGTTGCAGCCCGGTCAGACTTCCGACCTGGTCAAGACGCAGTTCGGTTACCACATCATCCAGGCAGAGGCGAAGGACGAGGCACATGACAAGCCCCTGACTGAGGTTGCCGCCGAGATCCGTCCCATCCTCGAGCAGGGTACGGGCGCAAAGGCGCTGCAGGCGTTTGCCTCGCAGGTCGCCTCGGATGCTGCCAAGTCTGGCCTCGAGAAGGCTGCTGCCGAACACGGTCTGAAGGCGATCACCACGGATGCCATCGGTAGTGACGGCACCATTGCCGGTCTGCCAGACAGTGCACAGTTCATGCAAGCTGCGTTTACCGGCAAAAAGGGTGACGCGCCGCGCTTGGCACCCGCAGGCCAGGGGACTATGGTGGTCTACCAAACAGTCGACATCCAGCCTGCACATGCACCGGCCTTTGCCGAGTGGAAAGACCACGTGCTGGACGACTACCGCGCCGAGCAGATTCCCCAGATGCTGCAGGCCAAGCTTGCCAAGCTCGCTGACCGTGCCCACCAGTTAAACGACCTGCACAAGGCCGCAGCCGAACTGAACGTGCCTGTAAAGACTTCAGACCTGGTAGATCACAAGGGCACCGTGCCCGACGTAGGCGAGATGAACGGCCCGGCTTCGGCAGCATTTGACCTGCCGAAGGGTGGCATCAGCGGTCCGTTGAACTCGGGTCAGAGTGGCGCCGTTCTGCAGGTCATCGATGTGGAACAGCCCTCTGCGCAGGAAGCGGCCGCCACCTTCTCAACTCAGCGTGCGCAGCTGGTCGAGCAGCAGCGTGCCGAGATGTTTGGCATTTACATGCAGACCCTGATCGACAACTACACCAAGCGCGGAGCGATCCGCGTGGCGCAGCAGAAGGCCCCGGCTACCCGCAGGCCGTCGCCGCTTGGTCTTTAGAGCAACTAAGAGGGTGCGCTGATATTCGGCGCACCTTCCCGGCTTCAAGTCCACCGATCCTGGCGATGCTGACCATTGAAAAGCGCGCGCCATCAACAGCAGCCCATCCACGTAACTTATCCACGCAGCCTGCATCACAAGAAACCATGATCTCTGAACGACTCTCGGGCATTTTGCTGCACATCACTTCGCTGCCGTCCTACGGCGGCTTAGGTGACCTTGGCCCCGCGGCTTACGAGTTTGCGGACTTTCTCGCGAGTGCCAAGCAGCGCCTCTGGCAGGTACTGCCGCTGAATCCTACGGGTTACGGCAACTCGCCCTACTCTGCGCTGTCAGCCTACGCGGGCAATCCGCTGATGATCTCGCTGGAGCGCCTGCAGCAGGATGGCTGGTTGTACGCCGGTGAAATCGATGGGCTTGCCGGTCACAACGGTCAGGCCGACTACGCCCGCGCCACCGCCGAGAAAGTACCGCTGATCGAGCGCGCCGCCAACCGCTTTCTGGCAGGCGTGAACCCGACGACCTGCGCCAGGTTTGAGGCCTTCCGCAAAGCCAACGCCGCATGGCTGGTGGACTACGCCCGCTTCACCGTACTGCGTCGCCTGAACGGCTTTAGCCACTGGAATGACTGGCCAACCGAGCTTTCCGCGCACGATGAGGCTGCGCTCGAAACCTTCGACCGTGAGCATGCCCACGATTTGCAGGTCGAGTATGCCATTCAGTACTTCTTCACGGAACAGTGGGATGCACTGCGCGCCTACTGCACCCGGAAGGACATCCGGATCATGGGCGACATGGCCATTTTTGTGTCCTTTGATTCGGCGGACGTGTGGGCCAACAAGGAAGTATTCGAACTCGACGAGCACAACAAGCCAACCGCAGTTTCGGGTGTGCCGCCTGATTACTTTTCCGCGACCGGGCAGCGCTGGGGCAATCCGCTGTACCGCTGGCGCTATCTGGAGCAGCACGGCTTCGACTGGTGGGTGGCGCGCGTTAAACGCCAGCTTGAGCTGTATGACCTGCTGCGGCTCGACCACTTTCGGGGCTTTCAGGCCTACTGGCGCATCCCGGCAGAAGAAGAAACTGCCATGCACGGTGAGTGGGTCGAGGCTCCCGGCTTTGCGCTATTTGACCGCCTGAAGGCAGCCCTGGGTGGCGCGCTGCCACTCATTGCGGAAGACCTGGGCGTTATCACCGACCAGGTGGACAAGCTGCGCTGCGATTTCAACATGCCGGGCATGCGCGTTCTGCAGTTTGGCTTCGCAGGCCGTGGCGCGCACCTGCACCTGCCGCATAAATACGATCGCAACACCGTCTGCTACACCGGCACGCATGACAACGACACCACGCTGGGATGGTGGCGCGCGGCCGGGAACGAAGATCGCAAAAATCTACTCACCTACCTGGGTCCGCTGAACCATCCGAACGACGTCGTTTGGGCGATGATTCGCTGTGCCGAACGCTCGGTAGCTGCCATCTGCATTATTCCGCTGCAGGACCTGTTGCACCTGGGCGATGAGGGCCGAATGAACACGCCGGGTGCGCCGGAAAACAACTGGACCTGGCGCTACCAGACGGGCTCGCTGCACCCGGACCTGGCCTCGCAGCTGTGCCACATTACCGAAGAGTGCGACCGCGACGCCTACGTGCCGGAAGAGGCTTTGCAGGAGACACCGCTCGCGCCGCCCGAAGCGCTGTCAGACCAACACGGCGAGAATCAGGGCACCGGCTACCAAGCCTGACCGCAGACGTTTCACACGACCAATGCACTACACTACCCAAGAAGGAGCTACCTCCACATGCCGCTTTCCGGTGAAGCCATTCGCACCATGAACTACGTTGACGACATTTCCACCACGCTGCGCCGCATCCTTATCACGATGCCGTCGCTCACCGCAGAAGAGCGCGCACGCGTCGCGGATCACGTCAGCAAATCTGAGCCCAGCTACGCTTCGGTGGTCGAAGCTTTGAAGGCCGAGTAACTTTCTTGACCCAGCAGTCGGCACCTTCCGAAGAGGCAAATGGCCCGCTTACCCTCGCGTTGATTGGCGCAGGAAAGGCGGGCCGTTCGCTTGCTGCGCTGGCCGTGAAAGCAGGGCACCGTGTCCTTCTGGAAGACGTTCTGCCATCGCGGCTGCGCGAAGCCCTGGAAGAGATTCAGATTGAAGGCATGCCGGGTACGCTCGAGATCATGATGACGGTCGAAGATGCCGTCCGCGAGGCGGACCTGGTCATTGATTTTGTCCCCGACGAACTTGAGTCAAAGCTCGAGATCGTCTGCATGGTGGACCGCATGGCGCCCCCGAGGACCATCATGTGCATCAACACGCACGCGCTCAGCGTCACAGACTTGGCGAACTGCACCTATCGCATCGACCGCTGCATCGGCGCTGAAATGTCAGGTGAAATTCACCTGGTGCGTGGCGCGCAGACATCTGCCGAAACTACGGAACGGGTCAGCCGCTTCTTCGAATCCTGTGGTTGGCAGGTCTCGAACAGCGAAGAGCACGTGCCGGCAGGTCAGACGCTTTAGTCGGTCGACCGCTGCCGCTCGAAGGGCTTCTGCAGCAGAAGACGCGCCTCATTGACTGCTCCCTGCGTGTTGTCGTTCGTCTGCACCGCAAGCCGATACTCCTGCACTGCGCGGTCGCGCTGACCGGTCAGATCGAAGATCTTTCCCAGGCCGATGTGGCTCCAGACCTGCGTCCAGCGTGGGTCCCCATCCCCCCGCAGTGAGTCCCGATAGCTATTCGCGGACGACTGGTAGTTCCGCTGCGTAAAAAAGATCTCCGCCACGCGATAATTCGCTAAAGCCGAGTTTTTATTGCTGTCCAGCGCCTTCTGGTACTCCGCCAGTGCGCCGATCAGGTCTCCCTGTGCGACCAGTTGCTGACCCTTCAGAACAGCCACGCGGACGGCCAGATCCGGTGTGCTCTTCAGTACCCAGTTATCCGGATCGATGGCGATGCGCCGGGGGCGGCCGAACGTTTCAATGGTGTAAGCGGAGTCTGTCCCGGTCACGTCGATCTTGCGAATCTCTGTCTTGCCATCCGTTTCGACCTTCAGGTCGACCGGCATGCGGAACAGGTCAAGGTCCTGCGAAACGGACCCGACGGTGCGGAAGCCCTTGTTGCTGCCCAGCCGATATACGGTGAACTTGTCCTGAAAAGAGGGCGCCCCGGTACCGTCAAGCCACTGCGCAAAGAAGGGGGTCAGGTTCAGCGCCGTGCCTGCCTGCGCCTTTGCAACGTCTTCCAGTTGCGCGCTGTTCACGGGTTTGTCGGTGTACTGCGACAGCAGGCCGCGTAGAAAGGCCGTAAACTTTTCCTCACCCATCTGGTAGCGCAGCATGTGGAAGACCATTGCACCCTTTTCGAGCGTCATGGACTGGAACTGCGGCGAGAACGGGTCGGTCCGCGCCAGCGTGGTCAGCGGCACGGTGTCATAGGCAAGGGCGCCAGCCTGAATGTCGGGAATGGCATTGTTAAAGGCGTTCTTCCCGGCGCTCTCTTCCAGGTTCATCAGCTCGGCATAGCGCGCCATGCCGTTGGTGATCCACGCATCGTTCAGCGTGGCCGGGGAAACTTCGCTGCCCCACCACTGCCGTGCGATGGTGTTTGAAAGCAACCGGCTGCTGTTCTTGTCGCCGATGCGATTCCCTGCGATGGCGATGACTTCGGGTCCCCAGGATGCGGCAACGGCATCGTCTGGCAGTTCGACGATTTGCAATTTGCTGCTTTCTGCCTGTCCGAAAGTCGTGGTGAAGAATTCCTGCTGCTGCGCCGCGACGGCGCCGTACTCTGCCGCGCCGGCCTTGTGCTTGTCCGTGACGTAAAGAGCGATCTGCCCGCTGCCCGTGGGCTTGATGGCTGGGACGAACTTGCCGGCGATCAGCGTGCCGGGAAAGCCCGGTTTGGTCCATGCGAAATCAAACTCGGTCCTGTTGCCCGCGACGGATTTTTCCCCGGTGAAACCACTGCTGACCGCGGTCTCGTCACCGGGAATGGTCGCATGCAGGTTCATGGTGAAACGGTTGGTGTACAGGCCCACCATGGGAAACCAGCGACCGGGGTAAAGCAGCATCGACACCGGGTCCGCCAATGCTGCTGTCTTGATGCCCTCCACCGGGCTGGTGTCGGCTTCCTTCAAAATGCCGTTGTAGGCAAAGGTGAATGTCGCGCTGGTTCCGGCAGGCATGGTGGTGGGCAGGGCCACGGTTACGGTACTGCGTCGCGCATCGCGGTCGCTGTCCAGCGGCTTGCCCGCAGGCCCCGTGATCTTGGTGATGCGCAGGCCGTTGTTTAACTCGAAGGTAGCCGAGGTCAGGTCCTGCACGGCCGTGAAGGTCACGGCGGCGGTGGCAGTCAGACGCTGCGCCACTGGGTCAAGCTGCGCGTCGATTGTGTAGCCCGTCACGTTCAGGGTGGGGCGTGTGCCGCCGGTCTGTGCGGATGCTGAGAGACTGACCGCCGTGAAAACGGCGCTGGCAAAGGTCCGGGTGCGCATACTGGCAAACATAGCTGGCAGAGTCCTTCATTCAGAACAGGGTAAAGTGCCCGTCTAAGCGCGGGCCACTTGATCGTTAGACGCAGACGCGTCCGGCGCGGATACGAGGCTGGTACCGCCGTTGAGCGCGATCAAAACCGCATCCCGCAGGCGTTCGATGCCGGGCTGGCCAGTGGGGGACTGCAGCTTCTTTCGTACCCCTGACAAGGCTTCGATCTGAGCCTGTCGTTCCGGACCCTCTTCAAGCAACGGCTTCAGCGCAGCCACGATGTTTGCCGCCGTGAACTGCTTCTGCAGAAACTCTGGCACGACGCGGCATCCTGCCACCAGGTTCACCATGGCGATCGGCAGGTTGCCATGCTCGTCTTCCTGCGACAGGATCTCTGCGGGATAGCAAACCAGCCGCTTTGCTGCTGCGAAGGTCAGTTTCGACACCTTGTAGACCACCACGAAGGGATTTCCGAGCACCGCAGCCTGGACCGTCGCAGTGCCGCTGGCCACAATCGCAGCGCGACTGTGCTGCAGTGCAGCGCGGGCATCGCGCACCAGCCTGACCGATGTATGGGTTGCGCCCAGGGTGTCGAGCGTCTGCCGAGCGTGTTTGCCAAGGGTAGGAGCCATTGGCAGAAGATACTCATAGGTAGGGCCAAGCAGCGCTGCGGCTCGCAGCATCTCCGGTAAGTTTGCTGCAATCTCACCGCCACGGCTGCCGGGCAGCAAGGCAATCCACGGCCTTGTGGGATTCAGTGTCCACTGCGCTGCATAAGCTTCACGCGTCATCGAAGGCAGCGGCTGTTCCGCCAGTGGATGCCCGACAAACTCCGCTTCCACGCCGCGCGCCGCATAGAAAGCCTGCTCGAAGGGAAAGATGCAGAGCATCTTCGAGACACGCTGCTGTACCCACCGCAGCCGCCGTCGCTTCCACGCCCATAGCTGCGGTGACACAAACCAGATCACGGGCACACCCATCCGTCTGAGGTGTTTTGCCAAGCGGAAATTCACGTCTGGAAAGTCAATCAGGACGGCTACATCAGGCCGTTTCGCATGTATCGAACTTACTAATTGTCGATAGCTGAGCAGAATGCGCGGTATATGTTTGAGTATCTCAGTAACACCCATGACAGCCACGTCCTCCGCGCGAATGACACGCTGCTGACCCTGTTGTTCCATCAGTGTTCCGCCCAGGCCCGTGAAGCTGGCTGCAGGTATGGCGCGTTTCAGCAGGGCGATTAGCTCTGCGCCGTAGTAATCGCCAGAAGCTTCGCCAGATGATAGAAAAATAAGTGGTGACATGCTGCGTTAAGTTTAGAGGTATATGGCGAAACACATTGGAATTGTGGCCTGCACTGCAGAGGGTGCCGCTCTCTGTTACCGAACCATTTGTAGCGAAGCATCAAATCTGCTCGGCCGAAACGCACATCCTGAAGTTTCCATGCACACGTATTCCTTCGCGAAATATGTCACCTGCCTGGAACGTGGCGACATGGAGGGCGTGGCGCAGCTGATGCTGTCATCCGCGGCCAAGCTGGAAAGCATCGGCGCTCAACTACTGATCTGCCCAGACAATGCGGTTCATCAGGCCTTTCCGCTGGTCGCCGTGGCTTCTTTCGTTCCCTGGCTCGACATTGCCAGGATCGTGACCGAGCAAGCGCGCGCATGCGGCTTTCGGCGAGTTGGCGTCATCGGTACGCAGTGGCTGGTACGCAGTGACGTGTACCCTGACAAGTTTCGGGCCGCTGGCATTGAATGTGTCAGGCCGGGTGATGAAGACATTGAAGAGACGGACCGAATCATCTTTGAAGAGCTGGTTAACGGCGTCTTTCTGCCAGGTTCGGTCGCCCAGCTTCGCCATGTCATTCAGCGTCTGGCCCACCGTGGTTGCGACGCCGTTGTGCTCGGCTGCACGGAACTGCCGCTGGTCCTCAGCGACCTGAATTCAGTCTTGCCAACGTTGGATTCGACACGCCTGCTGGCACGCGCTGCATTACGGGCCGCGCTGGATTAGTCGCCCGGTTGCAGCCGCAGCGGCTCCGCTGGAATGGGTAACGCGGTATCTTCCTGATCCTTGTACTGCAGGCGGTACAGGCGCCAGTACAGGCCGCGTGCGTTCAGCAATGCATTGTGCGTACCGCTCTCGCGCAGCTTACCCTTGTGCATGACCAGGATCGTGTCCGCGCGTTGAATCGTCGAGAGCCGGTGCGCAATGACCACAGAGGTGCGGCCAACGATCATGCGCTCCAGGGCAGACCGAACGCGTAGTTCCGTATCGGTATCGACGGACGAAGTCGCCTCATCGAGGATGAGGATTTCCGGACGGTGGGCAAGCGCACGGGCAAAGCTGATGAGCTGTTTTTGCCCGGTGGAAAGCGTCGCACCACGTTCCTGCATAGGAGCAGCAAACCCCCCGGGCAGAGTGCGAATGAAGTCGCCAATGTTGACCTCATCGGCGGCACGTTCCACCTCGGCATCGGTGATCCATTCGCTACCCAGGCGAATGTTGCTGCTGACCGTCCCGGTGAACAGAAAGGCATCCTGCAGCACGACGCCAAAGTGCTTGCGCAGGGCCTCCAGAGACTGCTCGCGAACGTCCACGCCATCGATCAGAACCGATCCGCGCTGCACGTCGTAGAAGCGCATCATGAGTGCTGTGATGGTGGTTTTCCCAGCGCCGGTGTGGCCCACGATGGCCGCAGTCTCACCACGTGCAACGGCGAAGGAGACGCCGCGCAGAATCCACTCAATCTCGGTCGATGCGGCAAGTTCTGCCTCGGTCGCATTGGCGACCCATGCCTGCTGCACGTCGTCCAATGACTGGTAGGTGAACCAGACGTCACGGAACTCGACCGACGGTGCTGTGCCATCTGAAACAGGGGTGGTAACGACGGCAGGGGAGACGATTTCCGGCTCGGTATCGATGAGCTTGAAGACACGTTCGCTGGCAGCCATGGCGGCCTGCAGAATGTTGTACTTTTCGCTCAGATCCTGAATGGGCCGGAAGAAGCGTTGCGCGTACTGCATGAACGCGACCAGCACGCCCACGGTTACCGTGCTACCAAAAAAGGTACTGCCGTGCAGCACGCCAAGGCCGCCCTTCCAGACGACCAGCGCAATGGCGACCGCGCTCAGAAACTCGACCGCCGGGTAGTACAGGGAGTACGCCTGCACCTGGTCCACGTAGGCATCGCGGTGTTCCCCGTTGATCGTCTCAAAGGCACGATAGGCGCGGTCTTCGCGGTTGAATAACTGCACAATGCTCATGCCGCTGACGTGTTCCTGCGTGTACGCGTTGATCTTCGCGATGGCTGTCCGGATACGCCGGTAACTGTTGCGTACGGAGATGCGGAAGAGCCGCGTGGCATACATAATCAGCGGCATGACGGACAGCGTCAGCAGCGCAAGCGGCCAACTCATCCGCAGCATGATGATCACAATGAACGCGAGCACGAACACATCTTCAAAGATGGCCAGCACGCCCGACGTGAACATCTCGTTCAGCGCGTCAATGTCGCTGGTGACACGGGTCACGAGGCGACCGACGGGGTTACGGTCGTAGAAGCCAACGTGCATCCGTTGCAGGTGGCGGAAGATCTGCGAGCGCATGTCGAACATGATGCGCTGGCCGGTCCACTGCATCATGTAGGTCTGCACAAACTCGAGGCCATAACTCAGCAGCAGCGCAAACAGGTACAGCCCGGCGCACTGGGCAATGCCTGTCATGGCGTCGGTACTGAGGTGCTTTGCCAGCCACCAGGTGCTCGGTGACGGCGTGTTCGTCATGTAACGATCGACCGCAACCTTGACCAGATAGGGCCCAACCACATCGGCTGCAGCCTTGGTGATGACGGCAAACAGGCTCAGGATGACGTGGCCTGTGTAAGGCCGCAGGTAGGTCATCAGCCGGCCCATCAGGCGGCTGTCGTACGCTTTGCCTAAAACGTCGTCATCGCCGCCGCTTTTTGCGGGCGGCTTTTCGGCCTTGGTTTTGGAAGTAGTTTTCGCCATCGTTGCTACCTGAT
Organism: Janthinobacterium lividum; assembly: GCA_050954745.1. Lineage (GTDB taxonomy): Bacteria > Acidobacteriota > Terriglobia > Terriglobales > Acidobacteriaceae > Terriglobus. The sequence goes on along the minus strand of JBPBQP010000095.1, from coordinate 14,472 downwards.
TGTAGATGTCCAAGTGCAGCCGCCGGGTGCAGCTTTCGCCTTGAAGCGCGTGGGAAAATAGAGAAGCCATGAATGCTCTGGGACTGTACATTTCGGTGCCGTTCTGCACAGGAAAGTGCACGTTCTGCAACTTTGCGTCCGACAGCTTTCCCAAGGAGCGGATGGGGAGTTACGTAGACCGGCTGTGTGGCGAAATCGCCTCGAACAGTCGATTTGCTGAGGAAAACAGCCTCCTTCTGCCTGATCTCGTGGACTCCATCTTCCTGGGTGGCGGGACACCGACACTCCTTCAGCCGGAGCACCTTTCGCGTCTATTTAGTGCCCTGAACGCTCATTTCCACGTCTCCAGCGATGCAGAAATCACCGTGGAAGCCGCGCCCGGCCAGATCCCCGATGGTGTGCTGGCGACGCTACTTAAGGGGGGCGTCAATCGCATGTCACTCGGCGTCCAGAGCTTCATCGACTCGGAATCGAGAGCCGTGGGTCGCAGCCATACGGGTGCGAGCTGCCGGGCAGAACTTGATCGCCTACGGTCGGCAGGCATCCAGAATTTGAACGTCGACCTTATCGCGGGACTGCCCCATCAGACCGCCGAAAGCTGGGCAGAGTCGCTCCAGCAGGCGATCGACAGCGGCGTCGATCACGTGTCGGTGTACATGCTTGAGGTCGATGAAGATTCCCGCCTGGGCCGCGAACTGATTGGTCCCGGTGTGCGCTATGGCGCGGCTGCAACGCCTGGCGAGGCACAGGTAGCAGACTTATATACGCAAGCCTGCGAGACGCTGAAGAACGCAGGGATATGTCAGTACGAGATCTCAAACTTCGCACGCGAAGACCATGAATCGCGGCACAACCGGAAGTACTGGACGCGCGCGCCGTATGTGGGCTTCGGACTCGATGCGCATTCCATGCTCTTTGACAGGTCAGGCACCGCAGCGCGCTTTGCTAACGGCGACGAACTGGAGCCGTACATCCGCAACTCTGACAACCGTGAAGTTGAGAGGATCGATCCGCTGGCCTCGTGGGAAGAGACGATCTTTCTCGGTCTGCGTCTTAGTCAGGGATTGTTACTTCCTGATTTATACAGGGACTACCCCTCCACCTGGCTTGAGCAACTACTAAGTACGGTGGGCGTTTTATCCCGTGAAGGTCTTTTGCGGCTAGAGGATGACCGCGTTTCGCTCACACAGCGCGGCCGCCTCCTTTCATCCAGTGTCTTCGGCGAGTTACTTGCGAACGAACCAGTCACGATCTAAATCAACCTTTTCAGGAGCAAGATGAGCGACGAACGCATGATCGATCTACGCAGCGACACCGTTACCAAACCAACTGCGGAGATGCGGGCTGCCATGGCCTCTGCCGACGTGGGGGATGACGTCTACGGCGAAGACCCAACCATCAATCGGCTGGAGCAATTGGCTGCTGAGACCTTTGGCAAGGAAGCCGCCATCTTTGTGCCGACCGGCTCCATGGGCAACCAGATTGCACTGCGCCTGCACACCCAGCAGGGGCAGGAAGTTGTCTGCGAATCTCGCGCGCATGTGCTGGATTGGGAAATGGGCATGGCGGCTGTATTCTCTGGCTGCCAGTTGCGTACCGTCGCGGGGCAGCGAGGCGTGCTGCGCTGGCATGACATCGTGCCGGCACTTTCAACGAGCGGCCTTTACTACAAGGCGCAAACCGCCCTCATCTGGATCGAGAACACGCACAACATGGCCGGCGGTACGGTGACGCCGGTGGCAGTGATGGACGAACTTGCCGCCGGCGCGCATGATCGTGGGCTACGTATCCACCTGGATGGCGCGCGCGTGTTCAACGCGGCGGCATCGCTTGGGACAGATGTTGCAACCCTGACGCGTGGCTTTGACACGGTGAACTTCTGCCTGTCGAAGGGGCTTGGCGCACCGGTTGGATCGATGCTGGTTGGGTCGGCAGAAGCGATTAAGCGGGCACGGCCGTTGCGCAAGGCGCTGGGCGGAGGCATGCGGCAGGCAGGCATTCTTGCGGCTGCGGGACTCATTGCACTGAAGCAGATGCCGCAGCGACTGCACGAGGATCATACGAATGCAAAGCTGTTGGCAGAAGCACTTGGCAGAGTAGACGGCCTTGAAGTCAATGCTACGGACGTTGAGACAAATATCGTCATCTTCACGACGGAGATGGACGCTGCCGCGCTGGTAGCAGGCATGAAAGAAAAGGGCGTTCTGGCCAGTGCGATTGGCTCGCACAGTGTGCGGCTTGTGACCCACCATGACGTGGATGCGTCGGCGTGTCAGCGTGCCGCAGAGATCATCGCTGGAGTGACAGCGGAGATGTTCGTCGCAGCCTGACGCCCCCGTCCAAAGGGATCATCCCGACCGTAAGAAGCTGTGGAAGACTGTATCGCTTCTTACGGTCACCTAAAAACGTGTGTCTTTCTTGCACGGAGTCGTCCTGCCGATGCGTCAGGCGAGATGCTCTGAGGTCCTCCGGTTCGACCGGGACGATGCGCAGTTAGGTAGACTGGGAACTTGCCCCACCTTTGCAGTTGCGTTGCACCCGTACGTTGCGCGCTGTACCGAACCACGCCAAACCGCAACGGAATGCTTTGGGAAGCGCGGTGCAAATCCGCCACTGCCCCGCAACTGTAAGCGTGTTCTCCCTTGTAAAGGGGAGAAGCTGCATCGCTTTGGTGGTCATCACTGCGCAAGCGGGAAGGTGACCATGCACTCCAGGGATGCATGGAAGCACGTAAGTCAGGAGACCGATTCCGATGTCGGCACCCAGCCACGCTCCGAGGGGGAGCGTAGGAGAAACGAATGAACCGCATCGCCACCAAGCGAGGCGCGGCAGCACGTACGCGTGTACAGGCCGCCTTGACCATGATCGCAACATCATCCATCGCAGCGCACGCCGTTGTGGTTCACGGCAACGTTCGTGACACGCTGGGCCGCGGCATCCCTTTTTCAAAGGTGCAGCTGGTTCGCGGCACCGAGGTGATTGCATCCACCATCACCAACCCTGACGGCAGCTATGACCTCCGCTCCACTGAGAGCGGTCGATTCCTTTTGCTGGCGAATGCAACATCGTTTGCCGTACAGGTAAGCGAGCCCTTCTACGGCAGGCAATTTGATGTTGTCGCAAAAGACCTGTTGCTGACGATTTCACCGGTCCGTGAACAGATCACCGTCACCGCCACGGGAGTACCCACGCCGGTGGAACAGACCAGCACAAGCGTAAGCACCGTGCCCACTCAGGCACTCACAACCCGCGTGGGTGTGGTGTCGGAGTTGCGCCTGCAGCCTGGTGTTTCTCTGGTTGCGACTGGCCAGTACGGCGCGGCGACGTCACTGTTTATACGTGGTGGTAATTCCGACGCAAACAAGGTGCTGATTGATGAAGTGCCCGCAAACGATGTAGGTGGCAGCTTCGACTTTGGCACGGTGTCTTCTACCGCTGTGCGCTCGCTGGAGACGCATCGTGGACCGGACAGCCTGCTGTACGGCACTGATGCGCGTGCGGGCGCGGTGCGCTTTGAGACGCCGCGCGGCACTTCGATTCGACCGATCCTGACTTACTCCGGCGATGCGGGTACCTTACATACCTGGCGGAATGAAGCCACGGTGTCGGGCACGTATAGCAAGGTGGATTACTTCACTGCCTTCTCACGCTTTGATAGTTCAAACGCGCTGGCCAACGATCGTTACCACGCGTCGACTGCCGCAGCCAACCTTGGTTATAGTCTTTCTGGCAGCACCAGCCTGCGCGGAACTGTGCGGCATGGCGCCTCCGCGGAAGGCCTGCCGGGACCGTATGATTTCCAGGGCCTGACACAGATTGGCAAGCAGGGCGACCAGGACACGTACCTGTCAGGCGTGGTGGAAGATACGCGCCTCAGCGGATGGCACAACACCTTTCGCTATATCGGTGCGCGCAAGCGTGAGCAGTCTCAGCAGTTTGCCAGTGTAGGGACGCCAGATGGCTTTGGTGACTACTACGGCAAGGTTGTCACGATTCGTGGCGCCAACGGTACCAGCGCAACGGGTAGTTCCACGGTTGGCTTCGATCCATTTCCGACACGGTATGAACTTGTTTCAAACCGGGATGGTCTGGATTATCGGACGGATTACCGCATGAACGATCACCTTGCGATAGTTGGCGGCTTTCGCTTTCAGGATGAACGCGGATCTTATAAGTACCCGCTCTATGCAACGAATCAGAGTGTCGGCCGCAGCAACTTTGATTACACCTTGCTGGTGGCGGGCCAGATTCGCAATCGCATCTTTTATTCCCTGGGTGGTGCGGTGCAGCGCAATTCGTTGTATGGCACGCAGGGGCAGCCGCAGCTTGGGCTTAGCTACTACGCGGTGCGTCCCGGCGCGCGCTGGCTGCATGGCACTCGCGTACGGTTCCAGTTTGCGAAGGGTGTGCAGGAGCCGAATCTAACGGCGCAGCTATCGTCGCTCTATAACTCGTTGTTGGCTATGAAAGACACGGCAGACGTCACGAAGTTTGGTGTCAGCCCAATTGGTGCGCAGCGCAGCCGGACGTATGAAGGTGGAGTCGATCAGAACATTTACAGCGATCGCGCCATCCTGCATTTCAATTACTTTCATAATGTCTTTGGAAATGGCATTGAGTATGTGCCGACGCCGCAATACAACCAGTACTTCAACCAGACGCTGCCGAATAATCTGTACGGCTTTTACCTGAACTCACTCACCACGCGGGCGCAGGGCATTGAGGCAGAACTGCAGTACCAGGTGCGGCCCAGGTTGTTTGTGCACGCGGGCTACACCTTTCTGGATGCAACCGTGTTGCGGTCGTTTTCGACCGACGCACTGAATGCGCTGGGTGGCAAAGCGACCGTGAACCCCAAGTACGCGGGCGTTGCCATCGGGGTCAGTTCGCCGCTGGTCGGCCAGCGGCCCTTTCGACGCGCGCCGCAGACGGGTTATTTCGTCGTGCAGTATGCGGGTGGTAAGTGGAATGCAGCGCTGAAGGGGGCGATGGTGTCAAAGTCGGACGACTCGACATTCATCGGCACCTACTCCAATGCTGCGTTCGACAATTCACTCTTGTTGCCGAACCGCAACCTGGCCTACGGCTACACCAAGCTGGATGCCAATGTGACGTATCAGCTACGGCCATCCATTGCAGTGTTTTCGCAGGCAGAAAACCTGCTCAACAACCAGCACATGGGAGCGTTCGGATACCCGGGTCTGCCGTTCACCGTGCGTGCCGGGTTGAAGGTTCGCTTTCCGCAGGAGTAGGGAACTGGCCTCCTCACCCGCCAGGCGGCTTGATGGTTGCCGCGCGGGTGAGGCGGCGATTCATGTCGTCCAGCCAAATGTCGTATAGCAGCATGGTGCTTCCGGCTGTGGGAAGCGTCCTATCCTAAGGCTTTGTGTTACAGGCCGGGAGGTAGTTCTTGTCGAATCGTATGGTTGCTGCACTTGTTGTGTCTACTGCCGCTTTTCAGGTAGCTGCGGTACACGCCTCGGCCCAGGATGAGGGTCCTTCGACTCTGCGTGTCGTGGTTCGCGCCGAGGCCAAGCATGATGCCGTGCCACCTGCCCTGCAGGCGTCCGACGTGAAGGTGGAGTTCAACGGGAAGACCACAGACGTTACAAATCTGCAGCCGCTGATGCATCCTGGGGGCAGGCCGGTTGAAGTAGCGCTGCTCATTGATGACGGCCTCCGTGGAAACTTCGGCACGCAGCTGCGTGATCTTGAGGAGTTTGTACAGGCAACCGCAGGCCCGCAGGTGTCGCTTGGCGTCGGCTATATGCGGAACGGTCGTGCGGAGTTTCCTGCAGGTTTCAGCACAGAGCCGGAGCAGGCTACAAAGGCCATTCGCCTGCCGATCTCTGCGGCGGGAATCTCAGGGAGTCCCTACTTTTGCCTGCAGGATCTGGTCAAGCATTGGCCCACCAACACGAATGCTGCACACGTTGTGTTGATGATCACGAATGGGATTGATTACTACAATGGGTCAGTCAGCCCCTTGAACCAAGACAGCCCCTATGTGCAGTCTGCATTGGATGATGCGCAGCGTGCCGGTGTGCCGGTTTACTCGATCTACTATGGTGGTCGCAACTTCAATGCGAATTTGCCAAGCTTTAGCGGTCAGAGCTACCTAAGCCAGGTTGCCGAAGGCACAGGCGGGGAACTCTTCAATGGCGGCCAGATCAATCCACCCTCGCTCACGCCCTATTTCAAGCAATTCAATACGGCCCTGCGGGAGAGCTACGTTGTTAGCTTTGTCTCAGGTGGACGCAGGCTGGAAGCGTTAAAGGTAAGCACAAAGGTAAATGGTGTGAAGCTGCACGCCCAGAAGGCTGCCAGCGCGGCAGGCGTCCGGTAGTCGAGTCATACCCGTGACTGCCAAATTGACGACTTATTTGGCAGTCACGGTCAAGGTATACGTGGCGCTATGTACCAGTTGGCCGTCTGTTGCCGTGACCGTGTAGGCGTAGTTACCAGGACCAGTAAAGACGTTATTCATTGCTGGAAGCTTGCTCCCGCAACCTGTGAGCAGTGTGCCGGATACGCCTAACAGCAGCAGCATGAGGCAAAGTACTGAGCTTCGGCTGGGCACCCGCCTCCGCTGTTGCACAAGTAACAGACTTCCCAAAAACGCACCCAGCGCGAGCTTCCAGTTTCCAAATCCACCATAGCCAATCACCGCATATTTGGCCGTGGTGGTGATCTGGATGCTGGCGTCGGCCGTCGATGATGGAACTACCGTTGCCTTACTCACGGTGCAGGTGGAGCCTGGAGCGTTGGTGCTGCAGGACAGTTGTACCCCTGCTGAAAAACCCGCCAACGGCAGCGCTGTAAAGGGTGCGGTGGCCGGCAGGCCCGCAATGACACCACCGCTGGCCGGTGTGAAGTTCAGGGAGAAATCCACGCCATTGCCGGTAAGTACAACGGGCTGCCCGTTGAAGCTGAGCTGCCCGGTGCGCGTGCCTGTTGCGGTCGGTGCGAAGGTAACCGTGGCTGAGCAGCTTGCACCCGCCGCCAGCGAGGTCCCGCAAGTGGTGACTACGAGAAAGTCAGGTGCCTGCACGATGGAGCTTAGAGGGATCGAACCTGCCGCGGCATTCTGCAGCGTAAGGACCTGCTTTGCGGAGGGAAACCCGACATCGGTATTGCCGAAGACCAGGCTGCCGGTGGAAAGAATCAACGAGGAGGATCCGTTGCCGGTCAAGGTCGAGGTCAGCTTGCTGCCGTTGGATGTCACGACGAGTGTGCCGGTCGCCGCACCCACCGCGGTCGGTTTGAAGCTCACCTGAATGGTGCACGAAGCGCCGGAGACGACGTTACTGCAGGTGTTGCTTTGAACGAAGAAATCGCCGGTGGTGGTGGGCGGAGCAACCACCGCTGTAAAGATGGAGTTGTTCTTCCACGTAAAGGTCTGCGGTGCGCTGGCAAAGCCGACGTAGGCCGTGCCGAAGTCAGCAGAAGTGGGCGTCAGCGTGGGCTGGCCGCCCTCGTTGGTCAGGTCGAACAGGCTGTATTCCAGCAGCTGTTCCTGCGCTGTGATTTTGTCGTTGGAGCACTCGACCGGAAAGGCTCTTCCTGATGAGGACGGTGCGCCCGTCAACCGATTTTCCACGTGGTACTCATTAAACAGCACGCGTCCGCACTGGTTTGAGCTGCCGACCGGTGTGTTGAAGGTGAACTGCATGACCGGGTTGTTGTGCACCGGGTCGTTCAGCGTAATCCATGATTGGGTCGGCGCTACCACCCCATCCAGATCGTGCTTGTTTGTGGTCAGCAGGATCTGGCCGGGCGTGGTGGAAGCACCCACCGTTTGCAGCCAGGTGGTCAACGTGCTCGCGCCGTAAAAGCCGGGATTGATCGTGCCCAGGCCATCGGCAAGAGTGGATTGGTTCACATCCCAGTTCACTACCGAATCAAACGGCGGATTCCGATACATCCATCCATAAGAGAAGTGGCTTGCGTACACACGGCCGCCCACGTTGGCATACTGCACCAGGTTGCTTAGCTCATTGCTCGCAATGTTGGCGACAGCGCCTTCGCACGGCAACATCAGAACGTCATATTTGCTTAGCGCGGACAAGTTCGTCGTCAATGTCGAGCGCGCTGGAGTGCTGCTGTCGATGATGGCCCCACCTCGGCCTGCGACGTCGCCATAGAGGTGAATGCGGCCGGTCGACATGGGGTTCGTAAACTCTGCGTCGTCGATGCCCACCTTGCGCAAGACGCACTCAACCTGGTCGGCCTGGCCCGTTGCCACCGCAAACTGGGGAATGTCGCCTTCGCTCTGGTTTTTTGGCATGCGTGTTGAGAACGCGGTGTCTGTGCAGGCCGTTGTAGTTGCGATGCTGACCAGACGCCGCCAGCGGCCCGACTGGATGACCAGCGGGATATTCGTGCCAACGGGCACATTCTCAATGTGGAAGGTGCCGTCGGCGGCGGTGCTGGTGCCGACCAGCGGTGACCCGTCAGGCACGCCACCGGGTGTGGGGCAGCTGACGCCGGGCGTCATGGGAGTCAACGCAGCATTCGGGATGAAGACCAGCACGTTGGGTAGCGGGTCCGTGCCGTTCGGCGCATAGACTATGCCACTAACGGAGGTGGTGCTGCCAGCCGCACAGGCCACCTGCTGCAGGCACAACCCGGTACATGCCTGGCCAGCTGTGAAAAGCGGCGTACCAAACGCAAGAAGCAGAAGCAGGAGGAGTCTGCGCATAATTTTTTGGCGAACGACTAAGTCGTACACCAAACCTCGACCCGCCTGCAAATCTGCACTGTTGCGCTGGAACGGGCAGCCGAATGTTCTTACCTTCAAGTCCCTCGTGGAAGTACAGTGGTAGCGTTCGTGGGTGCGGCCGTTGGGTCTGCTCAATCGACCTGGTAGAGGGCTGATCCATGTGCGGGAAGCGTCAACGCCATGTGGCCGGCTTTGCCTGTATTCTGCCTTGCCCAGACGTCGCGCAGGCGATGATCGCCCGGCTTCAAGCCAAGCTGCGGCCAGCCCAGATCGATCGGCAATGCTGATCCAGTCAGGTTGAAAACGGCGAGATAAGTGCCGCGCCCGGCAATGCCTGCGCCAGAGCGCCAGACGATCACGCCGTTCTGCGAAAACACCTGCCTGGGTGCAGTACCACTTTGGTTGACGGCCAGCCACTCTGGATCGGTCAGCATGGCTGTTAGTGACGGGTTCATCTGCAGCAGGTTCGAGCCGAGAACCAGCGGCGACCTCGCGATGGCCCACAGCGTCAGCATGGATCGTGTTTCATCCGCGGTCAGGCGAGACTCGCGTGGCTTACCCCATCCCGGGCGCGGTCCCAGCGTGCCAATGGGCAGCATATCCGCGTCAGGCCAGCGGCCCGGCTGCTGCGAGGGCATCCAGCTTGCCAGAACGTCAAACTGACGCTCAATGGTCTGCGGAAAGCTGCCCTCGGGCTTGGCGTTGCTCCACACGTCCCACACATCATCGGAGATGCGCCACATCTGCGCGTTGTTCGCAACGTCGTCCGCCTGCTCCAGCGGCGTGGGGCCGGGGGACAGGCTTAGCACGATGGGTCGCCCTGTCTTCGCGATGGCTGCGCGGATCATGTGGATCTCGTCCGTCTTATACGGCTTGCTGATGCAGTCGACCTTGAGGAAGTCCACGCCCCAGCCCGCGTATAGCTTCATCAGGCCGTCGTAGTAGGCCTGCCCGGCTGCGTTGTTGCGGACACCGTAGTTGTCCGGATTCCAGCGGCACAGGTCGGTCGTGTCAGCTGCATCCGCCGCGTGCAGGGGACTGCCGCCAGCGCCTCCCGTACCGACGATGGGCATGTTGCCGTCGACCGCCTGCTTCGGAATGCCTCGAATGATGTGGATACCGAACTTCAAACCAAGTCCATGCGCGTACGTTGCCAATCCTGCCAGCCCTTCCGGAAAGCGGTTGGTCGCAGGAGTAAACTCGCCGTTCGCATCCAGCGTGTACCCCTGGTCGCCCTTGCCGCCCTGGCTTTCGGCATTCTCAGGATGGGCAAGATACCAGCCCTCATCCAGCACGACATATTGCCATCCCGCAGGCTGCAGGTGCTCGTGGAACCATTGGACGTTGCTCTTCCACTCAGCCTCTGTGACCGAAAGGCCGTAGGAGTCCCAACTGTTCCATCCAAGCGGCGGCTTGTCCGCAAGGGGTGTCTGCGCACGAGAAATCGGCGTCGCGAGCAGGGTAGAAGCAAGGGCAAGAACACACCGGGGTAGAAGAGGGAGCATGCCAAGCATAGTACCGGGCGTTTGCGTTGTCCGCACTGCGGCGATGGAACGTCGCACTGTGGCGGGCCGTCGGATGCGCGAATCTGCATCCTATACTGCGTCCGCAGAGTGCGATGACCGAGGTGCAAGAGAACATGACCGATTTACAGGATGCTTCCGTTTCTACCCTTCCCGCGGCAACGCAGGCGGGCAACCGGTACTTTCCACCCCAGGAGAAGGGTGCGGATGGCGAGATCATCGGCCACTCCGTGCAAACGATTGGCGTCGACGCACAGACACTGTTCGCGATGTGGAGTGACCTGCCTTCCATTCCGTTATGGCAGGAGTACGTCGTCTCCGTAACGCCGCTTGGCGGCAGCCTCAGTCACTGGGTCATGGGCAACCCGGACGATGCCGACGGCAAGCGCATCGAGTTTGACTCCGAAACGACTGAGAGCATTCCCGGCAAAAAGATCGCGTGGCGTTCCATCACGGAAGGCGTCACGCAGAGCGGCGTGGTCACGTTTGAGGAAACACCGCGCGGCACCCGCGTCACCCTGACACAGTCCGCCAAGGTACCCGGTGGATCGCTCGGCAACGCCGCTGCAGCAGCGGTAAAGCGCAGTCCGCGCCAGACCATTACGGAAGACCTGCGGCATTTCAAGCAGTTCGCAGAGACCGGTGAGATCCCAACCACAGTGGGACAGCCGCACGGCACGCGCGGAGTTAGCGGCGCCATCAAAGAATGGATGTACGGCGAGCACAATCCAACGCCGCCGGGCAGCAGCCAGCAGTAATCCGTCACCCACTTACAACGCACTTATAAGAACGAGTTCAGGAGTTACGCGATGAAAGCAGTTTGCTGGATGGGCAAGGAGTCCATGGAGGTCCAGAACGTTCCGGACCCAAAGATTCTCAATCCGAAGGATGCGATCATCCGCATCACGCGCACGGCTATTTGCGGCAGCGATCTCCACCTGTACGGTGGCTTTATTCCGACGATGGAAGCCGGCGACATCATGGGCCATGAGTTCATGGGCGTGGTGGAGGAAGTGGGCAAGGATGTGAAGAAGTTGAAGCGTGGTGACCGCGTTGTGGTGCCGTTCACCATTGCGTGCGGCAGCTGCTTCTTCTGCAAGAACGACCTATGGAGCACATGCGACAACACTAACCCCAACGCGCAGATTGCCGAAACCATGTACGGCTACTCGGGCGCTGGGCTGTTTGGCTTTGCCCACGCTAACGGCGGCTATGCCGGCGGACAGGCGCAGTACGCACGTATTCCGTTCGCAGACGTGGGCCCGATCAAGATCGAGAGCGACATTCCGGACGAAAAGGTATTGTTCCTCTCCGACATCTTCCCGACCGGCTACCAGGCTGCAGTGAATGCCAACATCAAGCCGGGTGACACGGTCGCTGTGTGGGGTTGTGGTCCGGTTGGACTGTTTGCCATTGCCAGCGCGTACATGCTGGGTGCGTCGAAGGTCATTGCCATCGATCGTTTCCCGGAGCGGCTGCGGCTGGCCGAGGGCTACTGCGGCGCCACCATTATGGATTACTCCGACGAAGGTCTGAGCGTGCAGGAAGCGCTGCGCGACATCACCGGCGGAATGGGTCCAGATGCCTGTATCGATGCAGTTGGCATGGAGGCGCATGCCGCGTCAGCTGCCGGTTTGTACGACAGCATCAAGCAGACCGTGATGGCAGAAACAGACCGCCCGATCGTTCTGCGTGAGGCGATTCAAGCCGTGCGAAAGGGTGGCACCATCTCCATCCCGGGCGTGTACGGTGGCGTTCTGGATAAGGTGAACTTCGGCGCGGCGTTCGGCAAGGGCGTCCACATGAACATGGGCCAAACCCACATGCAGGCCTACCTGGCTCCCTTGTTGGAGCGCATCGAGTCCGGCCAGATCGATCCCACGTTCATGATCTCGCACCGTATCGGTATCGAGCAGGCACCGAAGATGTACGAGAAGTGGCAGAAGAAGGAAGATCAGGTCACGAAGATCGTCATTGATCCCTGGTCCGACAACCTGAACGAGGCCACGCACGGCAAGGTTGTTGCTTAGTTGTTGCTTAGTTCGTAGCGCACGAGTCACAACAGCAAGAAAGCCCCGGATTGCTCCGGGGCTTTCTTGTTACTTTTGCGTGTTCCCCGCATGTGGCTGACGTGGAGTCCTAGTACATGCCGTCCATGCCACCGCCGCCGCCGTGGCTGTGTCCGCCGCCGCCTGCTGGGTTGGACTTCTCCGGGATTTCGGAGATCATGGCTTCGGTGGTCAGCATCAGTCCGGCGATGGAGGCCGCGTTCTGCAGGGCAGTGCGCGTTACCTTGGTCGGGTCGATGACGCCGGCCGCAACCAGGTCCTCGTACGTGTCGGAACCAGCGTTGTAGCCGAAGGTCATGTCGGTGGACTCGATGATCTTACCGATCACGACTGCACCTTCTTCACCTGCGTTATAGGCGATCATGCGAAGGGGCTCTTCGATGGCGCGACGGATGATGTTGGCGCCGATCTTCTCGTCACCCTCAAGCGTCTTGACCAGCGCGTCCACGTCTGCGATGCAGCGGATAAGCGCTACGCCGCCGCCGGGGACAATGCCTTCTTCCACAGCCGCTCGGGTTGCGTGCATGGCATCTTCGACGCGTGCCTTCTTTTCCTTCATCTCGGTTTCGGTAGCCGCACCGACCTTGATGACGGCGACGCCGCCAACCAGCTTGGCAAGACGCTCCTGCAGCTTCTCGCGGTCGTAGTCGGACGAGGTCTTTTCGACCTGCGAACGAATCTCGCGTACACGACCGTCAATGTCGGCATCCTTACCGGCGCCGTCAATGATGGTGGTGTTGTCCTTGTCGATGGTCACGCGCTTGGCGGTGCCCAGGTCTTCGATCTTCACCGACTCCAGCTTGATGCCGAGGTCTTCGGTGATGGCCTTGCCGCCGGTCAGGATGGCGATGTCGCCCAGCATGGCTTTACGGCGATCGCCAAAGCCAGGAGCCTTGACAGCAGCGACGTTCAGCGTGCCACGCAGTTTGTTGACGACCAGGGTTGCGAGTGCTTCACCGTCAACATCTTCCGCGATGATGATGAGCGCCTTGCCGGTGCGAGCGATCTGCTCCAGCAGGGGAAGGATGTCCTTCATGGACGAAACCTTCTTCTCATAGATGAGGATGTAAGGATCTTCGAAGGCGGCCTCCATGCGCTCTGCATCGGTCACGAAGTAGGGCGACAGGTAACCGCGATCAAACTGCATGCCCTCGACGACGTCGAGCTGGGTTTCCATGCTCTTCGCTTCTTCGACGGTGATGACGCCGTCCTTGCCGACCTTCTCCATCGCCATGGCGATGATGCTGCCAATCTGCGCGTCGGAGTTGGCGGAGATGGTGCCGACCTGGGCAATCATGTCGCCGGAGACGGGCTTGGACAGGCGCGAAAGCGCTCCACCCTGGACCACGCCGTCGTTGTCACGCGTGCCGATGATGGCGGTCACAGCCTTATCGATGCCGCGCTTGAGTGCCATGGGGTTCGCGCCGGCAGCAACGGTCTTGACGCCTTCGCGGAAGATGGCCTGGGCAAGGACGGTTGCGGTCGTGGTGCCGTCGCCGGCCACGTCGCTGGTCTTGGATGCGACTTCACGCACCATCTGCGCGCCCATGTTCTCGAGCGGATCCCGCAGCTCAATCTCCTTGGCGACGGTGACGCCGTCCTTGGTGATGGTGGGCGAACCGAACTTCTTTTCGATCACGACGTTGCGGCCCTTGGGACCGAGCGTTACCTTGACGGCGTCCGCCAGGACGTTGACGCCCCGGAGAATCGCCTGACGGGAATCTTCACCGTGCAGAATTAGCTTTGCCATTGTGTTCTTCCTTGTTTCGCGCGTTGCGCGAGGGTTATTGCTGGAAACGTTTCTTATTCACTGAACTGCTTCGTTGCTCGGCTTGCGGACGCAAAGCGCATCCGCTGCATGCAATGCTTACTTAAGGATGCCGAGAACTTCTTCTTCGCGCATGATCAGCAGGTCTTCGCTGTCGAGCTTGATTTCCGTACCGGAGTACTTGCCGAACAGAACGGTGTCGCCGGCTGCAACGTCCAGCGGAAATACCTTGCCTTCGTCGTTGCTCTTACCCTTGCCAACGCTGATGACGGTGCCCTGCTGGGGCTTCTCTTTTGCGGAATCGGGAATGATGATGCCGCCGCGAAGCGTTTCGCCTTCTTCCAGACGACGAACCAGGATGCGGTCGTGCAGCGGTGTAAATGTCGATGC
>JBPBQP010000094.1:0-35360 GCA_050954745.1 Janthinobacterium lividum | reverse complement strand
GTCCCCTGAAGGACGGCATCAAGACACCGGTCCACGGCGACGGCTTCACCATCGCCCTTGAGTTCACCAAGCCGTCTGTTCGGGCAAAAACCTTTGTATTGTACGGAGAATCGTCGCAGCCCGGGTCGCCCTTTCACACCGATGAGCTGCCGCTGATGGAGAAGAAGCAGTGGCGCGACGTTTGGCGGACGCGGGCGGAAGTGATGGCGAATCTGAGTTCCAGAGAGAGCTTTTAGCGTCGACTGAGCGGTCTGCAAACCCTCTCCTCTGGTAGGAACAGACCTTGAGGGTAGCCACCTCATGCCGGGAGCGAAACGGTCTGCGTTGACCGGCGATAAACGGTGCATCCGGCGGCTGGGCGAAGTCGGAACAGCGCCACACGGTTAGACTGGAAGGCGATGCGTTTCCTTCACCTTCTCGCCCTCTCGTTCTTCACCCTCCCTGCCTTTGCCGCGGGTACCATCACCGGCACCATCACCAACGGCACCACGGGCAAGCCGTCGGCGAATGACACGGTCACGCTTATCCGGCTGGCGCAGGGCATGCAGGAAGCGACCCATACGACCACCGACAGCAAGGGGCAGTACTCGTTGGTAGTGCCCGATGAGGGCATGCACCTGGTCCGCGCAACGCATGAGGGTGCTAACTACTTCAAGCCAGCGCCTCCCGGAACGCAGAACATCGATCTGGACGTGTACGCGGTGGCCGCCAAGGTACCCGGCGTCAAGCTTGAGGCAGACGTCATGCGCGTGCAGACGGAAGCAGACGCGAAGAGCCTGCGCATCGTGCAGCACTTCTTCCTGAAGAACGACTCCACGCCGCCCAAGACGCAGTTTTCTGACGCGACCTTTGACTTCATGCTGCCCGAAGGCGCAACCATTGAAGGCGCTGCGGCGCAGGGTCCCGGCGGCATGACCGTCCAGTCGCAGCCCATGCCGTTAAAGGGGAAGAACCACTACACCTTCAATTTCGCCGTGCGGCCGGGCGGGCAAACCCAGTTCCAGGTTAGCTACCACGTGCCCTACAGCGGCTCGTTCAAGATGACACCCACCACGGCCATGCAGGCCGACAACGTCGTCGTCATGCTGCCGAAAGCGATGAAATTCGACGCCGGCAGTTCGCCCTTTGTAAGCGTGGCGGAAGAGACCGATGCGCAGACCTACGTGGCCCGCAACATTGCCGGCAATGACGCGGCCAGTTTCACCGTTAGCGGGCAGGGCCAGTTGCCGCGCCAAACCACAACGGCAGGAGACGCCAGTCAACAGGATCAGGGCAACGGCCCCGCGACAGGAACCCCTGCCACGGGTGCTGACGCAAATGCCGATGCGGGTTCGAACACCGCTCCCACACGGCCGGGCGGTGGTCTTGGAAATCCCATCGATACGGCCGACCCGCTGAGTAAGTACAAGTGGTGGATCATCGCAGGCATCGGTCTGGCGCTCGCAGGTGGAGCCGGCTTCCTGTTGTCGCGACCGCAAATGCCTGGCACGCAGGCTGCAGTCGCAGTCCCACCGGCAGCGGATGGCCACGTTCATCCTCCCGCCCACATGCAGGCAGCCAATGTGCTGCATGCCCTGCGCGACGAGCTGTTTACGCTGGAGAGCGACCGCCTGACCGGTCGCATTACCCAGGAACAGTACGACCGCGTGAAGCCTGCGCTCGAGATTGTGCTGCACAACGCGCTGGAGCGTGGCAAGACATCCGCCTAAAGCCGGTGGGCCGGTAGACTGACAGAATGATTGTTGCCGTCCGCATCCTGCGTCTGCTCGCCTTTACCGTCTGGATCGGCGGCATCGTCTTCTTTGGCGCGGTGGTTGCCCGAAACGCCTTTCAGGTCTTCGGCCCCACGGAACTGTTCGCCGTATTCATCGGGCGTTCCCTGCTGCAGCTGCATAGCATCGGCCTATGGTGTGGTGTCGTCATGCTGGTTTGCCTGCGATTCCTGGGCGCGCGTGCGTACCGGCTGAATGCACAGGCAGCGCTCGTGGTCCTGATGGTGGTGCTGACTTTTGTCTCCAACCGGGCTCTGATCCAACCCATGGAGCACGACCGCCTTCTGGCTGGTGGCAACATCAAGGTTTTGCTGCCCGGCTCGCCGATCCGAGAAGATTTCGATTCCAGACACGAGTGGTCTACGCGCGTTGAGAGTGTGATCCTGCTGGCGGGACTTGGCCTCGCGGTGCTGATCGGCATGGAAGCCGGCCTGCGTGAACAGCTTCCTGCAGGGCCGACACGCAAGGTCTTCGACCTCTCATCCGACGATTCTTAGCAGCCCTTCTGGACGCCCGTCGAATGCGGCCTCCGAATAGCCGGGCGCTTGGCGGGTTTGAACTTACCCTGCGACGACAATCTCTGAAAAGTCAGCAATCCGGCTAAAGTCATTCAGTACCCTCTGCAACAACCCGAGCCGGGCCTCGCGCAACGACTGCTCGGGAGCCATGACCATCACCTTGTCGAAGAAGTCATCGACGAACGGCCGCATCTCGGCGGTGGTCGAAAGCGCAAGTGAGTAATGGCCATCTCGCCGAAGGCCTTCGACCGATGCAGCCCGACGTCCGCTCTCTTCCGCCAGCCTGCGCTCCGCCGGCTCGGTAAGCAGTTCCAGTTGTGAACCCGCAGCGAAGCTTTCGCCCTTTGCATGGGCCTGCTCCACCAGGTTCTTCATGCGCTTGAAGGCTGCGGCGATCGCGGCGAAGTCTTCACCATCGCGCGCGGCAGAAACAGCCTCCACGCGTGCGACAGCGTCTCGAACATCCTCTGGGTTTGCGGCCATAACGGCCTTGACCACGTCGTACGCATTGCCGCGAACCTCGCGCAGGTACCACTCAAGCCGCTCTGACAGGAACGCCTTCACGTTCGTGCAAAGCGCCTGATCGTCCCCAGTCGCAACCGTCGCAAGCATACCGAGAGAAAGTGGCACATCGCTCTCTGCCAGCATCTTCACGATGCCGTTCGCAGCGCGCCGCAAAGCAAAGGGATCCTTCGATCCAGTGGGCTGCAGGCCCAGGCCGAACATGCCCGCGATGGAGTCGATCTTGTCCGCTATCGCAAGCAGCAGACCTTCGGTTGTCGCAGGGATGGCATCATCCATGCCGACCGGCTGGTAGTGCGCGTAGATGGCCTGCGCGACCGCTTCACCATGGCCCTGCACACGTGCGTACAGGCCACCGATGACACCCTGCAGTTCGGTGAATTCCTTGACCATCTCCGTGGTCAAATCCGTCTTTGCGAGTCGCGCTGCGGTGTCCAATGCGGACAGATCTAGCGTCGATACAAGCTCCGCGGTGGCGGGCCTGGTGAGCCACGCTTCGCGAACGGCTGCGCCCAGTGCTGCAGCAACGGCACGCACACGCTCGGTCTTTGCAGCGTAGCTGCCCAGGTCTTTCTGGAAGGTGACGTTCTCCAGCAGCGCCACACGCTCAGCAAGTGGGGTACGCTGATCGAACTCAAAAAAGAAGCGCGCATCGTTGAAACGGGCACGCAACACGCGCTCATTGCCGTGGCGGATGATGTACTCCGCGCCCGGGTCCGGTTGCGTATTCAGTACGGCCAGAAAGTGTGGTGCCAGCTTGCCGGCGCTATCTTCGACCGCAAAGTAATTCTGGTGATCGCGCATTACGGTGACCAGAACTTCTTCCGGCAGCGGCAGAAACTCGCGCTCAAAGGTACCAAGGATGACCGACGGCCATTCCGTCATGTGCGTTACCTTGTCGACCAACGCATGGTCTTCACGCCAACGCATAGTCGGTGCAGTGCGTGTCACTGCATCCAGAGCCTTGCGGATAAGATGCCGACGATCCTCAACCTTGACGATGACCTTTGCCCCGTACAGTTTTTCGGCGTATTCGCTGGCTTTTTCGATGGAAACAGCAGCACTGCCATGCAGCACGCGATGTCCGTAGGTCAGACGGCCCGCAGCCCGTCCGCCCCATTGAAAGGGGATCACTTCAGAATCCAGTAGGCAAGTTAACCACTGCACCGGACGCACAAAACGCTCTGGCTTCCCCGCGCGCCAATACATGTTCTTTGCCCAGTAGATTGCCGCAACTTCCTTCGGCAATTCCGCAACAATGATCTCGGCAAAGCTGCGGCCTGCACGTTTCGCAGTCGCGGCCAGGTACTCGCCCTTGGGGTTTGTTACGGTGCGCAGCGCTTCAATCGATACACCGGCCTTCTTAGCAAATGCGTCTGCGGCGGCGGTAGGTTTGCCGTCTTTATAGGCTGCCTTCAAGGGCGGGCCGAGCAGTTCTTCTTCCACATCTGACTGCTGCGGCAACACACCGCGGACCAGCACGGCGAGCCTTCGGGGGCTTGAGTAAGCTTCGAACGAGTGCACCTCCCCTAACAGACGTTCGCGGCCAAGCAGGTCCATGGTGCGACGGGCAAGCTCCGCCTCGGCAGCGGCGAGCATGCGTGCGGGTACTTCTTCAAGACCGATCTCAAACAGGAAGTCAGACATTAATCGTTAGCTTTCTTAACAATCGCGGTGATACGCTGGCCCTGGTCTGCGTAGGCCTTCGCGACGCCCACAATCAACGTGCGGATACGCGCCATGACACCGACGCGTTCCGTGACCGAGATGGCACCGCGCGCGTCCAGCAGGTTAAACAGATGCGAGCATTTCAGTGCCAGTTCGTACGCTCCCAGCACGGGGAAACGGCGTAACTGCATCGTTTCTACATCGTCCGGCTGCGTTTTTTGCACCTGGATCAGTGCTAAACACTCTGCTTCGTAGGCGTTCAAATGCTCCCAAAGACGTTCCACAGCGGCGTGATCAAAGCTGTAGGCGGACAACTGCTGCTCTTCCGGCAGACGGATGTCACCGTACGTCGTGACCGCGCCTGTATCCGGATCACGCGCCCAGACGATGTCGTAAATCGAGTCCACATCCTGCAGAAACTGCGTCAGCCGCTCGAGCCCGTAGGTGATTTCGCCCGAGATCGGATCGAGGTCAAGACCGCCGCACTGCTGGAAGTAGGTGAACTGGGTGATCTCCTGGCCGTCCATCATGACCTGCCAGCCAACGCCCCAGGCACCACCTACCGGCCACTCCCAGTTGTCCTCTTCGAACTTGATGTCGTGGTCTGAGAGCTTGATGCCGATAGCTTCCAGACTTTGCAAATAAAGGTCCTGAATGTTTGCAGGTGGTGGTTTCAGGATCACCTGAAACTGGGTGTGCTTATACAGGCGATTTGGGTTGTCGCCATAGCGGCCATCAGCGGGGCGGCGCGAGGGCTGCGCATAAGCAATGCGAACCGGCTTCGGCCCAAGCACGCGCAAGAAGGTATCAGGCGACATGGTGCCTGCGCCGACCTCAATGTCATAGGGCTGCTGTAGCACACAGCCACGTTCGGCCCAGAAGCGTTGCAGGGCGAACAGTGTTTCCTGAAACGTCAGTGCAGCGTGCGACGTTTTCAATACTGGCGTTTCTGCAACAGCAGACATGGTCAAAACTTGCTCCCTCGGCGTCCTGCCAGTTTACAGGACGGCGCTGGGCGCTCTTAAATGTGAACGGTCCAGCCTAGTTGCGAAAGCTGCTCTTCAATCTCAACGAGGGCTGCTGCGAGCGCGGAGCGCCGATGCGGACTGGAGGTTCGCTCAGACAGAAAGCGTTCGCGCTGCAACTGCAGGCCCTGCACCTTGCGTTGACGATCGCGCTCGCTTAAACGCGCCTCTGCCGCAAGGGTTGCCGGTGTTTGCGCAACGGTCTTCTCCGGAACATCTACATCTTCTTTTTCCCAGCCACGTGCCATCACACGATTCTACGCGCCACCGTTGAGACGTCACAGGCTGCCGTACAATCAGGCCATCGGGACACAAACGTACTACGGGGCTTAGTTGCGTGGCGGTCGTTTTCTATAGGCCTCAAATGGCCGCCTGTGAGGCTCGATGTCTCGTCTAGCATCGCAACCAGGAGATTAAGCCGCCATGTGGATCGTCCGCCTTGCACTTCGACGCCCCTACACGTTTGTCGTCATGGCGGTGCTGATCCTGGTTATGGGCATTGTGTCTATCGAGACGATGTCGACCGACATTTTTCCCAACATTGATATTCCCGTCGTCACCGTGGTTTGGAGTTACAGCGGCACCAGCCCGGATGAGATGGAGAAGCGCTTCACGACCATCAGTGAGCGCGCCATGACGACGACCGTGAATGACATCGAACACCTCGAGTCGCAGTCGGTGAATGGCGTTTCGGTCATTAAGATTTTCTTCCAGCCAGGCGTGAAGATTGAAGCTGCGGTGGCACAGGTGACTGCGGTCAACCAGACCGTCATCCGCATCATGCCGCAGGGCACCACACCGCCCTTCATCCTGCAGTTCTCGGCTTCGAACGTGCCTATCTTGCAGGCGATCATGTCGTCGAACCAGCTGTCCGAATCGGACCTTTTCGACCTGGGTGCTCAGTTTGTCCGGACCCAGTTAGCCACCGTGCAGGGCGCACAGATTCCGCAGCCCTACGGCGGCCGCGCGCGTCAGATCGCGGTCGATCTTGATCCCATGGCGCTCTACGCCAAGGGGCTGTCGCCAACCGACGTGGTGAACGCCCTGACTGCGCAGAACCTGATTCTGCCCGCCGGCGATGCACGCATTGGCGACCGTGATTACGTGGTGCGCACCAACGCGTCGCCGCAGGTAGTCACGACGCTGAATGACATTCCGGTCAAGCAGATCAACGGCGCGACGATTTACATGCGCGACGTGGCCCAGGTGCATGAGGGCAGCGCGCCGCAGCAGTCCATCGTCCGCCTGGATGGCAGACGCGCCGTGCTGCTGACCATTCTCAAGGCGTCATCCGCGTCTACGCTGGACATTGTCAAAAAAGTGAAGGCGGTGCTGCCGCACATCATCGCGAACCTGCCGCCGCCCGCGCCCGACGTCAAGATCCTCTTTGACCAATCAATATTTGTAGAGGCTGCGCTGCAGGGCGTGGTTAAAGAAGCCGCTATCGCTGCCGGTCTGACGGCCATTATGATCCTGCTTTTCTTAGGATCGTGGCGCTCAACGGTCATCATCGCCGTGTCCATTCCACTCTCGATCCTGGTTTCGATCATCGTAATGAAGGCGCTGGGACAGACGCTCAACACCATGACGCTGGGCGGGCTTGGGCTGGCGGTCGGAATCCTGGTCGATGACGCGACGGTCGAGATTGAAAACATCCACCGCAACCTGGGCCTGGGCAAAGAGATTGAGCCAGCAATTCTGGATGGTGCCGCGCAGATTGCCGTACCGGCCTTCGTCTCCACGCTTGCCATCTGCATTGTCTTTGTACCGGTAGTCTTTCTGTCCGGTGCTGCCAAGAGCCTGTTTACACCGTTGGGCATGGCCGTCGTGTTCGCCATGCTGGCTTCGTACCTGCTGTCGCGGACCCTGGTTCCGACCATGGTCAAATTCTTGCTGGCCAAGGAAGTCGACGTGTATGCTCTGGCCGAAGCGGAGCATGGCGACCACCCGCTGACCGCCACAGAGCTAGGAGAAATTGAGCAGAAGCGCCGCGGCCTGGGGATCATCTGGCGCACGCACTTCGCCTTTAACCGTGTCTTTGAAAAGCTGCGCGGCCGCTACCATCGGGGTCTGGACTGGGCGCTGACCCACACGACCTTTACCCTGACCTGCTTCGGCATTTTCATCCTGCTGTCGCTGTGCACGCTGCCCTTTATCGGCCGCGACTTCTTTCCCGATGTAGACGCAGGTACCTTCCGGCTGCACGTCCGCACCGCGCCGGGGACCCGCCTTGAGGCGACGGAGGCGGTCTTCGGCGAGGTGGAGCAGGTCATCCGCCAGGTCATTCCCGCGCACGAGATTACGGGCGTGCTGGACAACATCGGCGTGCCGAACGGCACGTTCAACCTTGCCTTTGGCGATGGTTCCCTTTCCGACGTGCAGGATGGCGAGATCCTCGTCTCGCTGGGCGAGGGGCACAAGCCGACGGCCATGTACCGCGAGAAGCTGCGGCAGGTGCTGCGGCAGAAGTTTCCGGAGACGACCTTCTACTTCCAGGCGTCAGACATCGTCAACCAGATTCTGAACTTCGGCCTGCCTGCCCCGATCGACATTCAGATCAGCGGACGACTGGCGACGCAGAACTACGCGACGGCACAGTCCATTCGCGAGGCGGTCGCAAAGGTTCCGGGTGCAGTTGATGTGCACGTACACCAGGTGGTGTATGCGCCGGAACTGCGCGTGAACGTGGACCGCACCCGCGCACAACAAGTGAACCTGACAGAGGCAAGCGTTGCCAACAGCATGCTGTTTGCGCTGTCCGGGTCGGGCACTGCGACGCCGAATTACTGGCTAAATCCGCAGAATGGCGTGAACTACTCCGTGGTGGTGATGGTACCGCCCTTCCGCATGGACTCGGTTGCGGCACTGAACAGCCTGCCCATTGGCCCTGGTACCGCAGGCGCGTTCACCACCCCCTCGGCTGGCGGAACCAGCGGTACACCCACGGCGCCGGCAGCCCAGCTGCTGTCAAACGTGGCGCAGATTGCGCACGTGGCCAGCCCCGGCATTACCAACCATTACAACGTGCAGCCCGTGTATGACGTATTCGCAAGTGTGCAGGGCCGCGACCTGGGCGGCGTGTACTCCGACATCCAAAGGATCCTGAAGGGTTACACCAACGAGAACGGCAAGCTGTCAAAGGGTGCCACCCTGACCGTTCGCGGCCAGGTCAAAAGCATGGAAGACAGCTTTACCGGCCTTGGCCTGGGCATGATCTTCGCCGTGCTGCTGGTCTACCTGCTGATGGTGGTCAACTTTCAGAGCTGGCTTGATCCCTTCATCATCCTGATGGCGTTGCCTGGCGCGGCCTGCGGCATCCTTTGGATGCTGTTCCTGACCGGCACCACGTTCTCCGTTCCGTCGCTGATGGGCGCCATTATGACGGTCGGCGTGGCGACGGCCAACTCGATCCTGATGGTGACCTTTGCCAACGACCAGCGATCGCTGGGCATGAACAGCACGCAGGCAGCGGCAGCGGCAGGGTTCACCCGTCTGCGTCCGGTGCTGATGACGGCGCTGGCGATGATTCTTGGCATGCTGCCCATGTCACTGGGCATGGGCGAAGGTGGCGAGCAGAATGCGCCGCTGGGCCGCGCCGTCATCGGTGGGCTGCTGGTGGCGACGGCAACCACGCTGCTGATCGTGCCCATCTTCTATTCGCTGTTGCGCAAAGCGCCTCCTGCGGCGATGCAGGTTGAGGCAGCGGCAGAGCAGGAAGAGTTCTTCGAACATGCCTAGGCACAGCCTTGCCGCATACCCAACGATTTCAGTACCTGAAGGAGCCGCGTAAGCATGGCCCAGAACTACACCGATCCACCTGTCACCACGGCAGAGCACAGTGCAGTGGCAACGCCCACCTCCCCGCAGACCGCCGGGCGCGGTGCCTACATCACGGCGATTGCAGCCTTCCTGTTGCTTGCCGTCCTTGGCATAGCATTCCTGCTGCCCAAGCTGCGTCATCGTGATGCGCTGGTCGACGAGGTTCGACTAAATGCCGGCCCACCTCCCGTGGTGATCGCGCAGGTGGGCCTTGGACAGCTCTCGTCCAGACTGGAGCTGCCGGGCACGGTGCAGGCCTTTCAGCAGACACCCATCTTCGCGCGAACCGCCGGTTATGTCTCGAAGCGCTTTGTCGATATAGGCGACAGTGTCCGTGCGGGGCAGATCCTTGCCACGATCGAAGATCCTCAGACTCGGCAGGCGCTAAGCCAGGCGCAGGCAACGCTGATGCAGCTGAAGGCGCAACTGGTACAGGCGCAGGCCAATGCTCACCTGGCCACGCTGAACAACACGCGGAACCAACAGCTGCAACGCGACGGTGTGATCTCACAGGCCGCGGCCGACAACTTCACCGCGCAGGCTGGCGTGAACGACGCCACCGTCAACGCGGCTCGCGCAAACATTGCAGCGGGTGAAGCCAACGTACGCTCACTGCAGGAGCAGGCAAGTTTTTCTCGCGTAACTGCTCCCTTTACCGGCGTTATTCTCGCGCGCAACATCGACACGGGTTCGCTGATCTCCGCGGGTTCGGCCACGACGGTCACGCAGTTGTTCACCATCGGCCAGGCTGACAAGGTGCGCATCTTTACCAATGTGCCGCAGTCCAGTGCACCTGCCGTGATGGGCGCAAGCACAGCACAGGTGCAGTTTCGTGAGCTGCCGGGACGTACCTTCGCGGGCAAGGTCACACGCAACGCATCGTCCATCGATCCAGCCTCGCGTACGCTGCTGGCGGAAATCGACCTGCCCAATGCGGACGGTAAGATTCTTCCCGGCATGTTTGCGACGGTCATCTTTGCAACCCACGACGCCGCGCCGCCGGTGCTGATCCCGGCGAATGCCCTGTTTGTTCGCACGGCCGGGCCGCAGACTTTTGTCGTGGATGCGAACCACGTCGTACACATCCACAACCTGATTCTGGGCCGTGATTTCGGCTCCACCACCGAAGTGCTTGGCGGTTTGAAGCAGGGCGACCAAGTTGTGCTGTCGCCATCCGACGCCATTACCGAAGGGACACGGGTCGAGCCAGAAACGCAGCGGTAACCGCACCCATGACGCACCTGCGCACGGTAGAATCGGCCTCATGTCGGAAGCGGTACGCACAAGCGGTTCAGCATTGGGTTCGGCCTCGACAGCGACTGGTATTGTGTCGCTGCGTGGCATCTGCAAGACGTACGACGGCAAGCCGCCCGTGACCGCGGTGGCAGGCATTGACCTGGATGTTCGCGAAGGCGAAATCTACGGCCTGCTGGGACCGAACGGCGCGGGCAAGACGACGACCATTTCCATCTGCACCACGCGGGTTCTGCCAACCGCCGGCAGCGCGCACATCGCCGGAATTGATGCGGTGCGCAACCCGTCGGAGGCCCGCCGCTACATGGGTGTGGTGCCGCAGTACAACACGCTGGAACGCGCCTGCACCGTGGCGGAAAACATCCAGTTCCATTGCCTCTACTTCGGCTTTACCAAGGCAGATGCCAAGGCTCGTACGGCAGAACTGCTCGACCAGTTTCACCTGTCGGAGCGCGCTGGTTCGTACCCGGCGCAGCTTTCCGGCGGCCTGGCGCAAAGGGTACAGATCGCTCGTGCCATCGCACACCGACCGAAAGTCCTGTTCCTTGACGAACCCTCCGCAGGACTCGATCCGCAGAGCCGCATCGCCATGTGGGAGGCCGTACAACGGCTGCATACCGAAGGCATCACTGTCGTTCTGACCACCCACTACATGGAAGAAGCGGACGAGCTGTGTCACCGCGTTGCCATTGTCGACGGCGGCAAGATCCTGGTCGAGGACACGCCCGCCGCGCTGAAAAGCTCTGTCGGCGCAAAGACGCTGTATGAACTTGACCTGCGCGAACCCACCGAGCCTCTGGTACCCGTGCTCGAGGCCCTGCCGAACGTCAGCGGCGTGGAGATCACACCGCGGGGCCTACGCGTGATGGCCGAACATTCCGAAGGCCTTCTGCCACAGGTCGTCGCGGCTGCCACCAGCTATGGCCTGCGCGATCTAAGCATCACCGAGCCCACGCTCGAAACCGTATTCATCCGGCTGACCGGCCGCGATCTTCGCGAGTAAGCAGGAGCAGAACCATGTCCACCACAGCTGTTACACCCGGCACCGCCACCCTGGTCGGCACACCCATGATCTCCCGCCGAACGCAGTATGCCCGTGCGTTTCTTGGGCTGTTTGTGCGCGACCTGCACGTGCTTCGTCGCGAGGTCGGGCCGTTCCTGGTGCGCATCGCCATGAATCCGCTGCTGTTCCTGTTCGTATTCACGTACATCATGCCGCATATGTCGAACGGTGCCGCCATGAATCCAACAGCGAACATGGCCGCGGCTTCCGGCGCCAACTTCTCCACGGTGCTGCTGCCCGGGCTCATGGCCGTGGCCATCATGTTCAGCGGCATTGCAGCCGTGGCTCTGCCGCTGGCAGTCGATTTCGGCAGCACGCGCGAGATTGATGACCGCGTCATGTGTCCACTGCCCACCAGCTTTGTGGCGATCGAGAAGATCATCTTCTCCGCGCTGCAATCCATCATGGCCGCGGCCATGGTCTTCCCGCTGGCGTATTACATTCCCAGCACGCCCGTGTACGCCCACGTGAACAGCTGGCCGTTTCTCATCGCCGTGCTGGTGCTGGCTTCTCTGCTTGCAGGCGCGCTTGGCCTCACGATTGGCACCAGTGTCAAACCGCAGCAGATCGGCCTGATCTTCGGCGTGGTGGTCATGCCCATCACCTTCCTGGGCTGCGTTTACTATCCCTGGCGTGCACTGAGTTCAATCCACTGGCTGCAACTGGGCGTGCTGGTCAACCCCATTGTCTACATGAGTGAGGGCCTGCGTGCTGCGCTGACACCCACGCTGCCTCACATGAACCAGGTCATGATCCTGCTGATGCTCACATTCTTCCTGTGTCTGCTGACGTGGGTCGGCACACGTGGCTTCATCCGTCGCGTAATCGGCTAACGCTCGACGTCTTGTGAAGAAGCAACGGGCTGCTTAGACGACCTTGGCGGCAACCGCGGGTGCCGCCGAGGTTACCCGGATGGGACCCCGCGGCACGCCATCGTAGGGGAAAAACACAGAAAATACGGTGCCCGAAGCTTCGCCCTGCTCACGTGCCACCCTGCTGCGCACCAGCAACGTGGCCCGGTGCTGGGTCAGAGTCTTCGAGGCTACCCAAAGGCTGAGGCCCCTTCCGGTCTTTCCTTTGGTCGTGAAAAAGGGCTCGAAGAGGCGTTGCTGTACGGCGTCCGGCATGCCAAGTCCAGTGTCGGCCACGGTGACACGCATGCCCTGCTTGCCCATGCAACGCGCCGCACGCGCCCGAATGTAAAGCGTGCCGCCATCTGGCATGGCGTCAATCGCATGACCAATCAGGTCCGCAAATAGCTGGCGTAACTGTGCCGGGTAGCCGAAGGAAACAGTTGCATCGTTCAGACTAAGCTTCACTTCCATTAGGGGTGACTGCATGCGGGCCTGGTGCAACGCCAGTACGGACCGCAAAACTTCTGACAGGCGCACGTCCGTAGGGGCCATCGGCTGGCGGTAGAACTTGAGTGTCTGCCGGGTGATGTCGCCGACCCGGCTCAGTTGTGATTCCGCGATCTGCACGTACTCCTGAGCCTTGTCGTTTAGCGCAGTCTCTGTACGTAGCAGGTAAAGCAGGTTTGTGATGCTTTCAAGCGGATTATTGATTTGATACACGATGGAAGCTGCAAGCCGACCCGCAGAAGCCAACTGCTCGCTGTGCCGCATGGCCTCCTCCGCCCGCTTTCGTTCCGTAATGTCGGTGACGATGGCACCAACCCAGCGCACGTCAGTACTGCCGACGGACACTGGGAAAAGGCTCTTCTGCCAGGTTCTTATGGCTTGACCGTCTGGCGTCGCGCCTGAGATTTCAATGTCAGCAGTCGGCATACCGCTCTCGAAGACGGTTACCAACAGCTGCTCCAGCGTGTCTGCCATGTCCTGCGGTACGCCCGGTGCAAGCAGTTCACGATAACTCTTGCCGATATGGGCTTCTACTGGCAAGCCGTGCATCGTTGCCAGGTTTCGATTCAAGCGCACATAGCGGAAGTCTCGATCAAAGAAGGCAAACCCGATCGGCGCACCTTCCAACATGGAGTCGAGCAGGCTGAGCGTATCCTGGACACCCCTACGGTGCAGCGCAATCTCCGTCACCATGGCATTGAAGCTAGCCTGCAATTCGCCTGCTTCGTTGTGTACCGCCGCAGGTAAGGGGAACGCCGAAAGATCATTCGGGTCATTCCGCACCTGCACGGTTGCACGGCGTAGCTGCCGCAGCGGCCGGGCAAGCGTCCCAGAAAGCAACCAGACCAGCACCAGATTCCCTAGCAACGCACAGGCGGCGTAGATGGACAGGTTTTCCAGGTCGACGATGGGAAATCGGCGTGTAACGTTTGCATCCGGAGCTACCCAGACGATGGCCTGAATGACGCCGTCAGACACGACGGCCTGCGCCCCCTCATAATGACCGTTTGGCGTTTGCAGCAGGTGGTAGCCCGGTCGCTGAATGATGCCAGCCAGCGACTGCCGCTCGCTCTCATTCAACTCACGTGAGAGGCCCTGCCCGGTGCCGCGCAGGGTGCGCCCTGTCGGGTCTGTAATGCGCACCCCCGCGATGGTGACACTGATCGGCACTGCACGTAGAATGTGGTCCAGCATGTCAGCATTGCCGGTCGTGAGGGGTTCATCCAACACATCCACAATGGTGCACGTCTGCCGTGCCAGCCTTTGCAGATCGCGCACTTCGTTCCGGCGAAAGTCGCGACGCACCCCCACAGCCAAAAAGATACCGAACACCACCAGCTGAACCAGCACGGAACCAGTGATGAACTGACCGAGGATCGTGCGTGGGGTAAAGCGCATGTCTACTTTATCGTCTCCGCCGGCGCTAGCGCGCCGCTGCTTGCAACTCAAGACGGGCGGTCTGGTCTGCCGACAGCTTGCGTGCGAGGTCCCCCGCAATCAGCGCGCCATGGAAACGCCCATTCTCGATGAAGATTTCGTTGGTACGCTCCCCGGCCACAATGACACCGGCGAGGTAGATCCCTGCCACGTTCGACTCCAGTGTGTCCGGATTGCACACCGGGCAGCGGTCGTTCTGTTCGTCCAGTTGCACACCGAGACGCTCCAGGAAACTGAAGTCGGGGTGGTAACCTGTCAACGCAAAGACGAAGTCATTCGGCAGCACCTGCTGACCTTCCGGCGTGTCCAGCGTGACGGTGTCTTCGGAAATCTGCTCCACAGTGGAGTGGAAGTGCACCGCCACTTCCCCATTTTTAAAGCGGTTGTTGATATCAGGCAGAATCCAGTATTTGACGTGGCGATGCATCTCGGCTCCGCGATGTACCAGCGTCACCTTTGCGCCGTGCCGCCACAGGTCCAGCGCAGCAATGGCGGCAGAGTTCTTGCCGCCGATGACCAGCACATTCAGGCCGAAGTAGGGGTGCGGCTCGTTGTAGTAGTGCCGCACCTTGTTGAGGTCTTCGCCGGGAATGCCAAGGTAATTCGGCAGATCGTAGTAGCCGGTACTCACAATCAGTTTCTTCGTGCGAAGGGTCTGCACGCGGTCAAAGCGATCCTTGGTATGCACGCGAAAGTCGCCATCGCTGCCCGCAACACTTTCCACCAGGTGGTACTGACGGATGTCAAGGTTGAAGTGATCGGCGACCTTGCGGTAGTACTCCAAAGCCTCGCTTCGGGTGGGCTTCTGGTTCGGGCTGCTGAAGGGCATACTGCCGATCTCGAGCAATTCCGGCGTAGTGAAAAATGTCATGTGCGCGGGGTAATGGAAGAGCGAGTTGCACAGGCAGCCCTTGTCCACCAGAACAACACGCAGACCGGCATTCTGCGCATCGATCGCGCACGCCAGTCCGGTTGGTCCCGCGCCGATGACGAGTACATCGAATGATTGGTCGTGCGTTTCTTCGCGCATAGCACTATTGAATCACGCCACGTGCTCGTTGCAGCCCGAGCGAAGCCTGCGCCATCGGTTCGCGTAACGCCAACTCAGTCCCACTTCGGGCTACATCGTCACGGGTGCGAGGCGCATCCCCACATACAGGTCGTATTTACGACTCTCAAATAAGTTCTACAAGGACTCTTTGTATGCCCGAGATCAATGCCCTGGACGACGTCAAGCGCGCCGTCACGCAATCACCTGTTCACGACCTGATCCTGAGTCGATGGAGCCCACGCTCCTTTTCAGACAAGGCAGTCTCCGATGCGGATCTCCAGACGATCTTCACCGCCGCAGGCTGGGCTGCATCCAGCTATAACGAGCAGCCATGGCGCTTCATCGTTGGCCGCAAGGGCGATGAAACGTACAAGAAGCTGTTTGACTCGCTGCTGCCTGCAAATCAGGAGTGGGCACGCACAGCGCCGGTGCTGTATGCCACCTTTGCCAAGAAAACGTTCACCAAGGATGGCAAGGCCAACGCTTATGGCCTGCACGATACCGGCGCAGCATCCGCAAATCTGTCTCTGCAGGCGCAGGCGCTGGGCCTGCACACGCACGGCATGGGTGGTTTTGACAAGGAAACCCTGCGTGCTTTCTTTGGCGTGCCCAGCGACTTCGATCCGGGTGCCATTTGGACGCTTGGTTACGCGGGTGATCCTGAAAATGTGCCGGAGCACTTCAAGGCAGACGAGAAGGCACCGCGCGCGCGCAAGGCGGTTGCCGAAGTGACGTTCAAAACCTGGGACGAGCCATTTTCTTTCTGATTCGTAACGGTTGAGGCCGGTCTGTGGCATGGAGTTATCCTTGCTCGTGCCACTTAACGACCAAAAGCGTATAGCCAGTTTTAACGCCAGAAGTAGTGGTTACGACTCTTGTCGCTGTAATTGCAATGCTGGCTTCCATAGCTGTCTTCCGCTTCGGTACTGATTGGGGAAGATGGATCAACCTGCACATCACGTGCTTGGCGCTGCTGCTGCTCGCGCTAGACGGTATGAGTCCCTCCCGCGCTGCGGTAAGGGTAGCGTCAGTAAATACTCGGCGACGGCTCGTGCTTGCCACCGCTCTGCTGGTGATCTATTCCACTTGCTGGAGCGTTCCGGGAAATCGCGACCGGCCTCTCTTTGGGTACGTCAGCCTTGGTTACAAGCTTCTCCATTGGGACGGCAGCTTTACAAACTAGCCGCTCCCGATAGAGCGGGTCTTTATTGCAGGATGGGAACGCCGCCGATGGTGGCTGCGGCAATGCGCGCCGACCATTCAGCGGGGCCAGTTTTGTGCACACTCGTGCCGTCGGCACTTACTGCCACGGTGACCGGCATATCAACGACTTCAAACTCGTAGATTGCTTCCATCCCCAGATCTTCGAACGCCAGCACGCGGGATGCCTTGATCGCCTTCGAGACCAGGTAAGCTGCACCTCCAACCGCCATCAGGTACACGGCTCCGTTGTCGCGAATCGCCTCGATGGCCGCGTCACCACGTTCGCTCTTGCCAACCATGCCTAACAGGTGCGTCTGTTCCAGCATCTGCCGCGTGAACTTATCCATCCGGGTAGCGGTGGTGGGGCCAGCGGGACCGACCACTTCACCGCGGACTGGATCGACTGGACCGACGTAGTAGATAAAGCGGTTGGTAAAGTCGACCGGCAGTGTCTCACCCCGGTTGAGCATGTCGGACATACGCTTATGCGCGGCGTCACGGCCGGTAAGCAGCTTGCCGTTTAGCAGGACAACCTCGCCTGCCTTCCAGGTGGCAACTTCCTCCCGGGTAACTGTATCCAGGTTCACGCGGCGGGCATTCATCGGGCTATAGGTCAGTTCCGGCCAATCGGCGAGCGACGGCCTCTCCAGCACGGCGGGGCCGCTGCCATCCAGGTGAAAGTGGGTATGCCGCGTGGCCGCACAGTTCGGAATGATGGAGACGGGCAGGTTTGCGGCGTGCGCGGGTGCATCGATAATCTTCACGTCCAGCACGGTGGTCAAGCCGCCCAGCCCTTGCGCACCAATGCCGAGCGCGTTGATCCTGTGGTAGAGCTCGATGCGAAGTGCTTCGATCTTGCTTACGGGTCCCCGCGCGATCAATTCCTGCATGTCGATGGGGTCCATCAGGCTCTGCTTGGCCATCAGCATAGACTTCTCTGACGTGCCGCCGATGCCGATGCCCAGCATGCCCGGCGGGCACCAGCCCGCGCCCATCTCGGGTACTACCTTCATAACCCAGTCGGCGACGGAGTCGGACGGATTTAGCATCGCAAATTTGGATTTGGCTTCGCTGCCGCCACCCTTTGCCGCAACCGTGACGTCGATCCCCTCACCGAGTACCAGTTCCGTTACGACAGACGAGGGCGTGTTGTCTTTGGTATTGCGGCGGGTAAACGCAGGGTCGGCAAGCACGCTGGCGCGAAGTGGGTTGTCCGGGTTTCCGTAGGCGCGACGAACACCTTCGTCACACATACCCTGAAGGTCCATGGTGGCGTCGGCGAAGCGAACGCCCATGCCGATCTTCAGGAATACATTCACGATGCCGGTGTCTTGACAGATGGGCCGATGGCCCTCTGCGCACATGCGGCTGTTGATCAGGATCTGCGCAATGGCGTCTTTGGCCGCATGCGATTGTTCTAACTCATAGGCGCACGCCAAATTCCGTATGTAATCCGCTGGATGGTAGTAGCTAATGTACTGCAACGCGTCCGCCACGCTGCTGATGAAATCTTCCTGCCGAATCTCTGTCATTGCGTCTTGATTGTAGTTCGCGAAGGTTACGCGTGACGAAGCGACCGAAGTGCGACCCATCTGGCCGCTTGCCGCCGCGAACAAGTGATCAATCGTAACAACAAGCCCGGTGCCTGCCGTTCAGCTACTCGATCTTCAGGTTGCGGGTAATTTCGTCCTTTGTCTCGAATGACGTGACGGACTTGATGGGGCTCTTCTTTTCAGACAGGGTGGCCCAGATTTCGTACTCGGCAGTACGCGATAGCTGTACGAAGCGAAATGCTCCCGTCTCGTCTGCCGTCATGCTGCGCACCTTCTTGGACCGATCGTCTTTCAGGTAGACCGTAGCGCCCTTAAGCGGCGCGCCTGCCTTGTCCTGCACGGTGCCCAGCAGTACGCGTTCTGCCGGTCCTTTTGGCACCGTCGGCGTGCTGCTGCCACCCAGACCGCTCAGGTTCAGGCGCGTTTCAGGTCCGCCGTTCCCGTTAGGGCCGGTGACCTGCGCATTGAGATGGCTGCTAAACGCGCCGGAAAGTACACCCATGGCAAGGGCGGAAAGCAGGTACTGAGAAAAGCGTGTTGCGCGAATGTCCCACATAGCAGCGATTGTACCGCGCCCGCGACACCCGTTCCAGGGCGCGAAATGTCGCAGAACGGCGTACGTGAGCCAGCAAGACGCTGACTCACGTCACATTACTTCTGGCGGCCCAACCGGTACACCACACCGACCTGCACACCAAGATTGTTCTGCAGCGTGCCGCCAAAGGTGGAGCCCAGGTATGTGGGCTGCACGCGAATGGCAAGATTGTTGTAGATGTTGTAGTCGCCGATCAGGTTAACGGCGAAGACTGGCTTGTAATTCGAATCAGGCCACATGCCCAGATCTTCTGAGCGCAGGCCCTTTGCGTCGCCGCCAAATTTGCTAAGCGCAACTCCGCCCGTCGCAGACGCGCTGATGGAGTACTTCTCCCTGGCGTAGAAGCGGTACTGAGGACCGGCCATGAAGGTGTATTCGCTTATATTTGGGCTGAATACGTTGTTCTTTACGAAGAGATTCGGGATGTTCGCCTTGCCGTACATGCCGCGTACATCGCCCACGATGGAAAGTTTCGGGTTGAGCGCGTAGCCGCCCGTCATGAAGAAGTTCACCTGCGAAATGCGCTGCAGATACTGGCCGGTACGGAACCGTAAGAACCCGCCGCCGCCAGCGATTTCATACCGGTGCGAGTAGGTGTCCAGAATGTTGCGCTGCACACGAGCCTGGCGATTGGCCCGGATCCGGCGACTGACACCACCAAGCGCGGTGGAAGGCGCGGGTGCCTGTGCGGAGGCTGCCGGGGGCGTTGGGGCGTCGGCAGGGGTAGTCTGGGCAAATGCAGTGGTGGATAACAGGGACAGTGCGGCGAGAGAAAAGAGCGCATGACGCGCCGATGTGGCAAAACGGAACATCAACCAATACTCCTCTAGGACCTGCGACCTTGCTACGTTGATAGAACACGGAACGGCCGCTCGGCTCCACCGTTTCGCTGCGCAATGGCTGCGAAACTCACAAGGCTTATTAGAACATCCGCGAAGCTGCCAGCGCGCAGGCATTCCGGCGCGCAGCAAAATCGCAGAGTACCAGGGACGTTATGGCAAAGAGAACCAGGCAGCCGCCAAGGCAGACCCAGACACGAAGGCAGACCAGCAATTTTACCGGTGTTCTACTGGGCCTGCTTGGTGGCGTTGGGCTTACGCTTTGTTGCGTGGCCGCTTACTTTTACCTGGGCCATCCACCGATTGCAGCCACAGACAAGGCTGCTCTATGGGAACCGCTCGTGCAGGCTATCCCGCTGAAGAGCCGCGCGCTAAGCGAAGCGAAGCCTGCTCCGTTTCCGGCGAGTGAAGAGGTATTTGAAGCAGCAGCCCATACCTACCGCGCGCAGTGCTCCCAATGCCACGGCACGCCAGGCGCCGAATCTGCACTGGGGCGCGACATGGTGCCCCGCGCACAGCAGTTCTTCGCACCGCGTGAACGTCGCGCTATTGCAACGCAGGCACCTGGGGAGGTCTTTTGGAAGACGGCTTTCGGCATTCGACGCAGCGGCATGCCTGCCTACAATCGCTCGCTGAGCAACACGCAGTTGTGGCAGCTAAGCCTGCTGCTACACAGCGCCGGCGATGAGTTGCCGACGCCGGTGCAGACGATTTTGACCGCCGGTGTTCCGTCGCGGCAACCGACCGTCGTGCTGCCCTGAAGGTGGCTGTAGCCCGCGGCCTAGCGCAGGGTATAGGTTAGTCCGGTCGAAAGCGTGAGGCTGTTCTTCTGGTAACCCGCGACCGGGTTGTTGATAAAGCTGTCTGCCGCCGTGACGTTGACGGCCAGCCGGCGGAACAATGGCGCAACCAGCGAAATGCTGCCGTTGGCCGCGTAAGCGTTCAGGTTGTTCCACGCCGGTACAACCGCCGCAGTCTGCACCAGCGTCACCTTCAGCGGCAAAACGCGACGGTAGTTCTCTGAAAACGTCGAGCCGAAAAGGTTCTGGTTGCCGACATTGCCGAAGAACTTCTGCTTCTCGTAATGACCATCTGCCTTCAGATCGAGCTGGTGCAACGGCGTGTTAAAAACCGTGTACCCGATGCCTGCGCCGTAGATCTGCTGTAGGTCCAGGCTCTGCGAGTAGTTGTGATCGAACGACGTTGTTCCGAAGTAGTACAGCGTTTTGCGAAGGTATTCGTCACGTTCCGCGTCCGCATGCAGGATGCTGGTCTTCACCTGCACATCGTTGCCGGTCCCCGCGATGAAACCGGGAGTCGTCAGCACTCCATAGTTTTCCTGAAAGTTCACGATGGTCTTGTTGCGCGCGCGAAAGTAAGGCAGAGTGGGTACCTGGCGGCTAAGCGCTACACCGCCTGTAAATGTGCCGCCATGAATCGTGGACTGTGCCAGGGTGGCGCCCAGGTTAACCGTACCGTTCCAGCCGTCCAGCAGGCCGGGCTTGTGCGCCAGTTCCCTGTTGAAGGTGGCGGCGTCGATCATGTAAGCGACCTCTTTCACCGGCACCACGGCTCCGACGCCTTCCGCATCGGTAGTTACAGTCACGGCAGAGTCGCTCAGGACGATCTTGCCCGGCTGAACCCTGCGCGACACATCGACAGGGTCGCCATGTTTCAGTACGGCAAAGGTGCCCTGCGTGCGTAGCTCCCGCACCTTGTCGAATGGCACCGTGATTTCGCCGGCCATATCACTCTTAAAGACAACGTTGCCGCCGGTACTGCGCTCCAGCTTGCCGCTGAGCTGGTCGCCGTTGGTGAAGACCAGAACGTCCCTAGCGGGTACTTGCGATTCCGGCGACTGGCAAAAAGCTTTTGGATAGCAGGCAAAAGCGACGAACAGGACCGGCAAAATTTGCACACGACTGTGCTCGCGATCCAGAGAGATCCACGTGGAAAGAAACATACCGTTAGCATAAGGGTGAAGCGCCGATTGTCGCCATGCATATACCGTGCTCCCTGCTGCTGCAGTTTCCCCGCGTACTTCCCGCCATCCCGTTGCCCGCGTCTGCGCGCATTTCGTCCGTGTTCTTTCACTTCTTCGAAATTGCGGCGATTTCAATGGGCGCGCTGGGTGGTGCGCTGGCGCTGCGACGTGAACGGCAGTCTCCGTACGACGTGATTGGGCTGCTCGGCCTGGGCCTGATCAGCGGCGTAGGCGGCGGTGTAGTGCGTGATGTGTTGCTGGGCGACGGGCCTCCGCTGGCGTTGCAGCATCCGTCGTACCTGGCGTATGCGCTGCTGGGGGCGGCTACGGCCATCCTGTTCGGCCACAACGTGGGGCCGCGCATGCTGGCCACCATGAACGTGGTCGATGCGCTTGCGCTTGGCCTGTTCACCGTTGCGGGCAGCACACGAGCCATGAGCTTCGGGCTTGGCTTTTTGCCCTGCCTGGTATTGGGCGTTACGACAGCCGTGGGCGGCGGTGCCCTGCGCGACCTGTTTAGCGGTCGTGCCCCTGCGACGTTCAAAGAGGGCGAACTTTACGCCTTGGTGGCGACAGTTTCCGCCGCGATCTTTTTGCTGGTGCAACGTCTAGGCGTGCCTGTGAATCGGGCTGCCATCATCGGTACAGTAGTAGGCTTTGGCCTACGGTTGCTGGCGATTCGATATGGGTGGCGCACGCGCGCTGTCGGCATGCTTCGCAGCACTAAGTAAGAACTGCGGTACGTTAGCGCAAACGTAAGTGCAGCCAGTCAACTCTGCGCAATTGCGGCCTATAAGACACAAAAAGAATAGTAAGCGACGATAAGTAATTGCTTGCCAAGCCTTTGTTGCGACGCTTAGTATCCACTTCGGTTCGATCTGATTCCGTTTTTAATCTACATCGCTCAGTGGCAGCAATGCCATGACCCAAGTGCGTCAAAAATGCACAATGGACACTATCCGGAGAGTAACGAGATGTCGTGGTACGCCTACTGCATCGCTGAAAGATCTTCTTTCCCAGAACTCCTTCGCCACCGCCGTCCTATGCCCTTAGTGGGCGTTACGGGACTCTTTGGCCATCAAGCCTTTGTCTTCCCCGCAAGTGACTTAGCCGTTGTTGTTTCAGAACATGCCCCTGAAGATGACGCGCGAATGGACCAGCAGGCACAGCGCGACCATGCGCGTGTGATTGCGGAATGCTTTCAACAGTCCACCGTACTTCCCTTTCGTTTTGGCACTTATTTTGCAGATGACGATGCGCTGCGTCGCTCCGTCCGGTCCAACCACCGTCACTTTGCACACAACGTGGAGCGGCTTCGTGGCAAGGCAGAAATGCACCTGAAGGTATTGGTTGACGATACTTGCCCTGAAGATCGAAAGATTCTAGCGGGCGTCGGCAAGGCGTACCTGTCCAGCCTGCGTGAGAATGCCAGCGCCCAGCGCGATCGCCAGTCCAAGGCGCGTGCGCTTTCGCTGCAGATGCATCGCATGTTCTTACCGGATGCTGAGGAGATCACTTGCAAGCGTGCAGGCGAAGGTAAAATGTTGCTCGACATAGCCCACCTTGTCGACAAGAAAGCCGTCGAACGCTACCAGAACAAGTATTCCTCTGCGACTGAATCTTTGAAGGACTGCCGCATGCAACTCTCCGGTCCATGGCCGCCTTATCACTTCGTGCACCGGCAACAGCCGGGGCACAACTCAGCCAACTAAGGTTGGCTCCTTTGTAATAACAAGGCCCGCTCAGTGAGCGGGCCTTGTTATTACCAAAGTAGTGCCTCGCTAGACGCCGCCGGCCGCGGACTCTGCAGCTGCCATCTTCTTGCGGTTCAGCACCGATTGCTGCCGTGAACGCACGCTGGCATGATCCAGCTTGCTCCAAAAAGCTACGAAGTAATCCACGGCCGAAAGGATCGATACGATTGTCATCCAGTAGATAGCTGTTACGGCAATAACATGCACCGGCACAAAGAACCATCCGGTACCTTCGCGCCAACCAGGGCCGACCCACCATGCGTGCCAGCCATGATCAAGAATAGCGGCAA
This sequence comes from Janthinobacterium lividum, assembly GCA_050954745.1. Lineage (GTDB taxonomy): Bacteria > Acidobacteriota > Terriglobia > Terriglobales > Acidobacteriaceae > Terriglobus. Next base: position 11,652 of record JBPBQP010000094.1, on the reverse strand, counting down.
CTACAGACACAATCTGAATGACCGTTTTCAGCTTGCCCACCTCGCTGGCGTCAATGGTGAAGCCTTCATTTACAGCGATGGAGCGCAGGCCCGTCACCAGGAACTCCCGACCAATGACAAGGACGGCGATCCAGGGCGGCACAATGCCGGGATTGAAGCTGATGAGGCAAATGTAGCCAGCGGTAATTAAAAGTTTGTCGGCCAGCGGGTCCAGCAACATGCCCATGGTAGTCACCTGGCCTCGACGACGGGCAAGATACCCGTCAAGCCCGTCTGTGATGGACGCGATGATGAACAACGTAGAGGCCAGCATTTCCTGCTGATGCCCATGCACAAGGAAGCTTGCGGACAGCACCCAGATGAGCAGCGGCACCGACGCGATTCGGCTCATCGTCATGGAGTTCGGTAGATTCAAAGGCCACCTGACCGCGTTGCACGTGCGCGATGTACGCTGTCAAAGCAATTCTCACACACGCGCGAGGGAGGGTGCTGCAACGCCCCGACGAACCGGGTTTTCGACAGTGTTCCCGTTCCAACCAGCTTTACAGGGAAAGAACCCGCCCGCAGGCAACAATGCCGTCCAACGCGGGTTCATTAGGAAGCGGTCGCATATCGGCCGGAAGGAGATTGCCGCAGCATGCTGCAACCGATCCAACTGGAGCATGTACTCGCCTGCTATCGCGACGACATTGGCACAGTCCGGCGCCTGCTTTCCCGTGCCGCCCTGCCACTGGATAGCTCTATGTCGTTGCCGGCAGTGGTGGCAAAACTGGAGACCAGCCGTGGGTTTCGCCGCGACCTGTCCCTGAATCTTACTGCGATGGCCCATATGAACGGGCAGTCTGTCTGCCCCGCAGACCTGTTGGGCATCGTGGCGATGGCCGCTGCAGGCCCTGCCTTTGCCGCCACGTCAGACGAAGCTGCAGCCCTTACGCTGTTGCAGTTCGTCATGGAAGTCTGCAGTCGGCACGAAGTCATAGCCAAACCGCAGTTGCGAAAGCCGCGATTCACATTCAAGCGAGTAGCCATTTCTGCCGCCTGCGTTCTGCTTCTTGCGTTTGGCGTCCTGCTTTGGCAGGCAGAGTCAGACACCGTGCCACCCGTGGCAAACGAAATCCATTTTCCGCAGCGATTGCCCTTAAGGCAGGGCCCAACTGCATCTTCAGCGCAGAACAACGCTCAGCCTTCCACGATAGGGCGCCCGGGCGGGCGGATACCGCAGATCCGCAAGCTGCTTGTGCGCTTGCTGCCCGGTAACGGTCATCCTGACAAGGCAGACGCAGTACCTGCACCCATTTACAGAACGGAAAGCAGTGCCGTGCCCCGTTTACAGTCTGCTCCTTCGACTTCCTCTGCGCAGGACTTTGCGCCCCGCAGCGTAGCATCCTCGGCTCCTGATCCTGCCACGTATCGCGGCACCCCACCTGCGGTCCCAACGGCACTGTTAAGTCAGCGCCTTGGTGCGCGTTCCATTCCGGCGAATGCATACGATGAAGACCGCTCGTACGACGCCCGCTACCCGCGATTGCTGCGCAGACAGTCCCAGAGCGCCCCGGCTGTCGAAGACGATTTGCTGGCCAGCAACCAGCCTGCACCGGTTCTCCCTGAGACCGATTCCCAGGCAAACCGATCGTTAGTGGCAGGTACAGTTCGACCTGTTTCGCTTGGCATCATGGCTGGCAATCTTGTGTACAGCCCGGCTCCGCCTTACCCGGCTGCAGCGTCAGCCGCGCGCGTGCAGGGAGAAGTCAGGGTCCAGGCTGAGATTGATCGCGACGGCAATGTAGCGTCTGTTCGCGCCATCAGCGGGCCACCGTTGCTGCGCGATGCGGCGCTGTATGCCGTGCAACGTTGGCGCTACCGGCCGTACCTGTCTGCGGGCAAACCCGTTGCAACGAGCGCACTGGCCGTTATGGAGTTTGAGTTGCCGTAGGTACTTTCATCACGGCTTCCGGTAACCCTGCCACAGGTATTCCAGCGCCTCCGGCAGGGTTTGCTGTCGGACGGTACGGTCGACGTGTCCTGCATTCTTCGCAAAGACAAACTGGTAGTGGTACCCCTTAGCCGCCAGTGCGCTTGCCATCTTCTCGTTGGCTACCACCCAGTCATGCATGCCGTCGTGCATCACGTTCGGGTTCAGCAGGTCGCGATCTCCAACCTCTAACCAAAACCGCAAGGGCTTGCGTGAACTCCCTTCAATGAGCTGTTCAGGGAAGCCAAAAGCGCCGTGCGGATAGGCAGGGTCTGCTGGCCACTGCTGGTTGATCCACGTACCAGAGTAGGCAAGCACACGGTGGTACCACTCCGGGTGGAACCACGCCATAATGAGCGCGCAGGACCCGCCGGAGCTACCGCCCATGGTGGCGCGACCGTCGGGGTCATGCGTCAGGCGCACGTGAAAGCGCGACTCCACCTGAGGCAGCACTTCCCGCTCGACAAACTCTGCGTACCGGCCCGACATGGTGTCGTACTCCAGTCCGCGTTCACTGCCCTGCGCGTCACCGCCACCGTTGCTGATAGAGATGGCAATCATCGCGGGCACGCGGCCCTGCGCGATCACGTCATCCAGTGCGGTGAAGAGCAGTGAATCGGGGCCGTCGGCACCCACAATAAAAGGCGCTACGCTCCCCGCACGGTACTGCTTTGGCACGTAGACCGTGACGCGCCGCATGTATGGAGCCGGGTGGCTGGTGGTGACGATCAACTTCGCAGGATCATTCGGATCGGGTGTACCGAACGTCCCCGGGTCACGCGCAATGCCGGGGTAGAACTTGCTGTCAGCAGAGTTCAGGACAAATTCGTACACGTCACCATGGGGCACATCCGCTTTCGGTGCGACGGCGTGCGTTGGTCCAAGGATGAAGTTGCCATCCTGATCCGCAGGTGGAACTGTGCCGTCAGGCAGGGTCTTTGCCGCGACGTAGCCCGGCGTGGCCGGGTCACGCGTAGGCGGCAGCGGCTTGACCGCGGCCACCTGAGCATGTGTACAGGAAGCCGCGATCAGCAACGACAAAGTGGCAAGACAGTAGCGAGACATGCTGCACCTCAGCGCGAGGGTAACAGCAAGCAACGGCGGTGACTAGGAAGGCAGAATCGGTGCGTACGGCGCCGGAGCATCGTGCTGCTGGTAGTCGATAACAATCTGCCGGTAACGCTTTGCGATCTCTGTAATCTTTTCCGGCGTACCCGCGCCAATGTGCTTCGCATCGGCGAGGTCGGCACCCACACCCAGCGCAAATGCACCCGCATGCAGAAAGTCACTTGCCGTGTCCAGCGAAATACCGCCGGTAGGCACAAAGTTGATCTGCGGCAGCGGGGCCTTCAGGCTGCGCAGGTATTTTGCGCCGCCCATGGCGCTGGCCGGGAACAGCTTGATCATGTCCGCGCCAGCTTCCCACGCAGCAATGACCTCGGTCGGCGTCAGCGCTCCGGGCAGGACGGGGCAGGCATAACGGCGGCACATCTCAATGGTCTTCACGTTAGTGCCGGGGCTGACGATGAACTGCGCTCCCTCGAGCATGCAGATGCGTGCCGTCTCCGGATCGAGCACCGTGCCTGCGCCGATCAGCAGCGAAGGCTCATCACGCACCAGTGTGCGAATGACCTCAAGCGCACCAGGGATTGTCATGGTGATTTCAAGGACATCGACACCGCCTGCGGCGATAGCCCTCGCCAGCGCCACGCCCTCGGCGACAGAGGATGCGCGCAGGACAGGCACCAGGCCGGTCACCCGCATGCGATGAAGTACGTCGTTCCGGGAATGCTGCATAGAGGTGTTGTCCTTTACTTTTATGTTGCTGTTGCTAGCGTTGTACGCCTGCGTCAAGGCCCTGCATCAAGCGCTCCACTTCCGCTTGAGTGACGAAGCTGCTGTCACCAGCGGTGGTCATGGTGAGTGCGCCGTGTGCCAGACCGCAGCGCAGGGCGTAGTCGATGCCTTGATCGTTCAGCAGACCTGCAATCAGGCCGCTGGCGAACGAATCGCCGCCGCCAACGCGGTCGAAGATGTCGAGGTCGCGCATCTCCTGCGCGACATGGAGTGCACCGTCAGCGAAGGCGTAGCCACCCCAGTCATTTCGATTCGCCGCATGCGCACGGCGCGTAGGCGTGGCGATGATCTTCAGATTGGGATAGGCGGCGCTCAGGCGGCCGGACATTGCCGCGTAGCTTTCCGCGGTATGCGACGGTGGCCCGTTTGTGACGCTGGACAGCTCCGTTGCCAGATCACCCTCGTGGCCGAAGAGTACGTCCACAAAGGGGGCCAGTTCCCGATTGGCGGCGGTTGCGGCGAGGCGTCCACCGCGAGCCCGCCAAAGGGATGGCCGGTAGTTACAGTCGTACGAGACGATCGTGCCATGCTTTTTTGCAGCCTGCACGGCGTCCAGCGCAACCTGCGGGGTTTGCTGTCCCAGGGCACAGAAGATGCCGCCGGTATGGAACCAGCGCACGCCCTCCTGACCAAATAACCTGTCCCAATCAATGTCGCCCGGCTTCAACTGAGAGACGGCGGTGTGGCCGCGATCCATGCTGCCCAGTGCGCCGCGCAGGCCGAAGCCGCGCTCCAAAAAATAGATGCCGTTACGGCTGGCCTGTCCAATCCCGTCATCGTCGCGCCACAGGACGTGTGAGGTGTCCACGCCGCCCTGCAGCATCAGGTCTTCAACCAGGTGACCCACCGGGTTGGAGACCTGTGCCGTCATGATGGTGGAGCGCAGACCGAACGTTCGGCGCAGACCGCGAGCGACGTTGTATTCGCCGCCGCCCTCCCACACACGGAAGTTGCGGGCCTGGGCAATGCGGAACTCGCCAGGGTCAAAGCGCAGCATGACTTCGCCGAGAGCGGCAAAGTCCCAGCGTGCGCTGCCTTTAATGTCTAAGGTGGTGTTTTGTTCCATCACGTGAGTTTCAGGATATCGCGTGAAGCAATGAAAAGCGGGAGCCGAGGCCCCCGCTTTACGTGTCGTTCAAGTTTGTTATGCAGTGACGCGGAAGCGGCGGCGCACAACACCCATCATGGCAAGCATCCCCGTACCCAGCTCGATGATCGTGGAAGGCTCAGGGGTTACAGCAGCAGGAGCGTCTGTGTACATGGTGTCAGCAAACGCGTTGACAGCAACCTCGTAAGGCTGACCCGTGCCGGAAGTGCCACCACCGGTCGTTGTCACCATAAGAACGAGGTCTTGCCCGACAGGCAGGATGACGTCGAAGTAGCGACCATCCAGCGGTGTGGATGTGAAGTAGTCACCGCTGCCGCCCTCATCACCGAGCCAACCAGTGTTGCGTGACGACGGATTATAGCTGCCGGCATAGGCAGTGATAAACGTCAGGGCAGTGTTGTTGTCGTCGGTGAAAGAAACACTAACGTAAGGCGCGCCCGTAAAGAGCGACGCAGCGTACGTATAAGTCGTGTAGTAGTAGGTGGTCGCTGTGGAGCTGGCCAGCAGCCCAGGGTAAGTCTCCTGCCCCGTCCAGGTCTGCGGAACGGCATTACGTGAGAAGCGTCCCAGCTCGGTCGGATTGCTGGTCGTGACGGAACCGGTGAAGTAATCAATAGTTGTTGCAAATGCCGAAGATGCAAATAAACCTGAAGCAACGATAGCGGTGGCGATAAGGGAACGGAATTTCATAAGGCTCCTGGAGAGGCAGTGCGTCAGGGGGATGGCGGCCCGGTGCCGGGCCGCCCTTGCTTGTTACTTGGTGACTGCCTGCGCAGCCGCGACTGCCTTTGCCGCAGATACGATGCCGTAGCCGCTGTCACGATCAACACCTGCTGCCATGTTGTCCAGCGTTGTGTTCGTCATGATGTTGCGGATCTGCGTGTTGGTCAGGGCGGGATTTGCAGACTTGATCAGTGCTGCAATGCCGGCCAGATGAGGTGCCGCCGCCGACGTACCGAAGAAGGGCAGGAAGCCTGGAGTTGCGGTGCTCACACCGTCTGCACCAGCAGCATCCGGCTTAATCAGAGTCTTTCCGCCAGACGTCGCGAAAAGGAAGTTGCCGGGCGTGATGGGCGATCCATCAGGGTTGTAGAAGATCTTGCGCGGACCGTCCGAACTGAACGACTCGTCCGGGTTGCTGGTGCCGCCTGTGAACGGAACCGGCCCACGTTTTGCCGCGTTCCAGTACACCGCTGCCGATGAGAACGTGCTGGCGGCCGCGTTGTGGCCAAAGGTCGCACCGGACGTTCCGATCGTCAGCGTAGCGCGCTCTGTGTCGATGTGCAGCGCACGTGCCGCTCCGCTGAACTGTGCGACATAGATCCGGCTACCTGCGGCCAGCGTGCCACCCGTGTAGACGTACTCAAGCGGATCGCCCGTGCCGTCCTGGCGATCGGTGCTGAAGGCGGTGATGCTGGTGCCCGCGGCGTTGGTCACGAACAGATCGTAATCGTTTGTTGCCCCGCCTAGAGGATCCGACCAGTGCAGCCAGATGCCGCTGCTGGCTGCCGTCTTCAACACGTCGTACGGCTGAGGCGCAGCTGCCGTGCCGAAGTTGTTCAAGACCACAGCTTTGCCTTCATTGGTCGTGATGATAGCGGGGCTGAGGCCACCGCCGGTGAAGTCTCCCTCCCAGGTACCGGATGTTCCAGACGAAAGGTTGCCGGAGTTTGCAGCGGCAGAGAAGTACAGCGCACCATTCGCCGTGACATCATTGACGGCCAGTGCAATTTCGCCGTCCTGAAAGGCTGGCTCGTCAAAGTAGCTGATGTCGTCCACAATGATGTCGCAGCCGTAGGTATAGCGCAGCGTGCGAATGTTCTGTGCAAAGCTGTCTTCGCCGTTGAAGGCCGAGGCATAGAAGAGCTTCGCACCGGGTGCCATGTCATGAACGATCTCCATCATGGCCGCGCCTTCATCTTCACCGCTGTTGTCACTGGGGCCTGCCTGCCCTGGTACCACCACCGTGTCAGCAGGAAGATCGCCCGAGGCGATGAGTGCTGCAACGCGCGCCGGGTAGGCGCTATCGGACAGTACACCGACCTTGATGCCCGCGCCCGTGACGCCGGTGGCAACAACCTTGTTCGCGCCCTGTGCGACATAGCCCTGCGATGTGAACGAACCGACGTTGGTGTGCGCTGGAGAAGCTTCACGCAGACTGTTTACGTCCGTCTCCTGCGCCAGCTTCAAGAGCTGGTTGGTGCCGATGTGTGCGCGTACCCGACCCACGGCCAGCGACCGTGCAGACGTAGCTTCCGAGTCCACGTCCATGACGCTGCTCTTCATCAGCGATGCGCTCAGGTGGCCGTGAACCTCGACCGCAAACTTGCCCGCTGCGTTGCGTGCGGGCAGCTTTACAAACTGCACCAGGCTGGCCGGCAGCGTACCCTGTGACATGCGCGACAGCAGCAGCAGGTTGGTCGACAACTTACGCTCTGCCGGCGTCAGTGACTGCTTCAGCGTGTAGATATCCTGGATTTGCTTTAACGCCTCCGGCGAAAGTCCGCTGGCCGAGACAGCACTCTGGGCGAAGCCGTTGGATCCGGAAAAGGCGGTTGCAAGCAGGGCAGCCGTTAGTACAACGTTCCTAAGAAACATACATCTCCTGAGAATTACGCAGCAGTGAAGACACACCATCGTTCGCGGCTTGGGCCACAGTGAATGCAGGTGCCTGGTAACCAGCCACCGTCTAATTAGTAATTTCTAATCGAGTGACCTGAGTTTCAGGCACCCTCGGCCTGTTGTCAATGTGCAAATGCAACATTCCAGAAATGAGTCCATTCGAAGGCAAGCCAAAGACGATCGTGGCGTGGTCTGGCCGTACGGGTTGGGGAGGAACTCGCGATCCAGCAGCGATGTGTAACAAAGCGGCGGAAGTCGGTCACCGTTAGAATTGGGCGGGAAAGATTCTCCACGGACATTGGCACCCAACGCACCGAAAAATCTTAGGAGCATGCGCGATGAAGACCATACAGGGGCCCGGAATCTTTCTGGCCCAGTTTGCAGGCGAAACCGCCCCGTTCAATAGTCTCGGCGAAATTTCACGCTGGGCCGCAGGCCTGGGTTACAAGGGTGTGCAGATTCCGTCGTGGGATGCACGCTTTATCGACCTGCAGCAGGCTGCTGAGAGCAAGAGCTATTGCGACGATTTGCTGCGCACACTGGATGACAGTGGCATTGCACTGACGGAGCTATCGACGCACCTGCAGGGCCAGCTGGTGGCCGTGCATCCCGCGTACGATTCCCTGTTCGACAGCTTTGCGCCGGAAGCCGTTCGCGGTAATCCAAAGGCCCGGCAGCAGTGGGCGGTGCAGCAGCTGCACTATGCCGCCAAGGCCTCAAAGAATCTTGGGCTGAAGCAGCACGCTACCTTCTCTGGCGCACTTGCCTGGCCTTACCTGTACCCGTGGCCGCAGCGTCCTGCGGGGCTGGTCGAGACAGCCTTTCAGGAGCTTGCAAATCGCTGGAAGCCCATCCTCGATGTGTTCGACGAGAACGATGTGAATGCCTGCTTTGAGATTCACCCCGGCGAGGACTTGCATGACGGATCGTCATTTGAGATGTTCCTTGATCTGCTGAAGGGACATCCGCGCTGCAACCTGCTGTACGATCCAAGCCACTTTGTACTTCAGCAACTTAACTATCTCGAATACATCGACCTGTACCACGACCGCATCAAGATGTTCCACGTCAAGGATGCGGAGTTCAATCCGACGGGTCGCCAGGGTGTCTATGGTGGCTTCCAGTCGTGGGTCAATCGCGCGGGACGCTTCCGTTCGCTGGGTGACGGCCAGGTCGACTTCAAATCCATCTTCTCGAAGCTGACGCAGTACGGCTACGATGGCTGGGCGGTCATGGAGTGGGAGTGCTGCATCAAGGACTCGACCCAGGGCGCGCAGGAAGGCGCACCGTTCATTCAGAGCCACATTATCCAGGCAGTTGGGCGCGCGTTTGACGACTTTGCCGACGCTAAGACCGATCCTGCTGCCATTGCAAAGCTGTTGGGCTTAGATACGGAGAAAGCATGAGCACGACCTTAGGAAGACGCCTTCGACTCGGCATGGTGGGCGGCGGCCCCGGTGCCTTTATCGGTGCGGTGCATCGGATCGCATCACGCATCGATGACAAGTATGAGCTGGTGGCGGCGTCGCTCTCCTCCAACCCGGAGAAGACGCGCGCCGCAGCCGCAGAGCTGCACATTGCACGCGCCTACGGCAGCTTTCAGGAGATGGCAGCGGCGGAGTCGAAGCGCGAGGACGGCATTGATGTGGTCGCTATCGTCACGCCAAACTCGACCCACCATGCCATTGCAAGAGCTTTTCTGGCTGTGGGCATCCACGTCATTTGCGACAAGCCGATGACGACCACGCTGGCCGATGCGGAGGACCTGCAGGCTGAAGTGGATCGTACCGGCCTGCTGTTTGGCCTGACGCATACCTACAGCGGCTATCCCATGGTGCGCCAGATGCGCGAGATGTGCGCCGCGGGCGAACTGGGTAAGCTGCGCATGATCCAGGTGGAGTATGCGCAGGACTGGTTGGCTACGCCGACCGAGAGCAAACAGGCAGACTGGCGCACCGATCCGGCCATCAGCGGACCCGGCGGCTGCCTGGGCGACATTGGTACACATGCCTTTCACCTTGCCTGCTTCACCTCTGGATTGAGACCGACCGAGATTTCGGCAGAGCTTTCAACGTTTGTGCCCGGTCGCCGGGTTGATGACAACGTCCAGGCGATGGTGCGTTTCGAAGGCGGCGCCAAGGCCAGCCTGTGGGCATCGCAGGTAGCAGTCGGGAACGAGAACTACCTGCGGCTGCGGCTCTACGGCGAGAAGGCCGGGCTGTCGTGGGAGCAGGAAAATCCCAACTACCTGCACTTCTCACCACTGGGTGAGCCGGCACGGCTGTTGACCCGCGGTGGGAAAGCCAGCGGCAAAGCTGCCGCCTATGCAACGCGCATTCCATCCGGCCATCCTGAGGGCTACCTGGAGGCGTTTGCGCAGTTGTACCGCGACATGGCCGAGCAGATTACTGCACGCATCGAGGGCCGTGAGGCTGATGCGCTGGCACTAACGCTGCCCGGTGTCTCGGATGGCGTGAAGGGCTTGCGCTTTATCGACGCCGTCATCGCGTCGTCGAAGAATGGTTCTGCCTGGACGCCACTCTCCTGAGTGCGTCCTTGAATAGCACAGCAGACAGCCTGCCGCTCCCTGTGCCTGAGCCTCTCAGCATGGGAGCGGTGCTGCGCATTGTCCCGATGCGACGTCTCTGGTACGCGCAGATCGTCAGCGTCTTCGGTGATTTTGTGGCGCTGTTCGCAGTCATGACGATCATTACCTTCCGCCTGCATGCCACACCGCAGCAGATCACCAGCCTGCAGATCGCTTACATGCTGCCCATTGCGCTGCTGGGCGTTGTCAGCGGCGTGTTTGTGGACCGCTGGCCGCTGAAACTGACGCTGGTCGCCAGTGACGGCATACGGGCAGCGCTGATCCTGCTGCTGCTGTTCGTGCATAGCCTGTGGGGCTACTACCTGGTGTTGGCGGCGGTCAGCGTCGTATCCAGCGTCTTTGGACCGGCGCAGGGTGTTGCGGTACGCTCATTCGTTCCGCCGCACGGCATGCGTTCGGCGCAGGCGCTGCTGCAACAGGTGATGTTTGTCATGCGCGTGGTCGGCGGTCCGATTGCAGCGCTGCTGCTGGCTTACTTTCCGCCAAAGGTCTGCTTCGTGGCGGATTCGTTGACCTTCGTCGTCTCTGGATTGCTGATGGCGTCGCTTGCAATGACTGCGGTCGCCCCGGCGCCTGCATCCGCAAAGGACACCGGCAAGCTGGTGCGCATTGGCTCGGATATGCAGCAAGGGATCAGCTTCATCTTCCACCATGCCGCATTGCTCTTTGTCATCACGGCAATGTCCGCCGGCATGTTCATTATGGGCTGCTTTGGGCCGCTGATCGCGGTGTACGTGCGCGATACGCTGCACGCTTCCACCCGCACGTTTGGCGTGGCCAGTGCCATGATCGGCGTTGGAATCATGGCCGGCATCAACATCCTGAACGCAGCTGCCAAGAGGCTTAACAACGCCGTTCAGGTGTACGGCGGGCTGATCGGCCTTGCCGTGGGAACTCTGCTGCTCGCGCTGTTACCGCAAATCGCGGTCACGATCTTTAGCCTGCTCTTGATTGGCTTTGCCGTGGCGGGCATTATCGTTCCTGCGCAGACCATGATTCAGGAAGAGACGCCCCACAGCATGCTGGGTCGGGTTGGCTCGACGGTCATGTCGGTCATTTTTACCGCGCAGATTGCGGGCCTGTTATTGAGCGGCCTGCTGGCCAACCACATGGGGGTGCGGCAGGTATTTGGCGTGTGCAGCGCGATGCTGATTGTGCTGGTAGTTGCAGGCAAGCTGTGGATGGAACCTGACTCATCCCGCCCTGCCGTCTGACAGAACCGCCTAGACGCGCAGGACGTCCAGGCCGAGGTCCAGCGCGCGCACGCTGTGGGTCAGCGCACCGACCGAGATGAGATCAACACCGGTCTCTGCGATCTCACGAATGCGGCCGAGGGTAATGCCGCCGCTGGCTTCGACCAGCGCCCTTCCGTCAATCTGCAAGACGGCGGTGCGCATCTGCTCTGTGGTGAAGTTATCGAGCATAATCGTGTCGAGACCTGCCGCCAGTACCGCTTCGATCTGATCGGGACGGTCGACCTCGACT
>JBPBQP010000093.1:0-43003 GCA_050954745.1 Janthinobacterium lividum | reverse complement strand
TCGCCATTCAGGACGAGGCGATCGAACTGGTCTTCGACGGCTACCGCGACGGCAGCTTCGACCTGACTCGACTCATCTCGCATCGGTTCTCGCTGGAGGATGCAGTCGCCGGCATCGATCTGGCCTCGCATCCGGTGGCGGATTCGATGAAGATTGTTATTCAGCCAAGTCTTTAGGCTCCTGCTACTAGTCTGTCGTTCTGCAGTGCTATGCTGTGCGTCTCGCGGAGCAAAGCATGAAGGTACGGTGGAACACGATCTTCAGTGTTGTTTTAGCAGGCGGGCATCTGCTGTCTCTTGGGCAGCAAGTCGATGTGCCCGCTCGAATCTCCAGCGGCGTGATGGCGAACATGCTGGTCACAAAGGTTATGCCCGCCTTCCCACAAGATGCCTTGCAGGCCAAGGTCAATGGTGCTGTGGTGATGCACGTGGTCATCGGAATCGATGGTCACGTTGAGACCGCCTCAGTCGTAAGCGGACCGGAGATGCTGCGCAGTTCTTACCTCGCTGCTGTCAGGCAGTGGGTTTACGTGCCCTTCGTGCTGAACGGGAAGAAGGTGCGAGTGGATACGACCGTGACTCTGAGCCTGAACATGGGTGCAGACGCGCCCTTCCAGCCGGTGCCCGCAGGCGCTCTTGGCAATGGCGATGGTGCAAAGGGCGCTGAGGAGCAACCGAGAAGAGTGCGCATCTCCTCTGGGGTAATGGCAGGTCAGGTACTCAGGATCGTTCAGCCTGTCTACCCTACTTACACGAGGGAGGATCACGTCATTGGTGCGACGATCCTCCACGTCGTCATTGGCCGTGAGGGCAAGGTGAAGGAAGTCAGCATCATCAGCGGACCCGAGGCCCGGCGACGGGTAGAGCTGGAGGCGGTCAAGCAGTGGGAATACAAACCCTATCTGTTGAACGGGGAACCCGTCGAGGTTGACACGACCGTGGTACTGCAGCCCAGCTTTGGTGGTTAAGCCCGGTCATCCTCTCCGCAAGTCCACCGCAGCGTACCCAGGTGGGCACCTGAACGCACGAAGACGACTGTGACGCGTCTACCATAGGCAGTGATGACGATCCGCAACCGCTCGTCCCTCCTTCGCAGTGCCCTGCTAACCGTGGCGGCAGTGCTTGTCCTGTCCCTTGCGCTGCATGCGCAGGATAATGTCTTTACCGGTACCAACACCGGCGCGGACCGCGTGCGGATTGCGGCGGCTGACTTCAAAGCTGGCTCTCCGGATGCGGTAGCGCTGAAACGTGTGTTCGACACCGTGTTGTTCAGCGACCTGGGCAATGCGGGCGTTTTCGACCTTGTGTCGAAGAGTCTGCAACCACAGGCCACACCCGGCACGCCTGCCGAACTGAAGCTGGCAGACTGGGGCGGCGGCGCAACCAACGCATCGTTCGTGGCCTTCGGTTCTTACACCGTGGCGAACGGCAAGTCGAGCGTGAACGGCTACGTCTTCGACACCCACAACGCGCAGTATCCGCAGGTGTTGGGCAAGCAGTACCTGGATGCTCCCGATGAGAGTGGTGCGCGAACCGTGGCACACAAGTTTGCGGATGAGATTATCCTGCGACTGGGCGGCGGTCTGCCCGGCATCGCGGAGAGCAAGATCTATTACGTGCACGCGGCAGGCGGCAACAAGGAAATCTGGGCGATGGACTATGACGGTGCCAATCCGCATGCGGTCACGCATCTGGGCACCATTTCGCTTTCGCCGCGCGTTTCACCCGACAACTCGCGCATTGCGTTTTCGTCGCTCGGAAACGATGGATTTCAGATCCGGATGTTTTCCCTGCTGCTGAATCGCATGATCGCGTTCCCCAACAGTGGCGGCACGAACCTTTCGCCTGCGTGGGCAGCCAGTGGACAGCTTGCCTACTCTTCCTCGCGTTCGGGCGATCCGGAAATCTACGTCACTGACGCCGGGGGCAACGGTGCGCGCCGCGTCACGACTTCACGCGGTCCCGATGTCTCGCCCACCTGGAACCCTAAGACCAACTCGCAGATCGCGTGGGTCAGCGGGCGCACGGGCCTGCCGCAGTTGTACACCATGGACGCGGACGGTGCGGGCATTGTGCGTATGACCGATGGAGGCTATGCGACTTCGGTCTCGTGGTCGCCGAACGGCCAGTTCCTGGCCTTTGCGTGGGACCGCAAATACGGGCCGGGCGCGCCGGGCGGGCAGGACATTTACGTCATGGAAGTGGCGAGCAAGAAGTGGGTGCAATTGACGAATGGTGTAGGCCGTTGCGATTTTCCATCGTGGTCGCCGGATGGACGCCACATAGCGTACGCAGTCGGTTCCGGTGCGCGAGCAGAGGTCTGGACCATGCTGGCGGACGGTACGGGAAAGCACCGCTTGGCAGGTACCGGCAGTGACATGCCGAACTGGAGCTTCCGCTAACCCTTACCCGCGCCGGTACACTAGGCATGCGAAGTTGTTTCAAGCCCGGGGATCCGGCAGGAGAGCGAATGATTCAAAGTGTGCATACCAGAACGCTGCTGACACTGGCAGCCGCTACCACCATGCTGCTGGCAGGTTGCCACAAAAAGACCAGCGCCGCGCCACCCTACACGGCTCCCGCGATTGCTGCCGCGGCAGCACCAACGGCCACACTGACGGCTTCGCCAGAGGCGATCGATGTGGGCCAGTCCGTGACGCTGACCTGGCGGACCAGCGGTGCCAGTTCTGTCAGCATTGACGGCATCGGTCCGGTCAATCTGAGCGGAACGCAGAACGTCACGCCATCGAACTCGACCAACTTTCACCTGACAGCAACGGGGGACGGCGGTTCTTCCGAGGCCAATGTACGTGTTACGGTACGCGTACCTGTTGCGCCTACTTCAGGCTCATCCAGCAACCTGGGTGACACAGGATCGGAGTCAGCCTTTCACGCAGCGGTAAAGGATGTTTTCTTCGACTACGACAGCGCCGACCTGCGCCCGGACGCACAGAGCAATGCCAGCCAGGCTGCGACGTATCTGAACGCACACACCGGTATCAAGGTGCTGATCGGCGGCTACTGTGACGAACGCGGATCGGCCGAATACAACCTGGCTCTGGGCGAGACTCGTGCCAATGCCGCGAGGACGGCTCTGGTGAATGCAGGCGTGCCTGCCAGCCGTGTCCGTGTTATCTCCTACGGCAAGGAAAAGCAGTTTTGCACGGAGCAGGCAGAAAGCTGCTACCAGCAAAATCGGCGTGCGCAGTTCCTGATGGATAAGTAACCTAACAAGTATTTTTGTAAGGGGCGGTGGGTCAGTGACCGCACCGCCCCCTGTTCTTTCTGGAGACGATCGTTATGCACCGTACGTTTCGCATGCTTCCCGCCACGCTGGCCGTTGCCGCAGTCCTGCTGGCAGCGCCAAGCCCGCTATTTGCCGTCAACAAGGACATGATCCAACTGCAAACGCAGATGCAGCAACTGTTGGACCAGGTGGCGCGGCTGCAGCAGTCGAACGACGAGCGCATGGGTGTGCAGCGCGATCTGATCCAGCAGACGATCGACTCCGTAAACAAGATGTCGGTGCTGATGGATGCCATGCAGCGCCAGGTGCGCACGCAGAGTGACGCAACGGGCAAGGGTGTCGAACAGGTCTCCGGGCAGATGCAGTCGCTGAATGATTCTGTCGACGAGTTGAAGGCGCGCCTGGGTCGAATAGAGAAGACGCTGGGCGACCTGCAGAGTTCGCAACAGTCAATCAACGCGCGCATCGACACGCCTGCCGCGGCACCTGTCAGCGACATCGCCAACACGCCCGCACCGATTACGCGCGCTGGCCGCGGAACCCCCGCACCCGCTGCCCCGGCTGCGCCGCCAGTCGAGGACCTCTACCGGACCGCCTTTGGGGATTACAACGGAGCCAAGTACACCGTTGCCGCTGCAGAATTCAATGATGTGATCAAGTACTATCCCGACGCCAACTTCGCGGGCAATAGCTACTTCTACCTGGGTGAGATCGAGTACAAGGCAGGCCGTTACGCTGCCGCCTCGAAGTTCTACGACAAGGTGGGAGAGCAGTACCCTGGCAATCCGAAGATTCCGGTTGCACAGTTGCGCAAAGGTGAGTCGCTGCTGGCGTTGAAGCAGAATGACGCTGGTGTGCGTGAATTGCGGTCGCTGATCCAGCGCTACCCAAACTCGCAGGAGGCCAGTGCAGCACGTAGCAAGCTGAGTGGCATGGGCGTAACGGTTGCGCCGCGGACGCGCTAGCTGCGCATAGCACGCAATAGCGTCGCAATTTCCTTCTGACGCTCTGCAAGCACCGGTAGCAATGGCAGACGCGGTCGTCCGCCGAAGTAGCCTGACAACTCAGAACCAGCCTTGATCGCTGCGATATCGTACGGTGGAATACCCTGCTCCGCCGTCGTTAGACGGGCTTGCTTCTCAGCCATCAGGGCAGCATCGCCATCTTTCCAGCCGGCCCAGACTTCGAAGGCTGCCTGTGGAACCGAGGCGGCGATCGGTTGCAGCAAGCTGTTTGCGCCGGCGCGTAGTGCCTCGGTCGCGTTGTGTGCAAGCGACCAGACCAGCTGGAATCCAACTTCCTTGGTGCGGGTCTTCAGTGCTGGAACAGGCGGCGCGGTGGCGAGGGCGAGTCCTCCGCTTAGCGACTCCGCACTGACAAAGCTGCCAGCGACGATTGCATCGGGTGCGGGGGCCTGCAACATGCGTTTCGTCACCGCCGTGAAGGTTGTGGTGACCGTGACGGTGCGGCGCACCGCGGCACACTGCTCGCGAACCTGTGCCACCCTGCTGATGTGGCCAGACTGCTCAAGCAGCCCAAGGATATTGGAATGGCTGCTCAGATGCGCAATAACATCCACTGGAAGCATGTCCTTCGCATCACCTGAGACAAGGATCACAGGCAGTGGCGAAGCGTCCGCAATCGCCTGGAAATACGTCAACAACTCGCCTCGGGCGGCACCGTCATGCCACAGTAGGTGTCGGTAAGCCAGCGGTGCGGCGACCAGCACGCCGTCGAAGTTTGCGTCTGCTGCAGCCTGTGCCAGCGCGACAGATTCGCGCACACCCGGCAGCCCCACACCGGCGAGCAACACCTTGTCCTTGGCTGCTTCCGCACCGACAATCGTTAGAACTTGACGACGCTCCGCATCGGAAAGCGACTCGGTCTCGCTGATGTCTGTCAACGCAGCAAGCCCGTTTACTGGCGTCAAGGAATAGCGGCGGACGTTGTGCTCCAGCTTACGGAGGTAGACGCGCCCGTCCGGATAGAACGGCGTCGCCAGCGGAATATGTACGCCATCAAGCAGCATGTCTTTACTGTATCGAAGTGGCCCGTCCGATGCGGCAGCACCTGCCACGTCACAGTAAAAGACCGTCCGAGCGTACTCTCATACCATGCGCAACTCTCTTCTGCTGCTCCTCCTGTCTTTTGCCGTGCCCGCCCTTAGCCAAACGACTCCCAAGACCGCAGGTCCGGTGCCGCAGCGGCATGAGTACATCATCCACAACTTCAAGACAGAGTCAGGTGTCACGCTGCCAGAAGCGCATATTGTTTACGGGACCTACGGCGCGCTGAATGCCGATCGATCGAATGCGATTCTTCTGCCTTCGCACTACATGGCGAATCTGACCGGGTATGGCTTCCTGATCAAGTCGCCATCGAATCCTGATGGTGCGCTCGACACCTCGAGGCTGTTTCTTGTGACGTCGGAGCTGTTTGGCAACGGGCGCAGCTCTTCCCCTTCCAACACGCCAGCGCCGTTCGACGGTCCACGCTTTCCGGTCATGACGATCCGCGACAACGTCAACGCGGTGCACCAGTTGCTGACGGAAGAACTGCACATTCAGCACCTACGCGCCGTGATTGGCTTTTCCATGGGCGCGCAGCAAGCGTTCCAGTGGGCGGTAAGCTATCCCACCTTTATGGACAAGGCGGTTGCAACCAGCGGCACGGCGAAGACCTACGGCCACGGCATTGTTCGGCTGGAAGGCCAGATTGCAGCCCTGACTGCAGATCCAGCTTTTATGGATGGCAACTACAAGACCGAACCGGCGAGGGGCCTGGAGGCATTCGGCATGGTGTGGGCCGGCTGGCTCTACTCGCAGGAGTGGTGGCGTAAGGAGTTGTGGCGCGGCGCGTCCGCACCGGGCACCACGTTTGAGCAATACATGTTCAGCTTTCGGAAGCGCTTCAACGCCGATGCGAATGACTACATCCTGCAGGCGCGCAGCTGGGAATCCAACAACGTCGGGATGACCACCCTTGCAGACGGCAAGCCGACGATTTTCGGAGGCGATGTCGAGAAGGCGCTCGCATCCATTAAAGTGCCGTTGCTGTACATGCCTTCAGCGACCGACCTGTACTTTCCGCTGGAGGATGCAAAGTACGAAGCAGCTTTCATTCCGCACGGTGTGCTGATGCCGATCCCGTCGCTGTGGGGTCATCCGGCAGGGGCTGGTGCCAGCCCTGCGGACAAGCGGTTCCTGAACCAGAACATAGGCACCTTCCTTAGCCGTAAGGTTCATCCGTAAAGGCGGTGCAGCAGCCTGAGCGTTACTGCTCAGGCTGCCGACACTGGCTGTCGTTCTGCGTGAAGCTGCTGCAGGGCATGCACAGTCATGCGGCCTCCTTGTAAGGCAGATATGCCCTCTGCCGCCGCTCGCGCTGCAGCGATGGTGGTGATGGTTGGGATGCGCGCCAGCACCGCTGCCCTACGGATCGCCTTTTCATCGAAGAAGGTGTCCTGGCCGCGCGGCGTGTTCACAATCAGCTGGATTCGATCGCCCTTGATCAGATCGACCACGTTGGGGCGGCCTTCCTGTACCTTGTGGACGCGCTCCACCTGCAGACCGGCATCGCTGAGTACATCGGCGGTGCCATGCGTGGCTACCAGGTGAAAGCCCATTTCTGCAAACTGCTTTGCCAACGTGACTGCGTTCTGCTTGTCGTGGTCGTTGACGCTGAGGAAGACATTGCCCTTGGTGGGCAAATTTTGCCCGGCCGCAATCTGCGCCTTCGCAAAGGCTTCGCCGAAAGTTTCGGCGACGCCCATGACCTCGCCGGTGGAGCGCATCTCCGGCCCAAGGACGGGATCGACGCCCGGAAACTTACCCCATGGAAAGACCGGCGATTTTACGAAGTAGTGCGCACCCGTGCCAAGGTCCTTGCCGCTGGCAAGCTCGGCTGGCAGCAGTTCACGCAGGGTGCGACCCGTCATCAGACGCGACGCAACCTTCGCCAGCGGAATGCCAGTTGCTTTCGAAACATAGGGCACCGTGCGCGAGGCACGAGGATTCACCTCGATGACGTAGACCGTGCCACGCTGAATGGCGAACTGGATGTTGACCAGCCCAATGACGTTCAGAGCGAGGGCAAGCTGCCGTGTGTAGCGGCGGATCTGATCCAGTACATCTGCCGAAAGATCGACCGACGGCAGCACGCAGGAAGAGTCACCCGAGTGAATGCCAGCCTCCTCGATGTGCTCCATGATGCCCGCAATGATGACGTCCGTACCGTCGCAGAGCGCGTCCACATCGACCTCGGTAGCGTCCTCAAGGAAGTGGTCGATCAGCACCGGGCGCTCCTGCGAATATTCGATCGCGGTGGTCATGTATCGGAGAATGGCCGCGTCGTCGTACGCGATGACCATGGCGCGGCCGCCCAGCACGAAACTGGGGCGGACAAGTACCGGGTAGGTGACGCGATTGGCACCGGTAAGTGCCTCTTCGATGCTGGTTGCGAGTGCACCCGCGGGCTGCGGAATTTTTAGGTCGACAATCAATTTCTGAAAGCGCTTGCGGTCCTCCGCCAGTTCGATCGACTCTGGCGAGGTACCGATGATGGGTACGCCTGCAGCCTTCAGTGGCAGCGACAGATTCAGCGGTGTTTGGCCGCCGAACTGCACGATCATGCCGATGTCGGCACCGCTGCTGGCTTCGTGCTTGTAGACAGCCAGCACGTCTTCAAAGGTCAGCGGCTCAAAGTAGAGGCGGTCGCTGGTGTCGTAATCGGTTGAGACGGTTTCCGGATTGCAGTTGACCATGATCGTCTCAAAGCCATCCTCGCGCAGCGCGAACGCCGCGTGGCAGCAGCAGTAATCGAATTCAATGCCCTGCCCGATGCGGTTGGGACCACTTCCCAGGATGATGATTTTCTTCCGCGTGGTGGGGGTCGCCTCATCCTCCTCGTCATAGCAGGAGTAAAGGTAGGGCGTAAAGCTTTCAAATTCGGCCGCGCACGTGTCAACCAGCTTGAAAACGGGTTTTACATTCAGCTTTTCTCGAAGATCCTGCACCTGCGCCGAGCCGGTTTTCCCATCCAGATGCCAACCTGCTGCCAGCAAGTCGTCACTCACGCCCATGCGCTTGACCGTGCGCATCTGGTCTTCGGTCACGCGCTCAAACGGAACGGAGGTGACCTCCTTGATCTCGTCTACGATCTGCTTGACCTGGTACAGGAACCAGGGGTCCATGCCGGTCAAGCGGGCCACTTCGCGCACGGTCATCCCGCGCTCAAAAGCGTACCGTACGTACGTCAACCGTTCAGGATGCGCAGTGACCAGGCGCTGGGTCAGACGACGGGGCTCGATGTCTGCGGCGCTGGCCTTCTTGCCGGTCTCGAGCGAGCGCACGGCCTTCATCATTGCTTCCTTGAAGGTGCGGCCGATGGCCATGACTTCGCCAACCGACTTCATCTGCGGCCCAAGGCTTTCGTCGGCTCCGGGGAACTTCTCGAACTGCCACTTCGGAATCTTCACGACGACATAGTCGATCGTCGGCTCGAAGCAGGCCGGTGTGGCCTTCGTGATGTCGTTCTGCAGTTCGTCCAGCGTGTAGCCGACGGCGAGACGCGCCGCAATCTTCGCAATGGGAAAACCAGTAGCCTTGGACGCCAGGGCGGACGAACGCGAAACACGCGGGTTCATCTCGATGACGGTCATGCGACCATTTGCCGGGTTGACGGCGAACTGCACGTTGCTGCCGCCGGTCTCAACGCCGATTTCTCGGATGACGCGGATGGCTGCGTCGCGCATGGCCTGGTATTCGCGGTCGGTCAGCGTCTGCGCGGGTGCCACCGTGATGCTGTCGCCGGTGTGCACGCCCATGGGATCGAAGTTTTCAATGGAGCAGATGATGATGACGTTGTCCGCAAGGTCACGCACCACTTCCAGCTCATACTCTTTCCAGCCAAGGACGCTCTCTTCCAGCAGGCACTCGCCGACCGGCGAGAGGTCCAGGCCGCGGGTAAGGATGTCCGTCAGTTCCTCACGGTTGTAGGCGATGCCGCCGCCCGATCCGCCCAGGGTAAACGAGGGGCGAATGACGCAGGGAAAGCCGATCTTCTGCGTGAAATCAAGGCCATCGCGCAGGTTGTTGATCAGTGCGGACCGCGGCATGTCGAGCCCGATCTTGTTCATAGCATCCTTGAACAGGAGCCGGTCTTCCGCTTTTTTAATCGCGTCCAGCTTGGCGCCGATCAACTCGATGCCGTACTTGTCCAGCGTGCCCGCATCGGCCATATCGACTGCGAGGTTCAGCGCAGTCTGGCCGCCCACGGTCGGCAGGATCGCGAAGACGCCGGGCGCCCCACTCTCGCGCAGCATGTCCGTCTCGACCCGCAGAATCTCTTCCACGTACTTCGCGGTGAGCGGTTCGATGTAGGTGCGGTCGGCAACCTCGGGGTCGGTCATGATCGAGGCAGGATTGCTGTTGACCAGCACCACCTCGTACCCTTCAGCCTTCAGCGCCTTGCAGGCCTGTGTGCCGCTGTAGTCAAACTCGGCAGATTGGCCGATGACGATTGGCCCGGAGCCGATCACCAGAATCTTTGCAATGTCATTCCTGCGTGGCATCTATCTTCCTTCTTGCAGTTCGGCCTGGGCATACCCACAGGCATTCATAGGAAAGGGCATCCGACGGATGCCCTTCTCATTACTTCTTCCACTCATCCATCATGCGGCGAAAATCTTTGAACAGGTAATGCGAATCGTGAGGTCCCGGCGATGCCTCGGGGTGGTACTGCACGCTGAACATGGGGTGTTCCTTGTGCTTCAGGCCGGCAACCGTCTGGTCGTTCAGGTTCACGTGAGTCACGTCGACGGTCGCGGCGTCAAGCGTATCCGGGTCCACGGCGTAGTTGTGGTTCTGCGATGTGATCTCGACCTTACCGGTCTCCAGGTTTTTAATCGGGTGGTTCGCGCCGTGGTGACCGAACTTCAGCTTGTAGGTCTTGCCGCCCAGTGCCAAGCCAAAAATCTGATGACCCAGGCAGATGCCGAACAGGGGTGCCTTGCCTGCAAGATCGCGCACATTCTGCTGCGCGTACTCGAGCGGTTCCGGGTCGCCGGGGCCGTTGGAAAAGAAGATGCCGTCCGGACTCATCGCAAGCACTTCGGCGGCGGGTGTCGCAGCGGGAACGACGGTCACACGGCAGTTTTCCCGCGTCAGCATGCGCAGAATGTTCTGCTTTATGCCAAAGTCGTACGCAACCACGTGCATCTCTTTACTGCCAGCGGCAAGCGCGACTGGCAGATACTTGTCGCCGGTCTCGTTACGCGGATCCTTGTCCGTCCATTCGTAGGTTTGCTTGGTGCTGACGACGCTGGCCAGGTCGGTCCCATCTATTTTGCGAATGGCGCGTGCCTTGGCTACCAGCGCATCCACATCATCCACCTTGGTGGAGATGACGCCGCGCATGACACCGTTGGCACGTAGATGCCGAACAATGGCGCGCGTATCCACCTCGGCGATGACCGGGATGTTGTTCCGCTCCAGGTACTCGTCCGTCACCTGGGTAGAACGCCAGTTCGAGGACACGGGCGAGAACTCACGCGTGACCAGGCCTTCAATGTAGGGCTTTGAACTTTCCGCGTCATTCGGCGTGGTGCCATAGTTGCCGATTTGCGGGTTGGTTAAGACAACAATTTGCCCGGCATACGAGGGATCGGTAAAGATCTCCTGGTAGCCGGTAAGTGCGGTATTGAAAACAACTTCCCCGGAGCATTCGGCTGGGGCACCGAAGCCTTTACCGCGGAATATGCGCCCGTCTTCGAGCGCCAAAATGGCTTGCATTGCCTCTCCAGAGGAGTGGATTTTATAGATTCTAACAGCCATTCCCCGCCAATCCTAGGCGAGGTCGACCAGAACGTCGTCTCCCTCTCGACGCAGGGGGAAAACTGCGACATGACTCTTTTCTTCCGCGCAGTCGCCGGTGCGGCAATCGAAGGCCCACGCATGCCACGGGCAGACGACCGCACTGCCCTCAATCCAACCTTCGCCGAGCGGACCCTGCCGATGGGGGCACCAGTTGCTCATCGCGGCCAGCTCGCCCTCGATGTTCGCCAGGCAGACATCGACCCCGCCTGCTGCGAAGGTACCCAACTTGCCCAACTCTGGCGCTTCCGCGGCCGAACACAACCTTACCCACTGCGACATCTTCACTCTCCTGCTTTCCCGTTCGCATTGGATGCGCTGAACTTCAGCAGCCCCAACATGCCATGCTACCGTGAAGCTCGTATGCCGAAACCTGCTGCAAAGCCCGTCCGCAAGCCCATCGCGCCTGTCCGCTCAGCCTCCTCACAGCCGGAAGTGGTCGACCCTCGCTGGCTGTTGCGCATGCTTGGCTTGTTGATCGTCGTTGCGTTGTTCTGCGGCTATCTCACGCTGGGGCTGCTGTTCTACCTTGGTTCGTGGCAACTGGCGTTGAAGCCCACACACGATCCTGCCAGGGGTTCAGGCCTGCAGTCTGAGAAGATCAGCTTCGGCGACGGCAAACAGGGCAAGGCGCCGGTCTCAGGCGAGTGGCTTGCGGCGGGTGCCGGAGCTTCAGGCAACACCGTGCTGTATCTGCGAGGGGCCGACGGACAGTTGGATGCCGGTGACGGCACCCAGATCGGCGTACTGCACGACCACGGTCTGAACGTTCTAGCCTTTGACTACCGCGGTTACGGCGACAACTTGCCTCAGCCACACCCAACAGAAGAGCGCATGCTGCAGGATGCGGAGACCGCCTGGAACTATCTAACGCAGGCACGCCGCATCGCGCCGAATCGCCTGCTGGTCTTCGGCAGCGGCGTCGGAGTGTCATTGGCAGCGCAATTACTGCAAGAACACAAAGGTGGAGCCGCACTGATTGGCTACAACGCCGACCCCGAGGTCGCGGCCCGGGTTGGCCGCGATCCCCGGTCGAAGCTGTTTCCAATGGGGCTGGTCTTCCATGAGCGGTTTCGCCTGGACGCTCTGCGCAGCCTGACGTTGCCGAAGCTGCTTTACTCCACCGGGCCGCTGGACACGAAGCGTCGCGAGGTCTACCGCGATGCCGCAGACCCCAAGCTGACCGTCGAGGTGCCGACGCACAATGCGAAGGAAGAGCAGGATGCCCTCTCCCGTTTTCTGGATCTATACCTTTCGCAGGGCACGCAAGCAGTTCCAGTCCTACCTATTCGGCCGTGAATGGGCGATCGCAAGTTTCGCGACGGTGTCACGGGATAGCCGTCGGCTTGTCCACACAACGGATTCCTACTCGTCGCTGCTCACCGCTTCATGCCACATGGAAGTCAAACGAAACTGTTACGAAATGGTAAGTGAAAGCAAACGAAGTGAAGGCCCCCGATGTTACGGAGGCCTTACATAAAAGGTGGGAAGAGTTAGTGCGGATAGGTGAAACCGGAATCGTAGAAGGGTGACCCCGGCGTACTGCTTGCTACATCGGATAAGACGTCCGATCTCATTAAAGGTTGCGCTCGAACTATGACAATCCGAAGACTAAACGCGCAAACTTCGTAAAATGGAATCACGAGTGGTTCCACTCTGGAACGCACCGGTTCCTAGGCAAAGTTCAGGAACCGTGAGGGCGACACGGTGGCCCCTGGAAAGACGATGCCCAGGTCACGCGTTCCGAGCGTTCGGTAGGCTGCTTCTCCCAGCACCTGACGAAAGTCTGTGGTCACGGCAAGATCGCGACCCTCATTCAACTGGGCATCGTCCAACCCGGGCCAGCGGCCATACACTTTTCCGCCCTTGATCGCACCACCCAGTACAAACATGACGTTGCCATGACCGTGATCGGTGCCGCCCGTGCCGTTCTGCTTCGCGGTGCGGCCAAACTCGCTCATGGTCACCAGGGTGATGTGTTCTGCGTCCTGACCCATGTCTGCCCAGAAAGCGGCAATGCCTTCCGAAAACTCCTTGAGCCGATTGGCAAGGCGTCCCTGCGTTGCGCCCTGTGCCTGGTGTGTGTCCCAGTCGCCAATGTCGGCGAACGCAGCCTCCACACCCAAGTTCGCCTTGAGTAGCTGAGCTATCTGCTTCAGATTCCCGGCAAACGGTGTGCCTGGATAGGTGATCCCTGGTGCGGGCTGGTAGTGCGCAGGATCGGCAGCCTTCAGCATCTTGACGGCTTCAAACGTCTCCTGCCCTTCGCCGCTCAGGATCTTGTCGTTCGTACCGGCGTACATGGCCTGAAAGGCGTTCGAGGCCGCGGAGATAGCAGGCCCGCGGCCACCCACGGAAAAGTCCTGCAGGTTGGAGACGGCAACCGCAGGCAGGCGACCCTGCAGGGTGCGTGGCACCTGCGTGCCCAACGCCACGGCTCTGAAAGCCGTAGCTATCCTCGGATCCATCCGTTCGGCCTGCAGCGCACGGTTCAGCCATCCATCCTGTGTGTTCTTGACACCGGGTGTGCCGCTTTCCATGTAGTCCTGCGCGTCGAAGTGGGAGCGCGTTACGTCAGGCGAACCCACCGCGTGCACAATCGCAAGGTGGCCCTGCTGAAAGAGCGGGCGCAGCGATGCCATGGCGGGGTGCAGACCGAACTGACCGTCCAGATCGAGCACTTCATTGGGCTGAATGGCGATGGTTGGCCGCAGGTGGTAGTAATTCTTTTCACGGTATGGGACGACGATATTCAGGCCGTCCGCAGCGCCCCGCTGAAACAGTACAACCAGCTTCTTGCCGCTGGCCCTGGCGACGGTCTGCTCTGCCATGACCGAACGCACCAGGAAGCTGGGAACAGCAGCAGTGCCGACCAGTGCGAGTGCGCCGTTCTTCACAAATGCCCGTCTCGAAAACATAATCCTGCCCCCTATTGGTCCTGTCCTGAACGTATTCACCCGCCGCCCTGCCGTTGGTTGTGGCTTATCTACGTTGAAACTCCGGCGAGCCGAGCAGAAGGCCTGCCATGGCCGCGGCCTGTCTATCGGCGGGCGGCGGGCCTGTTTTTACGGCCGCACTGGCCACGCCACGCTGGGGCTGTGCGCCCGCCTGGGCACCCTTCCCCTTGCCCGCCATCATGGCGTCCAGCCGATCCTGCTGCTGCGCCTGCTTCTCTACGTCCGTCAACTGCCTGAGAGCGGCGTTTGCGGTGAATTGCTGCGCAGCCTGCTTTGCAGTTTCATCGGTGCCCTGCGACAACACCGCAGCGCGAGTCTGGGCGCTGACCGGCGCATGCAGCAGACGAGCCTCAAGCAGCGCTTCTTTGCGCGCAGCCTCTGCGGTCTGATCTGTAGCAACCGGCTTTAGGGTGGCGGTTGCGTCCTGAAGTACAGGCGTCCAGTCCACGACTGCCCCGCCAATGCGGTTGGTCGACAGCGACAGCGCAAAGTTCATGCGGTTGACCAGCGCCGAGGACGACAGCCATGTCGCCTCGTCCCACTTGTAACCCGTGGGCGGCTGGCAGCCATACAGCGGCATACCCAGCTGCTGCAGCGACTGGATCAGAGGCGACGGATTCGTGACTTCAGCCCCGGACGCACGCACCGCAGAGGTGACGTATTCCAGCGGCGTCTTCAGCTTGGCGTTGACCGTGGCAGTCGTGAAGAACTCCGGCGAATGGACCATCGTCAGCAGCACCTGCCGGATGTCGCCGTTGCTGGAGACAAACGTCTTTGCCATGCGGTCGACCATGGCAGGCGGGGGCGTGTCGCTGACAAACCGCTGCGCGATTTCGGTTGACAGGAACCGCGCGGTTGCCGGACTGGTGGCCAGCCTATGCAGCACTTCGTAGCCTTCTTTTTCGCCTCCGTCGGCGATGTTTTTGCCCAGCACGGTCTTTGCGCCCGGCTGGTGCCGTAGGGGATTAAAGGTGTACGCGCCGCCGTCATTGGGCCGTTCGAGCGTCCAGCCGGTGAATACCTTGGCGACCTCTGTCACGTCTTGCTGCGTGTAGCCGCCGTTCACGCCAAGGGTGTGCAGCTCCATGACCTCGCGCGCGTAGTTTTCGTTCAGACCTGCGTTGGCTTTTGGATTCTTGCGCTGGCGCACGGCTGCCGGTGAGTCTGGGCCGGTGCTGGTCGCATTATCGAGGTACATCAGCATGGCAGGGCTCTGCGCAGTGGCAATCAACAGGTCTTCGAAGCGGCCCAGGGCATGCGCGCGGATCGTCTTCTCATACTCGGGCAGCAGCGAAGGTTCCTGCCCGCTTTTGCCGCTGAAGACGTTGAAGTGGTTCAGCCAGAAGTCCGTCATGACGGCTTCGACTTGTCGCTGGCTATAGAGATCGCGCAGCAGCCGCGAGCTCTGCACCTCTGCATTGATCATGCGATTGGTGCCTGCCAACGCCAGCAGCGTTTCTTTCTGCAACGGTGTCATGCCCTCGGCCAGCTTGCCTTCCAGCGGTCCGCGTACCGCCTTGCGCAGGGCGATCAGGTCGACGGGCGGCAGGCTCAGCAGGCGACCATAGCGGTCGATCGGGTCCATGGCAAGGATTGCATCCACCTTCGGGCGCGGCATGGGCTGCACACTCTGCTCCAGATTTGTGCCCTGGCTGGCGTCGAGGGCAGAGCCGAAGTTGCCTGTGCCAGCGGCCATTTCAGGACCGGTACCGCCGGGTTGGCGCACGACCGGCGCAGGCACGGCCTTGTTCTGTCGACGCATCTCGTAGAACTCCACCTGGTCGCCTACAATCGCACGAGTTTCAGGGTCGTTCGGCAGGACACCCGTTTTTGCGATCTGCCGGAGCGTTGCGGGTTCGGGGTAGCGCTGCAGGCGGTCGGCCTGCGTCATACGCAGCGCGGGGTAGACGTCCAGCCGACGCTCAAAGGAGAAATCATCGATGCTGGCAGGCTGCAGTTGGCGCCCAAACCATGCTTCCATGCCGACCTGCTGAATTGCCTGCCGGTCCACAGCCGTGGGGCCAAAGGTGAAGCGATTCAACAGCAGGTCCATCGCAGCGGCTTTAGACAATTTCGTTGGCGGGAGTGGCTTTACGGTTGAAGCAGCCTGGAGGGAAAGGCTGCTGCAACCGAGGCTGCCCAGCAGCATCGAGGCAAGTGTTGCTCTCGTCTTTGCAGACATGGGACGCATCGAAAAGCTCCAGGCGGCAGTCCACTCCCGCGCACATAATGACCCTTAACCCAGACCCGTGTTGCGGCCGTCGCTGAATTCTTTCCAGCGGCTTTGCTGAAGGGTGCTTAGAACGCGGCCAGATCCACCACGGCACGGAACAGATCTTCCGGTTGCGGCAGAATGGCATCTTCCAGAATGGGCTGGTAGGCCACAAAAGTATCGCGCGAGGCGACGCGACGCACAGGCGCATCCAGGTCATGGAAAAGTTCATCGGCCACCCGCGCCGCGACCTCGGCGCCAAAGCCCCAGCTGCGCATGTCCTCGTGGGCGATGATCACGCGGCTGGTCTTGCGGACACTCTCTGCAATGGCTTCGAAATCGTACGGCGAGAGTGAGCGGAGGTCGATGACCTCAACCTCGATGCCCTTCTCTCGTGCGAGCCGCTGCGCGGCCTGCATGGCCCGCGGCACCACCGCACCGTAGGTCACCAGCGTGACGTCGGTACCGGTCCGAACGATCTTCGCCTTGCCGAACGGGATCGCGTAGTCCGGTCCGGGGTAGGGTGCCCGGCCATAGCCTTCGCGATACAGGCGCTTGTGCTCCAGAAAAAGCACCGGGTCGTCACAGCGAATCGCGGTCCGCAGCAGGCCCGCGGCATCCTGTGCGTTTGAGGGCATGACGACGCGAATTCCCGGCGTGTGCGTAAAAATACTTTCGCCTGACTGGGAGTGGTAGATCGATCCGCCGGTCAGGTAGCCGCCGATGGGGACGCGCATGACCAGCGGCGCACTGTGAACGCCGTTCGAACGCCACCGAATGACCGAAAGCTCATTACGCATCTGGTGGACCGCCGGCCAGATGTAGTCGAAGAACTGGATTTCAACGACTGGCTTCAGACCTCGCACGGCCATGCCAATGGCCCGGCCCGTAATGTTGGCCTCGGCCAGCGGCGAGTTGAAGACGCGATCGGAGCCGAACTCCGTTTGCAGGCCCGCAGTGATTTTGAAGACGCCACCCTTGCCCTTGATGGCGCCGGTGCGCAGGTGCTCGTCGCGCGAGGCGTCGGCGACGTCCTCACCAAAGACGACGATGCGCTCATCGCGCTGCATCTCGTCACGCAGGGTGTGGTTAATCAGGTCAGCGATGGTGTGGTCCGTGTCACCATCAACCGGCTCCGTGTCAAAGACGCTAGATGTCGGCTGCAGGTCTTCGGAGTAGACGTGCCTCTCAATATTCTCGACCAGGGGTAAAGGTGCAGCCAGGGCAACATCGGCAGCTGCTCGAACCTCGTCTTCCACCTCGCGATGGAGCGTGTTCAGCTCCTCCTCGGTCAGCGCACCCTCCTGCAGCAGCAGCGCTTGCATGCGCACCAGCGGGTCGCGCAGCGCGTCGGCTTCCAGCTCAGACGCGTGGCGGTACCAACGCTCGTCGTCGCTCAGCGCATGCGAATACGGACGGATGACATGCCCATGCACCAGCGCAGGACCGTTCCCGGCGCGGCAGTAGGCGACCGCGTCCTGCATGGCTTCGTAGCTGGCAATGGGATCCGTGCCGTCGATTTCAGCAAAGTGGAAATTCGGAAAGTTCGCGACCAGCCGCGAGATGTTGCCACCCGGCGTATTCGTCTCAACCGGCGTGGAGATCGCGTAGCCGTTGTCTTCCACGACGAAGATCACGGGCAGCTTGTTGTTCGACGCGGTGTTCAGCGCCTCCCAGAACTCACCCTGGCTGGTGGAACCCTCGCCCAGCGACGTGTAGACGACCTCATCCGGCTGGAAGCTGACGTCGCGGAAGCGGCGGTAATCCCCCCCGCCGTACTCGCCGACAGCAGCCTGCGGGTGCGCGGCGAAATACCGGCCTGCCTCAGCGCAACCAACGGCATGCAGCAATTGCGTCGCGGTGGAAGAAGACGGCGATACCAGGTGCAGGGCCTTGCTGGTCCAGTGTGACGGCATCTGGCGGCCCCCGCTGCCAGGGTCGTCGGCGCCCACGGCCTGCAGTAGCTGGTCCGTCACAGGCTGACCCAGCGCAAGGCACAGCGCGCGGTCGCGATAGTAGGGAAAAAACCAGTCGTAACCGGGCCGCAGGGCCAGGCCGGCGGCAACCAGCAGGGCTTCGTGGCCCGCGCAGGAAATCTGGAAGAAGATCTTCTGCTGACGCTTCAGCAGGATTTCGCGGTCATCGGTCTTTCGCGACAGGTACATCAACCGGTAGAAACGGACCAGCTCCGCAGGACTGAGTCCCGTGCCCTTTGCTTCTGCCTGCTGTGCCGTAATCGCTCGCGTTGCCATCGACTTCGTGCCTTGCCTCCGGGGTCGCTCATCGCGACTTCCCTGCTGATTGTAAAGCGACCGCATGCGGCAGCGCCGTTCAAGCTGGCCAGGTCACCGCCGATAAGGCCACTGTCGCGATTTGAAGCAGGTTGTCGGCTAACGTCAATAACCGCACGCACGCGATGCCACTTCATTCGGGCGATGAGGCTCCATGCGCAGCTCCTTACTATTCGTCTGTGGTCTTTTGACCGGTGCCGCCCTGCTGGGCAGCGTTGCGGCCTGCCAGTCGGTGCCGCTGCAAACCGCCCTCTCCGGAGCGGACGACACGTCCCACAGGCTGCTTGTGGTCTACCGGAACGGCAGCATTCCCGGCGGGGCGGAGCAATCGGCCACACGCGTGGGTGCCAGGCTCCTGCGGCGTCACGAACGCTTTGGCACCGCCGTGGTGACCGCATCAGCTCTGGCTGAGGCACAACTGCGTGCCGATCCAGGCGTCGAGTACGTCGTGCGGGACCGTGCGATACCTGCCAGCCGGTTACAGACCCGTGCATTGCTCTCAAGCGCTCCCACGGAAGGTCGAACGGCACCGACGCTGCGAGCAAACGTGCCTCGTCTGATCATTCCGTTTGATACGGCAGACACCTTCTATACCGGCTCTCACCAGGGTTGGGCCGTACGCGCTGTAGGCGGTTTCGGCGGCGGCGTGGCGGATAGCGCGTCTGCCGGGCCGCGGGCTACTACCACCGGGCAGGGTGTGCGCATTGCCATTCTGGACAGCGGAGTCGATCGTAACCACCCCGACATTGCACCGAACCTGGCTCTAAATCTCTCCGAGATTGACCAGCAGGCACAACCCAGCGCGTGTGATGACGGCTCGCCGCGGGACCAGAGCGGTCACGGCACGTGGGTCGCGTCCTTAGCCGCAGGTGCAGCTGGTAACGGCACCGGGCGCACCGTGGGCGTAGCGCCCGGTGCGACTTTGCTGAACATCAAGGTGTTGCAGCGCCTGCCTGGTCAAGGAACAACACTTGCTGCGCAGTGTGGTGCCGGTCAGGCATCTGGCATGCTGTCGTGGGTTCTGCAAGGGATTGATGACGCTATAGCCCAGCATGCTGACGTCATCGTTCTGTCGATGAGCGTCACCCTTGATCTGTACAGCGGCGATTCCGCAGGTCTGAAGGCGAGCTTCGACCGCGTCACCCATGCTGCCGCACAAGCTGGCGTGGTGCTGGTAGCGGCGATCGGGAATGATGCCTTTGACCTCTCCAATCCGCGTTATATCAACGTTCCGGCACAGTCGAGGGACGTGCTGGCAGTGGTAGCCTCGACCAATCCAGCATGTGCGGAAAATTTAACGCAAGGTTCCATCTGCGCGGCAGGGGCCGTCACAGTGCCGTATTACAGCAACTATGGCACCGGCCTGAATGCGGTTGCGGCGCCGGGTGGAAGCTACCCGCCGGTGATGACGAAGCTGTCTCAGGATGGGTGCGGGGAGCATGTTCCAGCGGTCTCCCCAACACGGCGGACGGACTGCCGACTGATGTCAACCACTCCGAAGGCTGTTTTAACCTGGGCCATACGGCGTATGTACAGGCCATCGGTACCAGCGGATCCGCTCCACTGGTCGCGGGCGTCGTCGCAATGGTGCGTGCCGCCCACCCTGACTGGCCCGCCGCAACGGTGGTCGCCGCGGTAAGGGCTTCTGCCGTGCCAACGACGACATTGCCGTACGGCGTGGTGAACGCAGCGGCTGCCATCGCATACCGGCCGTAGTCAAAACTTATCGGGTGATGCGTCCACGGGCCGCCCGGGCCAGCTTGTCGATCTCATCTGCATCGCGGATTACCTTGATGGAGAGCTCATCTTTGCGGCTGCTGTCTACCTCGGCTTTCAACTGACGCGCCAGTTGCAGTAGCCGGTCCACGTCGGCCTGCATGGCTTTTTGATGATCGTCAGCAGACGGTAACCGGGGCGTGGGTGGTTTGACTGCTTCTGTCGGTTTGCCCTGCGCCGACGCCAATGAGACGCAGGCACACACCAGCAGCGCCAAAGACAAGCCTTTCACACAGTTGCGCATGCTGGCCCTCATCACTGCCGCATCTGGTCGCGCACAGAGCGTGCCAGCTTTGCGATGTCATCCAGACGCTTCGCGTCTGCGGGATTCGCTTCACGGCTTTGTAACTCGGTCTGTAGGTCGCGGGTCATCATCAGCAGCCGGTCTGCGTTGTCGACCATGCGCTTCTTCCTCTCTTCACGGCGCGCAATCATCTGACGATGCGAGAAGTTCGCATCCACGATGGGCAATTCGCTTCCGAAGGGTCGATTCACATTGGGGTCGGCGCTGACATGTCCACTTGTCGAGCCGGATGTGCTGGAACTTACGCCCGCGCTGGATGATTGGTTCGGAACCTGGGCACCTGCCGCCAGCGCACACAGCAGGGGCAACAAGCAACACAGAAGTCGAAGCATCGAGAGCCCTCCCTATGGGGTGTGGGTGGAGCCGAAGTATCCGGCGGGAACTTGCGACAGGACCTTCGCTGAGCCATGCTGGAACGGCGTTCTGTAATTCCCAATACTACCCGGGGCGTGCGAACACGGGAGGCCGTACCAATGTCGTTTACCGCCGCAGCAGCACCACAGCCACAGGTATCTCTGCCCGATGAAACTTTTCGCGCGCTTGGCCACCAATGGCACATCGATATCGTCGAGTTTGTCCGGCATGACGCACCGAAGATCGTGGTCATCCTGCTGATTGCCTTCGTGCTGCAGCGTTTTGTCTCGTTCTTCGTCAATCGCATGCGGCACATTGCGAATACCTACATTGGCAAGCCCCAGCGCGCCTCGCAGTTGCGCACCATTGCAGCCATCCTGCGCGCGACCTGCTACGGCCTCATCGGCTTTTTGACCGTGCTGCAGATCCTGCCGCTGTTCAACATCGATCTGAAGCCGCTGCTGGCCTCGGCGGGCGTGGTTGGCCTGGGTATCTCGTTCGGCGCGCAGTCGCTGTTCAAAGACATGCTGAATGGCGTCTTCATCCTGGTGGAAGACCAGTTCAACGTGGGCGACGTCGTCCGCATCGCGGGGCTGACCGGCACCGTGGAGGACCTGTCCCTGCGTTCCACAACCCTGCGCGACGGCGACGGCACCCTGCACTTCATCCCCAACTCGCAGATCGCCACCGTGTCGAACCAGTCGCGCGAGTTCTCTGTGGCCTCGCTGCCGGTCTCGGTCGACGCCGCTGCCGACCCCGACCGCGTCATGGATCTGCTGCGGCAGATTGCCCTGGAAGTGCGCCGAGACCCGGCCTTTGCCGACGTCGCCGTGACGGATCCCGACATCCTGGGCGTGGACAAGATCAGTGGTCGCGAGGTCATCTACCCGGTCAACATCAAAGTCCGAGCAAACCAGAAAGACGGCATCCTGCGCGCCATTCGGCGGAAGATTCTGCTCCGGTTTGAGAAGGAAGGCATACCGCTGGGCATGCCCACCACCACGGTGCTGATGCAGCCCCCGCCGGAACCCACTACTGCACCCGCACAGGGACCGCTCACAGGTGTCTAGGCTTCATCGAGAGATCCGCTTTGGCTTGGTTTAGCAGCCAAGGTTTGCCTTTCGAAGCCGACCTTGAGGGCTCAATTCCTACCGACACTGCAGTCGTAAGGGCACAGCTAAAGCTATGCCCTTCCTGCCTGACGATCGGGGCGTTCGCTAGACCCGCCGGGCCAGCACCAGCGTGATGTCGTCCGGCTGTTCGCCGCCGCCGATCCAAGCATCCAGCGCACGCATCACCTCGGCGGAGATGACCTCCAGCGGCTCGTACTGAAACTGCTTGACAACTTCCAGCAGCCGATCCTCGCCGAAGTCGCCAAAGTCGTTTTCCGGTTCCGTGACACCGTCAGAGTAAGCGATGACCAGGTCACCCGGCTCCAGTGCAACCGTCTCCTGCTCGTAACGCATGTTGTCGAGCAGACCAACGACCGTACCGCCGCAGGTCAACAGCTTGACACTGCCATCGGCGCGCAAAAGAAAGGGCGGCAACTGACCCGCGTTGGAGTAGGTAAGCCGGTGCGATCGCTCATCGTAGTGCGCCAGGAACAAGGTCGCGTATTTCTCCGGCTGCGTGGACCGGTACAGGTGCCGATTCAGCAGCGCCAAAATGCGAGACGGCGACTCGAACAGCTCGCCACATTCCAGCGACTCGGAGTGTGTGGCGGCGCGTGCACTGTCGGTGAACAGTTCTTCGCTGGCAAAGCGGTACGCACGCACGGCAGAGTGCAGCGTCGCCATCAGCAGCGCGGCGGAGATACCTTTGCCGCTGATGTCGCCGAGGGCCAAGCCGACGCCGGTAACGTCGCGGCGGCGCTCATGGTCGTCGTGAAAGACGAGAAAGTCGTAGTAGTCGCCCGAAACGCTGCGCGCGGGCCGGCAGATGCCATGCAGGTCCAAGGACGGTACGCGAATGTGCGCGCGCGGAAACAGGTTCTCCTGTACCTCCTGCGCGATGTTCAGTTCGCTCTGCATGCGTTCTTTTTCTTTTTGCGATTCGATCAACCGACTCAGCGACCAGGACATGCGATTGAAGGAACGGCACAGGTCCGCCAACTGGTCGTCGCGCTGCACGCGGATGCGGTGTTCCAGGTTGCCGCTGTCAATGGAGAGCGTTGCCGCATACAGGTCTTCGACAGAGCCTGTCATGCTGCGCGTGAGCCGCATGGCAACGTAAAACGCGAACACTTCCAGCAGGGCAAAGAACAGGCAGATCAGGATGAACAGCAGCCGCACCGTGTCCGTAATGGTGCCGGTAAGGCCCGTACCAAACAACTGTTCGAACAGGACGGAGGGCCGCGACGTGACGGTGAACGGGATCATGCGGACCTCGCCCGTCTCCCAATCGATGACCGACAGCGTAGAGCGAAAAGCGACTTCGCCATCCAGCAGGTTCGAACGGATGGGCGTGGCCCCACCCACAATGCGCCGTCGCCGCGCCTCTGCCCGGGACGGGTTTACCCTGCGGCTTTCCTCCAGCACCAGCGCGGGCAGAAGGGTCACTTGGCCCAGGCCCTCGGCGACACCGTCCAGCATGTTTGGCGTGACGGGCATGCTGCCGATCACAGTGATGCCATGCTGTGGCCCAGCGGCGACGCGGTCCACCACGGCCATGTACAGCACGCCGCCATCCGCGGCAAAGACCTTCATCTGGCCCATCTGGGGCCGCTGCTTCAACCAGTCGGCCAGCCGCAGAGGGGTGCGGTCGTTGCCGTTGACGCCGGGCACTTCCAGGGGTTTTGCATCTTCGTAGACGGCAAGCTGACGACCCAGGCCAACACGCGGTGCCGGTGTTGTGGGTGCAGGCGGCGCACCCGGCCTGCGGCCATCAGGGTGCAGCAACGCCGCGGGATCAGAACCCTCTTCCACCCGCCGTGCCAGGGCAAATGCCAGTCCCGCGTCGCTGGTGCCCATGCTGTCAAGCCGCAGTTGCAGGTGCGACGCTGCCAGATGGATGGCAAACTGCCCTGCCGCAACGTAGGCCGACAGGAACACCAACGTAAAGAACAGCACGACCGGCGTGAGGCCGATGAGCAGGTACGTCAGGATCAGCTTGTTCCGCAGCCGCCACAGCAGACCATCGCGAATGGCACGGCCCAGAAAAGGCACGGACGCAAGCAAGGCCGCCAGCAGCGAAAGCCACCGCAGCCAACTGC
Source organism: Janthinobacterium lividum (assembly GCA_050954745.1). Classification (GTDB taxonomy): domain Bacteria; phylum Acidobacteriota; class Terriglobia; order Terriglobales; family Acidobacteriaceae; genus Terriglobus. The sequence goes on along the minus strand of JBPBQP010000093.1, from coordinate 18,781 downwards.
ACACATCGCCTACAACGCCAGGCAGGTACGTCAGCACAAATGCCGCAACCGTCAGCGTCCATAGCACGAACATGTAACGGGGCGGCCTTGCGGTGCCCGGCATGGGTGAACCGGCAGCCGCGTACAGCGGGTCAGAAGTGTTGTGTTGTTGACGTGGACGCATCAGCAGGGGCAAGGATCAGGCCTCCTGCTCGGCCACGCGCACGGCATGGCGAGTCGCGGAAAAATGGGCCCCGGCCAGCAGCATCAGGCCTGACAAAAAGGCCCACAGCATCAACCCTACGGAGATCTGAAACGGCCCGTACACGTTGCCAAAATCCAGATGGGGCAGGACCACGATGTACAGGTGCTTGGCACCCTCCCAAAGCAGGCCGGTGACGATAGCCGTGGGCAGAACGGCACGCGCCGGGATCTTACGGTTGGGCAGAATCCAATAGATCAGAAAGAACAGCGTGATGCTGATAGCCGTTGCAAGGATCGCCAGGAAGCCATGCGACAGCACCGTGAAGAAGATGTTATTGGTGTGACCGAAAAAGACAAACGTAAGCACTGCCTGCTGCGCCGTGGACAGCGCAACGGACAGGATGGCCAGCACACCGGCCGAAAGTGCCAGGCCGAGCGAGACAGCCTGGTTATGCAGGTATGAACGATTTTTGCGCACACGCCAGACGTTGTTCAGCGCAACCTCAAGTGGCAGGAAGACGCCGGTGCTGCTGACCAGCAGCATCACGACGGAAAAGACCTGCACACCCTTGTGGGGATGCACCAGCAGGTTCATGTTGCGCATTACGAAGTCCTGCCCCGTGGGCAGGTAGCTGTGCATCAACTCGCCCACAACTTCGAACATGGCCTGCGAGTGGAAGACCCGCTGGCTGATCGTGAGCAGAAGCACAATAAACGGGAAAAGCGACAGGATGACGTTAGCGGCGACGGAGAAGGCATAGGTATGCACGTCTGTCTGCGTCAGGTACTTTACCAGTGCCAGCAGCTGCCGACCTGTGCCACCCTCAATCGGCTCCGGCCACAACGCCCGCTCACCCGGCGCATCGGCAATCCCCTCCACGCAGTCGGCGGGCTTTGCGTCGTCGGGTTCTGCCTCAACAGGCGGTGTCAGGAAGGGCATAGCTCGGGGCCGGAAGGTTACGTTGGTCCACCTGATGCTAGCAGAGCACTTCTGTCCTTCAGCGTCTCTGGATCGACGTCCGTGACGTTCTTCCCCAGCCGCGTGAGCGCCCATGCGGCACTCTCCGCCAGCACAGCGTCGTCGCCGGACGCCCATTCCTGCAGCCGTTCGCGATGCTGCAGATCGCCGCTGTTACCCATGGCAATGGCGACGTTCCGCTGCAGCCGTTTGCGGCCCGTCCGCTCCAACGGAGACCCACGAAACGCTGCTTTGAATGCAGCATTGTTCATCGCGGCGAGCGTCTCCAGAGCCGGGTTTACCAGCTCTGTGCGCGCCTGCAGGGCAGGATGCGTACCCACCGGCGCGCGCCGGTTCCACGGACACACGTCCTGGCAGATGTCGCAGCCGAAGACCTGCCGCCCCATACCTTCTCGCAGATCCTCGGCGATGCTGCCCTTCTTTTCGATGGTCAGGTAGGCGATGCAGCGGCTCGCATCCATCTGGCGCGGCGCCACCAAGGCGTCGGTGGGGCATGCGTCGATGCAGCGAGTGCACGTGCCGCAGCGGTCGGCAGCGGGTAGCAACACCGCCTCGTCTGCCAGTGGCAGCGAAGTCAGGATGACGCCCAGCAGCATCCACGAACCCTGCCCCTGGTTCAGCACGCAGGTGTTCTTGCCGATCCAGCCAATGCCTGCCAGCTGCGCAAACCAGCGCTCCACCACCGGTCCGGTATCCACGTAGGCTCGCGTCTGGGTGGCTTCTCTCGCGGACTCCGGCAGCGCGGCATACAGCTCTGCCTCTACCTCGCGTAAACCGCGCAGCAGGACGTCGTGGTAGTCGGTAGGCCTGACACTGCCTCCGTCTGGTGTAGCCGTGCCGCTCCACGCATAACGCGCGATCCAACCGCTGCCCGCCGGTGCGGCCTGCAGTGACGTCGGCTGTGCTGCATTGTAGTTGACCGCGCACAAAATCACCGACCGCGCCCACGGCACAGCCCGGTGCAGGGACGAGCGCATGGGCACGCCATCCTCGTCCGTCCGCAACAGCCACGCCATGTCGCCTGCAAAGCCCTGCTGCGCCCACAGCACAAAACGGTCGCGCTGCAACTGCTCCGCGGGCGATCCCGGCTCGGGCACCGCCGCTACGCCACACAGCGCGAAGCCAACGGAGCTGGCTTTCTGCTCCAGCGCGGCGCGTATGCGGCTGGTGATCAGCGGCGTTCCAACAGCAGCGGCACGCCGCGCTTCGGACGCAGGTTCACGGACACCGTCGTCGGCAGCCGATCGGCGGCACCGGCAGGCACAGTAAAGCGCCAGTCGCGCAACATCGTCGCCAGCGACAGTACGCCTTCCATCCACGCAAAGCTCTCGCCGATACACTGCCGTGATCCGCCGCCGAATGGGAAGTACGCAAACTTTGGACGTTGTGCTCGCTCGCTTTCCGCAAAGCGATCCGGGTTGAAGCAGTTCGGCTCCGTCCAGAAGCGCGGATCGCGATGCACCACGACCTGCGGTGCCAGCAGCGTGGCACCCGGCTCGATCTTATAGCCATGAAAGTCATACGGCTCCGGCCCGCAGCTGCGCCCCAGCACCCACACCGTCGGCATCATGCGCATGCTCTCGGCGAAGACGTTGTAGAGATACTTCAGGTTCGGGTAGTCTGCCGCCGCGGGCTGGCGCGTGCCCAACACAGCGACTGCCTCTTGGTGCGCCTGCTGCTGCACCGCAGGATGTTTCGCCAGCAGCCACAGCGTAAAACTGAGCGCGTTGGCAGTCGTCTCATGCCCGGCCAGCAGCACCGTCAGGCACTCGTCACGCACCTGCTTGTCGCTCATGCTGCGGTCGAGTTCACTGCCGCTGCCTTCATTATCAATCGCGCCGATCAGCATCGACAGCAGATCGCCACGGTCCCCGGGTGCGCTGCGCCGCTCACGGATCAGGCCGTACAGAATCGCATCCAGGTCATCGATGCCCTTCTGTACCTTCTTGACGGGGCCAAACTTGATCTTCTGCAGCTGCTCGATCAGCGCGGCGGGCACCCAGTTGGGCGGCGGCGTGATCATAAAGGCGCTGACGGCGGCGGCAATGCGCTTCGCCTCAGACTCCTGATCGATGTTGAACATGCACTTGCCGACGATCTGCAAAGCAAGCTGAAGCATTTGCGGGTGCACATCCATGGCACCCGGCTGCCAGCGGCCAGTGACCTCCGTCGCGTAACGGCCGATCACTTCGCCGTACCCCGCGATGCGCTCGCGATGAAAGGCAGGCGCGGCCATACGCCGCTGCCGCATGTGCAGCGGCTCTTCGCTGGTCAGCAGGCCATCGCCCAGCAGCGCACGCGCCCGCTGCATCGTCAGCACACGTCGATTGTGGCGCTCATGTTCGACCATGATCTCGCTAATCAAGGCCGGGTGGTTGAATTGGTAGAGATGTCCATCCAGCGTGTGCAGGTGCACCAGGTCACCGTAGTCGCTGGCATTGGAGGCCATCAGGTCCATCGGGCTCTGCCACAGGAAGCGTCCACTCAGCACCCGCGACAGGTTGTTCGGACCCGCGGGATAGCGGCTGTCGCGTGAAGGGCGAATGTCTGGCGGCACAACACTCATGCCGTCATGGTAGCCCGTCCATCCCGCTGCTTACCTGTTGCCCCACAGTCAATCTGTACCGTGCCGTGGCAAATCATCTCAGGTTTGTGTCAATGAGGTAGTCGATACCTGGCTGCTTCGTTCAAACGGTTTTCAATAGACAAAAGGCCGTCACTATCGTGACGGCCTTTGTTTGGTTTTCAGGAGCAGACTTCAACCTGCAGACAGCCGACACCGCTATGTCTTTGAGTGGAATCTAGTTGAAGTCAACCTTGGGAGCCGTCTTCGATCCCGGATCTGCGCTGTAGTACGTGTCCTTGCGGTGATAGCCGGACAAACCAGCCCAGAGGCTATTTGGGAATACCGAGATGGTGTTGTTGTAGTCCAGCACGGTGTCGTTGTAGCGCTTGCGGGTGACCGCGATGCGATTTTCCGTGCCGGACAATTCATCCTCAAGCCGCATGAATTGTTGGTTGCTCTTCAGGTCCGGGTAGGCTTCCTGCATGCGCGTCAGCGGCAGCAGCGATACAGACAGACGGTCGTTCGCGGCCAGCTTTTCGCCGGGCGTCTGTGCCTGCAACAGGCCTGCACGAGCCTGGGCGATGTTGGTCAGCACGGTGGTCTCTACCTTGGCGTAACCCTTCACGCTGGCGACCAGGTTTGGGATCAGGTCGGCACGGCGCTGCAGGTTGATGTCAATGTCATGAAACGCAGCATCCGTCTGGTTCGACTTGACCGCGATGGTGTTGTGGGCAGAAACCCAGCTGCCGCCAATCAGGAGGACGAGAACGACCAGAACAACAATTCCAATTAGACCTTTTTTCATAGAGCCTCCACCTGTATTTCCCTGCAGCATCTGTGCCATGTATCACCCTATTTCATCTCAAGATCGAAACTTACCAGCTGCCACCCGCGCCGCCGCCGCCAGAACTGCCACCCTCGCCGCCGCCGAAGCTGCCTCCACCATCGTCTCCGCCACCACCGAAGCCGCCGCCACCAAACCCACCGCCACCTCGCCCACCACCCAGCAGGCCACCCAGCAGCATGCCGGAGAGGAACCCGCCTGGGCCGCCACGACCACCGCCGCGCAAAATCATAAACAGGATGAATAGGAAGAACAGCAGCCCGAAGATGCCGCCGCCCGTACTCGACTTACGTTGTGCCGATTCGCGATGGTACTGGTGCTGTGGCACCGTCAGCGTCACACCCGCGTCCTGCGCGATGACGGCGGTCAGGTCGTTCACGGCCGTCCGCACCGCTCCGTCGTAGCTGCCGCTCTTAAGGTCCGGCACCATTTCGCGGCCAATGTCACTGGTCTTGCCGTCGGGCAGAATGCCTTCAAGCCCGTAACCGATCTCGAACTGGTACTTGTGATCCTCGACAGAGATCAGCAGCAGCGCGCCGCGATCTTTGTCTTTCGGACCCGGCTTCCACTTTGCAAAAAGCTGATTGGCAAATTCGGCGGGCGTGCTGTCGTCATCGATTTTGTGAATGACGGCGACTAAGACCTGCGCGTGCGCCTGCGTGTCCAACTGCTTCAGCAGCGCATCCATGTCTGTTTTGGTGGATTCGTTGAGGACGCCGGCGTAGTCATTGACGTACGCGGTGGGTGCGGGCATGGTCTTGACCGACTCTGCTGCCGCTGGGTAAACCCATGCAAAGAGCGCCATTGCCACGACGAGAAACCATATGTGCCGAAGCCGTGCTGCCATCACGCTGAATGATACGCTGTCCTGCCGTGAAAGGTTCCATGCAAAGCAAAAGGGCGGCCGCTTTCGCGACCGCCCTATCGGCTATTGTCTTGCCCCGCATGACTACGCGCCCATCTTTGCCTTCAGCGCGTCGATCATCTCCGTGTGCTTCGCAATCACATCGCCTGCATGCGCTGTCAGCTTCTTCATATCAGCGTTTGAGGTCTCGGTGTTCTCCTGCTTGACCTTGGTCAGATCCTCATGGTGGTCAGAGTCGGCCGTGTCCACGTAGCTCTTGTCGTAGGTGTCGCCGGTCAACACCTTCAGCTTCAGGTACTCTGCATCCGCCTTGACGCTGGGCGTCGTCGGCAGGGTTACGCCAGCCTTCAAGGCCACAGGCTTCGTACCCGCGATGAGGGCCTTATGGTCGGTGATCATCTTTTGCGCGAAGGCCTTCAGCGTGGGATTCTTGGTGGTGCGCAGTGTCATCTGCGCCATCTTGATCTCGGCGTAATGGTCCTCGGTGGACTCCTTCAGGAAGGTCTTGTCCTTGTCTGAAAAACCCTGCGCGAAGGCAAACGTAGAGGCAGTGGTTGCAAACAGGGCGACGGCAAGTGCTGCGGTGCGGATCTTCATAAGTCTCCTGGACTGCGGTGTTTCTTTACCTCACGTCAGATGCAGATTGGCAGGGTCGCGTCATTTTGCACTGCGCCACACAGCGGCTGGCTTCCATGAAGCCTTTACGGCAGCCTGTATCCTGACGGCATGAGTCCCCTCCTTTCCGCCGCACCCGAAGGCTTAACGCCCCCTGTCGCCAAGCCTGAACCACACCCGACCACACTGCACGGGCAGACGCTGGAAGACGATTATTTCTGGATGCGCGAAAAGGAATCCACGGCGGTGCGCGCCCATCTGGATGCAGAAAACGCCTACACCGACGCGGTAATGACGCCCACAAAGGGTTTGCAGGAACAGCTGTACCGCGAGATGCTCTCGCACATCAAGGAGACGGACACGTCCGTTCCCTATCGCGATGGCACCTGGTTTTACCTGACGCACACGCGGGAAGGCTCGCAGTACGCCATCCACTGCCGCAAGCCTGCGGTGGATGGCACGCGCTATGACGAGTCGGTCCCGGAAGAGGTGCTGCTGGACGTAAACAAGCTGGCTGAGGGCGAGACGTTCATGTCGCTGGGCGCGCTGTCCGTCAGTCCCGACGGCAACCTGCTGGCCTACACCACGGACAACACCGGATTTCGGCAGTACACGCTGCACATCAAGGACCTGCGCACCGGCGATGTGCTGCCTGATACCGCCGAGCGCGTGGGTGCCATTGTCTGGACGCCGGACTCCACCATGTTGCTGTACTCCGTCGAAGACGAGCAGACCAAGCGGCACGACCGCGTGCTGCGCCATATCCTCGGGTCCGCTGCTGCTGACGATGTGTTGATCTTTGAGGAGAAGGATGAGCGTTTCAACGTGGGCGTAGGACGCACACGCGACCGCAAATACCTGCTGCTGGCGGCAGAAAGCCACACCACCACCGAGTACCGTTTTCTCGATGCGTCTGATCCCACCGGCGAGTTTCAATTACTGGCCGAGCGAGTCGCTGACCAGGAGTACTCCGTCGACCATCGTCACGGGCTGTTCTATATTCGCGTGAACGACACCGGCAAGAATTTCCGCGTGGTAACGGCGCCGGTCGCCACGCCTGGGCGCGATGCGTGGACGGAACTGCTGCCGGAAGACAAAGCCGTTCCGCTGGATGATTTCGAGGTCTTCGAACATTTTGCCGTGGCGTCCGAGACCGTACAGGGGCTGGATCGCATGCGCGTTTTCCGCTTCGAGGGCGACACGCTTTCGACCGAGCCGGCGACGGTCAGCTTTCCGGAGCCGAGCTATTCCGCGGGTCTGCACGTGAACCGGAACTTCGACGCGACCAGCTTTCGGTACAGCTATCAGTCGTTGGTTTCGCCCGCATCGGTATATGAGTATGACGTTGCGACAGGGGCGTCTACCCTGCTGAAACAGCAGGAGGTGCCCGGTGACTTTGACCGCGAACGCTATGCCTCGGAACGCGTCTGGGCGACGGCGGGGGACGGTGTCAAGGTGCCGGTCTCCCTGGTCTACCGGCGCGACAGCTTTGCGAAAGACGGCACGAATCCGCTCTATATTTACGGCTATGGCTCATACGGTTACGCGCTGCCGGTAGGCTTCGGGACCAGCCGCCTGTCGCTGCTGGACCATGGCATCGTCATGGCCTATGCGCACATTCGCGGCGGTGGCGACTTGGGCGATGCCTGGCACGACGACGGCAAGATGATGGTGAAGCGCAACACCTTTACCGACTTCATCGCAGTCACCGAGCACCTGGTCGCGGAGAGGTACGGTGCGGCGGACAAAGTCATCATTGAAGGCGGCAGCGCCGGTGGGCTGCTGATGGGTGCGGTCGTCAACCTGCGGCCTGACCTGTTCCGCGTGGTGCTGTCGCACGTGCCCTTCGTCGACGTGATGAACACCATGCTGGATGCGTCGCTGCCGCTGACCGTGGCCGAGTACGAGGAGTGGGGCAATCCCAACGAACCCGAGGCCTTTGCGTATATGAGCAGTTACTCGCCCTATGACAACCTGCGGCCAGGCCTATACCCGGCGACCCTCATCAAGACCAGCCTGAATGACTCCCAGGTGATGTACTGGGAGCCAGCAAAGTTCGTGGCAAAGCTGCGTACGTTGAAGACCAACAGCGACCAGCCTTTGCTGCTGCACGTGAACATGGATGCAGGCCACGGCGGCGCTTCCGGCCGGTACGACCACCTGCGCGAAAGTGCGATGGATTACGCCTTCATCCTGCGGGAACTTGGGATCGCTTAGCGCCCTTCTACAGGGCGCGTACCCGAACCGGCGGCCTTATACCGCTGCCGGTTCGGGTACGGCGTCGCCCTCACCCGGGGCCAGGAACAGATTTCGTTCCAGGCCGTGCTGGCGGTCGTATAGCTCACGGTATCGGCCCTGCAGCTTGTAAAGTTCTGCGTGCGTGCCGCGTTCCACGATGTTGCCGTGTTCGATCACGAGGATCTGGTTTGCGTTCCGTATGGTGCTGAGACGGTGCGCGATAACGAAGGTGGTCCGTCCCGTCATCAGGTGGTTCAGGCCCTGTTGAATCATGGCTTCGCTCTCGGAGTCGAGCGAACTGGTCGCCTCGTCCAGGATGAGAATGCGCGGATCGGCAAGGATTGCACGTGCGATCGAGAGCCGCTGGCGCTGGCCACCGGAGAGCTTCACGCCGCGTTCGCCCACAATGGTTTCGTACCGCTCGTCAAAGCGTTCGGCGAATTCGTCAACGCGGGCAATGCGGCAGGCCGTCATAAACTGTTCTTCGGTCGCGTCAGGCCGTGAAAACAGGATGTTCTGGCGAATGGTGCCATCGAACAAAAACGTTTCCTGCAGTACGACGCCGAGCTGCGAACGGTACGAGGGCAGCTGGACGGTAGACAGGTCGATGCCGTCGATCAACACCTTGCCCATGGTGGCGTCATGGAAGGCACAGATGAGCGAGATGATCGTCGACTTGCCCGAACCCGAGGATCCGACCAGCGCGGTGACTGTGTCCGGCTTCGCTTCAAAGCTGATGCCGTGCAGCACCGGCTTGCCGGGATCGTACTCAAAACGAACGTCATCGAAGATCACGTCGCCCTTCAGCTGCGGGGCGGCTACAGTGCGGCGCGGATCTGCATCTTCGTCGGGCGTTCCCAGGATTTCCGCGGTGCGATCCAGACCGGCAAGCGCCTCGGTCAACTGCGTGCCGATATTAACGAGCGACGTAATTGGCACCACCATGAACGCCAGGAACATGTTGTAAGTGACGTAGCCGCCGATGGTCAGGTGGCCCAGCACGACCTGTCGTGCGCCCAGAAACATCACCAGCGAACCGACGAAGCCCAGCACAGCGGTGGAGGACAGCGCCATGATCGAGGTTGCCGTCAGCGAGCTGATGACGTTATCCAGCAGCCGCTGAGCACCCTCTGCGAAGACGCGCGACTCGCTCGCCTCCGCGTGGTAGCCCTTCACGACGCGAACGCCGCCGAGCGACTCGGTCAAGCGACCTGTGACCTCTGCATTCAAGGCAGCGCGTGCACGAAAGATGGGCCGAATGGTGCTGAAGGCCCGCCGCATAATCATGGCGAAGGCAAACATGATGGTGAAGGTCAGCAGCGTCATGTTGGTGGACAGCCGCATCAGGTAGGCGAACGAGAGGCCCGCCGTTAGCAAACCGCCGATGAAATCGACCAGGCCGGTGCCGATCAGGTTGCGCACACCTTCGACGTCAGACATGATACGGGCCACCAGCGTGCCCGAACGGTTCGCGTCGTAGTACGCAACCGGCAGCCGCCCCACGTGGGCCTGCACCTTGATACGCAGCTCGGTAATCAGCCGCTGCCCTGCCTTCGAAAGTACCTGCGTCAGCGCGTAGGAAGTCAGGCCCTGAATGATGGTGGCGCCCAGCACAGCACCCACAATGTAAGGCAGCAGCTTGATCTGGTGCTGCCGCATGACGTCATCGATCAGGTAGCGCGTGGTCGCGGGTAGTACAAGGCCGCAGGCGCGGTTGACGATCATGATAAGAAAGCTAAGGGCGAGCAAGCCGGCACGCGGGCGCACCAGCATCTTGATCTCTGGCCAGACCCGCTTCATGTCGGGCTTGGGCTTCTTCTTGGTCAGTTCTGCAGAGATGGCGCGGGCGGGGTTGCGCGACGTGCGTTCTGCATTTTTCAGAGCTGCGTTGCCGCCGGATAGTGATGGTCCAAAGGATCCCATGTGCGGTCTTTTCTCCGGGCGCCAAAGCGCCCTTTTTGCTGAATGTGTGCGCTGACGTGCGGCTATGAAAAACCTGAGCAGTCGACCCGATCTCTTACTTAAGACTTCGCCCCTTGGAACGGTGCCGACTTCGTGGTGGAAGCTGCAGCAAGTGACTTCATCTTGTCCGTCACCTCTGTCGGCGACCAGCCGTTGCCGGGATACCAGGCGGCTATCTTGCCGTCAGGGCCAACCAGAACCGTGGACAGCGAATGCGTAATGGAAGCGCCGCTGCCAGTCGCACCCAGGTTAAAGTAGCGTTCCACCGTGTCGAGCGACTTCGCGGCAGGCGCGGCGAACTGCCAGTGACCGAAACCCTGCCCATCCGTATAGCTTTGCCCGTACGCACGCAGGATAGACGGCGTGTCGAAGCCGGGATCAAACGAAAGCGATAGCAGCTGGGAACGATCAAGGAGTGCCGAATCTTTGCGCAGTGCGGTCTGAATCTCGGCGAAGTTCCGGCTCATCTTTGGGCAGAAATCACCCAAAGGGCAACGCGTATAGATGAAGGTAATCAGCAGCGACTTGCCCCGGAAGTCCTTGATGGAGACTTGCTTGTCGTCCTGATTGATGAAGTGAAAGTCAGGCACCACGTCGCCTGGTGTGGGCACGTGGTAGTTCGACTGCGGCTTGAAGTCAGGGCGGGCCTGACCCAGTACGGCCAGTTCGTCTAGGCGCGCGTTGCGGTAGTCGCCGTCCGGCGTTTTCTCAACCAGTAGACGGGCGCGGATCACGTCACCCCGGTGCAGTTCCGACGTGGAGTTGCCATAGACCAGCTTGTACGGCATGGTCATGGCCGGCATGAATCCCGGCACGGCGTCATGCTGCAGGGTGACTTCGCCGTGCTCGCCATCGACGGCGACGATTGTGCCCTTGAGCGAGTACGTCTCGGTGCCGAGCTTCAGTTCTTCGGTGGAGCGCTTGCACCCCTGGGCCACAAGACACGCAGCCAGCAGCGCTGTTACCCCGATGTATTTGCGAACACTGCGCATACCCCCATGATACGTTGCTGAAGAAGTGGCAGGCGAGTGCGATGTTCGCACCGGCGAGCCGCTGGGGGTCGCAGTTTGATACAGGAACAGGAACAGCCCCACCAGGTAAAATCTGGTGGGCTGAATGGTCTACGGCAGCCGAATCTGGCGCTGCTGCATGGCGGCATGCTGCTTTCGGGCTTTGGGACGGTCTTTCTTGGGCCGGTTCTGCCAACGCTGGCCGCCAACGCGCAGGTTAGTGACACGGGAAGCGGACTCTTCTTTACAGCGCAGTTTATCGGTGCTTTTTTCGGCGGCGTGACCACTTCGCGACGGCTGTGGTGGTCGCTGCTGCGTGGTTCGGGCGCTGCGGTGGTCGGGTTTCTGCTGCTCAGCCTTTGCACTCGCCAGCAGGCCCCGGCCCTTTGGGACGCCGCGGCGCTGCTTCCGCTGGGCTTCGGCGTGGGCCAGATGCTGACCTCCATCAACCTGCTGGCGGCGCGGCGGTTTGCCGCGCAGCGGGGTGCGGCGCTGTCTCTGGTGAACTTCAGTTGGAGCCTGGGTGCAGTGCTGGCTCCCTTCGCGCTTGGCAGCCTGCTGCCCACCACGGCGTTGCACATGTTGCTGCTGGTGAGTGCCGGGCTGTTCGCTGTGGCATTTCTGGCGGCCGCGGTCAACATGCGCTTGGGCACGCCGGAGTCTTCCGCTGTCGTTCAGGCCGCCCTTGCAACAGGCAAGCTCCCGATGCGCACGTTCGTGTACTTTGCAGCCTTGCTGTTGCTATACGGCGGTGTGGAGACGTCGTTAAGTGGTTGGGTGACCACCTTTGGCACACGGTACGGCAGCCATGCCCTGCAGAGCAGCGCGTTAGGCGAGGCGGCGCTTTGGATCGGACTTACCTCCGGACGCGCACTCACGCCGGTGTTGCTGCGATTCGTGAAGGAACGAATGCTGCTGCAGGCTACGCTGGCTGCCGCGGCGGTGCTTACGGTGACCCTGAGCCTTAGCCATGGTGGACCGGCCATTATGCTGGTGTCGGCGTTGATGGGTTTCTCGCTCGCGCCATGGTTTCCGCTGGTTCTTTCCGGCATGCTGGGCGAAGGCGCGGCGGCCGGGCAGGTGGGCACCATCATTGCGGTTTCAGGCATCGGGGCTGCGACGCTACCGCTGCTGGTCGGTGCTGTGTCGCGCTCGGCAGGGTCGTTGCGAACGGCCATGCTGGTGCCGTTGGCGGGGTTGCTCCTGCTGCTTGCGCTAAGTTTCCGCCAAGCGCAGGGGGTCGTAACCGAACCTGCGGAAAGCGTATAAAAGGAGAATGTCAGGCGGCTTGAGGACCACCCCTAATGCAGACAATGAGAGCCAATCCAGCGACCGAATTCTTGAGGCCCTGGAACGTGGCGCGATCCTTCTGACGCCGAACACACGGTCGGCGCGTTTCTGGTCCGAGGCCTTCGATGCCCGCGCCATGACGCAGCAGGGACAGAGCTGGCGTGCGGCCACCATTCTGCCGTGGCGTGCATGGGCAGCCTCGCAGTGGCAGGAAGCGATCATCCTCGGGCTGGACGAGCGCGTGCTGCTGAACGATGTGCAGGAGCACGCGGTCTGGACTGAGGTCATCCGGCAGCTTGCACCAGACTCGTTACGTTCGGCTGCAGCCCACGCTTCGTTGTGCATGGAGGCAGGTCGGCTGCTCGGCAGCTACGACGTGGAGGCGCGCTTCCTTCGCATGGGATTTACGGCGGCTGACCGCGAGAGTGACACCGCAACCTTCCATGGCTGGTACAAGGCCTTTGAGGCGCTTTGCAGCCGCGAGCGCTATCTTCCATCGGCCCACCTTGATGCGGAACTGGCTGCTTTGCTTCGGCAAAACAGGATGACAACGGCGAGCGAGTACCTGCTGTGCGGCTTCCCCGATTTGCTGCCCGCGCAGCTTGCCGTGGTTGAGACACTGCGAGGCAACGACGCCGCCGTCCATAGCTTCAACCCCGTCGTCGCACGGCAAAGCGCGCCTACACTGCTCGCATGCGAAACACCGGAAGTCGAACTCCTGGACGGTGCACGGTGGCTGCGGGAGCAGTTGGAAGCGCAGCCGGAACGCTCTATCGCTCTGGTCGTCCCCAACCTGCACGCCTGCCGGACAGAGCTGGAGCGGATACTGCGTGCCACGCTGGCACCGGAAACGGCAGACGTCACTCGCACCGATGCGTCTGCACCGTACGAGTTCTCCGTCGGTCGTCCGATGCAACAGCTGCCTATGATCCAGGATGCCATGCGACTGCTGCGCTGGTGCCTGCGCGAGCTGCCGATCGACGAAGCCGGAGCCATACTGCGGAGCCGGCACCTTTCGCTGGCCGACTCGCCTGAAGCCGGTGCCGAGCAGGATGCCAACGTGCTGCGCGCCAAGCCTCGTTTGCAGAAGAAAGTCTCTCTGCGCCAGGCTGCGGAAGCGCTTGCGAAGTACAGCACGGCTGCAAACCTCGCAGCACTGGACCAGCAGGCGCGTCCGTTGCGCAACGCTACAAATTCCTGCGCCAACTTCGCGGACGGTGCCAGGAAGCTGTTGGAGAGTGCCGGATGGCCGGGCGCTGCCCCCTTGAACAGCGACGAGTTTCAGGCAGTCGATCGCTGGAATCGCATGCTGGACACGCTGGGCACGCTCGACCTGCTGGGACGCCCGGCAAAGCTGGGTGACTTTCTTGCGCAGCTGGATGCGCTGGCTGGCCGAACCCAGTTCCTGCCGGAAAATCTTGGCGCAGCGGTACAGGTGATGACGCTGCACGAAGCCGCAGGCAGCACCGCAGAGGCCGTGTGGTTCCTCCACGCGAACTCGGACACCTGGCCGGGACGTCCCCAACCTCATCCCCTGCTGCCCTTCTGGCTGCAGCGCGAGCTTGGCATGCCGGGCCTGGACGTCACACGGGACGAGACTGTGGCCGGTGCAGCGCTGGATCAGCTGTTGCGGGGCGCGGGCAGTGTCCGGTTCACTTGGAGTCGAGGCAGCGAGGAAGATGCGGGCAGTCCGTCGCCCATCATCGAGCGCCTGGTCGCGCAGCACGGCGGGAGCTTTGGCGAGGCGCAGCCGGCCGCCGAGGAAGCGATGCCCGCCCAGGTAGAGCGTTTTCTGGATGATGAACAGTTGCCGGCCCTGCGTGATGGTCATGTGGCGGGCGGCGTCGGCGTGTTGACCGCGCAGGCGCAGTGCGGCTTTCGCGCCTTTGCCGAAAAGCGCTTATTTGCCGCGCCCATGGAAGCCATGGATGCCGGCCTGTCGCCACGTGAACGGGGCGAGCAGGTTCACGCTGTCCTGCAGATGTTCTGGGAAGAGGTTCGTGACCAGCAGGCGCTCATTCGCATGGGCAATGAGATGGCAGACGACGGCCTGTCACGGCGGGATCACCTGTTGTTCCGCTGCATCCAGGCGGCTTGCAGAACAGGGCACGGCGAGGCCTGGGACGATGCCTACCTGCACGTTCAGCAGAGGCGGCTATTCAGCCTGCTTTCAGCCTGGTTGCAGGTCGAGGCAGAACGACCACCGTTTACCGTCCTGCAGATCGAGCAGGAAATCAAGAATGTGCCGGTCGGCCCTCTGCTGCTGAACATGCGCGTCGATCGGATCGACCGCGTCACCGCAGCAAATGCGGAGGGCACCGTTCTAATCGATTACAAGACCGGCCCTGCTTCCCCCAACGAGTGGATCGGCGAGCGGCTGGACGCACCGCAACTGCCCGCCTATGTGGTCGCGGGTGCGCTGGCTGCCGGCATCGAGCAGGTGGATGGCCTGCTGTTCGCATCCGTCCGTGTCGGTGACAAAGCGATGAAGCTGGATGGCGTCGCAGATTCGCTGGCGCTCATTGGACCAAAGGCCCGCAGCAAGTACGACTTCACAGAGCAGGTCGACCACTGGCGGGAAGATCTGCAGGCCCTGGCCGAAGCCTTTGCCAGCGGCGATGCCTCGGTAGACCCGAAGAACTATCCCAGGACTTGTGACACCTGCTCGCAGCGCATCCTTTGCCGTGTGGACGCGGCCACGCTGCTGCAACTGGAAGAGTTGCAGGCCGAGGCAGAAGAAGACGAGGCAAGCGCATGGGCGTAATTGCGTTTCCACCCCCCACCATCCCCGATCTGGCCGACCGCACGGCAGCGCTTGACGTGACGCAGTCCTGCATCGTGGAGGCACCGGCAGGCTCCGGCAAGACCGGTCTGCTGATCCAGCGCTATCTGAAGCTGCTGGCGATTGTGAGCGATCCAGCAGAAGTGCTGGCGTTGACCTTCACGAAAAAAGCAACGGGCGAAATGCGGCATCGCGTACTCGCCGCACTGCGCGCGGCCGAGGTGGGGACGAAGCCGGATGACAACGACTTCGCACGTCTGACCCACGAACTTGCCGCGGCTGCGCTGGCGCACGACCGCGCCCTGGGCTGGCACGTGCTGGATCGGCCGCACCGTTTGAATATCCGCACGATTGATTCGCTCTGCAGTGTGATTGCGCGGGCCGCTCCGCTGCTGTCTGGCAGTGCGGGGTTTGCCAGTCCTGTCACCGACGCGGAGCCGCTGTACCGGCAGGCTGCCCACGCCGTCTTCCTGCGCATGGGTGCGGGCGATGCACGTCTGGATGCGGCCATCGAGACGGTTCTGCTGCACCGCGACGGCAACCTGCAGGCCTGCGAACAACTGCTGGCAGAGATGCTGGCCACACGCGAGCAATGGGGCCGGCTCATTCCGCTGGCCGCTGCGGAGATGGACGACGCCGCGCTGAATGCAACGGTGCTGCCGCGCCTGAACGCTTCACTGAAACGAGCGCTGTGTGCAGCGCTGACCCGGCTGCACAGCTGCTTTCCGGAAGAAGAGTTGCTGCAGATCGCGCACATCGCCCGTCAGCTCGCAAGCGCCGACGGGCATAATGGATCCGCTTCTGTGTTTGCCCCCTGCGCATCCATGCCTGGGGCGCCCGGCACGGATGCGGAACACCTGAATCATTGGCTGCTGGTCGCCCAGTTGCTACTGACGAAGGCGGGAACATGGCGAAAAGTCTTCGCCGTGAATTCGGTCGGTGCCCAGGTAGATAAAAAGCTCGCCAAGCAGCTGAAGGACTTGATGCTCAGCCTGGACAGCGATGAATTGTTAAGCCTGCTGCATGACGTGCGCGAGTTGCCGCCCGCCGATTACCCGGCGGGGCAATGGGTGGTTGCCAAGGCGCTCTTCCGCCTGCTGCAGCACGCTCTGGTTGAGTTGCAATTGCTGTTTGCGCACGACGAGGTGTGCGACTTTAGCGCGGTTGCTCTCGCCGCACGATCTGCCCTGCAGGATGATGCGGCCGAGGTGCAGGTGGCCACCGGAACGCGGCTGCAGCACCTACTGGTGGACGAAATGCAGGACTCCTCGTCCAGCCAGTACGAATTGCTGGGAGGCCTGGTGCAGGGCTGGGACGGCGGCAGCCAGACCGTGTTCCTGGTGGGCGATCCCAAGCAGTCCATCTACCTTTTTCGGCAGGCTCGCGTGGAGCTGTTCCAGCAATGCATGGAGGCGGAGGCGCTTGGCGATCTGCCGTTACAGGCGCTGCGCCTGTCCGCAAACTTCCGCTCGGGCCGAGGCATTGTGGAGCAGTTCAATGACACCTTTCTACAGGTGTTTCCGTCAGACCGCGTGGCCGACGGCGACGTGACCTACAGCCCAGCGGACGCGGTGCGCCCCGCAACGCAGCAGGACGGCATTCGCTGGCATCACCACGTATTGCCCCGCATCAACGACGCAGCTGTGACGCCGCAGCAAAGGGCGCGTGCCGGGCAGGATGAAGCGGCCACCATCGCCCGCATCGTCGAGCAGCAACGCAAGCAGAAACCGGGCATCCGCATCGCCGTGCTGACGCGCGCTCGCAGCCACATTACCGACGTCACAAAGGCCCTGGCCGAGTGCGGCATCCCCTACCGTGCCGTGGACATGGACGCGCTGGGCGAACGGCGTGAGGTGCTGGATATCCTGGCAATCACACGCGCGCTGCTGCATCCGGCAGACCGCACGGCTTGGCTGGCCGTGCTGCACGCGCCGTGGTGCGGAGCGGGGCTCGCCGACCTGTTCCGGCTGGCCGCGGGCGATGAACGGGAGCACCGTGCCGAGGCGCTTCGCCTGCACCTGCGCGAACGTTCCGAGCAAATCCTCACGCCCATACGGGGACGGGTTTTACATACGCTCGATGTAATGGACGCGGCGCTGCAGCATACCGGCACCGAGTCATTGAGCGGCCGAGTAGAGCGCACCTGGCGGTCACTGGGCGGCGACGCCTGCACCGACGCGACTGGCCGGGAGAATGTGCAGCAATTCCTGCGTGTGCTGGATGCGATGGAAGCAGCCAATGAGGCGGTAACCAGCCAGACCCTGGAGCGGCAGTTGCAGCGACTTTTCGCACTGCCCGGCAGGGTGGCGGATGCAGTGGACATTATGACGATCCACAAGGCGAAAGGGCTGGAGTGGGACCTTGTGCTGGTGCCGGGCATGCATCGTGTCAGCGCGCAAGACCGATCGCCCGCATTGAACTGGCTCGAAATGCCCGCCTGGGCAGCAGACGGCACGCGTGACGTGCTGCTGGCGCCGCTGCCCCGCAAGGGCGAGGAAGCCGACAAGCTGCATACGTTCATTCGCAACACACGGGCCCTGCGTGCCAATGCAGAGCTGAAGCGTGTGTTTTACGTGGCAGCCACACGCGCACGTACGGAGCTGCACCTGTTCGCATGGCCGGATGCGACCAAGGACGGCCTCCCCACCGACCGCAATGGGACGCTGCTGCGCGCCGCCGGACGCGCCGTTCCGCCCTTCCCCTTGCCGGAAGACCAAAATTATGACTCTGCTGTGCCCGTGGGGGAACAACCCAGCACGACACTGGCCCTGGCCGCAGCCGCCGAGACCGAGGCCACAGACCGCCAAGCTGCGCCCACCCGTTGCGCTCCCATGCTGGAACGGCTTGTTGCCGGCTACGACCCGCTCGAACAACTGCACCGTCGCGCCCTGCGTTCTGATCCACGGCACGCAGTCATCCCCGCGGAGCCATTCCACCGCCCGGACGGGTCCTTTGGTGCGCGCGCCGTGGGCAATACCATTCACGCATTCCTGCAGCGGCTTGGCAACGCGCTTGCAGCGGAGTTGCTGCTGGGAACAGTTGTGGAGCAGGCTGCGGCCACGCTGGTGCAGGAGTTGCCCAACTGGACTGCTGCCATCTGCGCGGCTCTTCGGGCAGGTGGCCTGCCCCCTGACGAGGTGGCGCGCGCTACTCAGACGGTGCTGCGGGCACTCTCAACCATGCTGGAGACAGCGGACGGCCGATGGCTCCTGCTGCCACATCCAGGTGCTTCCAGTGAGGCGGCGTGGCGATCGCAAGGGGAAGACGGAACCCTCCGCGTGCGGCTGGATCGCAGCTTTTTTGCCGGCCCGCGCCCACTTGAGGCAGGCACAGACACCCTCTGGATCGTCGATTTCAAGACTGCCGATCACGGGCCCGGCACGCAGGAATCAGTTCTTGCAGAAGAAAAAAAACGTTATCAGGACCAGCTGGAGACCTATGCCGCAC
>JBPBQP010000092.1:0-6381 GCA_050954745.1 Janthinobacterium lividum | reverse complement strand
GCAGACTGCGGCGGGGTAGAACGGCGCCTCACCACGCTGCGTCTGCGCAAACAGGCACACACGCCCGCCGGGCCGAATGGAGTTCATGGCCAGCGTGATCAGTGCGTTGACGCCGACGGCGAGCAGAGCCACGTCCGCGCCGCGGCCTTCCGTCGCCGCCTTGCACTCAGCGACCACATCGGCATGAGCATCCAGTGGGCGATCCAGACCGTACGTCGCAGCAACCGCGTGGCGTTCCGGATACAGATCGCTCGTTAGCACGGTGGCACCCTTTCGCTTTGCCAACGCGGCCAGCAGGATGCCGATGGGTCCCTGGCCGATGACCAGCACCGTCTCGTCAGGCTGCAGATGGAGGAGTTCGATGGCCTTATAGCAGGTGTTCACCGGCTCAATCCACGCTGCCTGCTCGAACGGGATGTCTTGCGGTAACTTCACCAAGCCGCGCTGCACAATCCAGTCCATAACGCGGATGTACTGCGCAAAGCCGCCCCCGGAGGGCTCGCCAAAACCCGCGGTCGCGCCCACTTTCTTGTACGTCTCGCACTGCGCAAAGGTCTGCTTGCGGCAGTAGTAGCAATGACCGCAGGGAATGTGGTGGAAGCTCATGACGCGGTCGCCCACCGCAAAGCCATGGACACCCTCGCCAACCTGCACGATGGTGCCAGCCATCTCGTGCCCGAAGACACGTGGCGCAGAGTGCGAACCGGAGTGGATCTTCTTCAGGTCCGTGCCGCAAATGCCGCAGGTATCGATGCGCAACAGCACCTCGCCTGGGCCGATCGTCGGCACCGGCACGGCTTCCACGCGAACGTCATTCACGCCGCGGTACACCGCAGCCCGCTGCGTGCTGGGGACGGCTTGGTCCATTGCTTCAGGTGTGCTGCTGGTCATCTTGGTCTCTCAATCCCGATCTCGTCCGCGAGAATCTTGCAAAGGTTCTCCGCAGCATGTTTCGCCTGTTTCCCAAAGCGAGCAAGGTTTGCCCAGTGCCTTGGCTGCAGCGCGACGTGCGCGACGAAGCGGGCCGTGGCAAAGCTGCCGTCGTCCTGCACAAAGGGATTCATGTCGGGCAGGTCTTCTGCGAGCGTATCGCTGACCGCCTTGATGGCGCTGAAGTCGAGCCCGTGCGCCTGCGCCAGTCGTGCCAGTGTCGCGGCTTCCATGTCGACGGCGGCCGCGCCATCATAGGTGCGAGCCAGCCGCTCTTTTTCTTCACGCACGGCAACGCGGGCACCGGTCAACAGCAGGCCGCCGCTGCCATTCGCGGCAAGCATTTCACCGGTCCGTAGATCGCGCACCATGCTGGCGTTGACGACCGAGCCCGGTAATTGTTCTTCCAGCAGGCCGCCCGCCCAGCCTGCGGAGATCAGTCGCACCGGCTCACATACCTGTCGCGCACGGGCGAACGAACGAGTCGCCGCGGCCGCGCCCATGCCCCCGCAGAAGGCCATGATGGGCCCGTTAGGGTGTTGCCAGCCGTCTACCTGCTCGCGTGTTTCCAATGCGGCCCAGCTACGAACCAGAGACTTTAGTTCACCCGGCACGGCGGCGATGATGACAATGGCATCGTTCACCGCGCACCGCCGTACGCGGGTGCATAGCCGTTGGCGACGAACCACTCCATCGCAGTCCGCAGCGCGTGATCTACCAGCTTCACTTCGAAACCAAGGTCACGCTCGGCCTTTGCCGATGAAGCAAACATCATCTTGCGGCCCATGCGCACGGCTTCCACCGTGGCGCGAGGCTCCTTGCCGCGCAGCTTGCCGGTAATCGTCTCATCAAAGAAAGCGAAGGCCATGGCGACGGCGTGCGGCACCTTCATGGAGGGCGAGGGCAGGCCTGAAAGCGCCGCCATGCGGTCGAGAATCTGCTTCAGCGTAAGGTTCTCACCGCCCAGAATGTAGCGTTCGCCCGGCGTGCCACGCTCCAGCGCCACGACGTGCATGCGTGCGATTTCCTCAACGTCGACCAGGTTCAGACCTGTCTCAACGTAGGCAGGGAAGTTGCGATTGAGGAAGTCCAAAACGATGCGGCCTGTCGGCGTTGGTTTACGATCTGCGGAGCCAATGGGCGTGGTCGGGTTCAGGATCATGACGTGTTGTCCCGCGCGCGCTGCCGTGATGGCTTCCTGCTCCGCCAGCCACTTCGACCGCTTGTAGTGGCCGATCATGTTTGCCTCGCCCACAGGCGTTGTCTCGTCTACGATCGTGTTTGTCTTGGTGAAACCCATGGTGGCCACACTTGAGGTGTAGACCACGCGCTGCACGCCGACCTCGCGTGCGATACGCAGCAGGTCGCGTGTGCCCTCGACGTTGGCCCTGTACATCGCTGCGGGTTCGGGCACCCACAGTCGGTAGTCGGCGGCCACGTGGACCATGGCATCGCAACCGGCCAGCGCGGAACGCAAGGTTTCAGGCGCACAGAGGTCTCCGACGACCGTCTCCGCGTCCATACCCTCGAGCGATGCAAGATTGCTGGTGGATCGTGTTAGAAGACGAAGCTTCGCCCCACCCGCTGCATAGGCCGCCGCTACGTGGCTACCGACAAAGCCGGTCGCGCCGGTCACAAAGACTTTCATCCTGCGCGCTGTCTGACTTCCAGCGTTTCAAACGATGCCGCGACCACGTTCAACCCAATCTCCGGAACTACACCGTCAAAGCTCAGCAGCACGCCGTCCGTAGCACCCCGTTGATTGACCGTGAGCCAGCCCCAGAAGAATTCCTTGCCGATGAACCGGCTCCAGGCACGGCTGCCCGTCAGGTCGTCTGCGTCCTCAGAGGGCGTGGCCGCGCCAAACGATAGCGTGACCACATCCTGGTCCGGATGGCACTGGAAGGTGAGGCATTCTGAACCGAAGACGAGGAGGACCGATTCCGCCTCGTCGACTTCATCCTGCAGCACTGCCGTTAGAAGTTTGCCCTGCGCAGCATGGAAAGGCTGCAGTGCAACCTGCAACGGATTCTCTGTGGCCTCTGGTTCCTTGCTCATGAACCTGCTAGTCCAGCTTTTCCGGCTCGATCTGGATGTTCGTCTCGCCTGCTGCCTTTTTCTCCCAGTACTTCTTGACCCAGGCGTCAAAGGTGCGGCCCGCTGCCGTGTCCCGGCCGCTGAAGTTCAATGCGGCAACTTCGTCGTAGGGAATGGAGCGGCGCCCCCGGTCCTCACCCTTCGAAGGCACCACGCGGACGAGTGAATCAGTCAAAGTCTTGCCCGTGCGCCGATCGAAAATATAGCCCTCGACCACTTCGCCGGAGCGCAGGGTCAGGGTCACATCGCCGCGGTAATCGAACGCTTTTTCGAGAGAGTCGCGGATCTCGGCGTCAGTCGCAAGCTCCGGAATCCAGCCTTCGAGATTTTCTCGATCGCGCCCGGCCATCACCTCGAGTTCATCGGGATTCAGGACCTGCAACTGTTCGACCTTCAGGTGTTCCTGCTGCTCGGTCGCCATTAGTCTCCTGCCACCAGGCTCTCTGCATGGTTGACTTGCTCGGCTTCTTTCGACAGAATCCCGGAACCGATCTGCACCAGTTGGCCGTGGTTGGAAGGCTGCCATTCTTCCAGCATCTTGTTTGCCTTGGCATCGACATACTGTCCGCCAAACATTGCCTTCGCAGTCTGCAACAGGCCCTTGAGCGAACCAAAGGTGTAGTTCACCCCGCTGGCTTCGTAGCCGGAGTGGACCATGCAATTCGCGCACTGCGGATTGCCGCTCTCCGTGCCGTAGTTCGACCACTCAACTTCGTCCATCAATTCCTGGAAGGTATCGGCGTAACCGTCCTGCAGCAGGTAGCAAGGCTTCTGCCAGCCAAAGATGGAGAACGTCGGCATGCCCCAGGGCGTGCAGGTCAGCTCGCGCTTGCCCATCAGGAACTCGAGGAAGATGGGGTTCGAGTTGAACTGCCAGCGCTTCTTACGATTCGACAGCAACGCGGTAAACAACGCACGCGAACGCTTGCGCCCCAGAAAGTGCTTCTGGTCCGGCGCCTTGTCGTAAGTGTAGCCAGGCGAGATCATCATGCTGTCGACGCCCGCATCCATCAACTGGTCGAAGTGCCGACGCACGGAGTTAGGATCCGCACCATCGAACAGCGTGGTGTTCGTCGTCACGCGGAAACCCGCATCGACCGCAGCCTTTACACCACCCATGGCGATGTCATACCCGCCCTCGCGGCATACGCCGAAGTCATGGTGCTCACGCTCACCGTCCACGTGCACGGAGAACGACAGGTACTTTGAGGGCTTAAACAGGTGCAGCTTTTCCTTCAATAGCAGGGCATTGGTGCACATGTACACGTACTTCTTACGGTCGATCAGGCCCTGCACGATCTCGGGCATTTTGGGGTGCAGCAACGGCTCGCCACCGGGGATGGACACCATGGGCACGCCGCATTCGTCAACGGCGCGGAAGCACTCTTCAGGCGAAAGCTCCGCCTTCAAAATGTGTGCCGGATATTGAATTTTGCCGCAGCCCGCGCACGCCAGATTGCAGCGGAACAGCGGTTCCAGCATCAGCACCAGCGGATATTTCTTGCGGCCCTTCAATTTCTGCTTAATGACGTAACTTGCAACCGTCCATGCCTGTGAAACAGGAATTGCCATCGGTTTCGCCTCCTACTGAATCTCTGCCGTGCGCGACATCGCCTTATCGTAGGTGGTCAGCGCCAACAGGGGGAAGTACTGTTTGTACAGGTGATAGCCCAGGTAGAACACCCGCGGAAACCCCGTACCTGTGTAATAACTCTCACCATTCCGGCCCGGTACCAGCTCAGACCATGAGCCGTCTTCGCCCTGATGCTCTACCAGCCAACGAACACCCTTTGCCACCGAATCCGACCGCGTGTCACCACCGGCCAGTAGGGCAAGCAAGCCCCAAGCCGTCTGCGACGGTGTGCTGGGACCGATGCCGCGCTGCGATGGGTTGTCGTACGTGCCGCATGTCTCGCCCCAACCGCCGTCACTGTTCTGGACGGACCGAACCCACTCCACTGACTGCTGTACGGGAGCTTCATTCTGGTCATAACCGATCGCTTCCAGGCCTCGCAGAACCAGGAATGTGCCGTACAGGTAATTCACTCCCCAGCGGCCAAACCAGCAACCGTCCGGCTCCTGCTCTTTCAAGATGAACTGCACAGCTGCTTCGACTCGTTTGTCTCGGCGCGTGTAGCCGTATGCCGCGAGCATTTCCAGAATACGTCCCGTGATGTCGACCGTTGGCGGATCTAACATCGCATTATGGTCCGCAAAAGGGATGTACTGAAAGATCATCTTCGTGTTGTCACGATCGAATGACGCCCAACCACCATTGCGGCATTGCATGGCGAAAACCCAGTTGATAGCGCGCTCGCACATCTCGTGCTGCTGGCGTTCCCGTGGATGTTCAACGGCCTTCAGCGCGAGCAGCACCTCGCCCGTGTCGTCAACGTCAGGGTAGTGAATGTTGTTGAAAAAGAACGCCCAACCGCCGGGCTCCACATTCTTGACCTTTTGCGCCCAGTCGCCCTTGTAACGGCTCTCCTTGCTGAAGAGCCACTCTGCGGCCTTGATCATGACCGGGTCGGTGGGGGAAACTCCGGCGTCGCCCAGCGATGAGACGACCTGTGCGGTGTCCCAGACTGGGGAGAAGCAGGGCTGCATGCGGAAGGTCGGTGTCGGATAATCCGGCGTTCCTCCAGGGCAGTCAATACCTAGCTTCTCAAATTCGTCCATAGCCCGGATCATCTGGGGATCATCCAGCGAATAGCCCAGGTGACGCAGCGCCACAATGGCGTTCAACATGGCGGGATAGATGGCGCCCAGACCATCAGAACCCTCGAAGCGCTCCAGCATCCACTGCTCGACAGCCTTCAGTGCTTTTTTGCGCAGCGGGCGTATGTGGACGCGCTCGTACCCCTGCGCCACGCGATCCCAGAACAGAAAGAAATTTCGCCACGAGATGGGGTTCTTACTATCCCACCGCAGATGCAGATCGGCATTCGCACGGCCACCGACGAACAATTCCTCGATCCCTTGTTCCGGCGCCAGCTTTTTGAATGGCTTCTTCGCGTAGGTCACCGTCAGCGGCACCAGGATGCCGCGCGACCACGAAGAGATCTCGTAAATGTTGAAGTAAAACCAGTTGGGAAAAAGAATAATTTCAGGCGGAATCGAAGGCACCGCATCGTAGTCGTACTGACCCAGCGCACACAGATAGATCTTGGTGAAGGTATTGCACTCCACGACGCCGCCGTTGGCCAGGATCCAATCCCGTGCCTTCACCAGCGTGGGGTGTTCCGCCGACCAGCCCATCAGTTTGAGGGCCAGGTAAGACTTAACGCCGTAGTTAATATTGGAAGGTCCGCCCGGGTAGAGGCTCCATCCGCCATCTTCGTTCTGATGCCGAAG
>JBPBQP010000091.1:0-7124 GCA_050954745.1 Janthinobacterium lividum | reverse complement strand
GAGTCGCTTAACATCTGTCCGCCCAGCGACACAAAAGCGCCCTGCATCAGGCGCGTCTCTCAAGTCGAGTTAGGTCGAATGGCAAAATCATCAGGTGCCTCGAAAGATGCGACGCGATTTGAAGCGGAAATATCTCGTTGCTGATGGTATCGCTTTCAAGCGGACCTGTAAGCCTTTCCACTCGAACTGGTGCGTGGAATTGGTACGCATACCAACTTACGCGAGGCAACAAGCAACAAAGTGCGGCATAGCTCCATCCCACGGGCCAATGGATTGGCCTGCAGACCACAAAGTAACCAACCCGGGAGAACGGGATCAATTGCCAGCGGCGACAGAACTGCAGTGCCGTTTTGACCTGCTTACCGACGCTCAATTGCCTGCGGCCATGCATTTGCCCGCAGCCAGAGACCTTCTGGAAGATCTGTGCAGCGCACTGGAAGATGGCACGCTGCGCATGGTGCAGGGCGACGGCCTGGGCCGCTGGAGGGTGCAGGGATGGATCAAGCGCGCCCTGATGATGCTGAGCAGTGGCGGAACCCTGCAGAAGCAACCGGGCGCACTGCCGGGTACGGAACTGGATAGCCTCGGTTGGTCGGACAGTCGCCCTGCGCTCACCAGAGTACCCGCAGGCAGCTTTATCCGGCGTGGCGCCTATCTGGCACCGGGTTCAGCCATCATGCCACCGTCCACGGTGCAGGTCGGTGCGGCCATACTGGATGGAGCGATGATTGACTCTCATGTGCTGATCGGCACTGCTGTGCTGGTGGGCGAAGGTACAGTGGTGGGCTGCGGCACCATGTTGGCAGGTTCGCTGCTGCCGGAGGATGCGCTGCCGGTGGTGGTGGAGCGCAGTGTTGTAATTGGTGGCAACTGCGGTCTTTATGGCTCCATGGTAGTGGGGGAGCGGGCGTCGATCTTCGCGGGCACCATCATTCGGTCGGCTGGCGGACTCTTCCACGCAACCCGCCGGGAATGGCTGCTGGCGGATGCCGGTGGCACCCTCAGGGTTCCGCCTGGCTGCACCGTCTCCATGGGCCTGCCGCCTGCCGATGCATTTCCTGATGCTATTCAGCGACTCACCCCGATGATTACTGACTAGAATGGTTCTGCCACCGAGGAGACAACATGGCGATATTTTCAGGTGATGTGCAGACGCCTCTGGCCGTGCCCGATCCACTTTCGGATTACAAGATGCCGGTTCCCGGGCAGCTCAGTTACAGCGCGATTACGGGTGTCGGTGCGCTGGCCGGGACAACGGGCCATGACACGCTTCTATTGACCGGCGACCGCGACCGCCAGATGAATGGCAACGAAAGCACGCGCATCAGCCAAGACCGAACGCACACGATCCAGGGCAACCAGCAAAAGCAGATCGTGGGCAACAAGAACGAAGGCGTGGTGGGCAACTTTGCCCAGCAAACCATCGGCAACCTGCACCGCACCATCATTGGAGCGACCAACGACCTGTTCACCGCCGTCCACACCATTGCGCACAAAGCCGATCAGAAGCTGCAGGAGCCTGTGACCTACATGCACCAGGTCGCCGAGCACTACAGCATTGAAGAAGAAAAGAACGACAGGTTTGGGGCTTACCAGCTTATGGCAGGTAACGTGATCAATATCATCGGCGTCAATTGCGACTTCAAGGGCGCGCAGACTGCGCTGATTGGTGCTGCGGCAGAAAAGTCCGGTGCCTCATGGTCAGAGCACCTGGCTAAAATCCACGATGCCGCCGTGGACCAGCGGTTTGAGGCCCTGGATAGCAAAATAGGTGCCATTCAACCTGTTGTGCATGTTGCGATGTTCCACGAGGTAGCTATCACGCAGAAGATATTAGTGATTGGCGTCAACCAGTTTATGTAAGAACTTCAATCGGAAAGAATGGTCCATGTCCAGCCTCACCATCCTTGAGAACTCAGCACACATGCTGGTTGCGGAGCAATCGCCACCGAGCGTTCTCTTCTTTGGCATACTCTCAACCACGATCGCTCTTGCTGCTGCTGGTGCAGTGTTCTCCCAACGCAAATGGGTCCTCGGCGCGCTCCTGCTCGTGCTTGCGGCTGGCCTTTCTCTTATGATGCTGCCGGGCACGGCATGCAGAATCACCGTCGATCGCACGGCTCGCACAATCGTCTGGGAGACAAGGCGGTCTGGCGAACCGCAAACACAGGGGTCTCTGCCAGTCGCAAGCATCCAGTCCGCGGATTTCGACTTCAACCGAAACGCCCGCAACATCATTCTCATTGGCCGCGACGGCAGGCAGTACCTTCCACTCGGCAACCAGCACTTTACCGGAGAGCCGGAACAATCCGTCGTTCTGGCGGCGATTCGCGAGTTGATTGGGCAGGGTGAGGGCAGTACGTCTGTTCCCCAAGGAACGCGGTAGAAGTGGGTCAACCGCCCTCATCCTGCGGAACGGTGAACAGCGCTTTCCACTATGGCAGTACCACTTCACCAACGAGCCGCAGCAGTACGTGGTGCTGACCAGGATTCGCGCGGCGACGCGGCAGGTGGCTCCGCTGGAAGGTAGTCTGGAAGGCAGTTGCGTTGGTCTTCAGCGCGGAAAGGCAAGGAGGTTACGTGCCGCAAACCCCTGAGCAGGGTCAATTTGCCACTGGCGAAACCCGCCGCCGCCGCCTGCAGGAGGCAGATGACCGCCCACGTTTTTACCCATGGGCACGTGCGTCGGAGTACGAGGCCTGCCAGTTGTACTGGATGCCGGTCAGCCGCTTTCCCATCGGCTACCTGCAACGGCAGTGGCTCCTGCGCTTTCAACAGCTGCTGACTTCGCAGCTACTTAAGAAGCTGGGCGTGGTGCCGCAGGTCTTTTTTCAGATGAACGCGCTCGATCCATCGAACCGGGACCTATTCATCCGCGAGTCGCGCCGCCTGCACCCGATCTTCGGCCTGGGGCGCCACCCTGGACGCGCGCTGCCGCCTACGCCGGATGAGAAATACGCACAAGACCTGCAGAAGGGTCGCATCCCCTACGATCCGCATGCCTTGAGGCCCGAGTACAGTTACTGGTTCCTGGAAAACAACACGGAAGAGCAACTGCACCTGTTCTTCGGCAATGGCGGCACTACGACACTGTTTCTGGAACCGGGCGAGCCCGCCCCGAAAGCACCCAAGCCGCGACTCAATTCCATTCGCGACCCAAAGATGCGCGAGATGGTGGCCAATGCGGATGTGGACGGCATGCTGGGCAGGCTGCACGCGTTGCAGTCGCCCTTTCTGAAAGGAAGCAAGGAACTGTTTGCCGCCGACCTGAAGGAAGACCCGCAGTATCCGGGCCTGCTGTTTACGCTGCCGCTGCTGGGTTCGCAGGACTTTTTTGCTGCTACACCGGGCGCGGTAGAGCAATGGTTCGGCCTGTTCAAGCTGTACCTGCGGGAAAGCCAGGAGGATGGCGGCGTGATCCTGGCTACGACTGAAAATTTCGAGGACGACCTGGACGAGTTGCTGTCCCACATGCGCGACGAAGGTCTGGAGTACCAGATATGAGCTTTATACCTGGCACGCCTGCACTGCATGAGGTAGCTGCGCCCGCTGGTTGGACCGCGCTTTTGCTGCAGCAGGACCTGCCGGTCGACAGCGAAGCGCAACGCAGCCGGTATACGGAGGCAGTCGCCGCCGTGCTGCAGCGGCTGCCTGTGCTGCAACTGATACCGGCGGAAGAGGTGCTGCTGCTGTTTGAGCGTCTTCGTCCGGCCGTTGAAATTCCCGTCTTCCAGAACGAAGCGCGCCAGTGGATGCCAGAGTTTGGCATGGGGGTGTGGTTGCACAGCGAGGCACCCACCACGTGGACGACGGACGAGTTCCTGGACGCTGATCCAACGACCTTAAGGCCCGTGATTGAGCGTGTCGTGCGGGTGGCACAGAATCCCCAGGCCCAGCGAGGCGCGTGGGACAGGTTGCTGGGCTCGGGCGCGCTACTTCGCACGCTGGCTGCCGATCCCACGTTCCTCGCCGGTGCCACGGCAGTGCTGAAGCCCACCATTGCCGACCGCTCACTCACGTCCTTTCCGTTCTACCTGCCGCTGCTGCGTGCTGGTGAACTGCAGCGCGTGGGGCCGGTGTACGACGAGCCGCTTGAGGCGTATCTGCCGGGTGTATACGCCTACCTGCGTGAATCCGTAGAGGACGGCGGCTTGCTGGTGCTCTTCCGTCGGTCGCCGGAATTGTTCTGGAACGCTTTCCTGCGAACGCCTCTGGACATGGATGTGGTGCGCATCACACAATCGAAGCCGTAGACTGCCACTGGAAGCCTGAGGTCAGTTCGTGCAAGCACCGTATATCAGCCTCGGATCGGAACAGCTTTCCTCTGCGCTGCTCAGCGAGGTAGACATCGTTCAGCGGCTGAACGACCACTGGACCTGCCGCATCGTGCTGCGCGATACGCCGGACCGACGGCCACCGGTGGAAGACTATGCCGGCAAAGAACTCAAGATCAGCACCACGGAACTGGACGGCACGGAGACCATCGTCTTCCACGGCCTGGTGCGCAGCATGCGGCTCATCTACGAAATTACCGGCGCTTGGGGCGCGGAACTGGAAGCCATTTCCGCCACATGGAAAATGGCACAGGGCACGCGCCTGCGCTACCTGCGGCAGCAGTCGGCACAGGCCGCGGCACAAGCCATTGTCTCCGGAGCAGGCCTGCAGATGGGCGGATCCATGCCTGCGGGTGCAACGCTCTCCTACGTGCAGTGGGACGAGACGGACCACAGCTTTTTCGCGCGCCTGGTCGACGATACCGAGGCCTGGTTTCGCCCGGCCGTGGATGGCTCCGGCGGCATCGACGTGGAAACTGCGTTCCAGAGCGGCACGGTCGTCAACTGGCGTGAAGGCGAATACGGCTTGCTGGAATGGATCACGCAGGGCCAACTGCAGCCCGTGACTGCCAGCGGCGCAAATTACGACCCGCAGAAGATGCAGAGCACCGTAGTCGGCGGCACATCCTCCACCGTCGCCTGGTACGGCGGTGCGGCAGATAGGATGGTCGCCGCCGCGCAATCCGCATCGAGCAATGTTGAGTCCGCATGGGTCGACCGCCACCGCGCGGCAACCATCGCCGACCTGACCACGCGCATGGAGCGCGAGTCTCGTCGCGGCATCGCCAACACCGTTCGCTGCACCGGCATCAGCCGCAATCCCAAGGTGCGCGCGGGCGACACGCTGCAGGTCACCGGCCTGCCCGGCGTAGACGCAACCTACGGCGTTATCGAGGCCAAGCACGTCTGGAGCACGCAGGGCTACGAAAACCATTTCACCGTCACGCCCGCCCAACGCTGGTCGCCGCCCGCGCGCCCCGCACGCCCCATGCTTGACGGCGTCTATCCCGCGCGCGTCGTCGACAATCACGACCCGCATAACCAGGGCCGCATCCGCGTGCAGTACTACTGGCAGGAAGACGGCCAAAGCACGTGGGTGCGCCTGCTGACACCACACGCCGGCGCAGGCCGCGGCACGCTGTTCCTGCCGGAGCTTGGCGACGAGGTGCTGGTGACCTTTGAAGAGGGCGATGCGGAGCGGCCTTACGTCGTCGGCTCTGCCTGGAACGGCGTGCACCAGCCCCCGGCCACCGGCTTCCACAGCCCGGGCGAGGTCAACGGTTCCGAGTTCGCGCAGAACTACATCAAGCGCATCGTCACCAAGAGCGGTCACCGCATCACGCTGGTCGACACGCCGGGCAAGGAGACCATCTCCATCGCCACGCCCACCAGCAACCGCATCATGCTGACGGAAAGCCACGCCGACACCGGCGGCCGCCCAGCCATCGTGCTCGAAAGCGCCGGCGACATCGTCATGGCCGCACCCAACGGCCGCATCCACACCCAAAGCATGCACCGCTCCGCCGAGGTGGGCGTCACTGGCGCGCAGCTCATGCAGTTGGCGCAGACTGTTCCAGCGCGCCACGCCGCGGCAACGGATCCTCCTGCTGCTCCGAAAAAAGCAGCGAGTGATAGGAAGAATGATGGTGCACTTATAGGGAAAGACTGCAAGCCTGTAGCAACCAAGGAGAAGGCGTCGGACCACTACAGCCCGGAACAGGTCAAGAACGCATGGGGCAACTCGATGAGTGCGTCTTCACCCTGCTGTGACAAACTACGGAGCCAAGGCAAAGCCCCCAGTAAAATTGTTTATACCAATGGAATCAAGACCGATGTTGCTACTCAGTGCAAGACCATGCAGGAGATCGCAAAACGCACCTGTGCACAGGTGCTAGGTGTTCACAACGCAACCGCTGGCGCGGGGGCCGACATTGCGCAGACAGGTTTGGAAGACAAGGCTGGGATTATCAAGGAAGATGCGACAGGCAAGGTTCAGTCAGCTGCGGAAAAGCTTGGCATTGGACCAACGCGCATCCAGCCCAAGGCTGTTCCTCCACCCACCAGCCTTGATCCTGCGACTACTTCGCTTTCTGACGTGATGTTGGATTCATACAAGAGCAAAGACAACGTCCTCTACGTCGACCATAGCCAAGGCGGTGCCATTACAAGCAAGGCGGCATATAGTGTGACGAACGCGATTGCGCCTACCGGACAGGTGCCGCAATTGAAGGTGATAGATTTTGCCGGTGCAGCGCAGAAGTGGCCGGGATCAGTAACAGGCGAACACTACATCAACATGAGAGACTTGACGCCCCAGTACGTTGGACTGGGTGCCAACCCAGTCAGTGACGCACAGAATATAGGAAAGAACCAAACCATGGTTCCCTTTGTAGGTGAGCCTGGTTCGAAAACGCCACAGTTCCTGAGCCCCGCGCAGGCACTTGACTACATGAAGCAGCGTCACAACCTGCCGGCTGTTTCTCCTAGCGCTTATCACGATGTGGATACAACCTACCTCAACGCTTACGCTGCTAAACATCCAGATGCTACTTGTCAATAGAGTTCGGCGAAGCTACTTAATTCTGATACTGGGCCTTTGTTTCAGGTTCAGTTTCGCGGAGGTTCGTGCCATGGAAGCAGCAGCCATACAGCAACGTGCCAACGCGTTGTTGCGTGCCTACGCGACATATGTGGGCGTGTCACCGTCTATTGACACCACACTGGATGAGAGGGGAGCACGATCCTTTGGGAACTATGACTTTCAGCTCAATGCAGCAAAGTCGCAGCTTC
>JBPBQP010000090.1:0-12133 GCA_050954745.1 Janthinobacterium lividum | reverse complement strand
CTGCATCCGAGCAGCGTTTACAAGGCGCGCCAGCGGCATACCTGGAGCCATCCGTTCGTCCGACGCTGGCAGAGGCAAAGGCCTGGTGCAAAGCACTGGCTACGTCGCACTACGAGAATTTCCACGTCGCCACGTACTTCCTGCCGAAGCAGATGCGACCGCACTTTCACGCCATCTACGCGTACTGTCGTGTTTCAGATGACCTGGGCGATGAAGTTGCAGACTGCGCCACGGCCCTGCGTTTGCTGCACTCCTGGGGCAACATGCTGGATGAATGCTACGACCATCCGCAGCAGGCACGTCACCCGGTCTTCGTCGCACTGCACGAAAGCGTCCTGGCTTGCAACCTGCCGCGCCAGCCGTTCCACGATCTGCTGCGCGCCTTTCGCGACGACCAGACGAAGACGCGCTTTGCCGACCTTGGCGAACTGGAGCAGTATTCGCGTCTCTCCGCAAATCCTGTCGGCTCGCTGGTGCTGTACACCTGCGGCTACGCTGACCCCGCGCTACATGCGCTTTCAGGCCGCACCTGCACAGCGCTGCAGCTGGCGAATTTTTGGCAGGATGTCGGGGAAGATCTGCGTGAGCGAGATCGCATTTACCTGCCGGCGGATCGCATGGCCCACTTCGGTGTGAACGAGGCCGATCTGCGGACCGGGCAGGAAGACAGCAACTATCGCGCCCTTCTGCGCGAACTGGTCGGGGAGACGCGCGCGATGTTGCTACAGGGTGCGCCGCTGATTGACCGTGTTGACCATGAACTGGCCGCGACGCTGCGCCTGTTTACGGAAGGTGGTTTAGCGATTCTGAGTGCGATTGAGCAGATCAACTACAACACGCTGAGCCGTCGCCCTGAAGTGAGCAAGGCTGCAAAGTTGCGCCTGCTGTTGGGAGCCGGGCTTGGCAAACTGGGTGTGCATCGCGGTTCGAAGGGATTGCGGTGAACGCTATCGATCCCAAGCTGGAAGCTGCTTACACTCACTGTCGCGCCCTGGCAAAACGTGAGGCGAAGAACTTCTATTACGGCTTCCTCGCGTTGCCGGCAAGGAAGCGTGATGCCATGTGCGCGGTCTACGCCTTTATGCGTCGCGCTGACGACATCGCAGATGACGAAAGCATGCCGGTCGCGCAGCGCCGCATCCTGATGGAGCATTGGCTGCAGTCGTGGCACACCGGCGTCGACGTTGCCGCACAGGATGCACCGGTATTTCTCGCAGTGCATCACGTGCAGCAGGCCTTCGGCGTGCAGGACAGCCTGCTAGACCAACTGGTGCAGGGCACCACCATGGACTTATCCTCGCAGCTGCCCGCTGGCGTGCGCCGCATCCTGATTGACGGCAAAACGATCGATCAGTACGAGAACATGGAAGCGCTGGAACGGTACTGCTACCTGGTGGCGTCCGTCGTCGGCCTGGTAACCATCCGCATCTTCGGCTACACCGACCCGGCTGCAGATGGCTATGCCGAGCAACTCGGCCTCGCTTTCCAGCTCACAAACATTCTGCGTGACGTGAAGGAAGATGCGGAGCGCGGTCGCATCTACCTGCCGCAGGAATTGATGACAAAGTACCAGTTGGAGCCACCCGATGTGCTGGCCCAGTCCCGGCATCGCGAGGTTACACCCGCCATGCAGACGCTGCTGGCAGAAATAGCGATTCGGGCGCAGTCGCTGTACGGAGCCGCAGACCGGTTGATTCCACTGCTGGCGCCGGATAGTCGCGCTGCCATGCGTGTGCTGATCCACATCTACCACCTGCTGCTGCGCCGCATTATCGGTGTGCGCTACCAGGTGTTTGGCGAGCGCGTGCGCGTCTCGACGCTGCGCAAATGCCTGGTGCTGGTCAGCGGTCTGGCGCGCGGATTCGTGACACGTTCAGGAGCCAAGGGGTGACGGCGCCGTCGTTTGACGTTGTGGTTGTCGGCGCGGGTCTGGCGGGCTTAGCCGCCACGGCCGCGCTCAGCGGCGCGGGTGCCAGCGTCTTGCTGCTGGAGCGCAAACCCTTTGTGGGCGGGCGCGCCTACTCCTATGAACACCCTTCGCTGCACGAGGAAATCGACTGCCAGCACGTTCTGCTGGGCTGCTGCACGAACCTGCGAGCGCTCTGCGCGGACGCGGGCGTCGCGAACCGTATCCGCTGGTACGACACCATGACCTTTCTGGAGCCAGGCAAGTCGCAGCGCACAGATCTGCGCGGCCGGTCGCTACCCGCGCCCTTGCATACGTCTTTCGACTTTTTGCGCGCACCCATGCTGTCGCTTGCGGACAAGGTCGGCATTGCACGCGGCCTGCTTGAGTTTGCGAACGGCTATCCGCAGGTGGATGACGAAAGCTTCGCAACGTGGCTGAAGCGGACGCGCCAAACGGATCGCGCCATTCGGCATCTGTGGGAACCCGTCATCGTTGGCGCGTTGAATGATAGTTTTGACAACTGCTCCACCAAGTACGCTGGGCAGGTCTTTCATGAATCGTTCCTGAAGTCGGCAGAAGGTGGTCGGTTGGGTATACCGACGTTGCCGCTGTCGCAGTTCTACAGCTTTGTGGCGGAGCACTGCGTGCGGCACGGCGCTGAACTGCGGCTGCAGCAATCTGTTACCGGTCTGCAACAGGACGAGGGTGCCTGGAAGGTGCAAACGTCTGAGGGTAACTTCCACGCGCACAATGTGGTGTTGGCTTTGCCCTTGCAACAGGCGTCGGCTCTAATGCCCGGCACTACGGGTTCATCGACTGCGTTTCGCAACGCCCCCATCTGCACGGTGCACCTGTGGTTCGACCGTGAAATCACAGAATTGGACCATGCGGTGTTGCTTGATACCGGAATTCAATGGATCTTCAACAAGTCCCGTATCCGGAACTGGTCTGCAGAGCAGGGGCACTATGTCGAACTGACGATCAGCGCCGCCTTTGCGCAGCTGCACCAAACACGCGAGGCCATTCTGGCCTCGGCCCTTCGAGAGCTTGCTCTATTTTTCCCGGCTGTCCTCGCGGCAAAGCTGATCAAAAGCGGCATCCTGAAAGATGCTCGCGCTACCTTCTCGGTGACACCCGGTCTCGACGCATACCGACCCGCGCAGGCTACGGAGCACGCGGGACTTTTTCTCGCAGGGGACTGGACGCAGACCGGCTGGCCGTCGACCATGGAAGGCGCGGTGCGCAGCGGTTACCTGGCCGCAGAGGCCGTGACCCGCGGCACCGGGAACGCACAGACGTTCCTGAAGCCAGACCTGCCCCCAGCCGGTTTTATGAAGTTGCTAGCGCGCTATTAAGGCAACGCCAACTGCCACGAACAGCGCTGCAAGCCACCGTCTGCTGTCGACGTTTTCCTTCAGGAAAAACTTCGCAGCGAAGGCGGTCGCGATGAAGGTCAGCGAGTTGGTCGCGGGTGCTACCAGGCTTAGGTCAGCACCAGAGAGCGCAAACAGCAGCGAAAAAAAACTAACCGCCATGCACGCAATGCCGCCGATGAGCAGCGGGGAGCTGACGACGGCCTTGATCGCTCCGGGCAGGCCAGACTTCGCTCGAATGACATCCAGGTCACCGACGCGCGTCATTGCAGCAGAAATTAGCGTTTCTCCAACGGTCGCACCCAGCACCATGACGACGATGGTGATGACAGTCGATGACGACAGGGACATACTCAAGGCTGCTGTCCTTCCATCTCGGCCACGGCGAGGTGCTCGGTACGCGACGGCCCATTTGCCACAAAGCCCACGCCAATGACGATGCAGGCAATGCCTGCCCAGCGAGTCGGTGTAATCGCTTCGTGCAGCCAGAGCCTGCCGATCAGCGCTGTGACTACATTGCCGAAGGCGGTAGCGGGCTGCACAAAGGTGAGGTCGGCCCAGCTAAGCGCGGTCATGTAGCTGCCCATGAAACTGATCAAGACCGCTATGCCAGCCATAACCCACGGGTTCAGCAGCGCGTGAAACAGGAGTCCGATGTGATGGAACGACACCGGTCCAACCTGCCGCATACCGCGGCTCAGCAGTGCATCGCCGACGGATGCGCCCAGCATGATAAAGACCAGCATCGCGTACTGCGAGGATTGAAGGCGGTGAGACATCATCACTTGGATGATCCCAAGTGTCACAGGATGCGCCTGCACCGTGACCCGCAGCGAAGGCTAGACGTGGAATGCCGCTTGCGGGGCGTAGCGTTCCAATTCTGCAAGAAATCCTACGAAGTCTGCCGGTTGCACTGTAAGGCGCTCGGTGTAACTGACGGGGCCAGCGTTGCCGTAGATGATGACGGCAGCCTCTCGATGTTTGCCCGCCGTGACAGGCTCAACACGGGTAATGCTTCTGTAGGGAACAGAGCGCTTTGTGAAGCCGAGCCTGCGCTGAAGAAGTGCACTTCCTGTAAAGGTCCACCGTGTGCTCGCTACCACGACCCAGAAAAGCAGGGGGAAACACCACGTGATGCCTCCCACCATGGAAAATCGATCGTGCCCGTGGTGCAAGTAGCGCCGCGTGTCCAGGCTCAGGTTGCCGACGCATATCGCAATCCAAAGAAGAGCCGTTCGCCATGGGTAGTAGAACGTCATGGAAGCATCGTAGGCGGCAGACCAGGCTAAACGCAACGGGAGATGCCAACTGGCATCTCCCGTTACTAACCTTGGTCTTAGAGGCTGTTACGCATTCATGCTGACGGATTCCTGAGCCTTCAACGCGCTTTCTTCCTTCTTCGCACGCGATGCCTTGTTCCGCTGGGAACGCAGCTTCATAAAGGCCTTGGCCTCCACATACAGGCGCGGCACGTCACGGTTGACGACGGCTTTCCACACCACGCGGAACGCTGCCTTGGGCCGGAAGTAGTACTCATCGTAAAACTTGTGCACCATCTCCATGACGTACTCGGTCGGAAGGCCAGGGTACTCGATGTGCGCCATCTGGTGGCCGCCCGTATCGTTCATGATTTCGTTGGTGATGAAGCCGTTTTTTTCCGCGAAGTCGTAGAACTCGGTACCAGGGTAGGCATGCGCTACGGAGACCTGCACCGTCTCGCAGTCGAGTTGCTTGGCGAAGTCGATCGTATTGCGGATCGACTCCTTCGTCTCGCCGGGTAGGCCAAGGATAAAGTCCGCGTGGATTACCAGACCTAGGTCGTGGCAGTCCTTCACGAACTCGCGCGCGCGCTCTACCGTCGCACCCTTCTTGATATTTTTCAGGATCTGCGGATCGCCTGATTCAAAGCCGACGATCAGCAGGCGGCAGCCCGCCTCCTTCATGGCCTTGAGCGTCTCGCGGTGCGTCGTGGTGCGGCTGGTGCAGGACCAGGTGATGCCAAGCGGCTTCAGCTTCGCGCAGAGTTCGATGGTGCGATCCTTCTGGATGTTGAAGGTGTCGTCATCGAAGAAGAACTCCTTCACTTCCGGGAAGTTTTCCTTTGCCCACTTCAACTCTGCTGCCACATCGTCCGTGGAGCGCTTGCGCCACGCATGGCCGCTCAGCGTTTGCGGCCACAGGCAGAAGGTGCACTGCGCGGGGCAGCCGCGGGTGCTGTACAGCGAAATGTAGGGATGCAGAAGGAACGGCACGTTGTAGCGCGTCACGTCCATGTCCCGCTTGTAGATCTTGGTCGCCCACGGCATTGCGTCCAGGTCTTCAACCTGCGGACGGTCGCTGTTGTGCTGGATGGTGCCATTCTCGCCACGGTAGCTGATGCCAAGAATGTCAGCGAGCGGCTTGCCCTGCGCGTACTCCACCACGGAAAAGTCGAACTCGCGACGGCAGACAAAGTCGATCGCGCTGCACTCGTTCAGGGCGCGCTCCGGGTCGGTAGTCACCGGCGGCCCGACAAAGGCAATCTTCAGCGACGGATTTGCCACCTTCATGGCCTGCGCCATTGCGTGGTCGCCGGTCCAACCCACAGTGGACGTAAACAGGACCAGAAACTCATAGTCCTTGGTGATCTGAATGGTCTCTTCCGCGCTGACATGGTGCGGCGGCGCGTCCAGCAGGCGCGAACCCTCCAGCAAACCGGCAGGGTACGCCAGCCACACCGGGTACCAGTACGACTCAATCTCACGGGTAGCGGGCCAGCGGCTGCTGGCACCGCCGTCGAAATTTTCGAAGGAGGGCGGGTTCAGAAATAGCGTTTTCAATGGCATAGACATCCAGATTTTAACACTTTATAAGTGCCCATCCAGCAGGGTTGTGGTCTGTGTCGACAGGGCTGGAAGGTTAGGGCCGCGACGTGCCCGGGAGTGATGAGCCTTGTGGAATCGCGCCATTTGCCGGCGAAGCGGTCACAGACGGCTGCGCGCCCACGGTGCCCAGCGATGTGAGGGAGTTGGAACCAGTGCTGGATGATCCCAGAACCCAGACGCTTAGTCCATCCGTCTGGCGCAGCAGGTTTACCTGCGTCTGCCGTAGTTGCAATTCGACATTCAGCACGTCCAGGTAACGCTGGCGTTCCTGCAGCTGCGCATTCAGTAGGTCTTTGGGCGTGGTCTGCGGACCGTTCAGGCTGCCGGCGCTGGCCTGCAGCTGGATCTGCAGCGTCTCCAGTTGGTCGCGCGCAATCTCCTGCTCGTCATGGGCCATCTCTGATCGCAGCTGTAGCTCTAACGCAGAGTTGCGCAGACGTGCACGGCCCTCGCGGAAGACACCGCGTTGCTGCTCGGCTTCAGCGAACGAGCGGGCAGCATCGGCAGCCGACTGGCGCGATTTCGAGCGGTGCGCCAGGTCAAGCAGCGGCAGCGTAATCTGCAGGCCGAAGCCGTAGGAATTCTGGCTGTTTGGGTTTTCTGCCGTCCCCGCATAGCGAGGGTAGTAGTTGCCGTACGACGACAGTTCAGTAGCAACCCTGCTGTACCCAGCGGAGAGGTTCACCTGCGGCCGCAGCAGGTAGCGGTGATCGCCAAAGGCCGCGTACTGTTTCGCACGCGCATTTGAAAAAGCTGCGGCAATGCCTTCGCTGTCCTGCGGCTGCCCGCCGTCCATCGTGTCCGTCCGCTGCGCTTTCAGCGCGGGGATGGAGGACGAGGCGATACTTAGTCCACCCTCTGGCAGACCGGTCAGCAGGGCGAGGTGGCCGGTATTCGCGGCAATCTCATCCTGCAACTGCAAGCGCTGCAGACGGATCTGCGTCGCTGTGCGGTGCGCTTTGGGCAGCTCTACCTTTGCATCTACGCCGGCTGCAATGCGATCGGAGGTCACCGCAACCAGACGGTCTGCAAAGTCGTTCGCCTCCTGCAGTGTCTTCTGACGCTGCAGCGCGTTGTCGAGAGCCACGTACGTATTGGTAGTGTCTTCTACGACCTCGATCTGCTGATTGTGCAGCAGGTGTTCCGCCGCCTCGATCGACTGCTGTGCCGACCGAATGTAGTCACGCTGCGCGAACGAAAAGACAAGGCTTTGCGCGGTGATACTAAAAATGACGGGAACGTTCAGCGGTGCACCGGTGGATTGGCCGTAACCAGCCTGCGTCGCAACGACTGGCACATAGGCGTCAATTAACTCACCGTGCGCGGCGCGTGCCTTTGCAACGTCTGCCTGGGCAATCTTGATTTTTGGACTGTTCTTTAATGCTAGCGTTACGGCGCTTTGCAGCGAGATTTGAGCATGCACTGAGACGTTAAAGGCTAGTAGTCCAGTCGTAACGGTTGCGGCCAGAAACCGGTACTGGTTCATCGAGTAAGCCCCTGTCGCGCGGGTGCGTAATCCTGTGCAAGCGCCAGCGCGTCCTGATAAGCGGTTCGGGCGCCAGCTGCGTCACCGGACTCTCGCAGGCTGTCGCCTAGCAGCGTATATGCCTTGGCGTAGCTGGCGACTTCTGCCTGTGGTTCCCTTAAGTAGCAGCGCAGCGCAGTTTGTGCTGCTGGCAGATCCCGCCTGAGCGCGATCAGGATGCCTGCAGCATCCAGTACGTCAGGCCCGCAGGCTACATCGCGTGTAATCGCAGCTTTGGCATTTGCTGCGGCCTTGTCCCAATCCTTGCGGCTTCGATAGAAGTTGGCAAGGTCGACGTAAGCCTCTGGACTGTGTGCGATGGTTAGCTCCGACTGGTAGTTCTGCTCAGCGGCTTCATTGTCCTTGCTCTTCGCTGCAATCATTGCCGAGAGCCGAAGGGTGCGTGCCGCAGACAGGGGCTTGAGTCGCGGCAGCAGTGCACGCGCTCGGTCGAGGCCTCCACCAACAGCGCCAGGTGCTTCCACGTAAAACTGGCCCAGGTCGCTTAGAGCCTCCACACTGTTGCCATCCAATGTCACGGCTCGCTCAAAGCTGGAGCGAATTTTGCCAACAAGCCTCAAGCCGGTGATTGCGCCGGCATGATCGGCCTTTGCACCGTAGGCCCGTGCCAGTGCCAGGGCATACGTGCTACTGGATGGTTCGTCCGCTGCTGCCGCCTCACAGGCAACCACAGCCTGATCGTACTGACCGACTGATCCATACAAGGCGCAGAGGAGAGCATCGCCCTGGGCTGATCGGGGGATCGTCTTCAATGCAGTCACCGCAGCATCAACACGGCCCGACCGCGCTTCCTTCTTTGCGATCGCAAGCGACTGCGCGCCCGCCAGAACGGTGCAGCACGTAAGTACAGCGGTGCCATACCAGCCAGCCGACTTCACCGCCGCACGACTTTCACGTGCAGCCCATCCGCAAGGTCGACACTGCTGCTTACCGGGCTCAGCGCGATGATGTCGCCGCGGCCGACACCAGCAACAATCTGAACCTTCATGAGGTTCAGCGAACCTACCTGAACCGCACGCTTGATGAGAATTCCCCGCTGTACGACGTATACAAAGTTCTCGTCCGTACCGCCGGTGTGCAACGCCTCGCGCGGCAGAGTCAATACGTTGTGGATCTCCTGCGTGGAGACATTCACGTTCACATTTGTGTTTGGCAGCAGGTCACCTGCGGCATCGTCTACGGTGATAAGTGCTTCGCCGACATTGCGAGTTCCGTATGTTGTGACAGTAGTAGGTGTCCGCGTGATGTGACCATGCCAGATCTGCGAAGGTCTCGCGTCCCACTTGATCGTGACGGCTGCACCTGTCTTCAGTTTGCCAATTTCCGGTTCATCGAAATATGCGAGGACCTGTACACGTGACAGATCGGCCATTTGCACGAGTTCCTCACCGGAAGGAACGAAGTCGTACTGCCTGACCGGCAGAGAGTAGACGGTACCGCTGAACGGCGCACGCACAACGGATCTTGCAAGGCTATCCTGCGCGGCAGCAAGCGTTGCACGGCTGTCCGCGAGTTGGGCCTGAACCCGATTCTGATCCGTTGGGGCGTAGCGGGCGGTGGAACGCTGCTGCACAGACTGCAAAGACAGCTGTGCCGTTTGCAATCGCTGCTGCGCCGCGGTTACTTCGCTGGCGGAGGCCGCACCTTTGCCCTGCAGGGCCTGCAGCGCGTTGACATCGTTTTGCGCCTGCGCAACCTGCAACTTTGCGCGGCTTAGATCACCCGTAATGCCGATGCGTTCGTCTGCGGTTCCACCCTGGCGAAGATCGAATTGCGCGGCCTGCGCCTGTGCAATGGCAGAGCGGGCTGTCTGCACACGAGCGTCAGCAGCAGCGGAATCCAGGCGCAGTAACAGAGTGCCAGCCGCTACATGCTCGCCACTATGCACATAGACAGCCTGCACCGTAGTCGGCTCAGCTGCGTGGGCCTGAA
Organism: Janthinobacterium lividum; assembly: GCA_050954745.1. Taxonomy (GTDB): domain Bacteria; phylum Acidobacteriota; class Terriglobia; order Terriglobales; family Acidobacteriaceae; genus Terriglobus. The sequence continues at coordinate 2,509 of JBPBQP010000090.1, read as the reverse complement.
AGTTCTGGATCGGCTCTACCTTGCCGTTGGTTGCCGTGGAGCTGAGTAGATCGCCGTTTTCAACCTGAGCCGCACGGATCTCAGTGTCTGAACGCGTCGCCGAGCGGACCCAGATTACGATCAGGGCCAACACCACAATTGCGATCAAAACCTGGATCGCTATTTTCTTGCCATTTCGTGCGGATTCGCTCATCTTCGCTTCGTCATTATATGGGACTCGAACGCTGGGATTGCGGTGCAAATACTTTGGCTACAGTGACTCAGGCGACACCGACAGGCGCAGGTCGAGCAGTTCCATCTCCGCGCCGCCGAACTGTGGGTGGCGATTCTCACGCACCCGAAAGACTGCGTCAACCAGCGATCCCTTTCCGATGCCAAGTGTAAGCAATCGTTCAGGCCATTGCACCATCCGGCTCCAGCAAAGGCAGCTTATGGGTGTGCCCTCAGCTGCCTGCAGGCTCAACTTCAAATGCCGGTCCTTAAGCACCTGCGGCTCTGCAGCAATGGTCAGCAATGTGGCCAGAAACAGCGGCTCACGATTGCTGTGTCCAAATGGTTCCAACAACCGTAGGACGCGCAACACCTCTGGCGTCATCGATTCCAGCGGCAGTTCCGCGTCGATCTCAAGTCGTTGTTGCAGAAACGCTGGCGGTAGCAGGGGCGCAGCATGCGCGGCAAGCCTTGCTCGCAGCAGGGGCACGCGGTCCGACGGCAGCGAAAAACCCACCGCATATGCGTGGCCGCCGAAGCGGTCGAACACCACCTCTGCGCCGTCCACGTTTGCCGCTGTAATTGCATCCAGCAGGTGAAAGCCGGCAATGGAACGACCGGAGCCATGCGCCTGCCCATTCTCATGTGCAATGACCAGCACGGGCCGGCCCATGCGCTCCACCACGCGTGAGGCCAAAATACCTATGACGCCGCGGTGCCAGCCTTCGCCGTCCAGCACCAGGCAGCCTGCTGCGTCCAGGGCAGCCTCGTCCAGGCGCAGTTGTCCCATCTGCGCTTCCAGCGCTTCCAGCACGCTTGCTTCTACGTTGCGGCGATCCTCATTCAGGCGATGCAGCTTTTCAGCCAGGTCGCGGCCCTCTGCCGGGCTGCGTGTCAGCAGCATGCGTACCACATCGCTGGCCACGTCCATGCGTCCGGCTGCGTTGATGCGTGGCGCAACGCGAAATGCAATGTCCGTTGCGCTTGGGCCGTGTTCGCCCGTCGTCGCAACGCTGGCAAGCTCCATCAACGACTTCAGTCCAGGCTGGTGCACTTCCGCCAGCGCGCGCAGACCGAGCGCCACGATGATTCGATTCTCCCCCGTCAGCGGAACCGAATCCGCGACAGTGGCAATCGCGACCAGCTTCAGCAGCGAAGGCAGCAGCTTTTCGCGCAGCGCTGCGGTGTCCACCTGCCGGTAGGCTGACGGCGACGGGGGCGGCGCGCCTGCAGCCTGCAACACGGCATGAGCCAGTTTAAAGGCGACGGCCGCACCGCAAAGGTCCTTGTACGGGTAGTCGCAGAAGGGCTGGTTGGGATTGATTACGGCGAGCGCATCGGGGATCCCGGCCACGCCGTCCGGCAGGTGGTGATCGGTCACAATCAGATCCAGCTTCAGCGCTTTGCACTCATCTGCCGCGGCAAAGGCGCGAATGCCGGTGTCTACGCTGATGACCAGGCGCACGCCCTGCTTCGCCGCCTCGCCCAGTACGGATGTCTGCATGCCATAGCCTTCACGGATGCGGTGCGGAATGTGGTAACGCACCAGGGAAGGCCCGCCGGTGGGTGTGATGCGGTCAATGGTGGTCTTCAGCAGAACGGTGGCGGTCGTGCCATCCACGTCGTAGTCGCCATAGATGAGGATGGGTTCGCGCAGGGCAACTGCCTGCATCACCCTTGCAACAGCTTCGGGTATGCCCAGCAGCAGGCGTGGATCGTGCATGCGATCCATGTTTGGAACCAGGAAGTGCCGCGCGTCTGCCGGTGTCTCAATGCCACGCGCAATTAGCACCTGTGCAAACCACAGCGGCTGTTCCAGCGCAGCGGCCAGACCATGAGCTTCGGGCGAAGGTGCGTCCGGACCGATCCAGCGGGTATTTGCCGCAGTCATTTGCGGCAGGGGTGGAGCAGAGGTCATTCCTCGTCGTCCGAATCGTCGAGAACGATGCTGCTCAGGTCCGTCACGGCTTCCATCCACTGTTGGTAGCGGTCGTACCATTCGGTAGCGGTCTCGTACAGAAACATCACGCCACCATAAGAGAAGCCCAGTTGCAGATAGCCGGTGCGCCCGACATACTTCAGCAGGTACTGTGCGTCATCCAGTTCTTGTCCGGCTTCGTCTGGAAAGCGGTGGACGCGCGTCCGCTCAATCAGCGTCTCAATGTCGGCCTTTTCGAGGACGACCTCGCTCATCGTTACAAACGGAACGTTCGTCGCTTTCGCGTGCTCGACGAAGTCTTTCCAGCCATCCGGATTCTCCTCTTCGAACATCACCGAGGACACATCCTCCGGCACAAAG
>JBPBQP010000089.1:0-16165 GCA_050954745.1 Janthinobacterium lividum | reverse complement strand
GCTGGCGTTTCCGCGCGTCAAGCTGAACACCACTTACTCGTTCGGGATCGACGACCAGGAATTTGTGGTGGCCTTCGAAACCAACTTCCCGGAAGACTTCGTCGACCTGGTGCAGCAACTGCGCGAGACGGAGATCTCCCTGTACACCCTGAAGGACTTCCCCATCTTCTCGTGCGTGCGCCTGCAGCCGCAGGAGATGCTGGACCGGCTGGGCTAATGGCCGCAGCAAAGCAACCTGCAACGACCGCCGCAGCCAGCAAAAAGGCTGCGGCGAGGTCGCCTTCGGCAATCGCAAAAGGCGTCAAGGCCCGGCAGATTGCAGCAGCAGAACCAGTGTCTGCCAAGAAGTCGGTCGGTAAGACGAAGAAACCGCTCGCGCCGGAACGTATCTCTGCCATCCTCGATGCGCTGCAGAAGACGTACCCAGATGCCGTTTGTGCGTTGAACCATACCAACGCCTGGGAGCTGACGGTGGCCACCATCCTGTCAGCGCAGTGTACCGATGTGCGGGTCAACATGGTGACGCCTGCGCTCTTTCACGAATTTCCAACTCCGAACGCCATGGCCGGTGCGACTCCCGAGGCGATTCAGCCCATCATCGGTTCGCTGAGCTTCTTCCGGCAAAAATCGAAGTCGCTGGTTGGCGCCGCGAAGGTCGTCACGGAAGAATTCGGCGGCGAAGTTCCGCAGACTATGGAGGAGATGCTGCGCATTCCCGGTGCGGCGCGCAAGACCAGCAATGTCGTACTCGGCTCTTGGTACCGGATTGCATCCGGCGTGGTAGTCGATACGCACGTGCTGCGCCTGTCGCGGCGCCTGGAACTCACCCTGAATGAGGATCCCGTCAAGGTGGAACGCGACCTGATGGCGATCATTCCAGAGACGAAGTGGATCGACGTTGCCCACGAGCTCATTCATCATGGGCGGCAGATCTGCGAAGCGCGCAAGCCCAAATGTGCGGACTGCTCGTTGGAGACCCTCTGTAACTCAAGCGACAAAACATGGAGTTCCCACTAGACCGCGAGCCTAGTGCGTCATGGCATACAGCACGTAATTGACGCCGATCTTGGTGCCCAGTGTCGAGTACTTCACCGGGTAGCGAGGATCGTCCAGAAACTCCCACGAATCCCCCAGATCCGAGTTCAATGAAAGCGCGACCATGATGCGTCCATGGTCGTCGTAAATTCCTTTCCAGCGGGGCACATACCCATCCTTCTTATGGCCGTTGTTCAGGTGCTCCGCCCCTGGCACCTGAAACCTATCGTTCAGGTCGAATAGCATGTGGAAGATAGGATCGCTGTCTGGGATGTCGACCAGCTCTTTATCTGGAAACACCATCTTCATGGTGTGTTCGAAGAAGGCCTGTTCCTGCGATCCATGGCAATCGTCCGCCATGAAAAAGCCACCGCGCAGCAGGTAATCGCGCAGCTTGTCCGCTTCCTTCTGGGTCAGGCCCCACTCGCCCACCTGCACCGCGTAAAGCCACGGCCAGTTGTAAATCTCGTCCCCATCATCCAGGCTGACCGACTGCTCTACAGACCGGGCGTCTGTCCGGCTAAGCCGCCGCACAGCGTTGGCCAGGGCGCGGTCGGCACGCGGGTAGTCCTGCGTCCATAGCGACAGCCCTTGCTGCCACGGTCCGTCAAAGCGTCCTGCGTACCCGTCCAGCGGTCCAGGTGGGTACATCAGCCGCGCAAACGTCCACTCACCCTGGTGCTGCCAGTCTGCAGGCAACGGAAACTGGCCACCGTATTCGACCGATGGGTACTCACGAAAAGCACGCTGTGCGTAGGCTGCGACAAGCAACGCAGCCGCGACCAGTCCCACACATGCTGCTCTTGCACCTCTCACGCTCGCTCCCACCAGTTAGACGCCACCAAGAAAGATGGTAGTCGTCACGACCCCGCGTCTGCAGTGGGACATGCACGGCAGCAAAAAGGAGATGGCATGAGCCATCTCCCTGTGAACCTTTCGGCATTAAAGCCCTGGTGACGATGCGGCACCGTTCACCGGAGGTGCTATTTCGCCACCGTGAGGCCCGCCGAAGTCGCGACGACGTGCGTGTTCGGGTGCCTGCTTTACGGAGTAGTCAGACGGTACCTTGAAGAGGCTGGCGTCTGGCTCTGCCTTGCTCAGGCCGGAGGCGGTGAGGGTGTGGATGCCGTGGAAGGGATCGCTGTCCGAGCGGCTGAGCTCAATCTTCAGGTCAGGGGAGAACCACTCTTCATGTGTGGAAACCAGGGCTGCAGTGTTGCCCATGGTGCCCGCTGGAATGGTCCGGGTTGTCTTTGTACCGGTGGCGACGATGCCGCTGATGGTCTTCGAGCCAAGATCTGTGCGAACAACGCTGCTGTCTTCGCGCGGCCCGTAGGAATGAGCGGTGGTGCCGTCTGCGGACCGGTTGGGATGCGTTGCTGCACCCTGTGGCGGTACGGGCAGGGTGCGCACCACGGCTGTCTTGTCACTGGTGTGCAACTGGGTAACCGTGCGCGCTACTGGATCCACAATCACCACTTCCGTCCGGGCGGCCTTGTCGCCGTGGGCGGGGGTGGTGGTCTCTTCGCGTGTGCGGCCCAGCGAGTCGCGCGCCACCGTGCGCGTGTCGGTGTGGGTGAGCGCGGAGCCGTCCTGCAGCCTTTCCGACGAGGTGTCCGTAAAGCTTGCCGAGTAGGGCGCGTTGGTCACAGGGCTGCGCATGCCGCCGAATGGGCCGCCCGGGCCGTGCTCCATGGGGCCTTTGCCACCTTGAGCGAGCAGCGGAAGCGCGACAAGGAAAACTGCAGAAGCAGAGATGAAACGCTTAGTCATGGATGGCACCTGATGGGAATGGTTGCGTACATCGGTAGAGACGGGAGTTTTTGGCGAAAGTAGCAGGCTCGTGACAGGAATTGTTCAAACCGGCGTCAGGGCGTCTGCGACTTTTCCGCATAGTCCGCCGGTGGATGGAAGAGCATCGGATCAGGTTCGCCTCGCGTGATGGACTGCAGCATCAGAGTACGGGAGCCGTAGCGCGGGTCTTGCACGACTTCACGCAATGCCCGGCCAAATTCGTGCGACACGCAGCGCTCCGCGATGGTGGTGAGGACACGATCGTTTCCCATGGAGCCGACGGGATAGACCGTCGTGATGCGGGATGCTTCGCAGGGTTCACCCTGTACCTGCTGCACGCCGAATTTCTCCACGGTGTTCTTCGGTTTTGGCTGCTCGTCGAGTTGCCTCTGCGGCGTGGCAGGAGCTCGTTGCAACTGGGGTATGGGAACATCTGAGCCCTCGGCGTCTGGACGCGCACGTGGTCTGGGTGCATGGGGTATCTCATCCATGTCTAACGAGGTGAACTGGTGCTGACTGGTGCTGGCAAGGCCGGTTTGCCAATGAAGAATAAAGCGGGCGACTGGGTCCTGAACCAGGACCATGGTGACGACGGCACCACTCTGTGACGGCATCACGGACTCTCGGTCAAAGCGGGTGCGGCCTGCTGCGTCGCGCCAGAATCGCTCGTGCGTGGTACTGCTGACATGGGTCCCATCGGCGAGGGTCTGGGTCTGCATCCGTTCAAAGACCATGGTGACGGGATTGCTGGTGCGTGGAGCCGTACTACCGGTGTGAAGGGTTGTGCCGACTGCGATGCTCTGCGCCGCGCAAGGCGGCACGAGTAGCAGCAGGTATAGAGGAAGGCGCATGGCTGCACTCCATTGGGGGACGCCGCCAGTCTAGCCTGGGGCGCCGTGCACACCAAGCCTAACGTGTAGCCAGTGCCCTAAGCGTGTTTACATTGCGCAGAATGTCGCCTGGCTCGTCGACGGGCGTCTCTGCAATAAAGGCGCAGTGCGCAAATCGAGCGTCGTGCAGCAGGCGCCGGAATGCCGCCGCGCCAATCGTTCCTTCGCCAATGTGCTGGTGACGATCCAGCTTGCTGCCACGCGCCGCCTTGGCGTCGTTGCAGTGCCAGACCTTGACGCGGCCCACTCCAAAGCTTTCCTCGATCAGACGAACTGTCTCTTCATAGCCTTTAGGCGAAACAAGGTCGTAGCCCGCGACGTGGGTGTGGCAGGTGTCAAGGCAGACATCGACCGGCGCGCACCGATCCAGCAGGTGCAGCAGATCTGCGATCTGGTCCAGGGTACCGCCCATGGAAAACTCGCTACCGGCGGAGTTCTCGATCAGGATGCGCAACGATGAATCCTGGCAGCCAAGGCCCTCCAGGGCTCGCTCGATGTTGTCGGCCGCGTACTGCAGCGCTTCCGGTCGCGATAGCCCCTTCCACGACCCGGGGTGCAGCACCAGAAACTCGGCACCCAGCGCCAGTGCGCGCTCCACCTCGCCCCTGAATGCAGCGGTTGAGTTCACCCGTACACTCTCCGTTTGCGAGCACAGGTTGATAAGGTACGAAGCGTGGATGACCAGCGGCGCTATGCCGTGTTGCTCTCGCAGCGTCCGCATCTGCTGTGCGTCTTCCGGCTTCACCGCGTTGGGCTTCCACTGCCGCGGCGACGAAGAGAAGATCTGAAAGCAGTCTGCGCCGCAATCGACGGCACGTCGTACTGCCGTCCAGGTACCGCCACTGGTAGAAAGATGAATGCCAATACGTGGCGTGTGGTTCCCTGCTGCCATGGCTCGATGTTAGCCGAGCAGAGCCCGTGCGAGACTGGCTCTAAACCCTTCGGAGAAGCAACATGCCAGAGCAGCAAAATTATAAGAACCACGTTCGCGTCGACAAAGCGTTCCTCGCGTTGGGCGTGCTGAATCTCACACTGTTGATCACCGCCATCGTCGAACTGGCGAAGCACTACGACGCGAGCCATTGGGTGCTGCTGGGGCTAGCGCTTTCCACGCTTTCAGCCGCCATGGCGACGCGTCAGTACGCGCTCAAGAATCAGAACCGCATCATCCGGTTGGAAGAGAATGTACGCCTGCACCACCTGGGCGTTAATCCGTCGGGCCTCACCATGCCGCAGATGATCGCCCTGCGCTTTGCGTCCGAAGCGGAATCGCCCGCACTGGTCGCGCGTGCTGTCAGCGAACGCATGACGCCAAAGCAGATCAAGGAAGCCATTGTGAACTGGCAAGCGGACAATGACCGCGTCTAGTCTGCAGGAAAAGAAGGGCCCGCCAGCTGGCGGGCCCTTTTGCACGACTTAGAAGGCGTTCTAGTAAACGTCGAGCTGGTAACGCTTTGACTTCTTCAACTCACTCAGGTATTCACCCGCATGCTCGGGACTGCAATCCTTGCCGTTCGCGATGGTGTCCAACAGGGTCTGCTCTACATCCTTCGCCATGCGGCTGGCGTCGCCGCAGACGTAGAAGTAAGCACCACGCTCGAGCCACGAGAACAGCTCTGCGCTTTTTTCCTTCATGCGGTCCTGCACGTAGATCTTCTTCTGCTGATCGCGGGAGAAGGCGGTATCCAGCCGGGTCAAGGTTCCGTCGGCCTGCATTGCCTGGAATTCGTCGCGGTACAGGAAGTCAGAGGCCGCTCGCTGTTCACCAAAGAAGAGCCAATTGTCACCAGTGTGGCCGTGTGCCTGGCGATGCTCCAGAAAGGCACGGAATGGTGCCACGCCGGTGCCCGGACCCACCATGATGACGGGCGCGGACACATCTTCCGGCAGGCGGAAATTTGCGTTTGCGTGCAGGAAGATGGGCAGGTTTGCGCCCTGGTCGGCGCGTTCACCCAGGTGTCCGCTGCACAGGCCCTGCCGGTCGCGGTTGTGGGTGTGGTATCGAACCACGCGTACCGTGGTGTGGACCGTGTCCGAAAACTTGGCCTGTGAACTGGCAATGGAATACATACGCGGCGTCAGGCGCTGCAGCACCGTGAACAGCTGCTGAGGATCTGTGATGCCGCCCGGATGCTCTGTTACCAGGTCGATGAACTCGCGACCCCAGACATACTCTTCCGCTTTCGACTTATTGTCCTGCCCGGCTAGGCTCTTCAGGAAATCGAGACCCGGTGTCCCCTCGGGTGCCAGCTTGGCGTAGCTGTTCACCGATCCGCGCGTCAGCTTGCCAATGTGCAGCTTGGTGCGCAGTGCGTCGTCCAGCGTGGTCGGCTTTTTGAAGAAGTCGAGCACGGGCTCGTCACCCTTGAAGCCGAGCACCTTCAGCACTGCTTCCACTTCGCTCTCGCGATTGGTCGGCAGGATCCCCACGGCATCGCCCGGCGTGTACTGCATGCCGTCTTCCAGCGACAACTCAATGTGCCGCGTCTCTTTTTCGGAGTCCTTATCGGTCAGGACATAGTTGACCAGCATGGTCGAACTGTAAGGGCTGTTTCTCGTATACTTCTGGGTCTCAGTGCTCATTTTGTCAGGTTTTCCGTAAGAAACAAGGCTACCACGGTGAGGTGGCCTCTTCGCCACCGGGTGTCATGCTGCTGTAGAACATGTGTCTTTCGTCCCGCTACACAAAGGATGGAACCAGTGGGGAACAGGCTTAGCGCCGCTTATGTTTCTGTGGCATAACAAGGGTCTTGGCAGAGTGATGCGTACCTGCACGCTTCCCACTAGACCGGACGACAGGCCTGCGCTTTGTCGACACCCTTGGCTCAGCTTTTTGCAGGCGACCGGGTCTACGGGGCGCAATTGGAGCAGCCGCAGGCCTGCGTTGATGGCCACCTGGACGCGGCACGGCCCGAGCGGCAAGCCCTGCAGCGCCGCGAGCGCTTTGGCCACGCGGCATCCTTGCTGCTTGGATTTCTTCCCCCGTCCGCTCCCGTTCTGGATCATCCAGATCCGCAGGAACCGGCGGCAGATCGACCATGGCCAGCAAAACGTTGTTAGCTTCACGAAACAGGTTTGCGCCGCCACGATTACGCCCGTCGGTTCGCGCGATGAAGATACCCGCGTGCCGTGCAGGGTTCAGCGCAATATAGGTCTGAAAGCCTGCACCCCCCCCGGTCTTTTCGACGATGCGGGACTCGCCATACTGCTTGTTGATCTCAATCCAGCCGATGCCGATGCCGTTCGGTACGCCTGCGTGCCCCAGACCTTGCACGCTGCGGAGATCCGCCGGGTCAAGGTACATACCGGTCGACCAGCCATTCTGATGGACTGGCACGCCGGGCAGGTACAGCAGGTACTTCAAAAAGCGGGCCATGTCCTGCGCCGTAGAGTACATGCCACCGGACCCGGCGGCAGCTTCGGTATTCGTACACATGGAAGGTTCACGCGGGCCGGACATCAGCCGCGTGCACTGCTCTGCGCTGGGGTTCAGCGTGGTGTCAACCATGCTGAGCGGCTGCGAGGTTCGCTGCTGAAACAGCTGCGCGTAAGGCTCTGCAGCAGCCGTACCCAGCGCGTCGGCCAGCAGATCAAAGCTGATGTTGGAGTAGTGCGCAGCATCGCCGGGTGAAGTGCGCAGGCGGAAGCCGGGCAGCCATTGCCAGCGAAACGCGTAGTCCGGAAAGGTGAAGTGTGCGGCACCCGGTGGCGGATAGGCGATCTCACGCGGCAGGCCCGCGGTGTGTGTTGCCAGGTCCCCAAGGTTGATTGGTCTACGTGCCGGGCCATGGATCGTCAGGTTGGTCAACTGGACGCCTGCAGGTGCGAACTTCTGCAAGGGATCGTCGAAGGAAACCTTCTTCTCCACGACAAGTTTTGCGAGCAGGTCCGTTGCCAAAATTTTGGTCACGGAGCAAAGCCGAACCAGTGAGTTTGGCTGCGGCACCTGATCGGAACCGGGTGCCATTCGCCCGTAGCCGTTGGTCCAGACCTCACCATCACGCACGATGGTGACCACCATGCCCATGGACGCCGTGCGCTGAAAGATCTTCTGCACCAGCGCGTCGGCGGTTTCAAGGGGAGGCCGATTCTGGCCAAATGCAAGCGGTGAAAAAGCAACAACCAAGGCAACAGGAAGAAGGCGACGACCGAACAACAGGACTCCTAAAAAGCACCCGTCAGGTGCTTCTTCTACCCTAAGTCAAACCAGCCTCACCGCCTTCAATCCACGCAATGACCTGAACCACAGGCGGAACCTTTGCCCAAAACGAAGAAGACGCAGCCAAATAGCTGCGTCTTCTTACCGCGTCCGTTTCTTAGAAACGAATCCCAGCCGTAATGGGGATCATGCCGGTGTTCCGACCGTTGTAAGGGAAGAAGTCAGAGTTGTTCTTGCCAAGATTTAGCCATTCGTAACGTGCCTCGACAAAGAGGCGCTCGCTGCTGAACTCGGAAAGTTTATAAGACAATCCCACGCCGCCGTTGTAGCCGATACCCCCGGCACCGTAGCTATCGAAAGTCGAGTTTACATAGCCGGCGCCGCCATAGATATTCTGGGTCAGCTGAGGCAGGGTGAAGTTCGTGGTCTTGTGGTAATAGCCAAGTCCTGCAGTCACATAACCGCCGACTTTGCCCCGACCGGCGACATTAACAATCGGATTAATGCTAAAGCCAAACACATGGGCGTTTGCGTCGAAGCCTGAGAGGTAATTGGCGACGTCGGAACCATTATTGCCCTGACTGACAAAGTAGTTATAGGTGTTGGTGTAATCCGCATTGATTGCACCGCTGGTCAGACCCATGCGCTGGTAAGAAAACTCTGCCAGGACACCGAAGGTCTTGTTGAAATTAAGTCCGGCACCAGCCACGACCGCGACGTGCGGCGTGTAGTACTTGCCGGTGTTCCCAATTGGCAGGTTAAGACCGGCACCGCCAACAAACGCAATCTTGGTCGAACCATCCGCGTTGTGAAGGCGATCCTGGTACCGCGATCGTCCATACGAGCGACGACCCGGAGGTGGTTGCGCGGCATCTTCCCCAAGGCTATCGCGCTCGGCATCCAGCGACATAGAGGAACTTGTCTCGTCCGGCGCATTCGAACTGCTTATGCCCGCAGGCTGATAGCGGATATCGCGGATTGGGTCGCTCATCACGGTTGCAGCCGTGAAACTGGGCAACGTTGCAGGCTCCGTAGGTGCAGGTGTCGCTGCGTGGATCCATGGAGTTACTGCAAGCGCCGCAACGGCCACGAAGCCACAAGGCGTCGAGCGGGCAAAGAGAGAATTCATAGTTAGCTACTCCTGTGCGAACGGTCGTGAGAGTTGGAACCCGCGCGGCCTGCATAAGTTGTGTGACGCCTCACAACGGCAGATGGTGACAGACTTTCCACGCCACGGACTGGACCGCTGAAGAAACGGAAAAGCGGGGCATCATAGTCCATGCCCCGCTTCTTACTTGTTCCTTCGATGGATATTAGTGGATGTCAAAGGCCTCGGGGCTCAGCGTCGGATCGCTCTTGACCAGGATCGTCTTGCGCGTCATCTCTTCCAGTTCCTGCAGACGCTTCCCGCCGTTCAGCTTCAGCGTCTTGACGACCTCAGGATGCACACGCAGCAGAATGTCCGTCTTCTCCAGGTGGCGGTGCATTTTGCGCATCTCCACGTAGATCTCGTTGGCGATCGTGATGGGCGACTTGATCATGCCCGTACCGTCAGTAATGGGGTCCGGCATGCACAGGGTACGCTCCAGTGACTGCTTGACCCGCTTGCGCGTCATGATGACCAGGCCAAAGTCGTTGAAGGGCAGGATTTTCGACGGCGCACGGTCGGTCCGCATGGCATCTTCCAGCACCTGCATGACCTTGGCACGGTTCTTGCGCTCATCCATGTCGATGAAGTCGATCACGATGATGCCGCCAAGGTCGCGCAGCCGGATCTGCCGCACAATCTCGGGAATGGCGTCCAGATTCGTCTTCAGGATGGTGTCTTCCAGCCGCGCCGTCTTGCCGACGTACTTGCCGGTGTTGATGTCGATGGCGACCAGCGCCTCCGTCTGGTTGATGACGATGGAGCCACCGGACTTGAGCCAAACCTTCGACTTGAGCGCCTTTTCGATCTCTGCGGTGACGCCGAAGTGCTCGAACAGCGGCGTCTCCTTGGTGTACAGTTTCACGCGGCGCACCAGCGATGGCTGGAAGCGCTGCAGGAAGCGGAGAACACGCTCATATTCCTGCTCGGTGTCGACCCAGATGGCAGAGAAGTTGTCTGTAACCTGGTCGCGCAGAATGCGCTCCACAAGATTGAGGTCGTGGTAGATCAGGGCCGGCGACTTCGATGCTTCTGACCGTTGCTTGATGTCCGTCCACATCTGGATCAGGAAGCGCAGATCGTTGCGCAGCTCTTCTTCGCTGGCTCCGTCTGCGGCAGTGCGGACGATAAATCCGCCCTGTGCGTCACCCTTTTCCGACAGCAGCACCGACTTTAGGCGGCGACGCTCCTCATCCGAAGAAATCTTCCGCGAGACGCCCGTGTGGTTCACCGTTGGCATAAACACCAGGAAGCGCCCCGGCAGGGCGATGTGCGAAGTGATCCGCGCACCCTTCTTGGCGATGGGCTCCTTGGCGATCTGCACCAGAATTTCCTGGCCCGGCTTCAACAGCTCGTTGATGGCAGGCAGGTCGGTCGTTTGCATGCTCTGCCTGCGACCGCCACGGCCACGTTCACCGCCACCACCACTGTTACTGTTCCGGCCGCCACGACGATCCCGGCTGCCGCCCATACCTGTGCGGCGAGCGCCTTCCCGCTGTGGACGCTGCTCACCGGAACCCACTGCGGGTTCCGGTGCGACAATCTCGTCTTCGTCCGGCTCGCCGCCAAAGTCAGCCTCGGTAAAGCCGCCTGCGCTGCTGACTTCCTCGTCGGCGTCGTCCTCCTCATCCTCAGGCTTGTTGCCACCCTGGTACATCTCGTGCAGCATGGAACCGGCGTCGGACGTGCCGTCGAGAGTCTCTTCTTCGTACTCAACCTCAGACTCATCCAGGTTGGCGGGCGCAGCCTGGTATTCGAAATCCTCGCCGTCGAGGTCTTCGATCTCTTCCTCGTGGAAGTCACCGTCGCCGTAGGCATGGATGCCGTTTTCGTCGGACGGTTCGGCGGCGTCTCCCGCGTCTTCAGGGCTACCCTGCTGTGTGGGTACCGGTACGCCTTCAGAAATGGCCTCATGGGAGTGAATCACTTCCTCGTGGGCCGACAGCTCTGCGGACCGAAAGTCCGCCTGTTCAGACGGACTCACGGCCAGCGAGTCTTCCGCAGCCGAAGCTTCCTCGTGCGACACCATCTCGCCCGTGGCCTCCATCGTGGTGAACTCCGGTTGGAAAGGCTCCAAGGCGGCGTGGGGTTCTGGTTCTAGCGCTGCTGGCGCTGCCAGGTGGGCCGTCTGGTCCGGGGTATCTTGCTCTGCAGAGGCCTGCAGATCGTAGGTAGTCTGGTCGGGCATACTGCCTGCAAATTCGACATCTGACTCAGCCGCTCGCGCCTCATCATTCGCGGCCGGCTCCTGCGGCTGTTCGAAACGAAGGTTGCGGCGCTCTGAAATCTCGGTGGACGCGCTGGCTCCCTCTTCGGGCTCGTACTCAGCCTCAGGGGACGTGTGCAGGGCGGGCGTCGTCTCTCCAGGCAGATCTCCTGGCTGGCCCATGGCTGCAGATTCAACCGCAGCCTCGCTTACAGTGTGCGCTGGCAGCTCGGTCAATCCGTTCGGCTCTTCTGGTGCGATGGCTGCCGCGAAGTCTTCCTCGCTCGCAATGGGACTGGCAGCAAGCGGGGCGGACACGGGTTCTTCCACATGCGTGTGCTGCGAGCGGACCGGCTCCGCAGGTGCGCGGCGCGAAGACTCTCTGCGGCTGTCTTTTGCACCCTGGTTGTTCTGGCGACCCCGATTGCGGCCCAGCGTCTCGCCCGGCAGAACAGCGCCACCATCCCAGCCCGTGATCTGAATGTCGGGTGCGGCTACGACAAGCACTTCAGCCTGTGCGGGCGCATTCCGCTTGGCTTCCGCATCCTCTGCGGCGACTTCGGCAGGATCGCGGTACTTGCGGATTGACTCACCCGGCAACAACACCGGCTCGCCCGACGCCTCAGGCAGTACTTCCGCGTTCATGTACCCGGCATAGCTGTTATCGAAGGCTGGTTCGGTACGCTCTGCTTCGCGCGGAGGAGCCTGGCTGCGATCTGAACTGCTGCGCTCAGAACCATTCCGGTCCGAACCACCCCGCTCGCTGCGACCGCGACCCCGGTTCCGGCTTCCGCGCCCACCGCCACGCTCCTGTTGCGTTTCGCCGACTGACTCTGTCGACACCTCAGCCAGCTCAATCTCAATGGGGCTGCTTGCCGCGTCCATTCCTTCGAGGAAGCCCGGCTGTGCCTCATCCCGATCAGAGGCCTCATTCGCTGCGCTATCGACGTTTGCCTCTGCCGCACCCGTTGCGGGCTGCTCGTCACGCAGACTGCGGCCGCGGCGGCGGCCGCGACGACCACGCCACCTGCGACTACCCTGGCCCTCAACGTCTGTCTCTACGGTTCCAATGGCCTCCGTAGGCGGCGGTGCAATGGGTTCGTCGAATGACTCCGTGCTCTCGGTCTCGGTGGCGGGCGGAGCGACGGTGCGCTCCCCCTCGGGGCGTTCACGCTCACTGCGACGATTGCGACCACGTTCATGCCGGCCCCGACCTTCGCGGGCGGTTTGACCCTCACGGCCAGGTTGGGCCTCGCGAGCCGGTTGCGCTTCGCGGCTGGTCGCAGCCTCTGGAGTAGCAGCTTCGCGAACAACCGCTTCGCGCGCAGGTGCTGCCTGTCGGCGGGAACCGCTGTCAGACTCGAAGTCCGCAGCATCGCCCTGCTCTTCCATAAAGTCGGTGACGTACAGAAAAGCATCGCGCTCAAGGCCGATGTCGACAAAGGACGACTGCATGCCTGGAAGCACGCGCGTGACCTTGCCGTTATAAATGGAGCCGGCGAGCGTATATTCGTTCTCGCGCTCGAAGTAAATTTCTGTGAGTTGCTCGTCTTCTACAACGGCCAGCCGCGTCTCGTGCGGCGTTGTGGAGATGTAAATTTCTTTCGACATAGTGCCCTGCCTGTTCCTGTCACCGGGAACAAGAGCACACTGAGTCAAACGGGAGCGCGAACCTTTGCGCTAAACCGTGAACCGCAAATGGGTGTGACCTGAGAAGGAAAGCAATGAACGCAGCCCTGCAAATGGCTCACTCGGACGTGCCCCAACTGACGACAAGCGCCCGCTGGATGACCGTGTGGCTGAATAAGCCTGAGACCGCATAGTACTTCCTCGTTTCGATTGGCTCCGGATTTGTGACCACTCTTGCCTGAACTACGGCGGGGCCGTTTGCCATCCGGAACTGCTCTGCTTCAGATTTTGCCCAGCTACGGCTGACTTCCTGGCCCTTGCCGGAAACTGTAAAGTATTTCTAATCAAACCTTTGTGTACCGCTCCGGCGACCTGTGCGCACGATTCGAACGGCACTATAAACACCACGCGGCGATCGCGCCTCTGTGGGTAAAGCTGCAACCATTGTGCATGAATGGGTGCCTTTGGTCCAGCGGAACCTAGTTGACGAAGCGACTCATTCGAACGTTCATCACAATGCCCAGTGCCAGAAAGGTAAACAGCACGGATGATCCACCGTAGGAAAGCAACGGCAGCGGAATACCCGTGACCGGCATGATGCCGACCACCATGCCGACATTGACCGCTATCTGGAACAGCATGACACCAGCCACGCCCATGACAAGCAGCGTTCCTGGCGCATCCTTTGCCGTCTGAGCGTTCTGTACCAATCGCATCAGGATCAGGAAGTACAGCAACAGCACCAGCGCCGCGCCGACAAAACCATGCTCCTCGCAGAGTGCTGCAAAGATAAAGTCGGTATACGGAATGGGCAGAAAGTCGCCCTGGGTCTGCGTTCCCTTGGTCGCGCCCTTGCCCCAAATACCACCTGAGCCGACCGCGATCAGCGATTGCTGCACCTGGTACCCCTTCCCCCGTGGATCATCCTCAGGGTGCAGAAAGCTGGTCAGTCGTGCCTTTTGGTAAGGCTTCAGGACCTTGCCGCTCTTCCAGACGCCAAGGCCCAGAACTGCAAACGTGAGCAGCAGGATGAGCGCCTGTTTGCCCCGGATCCCGCCCAGAAACAAGCCAACCAAGAGCACCGGGCTGTAGGTCAAAGCGGTTCCCAGGTCAGGCTGCTTCAAGACCATCAGCATCGGAAAGCCAATCATCGCGAAGGCTTTCCCAATGTCTTTCCAGTCCAGCTCCGGCTTGTTCGACAGCCCCCAGAAGTACCGGGCAGAGGCCAGGATCAGCACCAGCTTGACCCACTCTGACGGCTGAAAGTGAACGCCGCCCGGCAAACCGATCCATCGGCGGGCCCCCAACACCTTGCGACCAACCAGCAACACCGCCAGAAGCGAGGCAATGCTGACCCCGTAGGCCCAGTTCGCAAGCTCCACCAGGCGGTGGTAGTCAATCATCGAAATCAGGAACATCAGCGGGATGCCAATGGCCAAGAACTCGAGCTGCTTGGTATGGAATCCGTGAAACTTCGTGTGCAGCGTCGCCGAGTAGATCTCGGTGACACTTACCACTGACATCACCATGACAAAGGCAAACAGGACCCAGTCGAAGTCGCGGTAAGAGGAAAAGCGCGTCATCCTGCCGGGTCTTCCTTTGCTTTTACGGCGGGCAGCACAGCGGTTGGAGTGGGCGGCTGGTCCTTAGTGGGTTTGTCTTTGTGTCGTCCGGTGGCTGCGGCTGCCGACGCCTCGGGCTTGTCCTCAGGAGTCGATGCAGGAGGAGCAGCCGGGACGCTGGCCTGCTCCAGCCGCAGATTGCCGTCGCGCTTGCGCTGCTTGTTCACGAACGCTGTGATCACCTGGGTCGCCAGCTTGGCAGAGTTGTTTCCCCAGTAACCGTGCTCCCAAAGAACGGCCACAATGATGTCAGGATTGCGTCGCGGCGTCATGCCGACGAACCAGGCGTTCGGCAGCGTCGATTTGTCTGCGGTGCCCTTCTTTCGACCGCTTACCACGTCGGCGGTGCCGGTCTTGCCGGCAAAATCGATGCCCTCCAGGTGGGCCTCGGCCGCCGTTCCAATGCCCTGGGTCACATTTGCCATGTCATCGGTAATCAGCTGCCAGTTGTCGGCAGTGATAGGGATCTGCTTGATGCCGCTGCCCGGATAGGTGTCTTCGATGCTATGTTTTGTGTCGGCAGAAAGCTGATCGAGCAGCACGGTATGCGGCCGCACGAAGGCACCGCCAGAGGCAATGCCGCCAATGGCACGCGCCAGCTGTACAGGACTTGCCTGCACTGCTCCCTGTCCAATACCAACGGAGATGGTCTCACCGGCGTACCACTTGTCATGCTGCGCCTTCATCTTCCACGCTGGTGACGGCATGATACCGGCAGCCTCGCTCGGCAGGTCGATACCGGTTCTCTCCCCGATGCCTACTGCCCGCCCGTACTTCGCGATCACATCAATGCCGAGCCGGTTCGCCAGTGTGTAGTAGTACGTATCGCAGGAATAGGGCAGGGCGTTGTGGATGTCCACCGAGCCATGGTGGCGGTCGCAGCCGAAGAAGTGGCCGTAAAAGGTCGCTCCACCATTGCAGAAGACGCGCAGGTCCTGCGCAGCATTTTCCTGCAGCCCCGCGAACGTCATGATGACCTTAAAGGTAGAGCCGGGAGCAAGCTGCGCCTGGATGCCCTTGTTCATGAGGGGATGGTTCGGGTTGTGCAGAATTTCGTTCCAGTAATCGCGAGAAAGCCGAACCGCAAACTGGTTTGGGTCGTAAGTCGGACGCGACACCATCGCCAAGATCTCGCCCGTGTGCGGATCCATGGCCACAATCGCGCCGTTCTTGCCTTCCATCGCCTTCTCGGCTGCCATCTGGATGTCGAGGTCGATAGTCAGCTTCAGGTCCTGCCCCGGCCTGGCCAGTTCCTCTCCCAGCCGACCAACCTCACGGCCATGGCTGTTGACGACCATGTCGCGAGAGCCGTCCACACCGCGGAGGATGGAGTCATACGTCTCCTCAACCCCTGACTTGCCGACCACATCCCCCGGCTCATAGAAGTCGTACTTGGGATTCTTGAGGTCATTTTCGCTGATTTCGCCGACGTAGCCGATCAGGTGCGCCGCAAAGCCGTCACGCGGGTACAGGCGACGCTGCTGCTCCAGCGTCTCCAGTTCCGGCAGCTCGTTGCGGTGGGCCTCAATGAAGGCCTGCTCATCCGGCGTGATGTCCTGTTTCAGGGGAATCGGCTGGTACTTGGGCGCGAACTGGAAGTGGTGCAGCGCGTCCTGCAGCTGCTCGACGGAAAGGTGAAGCCCCTCGGCGATGGCAGGCAGGTCCGTATCATGCAACTGTTCG
>JBPBQP010000088.1:0-16383 GCA_050954745.1 Janthinobacterium lividum | reverse complement strand
GTGCCGGCTCATGACCTGATAGCTGACCTGTGCCAGTTCCGGCGGAAAGGGTAGCAGCTTGGTCAGGCGAAAGCGCAAGACCGGCAACACGTCGTCGGTTTTCGAAGGTAGCTCATCGAAATCCAGCAGCAGCACGCGTACTGCAGTGTCAGGGATGATGAGGGTCACGTCACGCGACTTCCCTGTTTGCACCGTCTGCAAGGTCTTGCGGAGGGCTGCGATGACAGCGATGCGGTCCACCACATTGCCCACGCGCAGCGACGGCACCAGCGCACCCGGCGTCAGCGCCATGCTGCTGACCTGTGACAACAAGCCGACAGAATCGCTGGCCGAAGCAGCGTAGACGCCCTCCGGGCGTACCTCTACGGCGATGCGTGGACGCACCTGCAACGTCGATTTGGGGAAGAGGGATGCCATGCCGAAGCTTGTTTAGACTACATGCTTGACGTGTGAAGGTCGCTGCTGGGTAGCATGTTGCATAATCCCGTTGCTCCATTCCGGTCCAGGAACTCGTGCAGGAGTCGATTGCACAGCTCGGTCGCGTCCTGTTGCACCCAGTGGGAAACGCCCGGCAGTTCACGACGTTGCAGAAGCGGGGCGTACTGCTCGGTACCGTCTGTGGTGTAGTACGCCAGGTAGGTGTCGCGCATACCCCAGATCTGCAGCACGGGAATCTCGATTGGCGGAAAGCCTTGCCGAAGCTGCTGGCGGAAACCGCCACCCCGCAGAAACGCCCGGTACCAGTTCACCATGGCACGCGCCGCACCCGGTTGTGCTGCGTGGCCGGCACAGGCGTCCAGCAGGTCACGCGGGAAGGTATCGCGTGAGGTCGACGTCCGCAACATCATCTGACGCACAGCAGCCCCGCCCTTTCGACTCAACAGCCACTCAGGCACGCCCGGAAGTTGAAAGAAGCCGACGTACCACGACCGCAGCATCTGCCCCGGCCTGCGCAGTGCGCGTGCGAAGCAGGCTGGATGTGGGACATTCAGAATGACCAACCGCTGCAACGGCCTTACTTTGCGTGCGGCGAAAGTCCATGCGACCAGTGCGCCCCAGTCGTGGGCGATCAGTGTGACGTCATCTGCGCCTGACGCGTCGATCAGCCCCGCGACGTCCTGCATCAGGGTCTCCATGCCGTAGTCCGCAACCGTAACGGGACGTGTGGTCTGACCGTAGCCGCGCTGGTTTGGCGCCCATGCTCGGACCCAAGTTCGGCAAGGACGGGCATCTGCTCGCGCCAGCTGATTGCAAGTTCGGGAAAGCCGTGCAGACACAAGGCAAGCCGGTCTCCCGCCCCACACGTCAGCACCTCGAAGCGGAGTCCATTCGCGTGAACGAATTCCGTTTGCGAGGGGTGCGCAGACGGGCTACCGGCCTGATTCAATGAAGGTGACCTTGTTGATCTCGTGCATGGTGGTAATGCCTGCGCGAACCCGCTCCAGGGCGGAGTCGCGCAGGAAGAGCATGCCCTTTTCCTTCGCCTTGCGACGAATCTCTGAGCCGGGCTTCTTCTCCAGCAGCAGCTCGCGGATTTCGTCGTCCAGTTCCAGCAGTTCGTGGATGGCCGAGCGACCACGGAAGCCGGTGCCGCTGCACTCGATGCAGCCCGTTCCTTCGCGAAAGCGGAAACCCTGCCAGTCGGCGGGGTCGAGTCCGTTCTTGACCATCTCCTCATCAGAGTAAGTGCGATGTGTGGCGCAGAAATCGCAGATCTGCCGCACCAGCCGCTGCGCCAGGATGCAGTTCAGCGCAGAGACGAAGTTATAGGGCTCTACGCCCATGTTCAGGAAGCGGCCCAACACGTCGACCACGTTATTCGCGTGGACGGTGGTGAAGACAAGGTGACCGGTCAATGCAGAGTTGATGGCGATTTGCGCCGTCTCCGCATCGCGGATTTCGCCAACCAGGATCTTGTCCGGGTCGTGACGAAGGATGGACCGCAGGCCGCGTGCGAAAGTCAGGCCCTTCTTCTCGTTGACCGGGATCTGCGTAATGCCGCGGATCTGGTACTCGACGGGATCTTCGATGGTGATGATCTTGTCTTCTTCGCTCTTGATCTCGTTCAGCGCCGCGTACAGCGTGGTGGTCTTGCCGGAACCAGTTGGACCCGTGACCAGCACCATGCCGTAGGGTTCCTTGATGTACTTGCGAAAGCGTGCAAGGTCCGCCGCGCCGAAGCCAACTACGTCGAGCGACAGCTTCTTGAACTTCTCACTCATCGACTCCTTGTCGAGCACGCGCAGCACGCAGTTTTCACCATGTACGGTGGGCATAATGGAGACTCGAAAGTCGATCAGCCGACCCTTGTAGCGCACACGGAATCGGCCGTCCTGCGGCACGCGGCGCTCGGCAATGTCGAGCTCGCTCATGACCTTGATACGCGACAGGATGGTCTGGTGATGTTCGCGCGCGATGGGTGCCATGGCCTGCTGCAGCACGCCGTCGATGCGGTACTTCACCAGCAACGAGTCATCGTACGTCTCAAGATGAATATCTGACGCGCGGCGTTCGAGTGCAGAGAAGATTGTCGTGTCGACCAGCCGGATGATCGGCGAAATGTCGTCTTCGCTCGTCAGCCGTTCAATGGAGATGTTTTCGTCGGGATTGTCCTCCGACGACAGCACGTCAAAGGTCAGACCTTCGGTCGCTTCTTCCAGCACACGCTGCGACTGCTCAGTCTTCTTCAGCAGGTCAGTAATCTGCGTCAGCGTGGCGACACGTGTCATCAGCCGCTGCCCTAGCAAACCGCTGATTTCGTCCAGCACCATCAGTCGGGACGGGTCGCTGACGGCGATGACGAGCCGGTCCGGCAACTGCTCAAGCGGGATGAAGTTGTAGCGAAACATCAACTCCACCGGCACGGACTTTACGAGCTCATGCTGAATCTTGTAGTCGCGCAGATCAACAAACTCGGAGTGGTAGCGCCGCGCCATTAACTGAGCACGTTCGGTTTCGTTCAGTTCAGGGTTCGCGATGGGAATGGCGAGGGGTGTGGCCATGGTGTCTGACTCCTACGATTAGTTGCCGGGGGGGCCATTCGTGTTCGCGCCGAGCGACAGGATGGGCAGGTAGAGCGAGATCAAGATGACGGCCACGGCAACGCCCATCACGATGAGAATCGTTGGCTCAATCAGCGAGAGGACGCCTGCGAGCGAGGTCTCAACATCTTCCTCGAAAAAGCTGGCGACCGAGTTGAGCATGGCTGGCAGCGCGCCAGTCGATTCACCCACCTCCACCATCTCGATAGCTAACTCCGGAAACACGCGCGTGCCTTCCAAAGACGAACTAAGCCGCTGCCCTTCGCGCACCTGCGTGACGGATGAGAACACGGCGTTCGAGACCTGCCGCGACGAGATGGAGCGGGCTGCTGTTTCGAGTGATGGCACCAGCGGCAGTCCGCCGGTCAGCAGCGTGGATAAAGTGCGCGAAAACAGCGCGACCTGGTACTTCAGCCAGATGACGCCCAGGAGTGGAATGCCGAGCCGTATCTTGTCGACAGCGGCGGCACCTGCGTCCGTTTTCGCCCATCGATAGGCGAGATACCCGGCCAGCAGCAACGCCGGCACGACATACAGGCCATAGGTCTGCGCGCCGTTGCCCACCTTCAGCAGCAGCTGCGTAATGGCAGGCAGTGGTGCATTCAACTGGTCGTAAAGCAGTGCAAATCGCGGCACGACAAATGTGATCAGAAAGACAAACAGGCCCGTTACCAGCGTAATCAGCAGGGCCGGATAGACCAACGCTGCCTTCAGCTTCTTGGTCACTGTGAGCGAGACGCGCTGAAACTCCGTGTAGCGTTGCAGTACTTCTTCCAAATTGCCGGAGCGCTCGCCCGCCAGCAGCGTGGTGGTGAAGATGATCGGAAATCCACCCTGCGCGTCGAAGGCGCCTGAGAGCGACTCGCCCGTTTTTACGCGGGCCGCGACATCTTCCAGTTGCGCCTTAAAGCTGAGATCTTTCTGCCGACGCGCCAACAGTTCCAGCGACCCAGGGATCGGTAGGCCCGCCTTGATCAGGGTGACAAACTGCTGGTTAAAGACGAGAAAGTTCTGCAGCTTGACCTTTTTGCGCGACTTGCCGGAACCCATCGCGTTGCGCGCCTTGACGGAGTAGACAAAGTACCCGGCCTGGGTGAAGCGCGCGCGCAGTTCTTCCGCAGTCGCTGCAGGGTGCGTCTGCTCCTGGATGCGGCCACGTTCGTCAGCGAGCTTTACGGTGAATTCGTTCATTCTGCGGTCAGCACCAGTTTAGACGGGTCGCGTCGGACGATGGCGCCGGAGCCTATGAAAGCGATAGCAGTCGCTTCGATTCGGGAGCGATAGGGTGAAGTGGATCATCTACCGGGTGAAAGACTACGTTGCCATGGGTGTCGGCACCGCTTGGGTACTGGATCCGAAACGTTTGGACGTCCAAAGCGTTTCCAAACTGAGAGCCGATGGAAGATGCACGCGTACTGACGGTCGAAGGCACGGCGATTCGGGTAGATCTGGGCAAAATCGCTGCCGACCTAGCGGATAAGGTCGCGGTCTTCTGAAATGAAAAAGGCCCGCCAAAGCGGGCCCTTGTATATCTTTTCAGTTACAAACCTAGACCGAGAAGGACGATCCGCAGCCGCAGGTGCTCTTGACCTGGGGGTTCTCAAACTTGAAACCAGCAGCCTCCAGCGTCTCGACATAGTCCACGATGCAGCCGTTGAGATACATGGCGCTGGTCGCATCGACGAAAACCTTCAGGTCGTCAAAGCGAACCACCTTGTCCATCATGCCCTGCGCGTTCTCAAACGACATGGAGTATTGGAAGCCTGAGCAGCCGCCGCCTACGACACCAATGCGAAGACCGGCCGGCAGAGGGTCCTGCGTCGCCATGATTTCCTTGACCTTGGTCTGGGCAGACGCGGTCAGGTTAACTGGCTGGGTCGGTGCGGCGTTAACGACCTCGGGTGCGGTGACGATCTCGGGAGTGGTGACGGCAGTGGCCATAAATGGGTGTCTCCTGAACTGGGTTTAGTGTAAGCGCCTTATGAAGGCCGATCAAGGTGGTCGGCAATCGCTTGCAGCTGTTTGTCCCAAACCGGACTGCCCGGTGCAGAACGGCGTTGCATCTCTTCGATTGGATGAAGGAGGCGAGGCTACGATGCGGAAATGCTGCCGCCGTTGCGCCGCGGTAATCCGCCCGACAAGTTGACTTCGTGTAACTCGGCAATCCCGCAGACATCCCGAGCGTCTACTGTAAGGAAGTCCCGCGCGATCGTCTTGCGTAGGCCAGTCGGACAAGCCGACACAACTTCAGGGAGTAGTCACACATGAGCACGAATCGTAGAGAGTTTCTGGCGCTGGCCGGCGCTGTCGCAGCGTCCACCGCCGTGGGTCGAAGCGCACTGGCACAACGGTCGCCGGCGGTTGATCTGACGCAGTACGTCAACGTCTTTGCCGGAACGGGCGGTCACGGCCACACCTTTCCAGGAGCCACCCTGCCCTTCGGTGCCGTGCAATTGAGCCCGGACACTGGCCTGACCGGCTGGGACTGGAGCAGCGGCTACCATCATGGCGACGAAACGCTGATGGGCTTTAGCCACACCCATCTGAGCGGCACCGGCGTGGGCGACATGCTGGACGTGCTGCTGGTGCCGCGCACGGGCGACGTGATGCTACAGGCGGGCAAGGATCCCGAGGCGCGCACAGCCATCGAGGGCACGTATCGCTCACGCTTCTCGAAAGCGGATGAGAGCGGCGAACCAGGCTTCTACACCGTCAAGATTCAGTCCAGCGGCGGTAACCAGATCATGGCAGAGATGACCGCAACGGAGCGCACCGGACTGGCTCGCTTCACCTTTCCCGCGGGGGAACCGGCACACATCCTGTTCGACCTGCACCACTGCTATGAGAACGAGAAGGCCGTGAAATCGGCGGAGATGACCGTTCCGAGCGCGACCACTTTGCAGGGTGGTCGCCATGTTAGCCGCTGGTCGCCGGATCGTGAGATCTATTTCTACAGCGAAGTCTCGGTGCAGCCGACCAGGACAGAGCTGTTTCAGCAGGACCAGTCGGTCGAAGGCAAGTCCTCTTCCGGTCAGAATTTGAAGTCGGTGATGCACTTTCCCGCGGGCAGCACGGTCCTGGTCAAGACGGGCATCTCCATCATCAGTACCGATCAGGCCAAACTGAACCTGCAGGCGGAGCAACCCGGGTGGGACTTTGCCGGCGTCCGAGCAAAGGCGAAAAGCCGCTGGCAGACGGAACTGGAACGCATCCACGTGGAAACCGCCAGCCGCGAACACAAGCGCGTTTTCTATACGGCCATGTACCACATGATGTGCGCGCCCACGCTGAACGACGACGTGAATGGCCAGTACCGCGGTCTGGACAAGAAGGTCCACACGCTGGGTCCCAACGATCACAACTACAGCACGTATTCGCTGTGGGACACCTACCGCGCACTGCACCCGTCCTTCACGCTTTGGCAGGCGGACCGCGTTGCGCCCATGGTCAATTGCTTGGTCCGCATGGCGGAACAGAGCATCTACGGCTTCCCTGTTTGGCCGCTGCAGGATGGTGAAACCTTCTGCATGCCGGGCTATCACGGTGCCAGCGTCATGGCCGAGGCCTGCGTCAAGAAGGTGCCCGGCATCGACTGGCAACGCGCCTACAAGGGCATGCGCAAACGCAACATGGACGACAGTTATATGGGCCTGGATCTGTACCGGAAGTATGGCTACATTCCGGCGGACAAGGAACCGGAATCTATTGGCAAGCTGGTCGAATATACCTACTGTGACTGGGCCTGCGCGCACGTTGCCGACGCTACCGGGCACGCGGATGACGCGAAGATCATGCGGGGCCGTTCGCAGAACTATCGCAATGTATTCGACAAGGACATGCAGTTCATCCGGCCAAAGCTGGAAGACGGTCAGTGGGCGCCGGACTTCAATCCGAAGGCGACCGGCCACATGGCGAAATACCGCGACTACACCGAGGCAAACGCGTGGCAGAGCACCTTTTACGTGCAGCATGACGTGAAGGGCTACATGCAGTTGTTCGGCGGTCGCGAGGCTTTCACCACGAAGCTGGATGCGCTATTTACCGCCGATCCCGGTGTCTCCAACGAAAACGTGGCCGATATGACCTGCTTCATTGGCCAATATGTCCACGGCAACGAACCCAGCCACCACATCGCCTACCTGTATCTTTGGGCAGGCCAACCCTGGAAGGCACAGGAGAAGGTTCGCGAACTGTTGCTGACGCACTACCGCGACGACTTCGACGGCCTGGACGGCAACGAGGACTGCGGCCAGATGAGCGCCTGGTTCCTGATGAGTTCCATGGGCCTATATGCGGTAGACCCGGTCAGCGCGACGTACGTTCTGACGCCGCCATTGTTCGACAGCGTGAGGGTTCGGCTCGGTAGCGGGAAAGAGCTTTCCATTGAGACGCGCCGGAAGAACCGGGACGACAAATACCTGCAGTCTGTCACGCTGAACGGAAAGCCGCTGGATCGCCTCTGGGTCGAGCACGCCACGCTGGTGCGGGGTGCGAAGCTGGTCTACACGCTGGGACCGGATCCGAACCGCTCGCTGGGCGTGGACGAGCGCTTCATGCCGCCGTCGCTGACCGCATAGAAAGCAAAAGGGGTGCGGCTGCAATCCGCACCCCCCATGCGATCGTCGGGTGAATTACTTACCCTTCACCGCGATCACTTCGATTTCCAGCAGGTACCCCGGTGCCACCAGGCCCGCGACCTGGAAGGCGGAACGTGCGGGCTTGTTGGGCTGGGCGGCCGTGCCGAAGAACTGGGTAAAGCTGGCCTGCAGGCCGGGAAAGTCGATCTTCCCGAGCTTTGGGTCGGCTGCCATGAAGACGGTGACCTTAACGACGTCCTTCATGTCGAGGCCCTGCTCCTTCAGGATTGCCTGCACCTTGTTCAGGATGCTGGCGGTCTGCGTCTTGGTGTCGCCGTAGTCCGCAGGTGTGCCCTTGGCAGCATCCGCGGGCGTAACCGGACTGGCCAGCTGGCCGCTGACGTAAAGGGTGTCGCCAGCCCATACAGCAGTCGCGATGGGCGATTTCTCCGTCTGGATGTGCTTGACGACGATCTGTGCGTGCGCGATGTTTGCGAGAGCCGGCACGGCACATGCCGCTGCAAAAATGATCTGCTTCAACTTCATGAATCTCCCCTTGTTGCTGCGTTCTAGGCTTCTGCAGGATGGTGGGCGCCGCCGAGCTTTGCCACTTTGACCTGGTCGCAGATCATCTGTGCGGCGCGCTTGCCGGACAATGCCGCGCCTTCCTGCCAGCCCACGATGTGGGTGGTGTGGTCGCCCGCGAAAAAGATGGGACCGTCTGGCTGTAGCAGCGTCTTATAGCCCACGTCGCCGCCGCCGTAGCTGCGAATCCACGAGCCTTCGTTGTAGGGAATGTGACGCCACATGCAGATCAACGGCTTGGTCAGTTCCTTGCCGTTGCCGGGATGGATCTTCTCGAGCTGCTTGCGTGCGGTCTCGAACTTCTCCTGCATACCGAGCTTCTCCCAGCCCCAGTTCATCTCGTCCTCGTACCCGGTGCAGAGGATGCCCTTCGGTGACAGTAATTTGGCCGATGGGTACCAGATGACCGTGGTTGGCCCCGGTGCGCGGAACGAGAGGCCACCATAAATCTGGTAGTCCTGCTCCCAGAAGCGGCGGGACTCCCACGCCAGCTTGTAGCTGCTGGCGTACGTGGCTCCGTTGATGGAGGCCATGTACGGTGCGGACAGGTCAGACTGCATCTTCTTAAGCTGGGTCAACGGCAGGCAGTTGACCATGTAGTCGGCCTTGATGGTTTTTTCCGCGCCGTGGTGCTTGTAAGTGACTTCCACACCCTTATTCGCACCGGTTCGCTTGAAGGACGAGATGGGTGCGTCATAAATGATGGTCTTGGTCTTTTCAAGCTGCGCAGCAAAGGCATACGGAATACGGTCCATGCCGCCGACCGGCTGCATCATGGTCGCCTGCCAGTCCCACGCCTCCTCGTACAGAATGCCGGCCCAGAAGTTTTCGTCCAGCAGCGTGTGCATGTCCGTGGGTTCCTGGTTGATAGCAACCTGGTCCGCCGCACCGGGATACTGCTTGAAACCGGCGCGGTCTGAGCCGTGGTACTTGCCGTCGAAGCCGAGCGGGCCATAGGTCCGCAGGAACGAGGCCATGCGGTCCTTGTCTTCCTTGGTCAAATCCTGGTCCAGCGCCCCGCCCTTGATGGCTTTGGCAAGCAGTTCGCTGACGTGGCCGCGCGTGTCGTTCAGGGCTTTGCGCTGCACCATCGGTGCGCCACCGTTGGCAGCGTCATTCTGCAGAAGGGACGAGCGCGAGGTGTTGATCTCCACCTCAAGCGGCACATTCAGTTCGCGGCAGTAATTCAGCATCGTGGTGTGAACGGAAGGCAGACGACCAGGACCGAGGTTCTGGTAGTGGCCCTCTTCCCAGGTACAGGTCTGCTTGGTACCGTCGATAAACTCGACCACAGTGCCGTTGCGGGCGCTGTGATTACGGCCGCCGGGCCGCGTGCGCGCTTCCAGCAGCGTCACGGTAAAACCCAGCTTCTTCAGCTCATAGGCCGTGACCAGGCCAGAAATACCGCCGCCCGCAACCACGATGCTGACACCCTTGCCAGAGCCCGGCGCGGCCGCTATGGCCTCTGCTGCCACCGCTTTCATGGGGAACATGCCGAGCGCCTGCATGGTGGCGAACGTGGCAGAGTAGCCGCCTGCCTGGCCTACGCGTGAGAGGAAATTACGACGAGTCATCGACATCGAAGAACTGCTCCTTGATACTTCCGCCGCAAAGCTGCAGCTGTGACAGTAAGGCAAGAACGCGAACGCGGATGCGGAGGAATGCGCGCGGTGCGCACGGTTTCCGATTCAGTTGTGAGGGTGCGAGAACAGTATGACACGCAACACGCGGCGGCTGACAGCCACGTTGAAAAAGCCGTGAAAAAGTGGGATGGGCAAACAGAACAGCCGAGAAGTACTTAGGAAGGCGAACGACCTGTTTTCACACGTACAGCGCGCACTAACCGAGTGGTGCAGACACCTGGACCGGTGGAGCAGACCGATACACGTAGCGCGTCAGCAGGAATTTCTGCGCGGGCAGTTCCACCAGCAGGAACGCAACGTACGCGAAGGTCAACATGAAGGCATAGGAGAACCATGGGTCCAGTTGCGTGACATGCAGGCGCTCCGGCACGCGAAACTCATGCAGGGCGATCCACGTGTTGAAGTGCAGCAGGTACAGGCACAGGCTGGCTCGGCCAAATTCGCCGAT
The DNA here is from genome assembly GCA_050954745.1 of Janthinobacterium lividum. Taxonomy (GTDB): domain Bacteria; phylum Acidobacteriota; class Terriglobia; order Terriglobales; family Acidobacteriaceae; genus Terriglobus. The sequence continues at coordinate 6,089 of JBPBQP010000088.1, read as the reverse complement.
GGGCCCCCACGAAAGCGCGCGTGATATCCAGTGCCTGCCGGTCAGCCCGAAGACCAGCACGGCGAACAACGGTGTTATCAGGCCGCCGTGTAACAGCACATACGGCAGGTGCGGCACCGCGAAGTAGAACACGCAGAGCACGGCCGCAATAGAGGTAAGGGCCAGCCACATCTTGGTGCGATCTGTTACATCGATAGCTCCGTGCAGTCTGCCGAGGGTGATGCCCGCCAGAAAGATCGGCAGAAACGGCAATGGCGTGTACTTCAACGCACGCAGCCAGTAAGCCGAGGAATAGCGGTCTATGTTATGCAGACCGTCCGGGTTCAACAGAATGTAAACGCCCGGCAGGATCAACTCCCAGAGCCAGAAACCTGCGAATAACAGCAATAACTTCTTCGGTGTGCTCGGCCACCACTTCATACGGATGAGGTACGGAAAGGACAGGTAGAGCATTGCTTCCGTCGCCAGTGTCCAGGCCACGGTGTTCCAAAAAGTGGCGAGTGTCGGGCTCCAGCCCTGCAACAGAAACGGCGTCAGCAGAAATCCGCGCCAGAACTCAGGATGCGGCCGCGCAAGCCATTCCGAATGCAACATGGCCAGCGACACAATCAACGACAGCAGATACACCGGGTACAGCCGCGACAAACGCGCGGCGTAAAAACGGCCCGGTTGCAGCGTGTGGGCGCGGTGCGCGTAGTTATACGCCAGCACAAAGCCGGAGATTAGTAGAAAGAAGCTGATGTAAGTAAATCCAGCTTCAATCACAGGCCGAATGTAAGCTGCGTGAGGCGGCGTGAAGTGAAAGAACATGATGCCGAGCGCAAGAAACGTGCGCACACCGGTCAAGCCGGGCAGCGGTGGTTTACGCTCAGGCGCGGCGGCGCTTGCGGTCATCCCCTGCATGTTACGAGGTGACGAGTGTTCCGAGCTTTTCGCCGCTGGCAACGCGAATGATATTGCCCTGTTCGCGCATGGAGAAGATGATCATTGGCATGTTGTTGTCGTTGCACATGGAGACGGCAGACGTATCCATGACGCGCAGATTCTGGCGAATGATGTCCATGTAGGTGATCGTCTCAAACCGTGTCGCATCCGGATCTTTCTTGGGGTCAGCGGTGTAGATGCCATCTACGGACGTCGCCTTCAACAACACGTCCGCGCGAATCTCCATGGCTCGCAACGCAGCCGCGGTGTCGGTCGAAAAGTACGGATTGCCCGTGCCAGCACCGAAGATGACCACGCGGCCTTTTTCAAGATGGCGGATCGCACGTCGACGAATGTACGGCTCTGCGACCTCGTGCATGTCGATCGCGCTCATGACGCGGCATTGCAAGCCCGATTTTTCAATGGCGTCCTGCAGGGCAATGGCGTTGATCACCGTGGACAGCATGCCCATGTGGTCCGCCGCGACGCGGTCCATGTGGATGGCCTGCTCCGCTACGCCACGGAAGAAGTTACCGCCACCGACGACTACGCCAACCTGGCAGCCACTTTGTGCAAGCTCCACGATTTCAGCTGCCACGCGGCTGACAAAAACCGCATCGATACCGAAGCCGCGACCCGCAGCTAACGCTTCACCAGAGATTTTAAGGAGGACTCGCTTGTACATGCAGTTCCAGAGTAACGCATGCGACACGGAAGATCTGACTTCGCTGCAGGGTTGCAAACGCGACGCCGCAGTGCGCAAACATCTACGAACTGCGGCGAACGATGTCTCGCGGTACTAAGTCAGCTACGACTAGCCAAAAACTGGTCGGCCGTTCGCAGCGATAGGGCCATGATCGTAAGCGCAGGATTTGCTGCAAGCGAAGTCGGAAAGACCGAGTTGTCCACAAGGTAGAGGTTCGGAACGTCCCAGCTGCGGCCATAAGGATCGACGACGGACGAGGATGCATCCGTTCCCATGGTGCAGGTGCCGATGGTGTGCGCGGTGCGTTGTGAACTCCACAGGTCCTTACCGCCCGCAGCCAGCAGGATGCGACGCATGATGGCTTCGGCGTGGTCGCTCATCTTCTTCTCGTTGTAACTCAACGAGAAGGTGATCAACGGCTTCGGCAGACCGCGCTTATCTTTTTCGGCAGAGAGCGTCAGGCGATTGTCCATCACTGGCAACGTGTCGCCGTTCATGCCAATGCCTGCGACGTTCTTGTACTGCAACAGGTAATCCACCAGAGCCTGTCCCACCAGGTTGCGCCCCTTGACCACCTGCTCTGCCCAGCCCAGAGGCAAAGTGCCATAGCTTTGCAGCAGGTAGCCACCGGCAAAGTCAGCGTCCTTGGCTCGCATAAAGTCTTCCGTAATCAACGATGCCGGGAAACCTTTGTACGGGCGCGTTTCCGCATTCATGGTGGCCCACACCTGCGTCGAGATGTGCGCCATGAAATTACGGCCGACCATGCCACTGGAGTTTGCAACGCCCCAGTGCAGCAGTTGACGCGGTGTTTCCACGCCACCCGCACACAGAAATACGTTGGCTGTCTTCTGGCGCTGCTCGTTGCCGTTCGCGTCCGTGTACAGCACAGCTGTAATTCGACCGCTCGCATCGCGCTCGACGCCATGCACGAAGCACTCTTCTCGAATCTCTGCACCACGGCTCAACGCAGCAGGCAGGTAGGTGACGTCCATGCTGGCCTTGGCACCATTGCGACAACCCTGGTGGCAGTACCCGCGATTGGTGCAGGCGCCACGGGTGCCATACTCCGCTTGGGAATACGACTGCGAAATCGCAGCAATGGGTGCGGGCGCAAATCGAATGCCGAGCGCTTCACAGCCGATCGACATGTAAATCGCAGAACTGTTCAGCGGCAGTGCTGGTAATGGGTACTTCCTTGCAGGGTCCCACGGGTAGTTCTCAGGGCCGGACACGCCGATAAAGGTTTCAACCTCTTCAAAGTAAGGATCAAGATCCTCACGCGACATGGGCCAATCAACTGCGACACCATCGACGGTTTTAAGCTTCATATCGCGAGGGTCAGGCCGTGGCGCGTAGGCACCCCAATGCAGCGTGCTGCCGCCAACCCCAGTGCCGCTGTTATTTCCGCCGAAGGCAGTTGGGTCCGCGCCACCAGAAAGCCGTTCGTCCAGCCAGTAGATCGCGGCTGCAGCTTCGTCCGTTGGGAAGTCTTCGGCTGGGTTTTCAAACCAGGGACCGGCCTCCAATGCAACTACCTTCAGGCCCGCCCGTGCCAGCCGCCACAGCAGCGGAGCACCACCCGCGCCGGTTCCAATCACAACTGCATCCACTACTTCATCAGTCGCGTAACGACGCATGTCTGCTGGCTTCTTCATGCCTTTTGCTCCCCTGCCGAACTGATGATTCCGTGCTCAAACGGCAGAGCCGTGTTGGTGGTGATGCCTGCCCAGCCTTCCATGTCGGTCGGTCCGTTTGTCTGGCCCGTTTCGCCGTCGGCAAAGCCGTAGTACTCCATCTTTTGCATGGTGGCTGGGTGGGCCATCCAGATCTTCACGGCGTCCGTGCGTAACATGCCTAACCACCGTGAGAGCGGAAACTGCGCCATTGCATCTACGTCGCCGTTGGCAACGCAGCGCAGATAGCCCCCGCGAGCCGCAGGAGGCATCGCTTCAAAACTCTTCATGGGCGTCTGCTGCAGCATGGTGCCGAAAACAGTCAATCCTTTGCGATAGGCTTCGCCATCCGCAGGCAGATCGGCAAAGCGCCAGCCAGCGTTTGTACCGGCAGACAGTCGCTGGTCGATGCCCGCGGCAATGTCGACCTGCGTACCCGCCGCGGCCTGCGGCAGAATAGTCGCCGTAATCTGCTGCAGCAGCGCAAACAGGGGTGCTGTCAGAAAACGGTCACCCGAGGCTACAGGTGCACCGCGCTGCTCCAGCACGCGCCGCGTGGCAGCCGACGTACGCTCCAGCACGGCAGGATTTTGCAGGATAGGAAGTAGGGATTCGCTCATAATCAACAAGTCAGATGCAACTGTGCGGCGTACGACTCCGTGAAGCAGCGCTAGCGGCAGAGTCATGCCGTGTTGTTCACGCCACGGCAACATTCACCCTTGAAACAGCTTTTGACGGAAGATGGTTCAGCACAGGCAGTCAGGTGGACCGGCAGCCCATCCTACGACGGCATGACACCGATACTTCCCTTCACCGAGTCTGGCTCCGGCGATACCATTCTGCTGTTTCTGCATTTTTTCGGCAGCTCGCGCAACGAGTGGCGGCACGTCACTGAGCAGCTCTCCCGAGACTACCGCTGTGTGGCAGCCGATATGCCGGGCTTTGGTGAGGCAGCGAACGTCAGCGGCTACTCTGTCACGCAGATGACGGCAAGTCTGGCTGCCCTGCTGGCGCACTTTGCCCCCGCTCCCGTAGGGGTAGTGGCACATTCTTTCAGCGGCAAACCTGCCATGGTGCTTGCCGCCGATCCCCTTCCCAACTATCGCCAGCTGATTATGGTCGCGCCCACAACGCTGGTTCCAGAGCCTATTGAAGAGGACGCACGCAGTGCCATGCGCACGCGCAATCAGTCTCACGAGGGCGCGGAAGAGTTCATCGCTGGCAGCCATCATCGGGACCTGCAGGAAGGCGATCTGGAGCTTGCCATCGCAGACGTGCTGCGCTCAAACGAGCAGGCATGGCTGGCATGGCCGGACAGCGGTTCGCTGGAAGACTGGTCCGACCGCATCACAGAGCTGCGCGTGCCAGCGCACCTGATTGTCGGTGACCTGGACAAGGCCATTCCCCTGGCCTTTCAGAAGCAGCACACCTTGCCACTGATCGAGAAAACGGGCGGCAAGTTCATCGTGATCGAGGATGCCGCACACATGCTACCGAATGAGGCAACTGCGGAGCTTGTCGTGGCCATTCGCAGCTGTCTCGCCTGATCCTCAGCAGCCTGACCAAGTTGGCTGCAGTCGCTGGTCAGGCGCGGGCCCGCCTCCATCATGGCCCGTCTGTTCAGGCACAAAACTACGGCAGAACGGGTGACATGGAAGCAGAGGCGTTCACGCCCGGTCGCAGCAAACATCCATCCTGCACATCGGAAACAAGGGTCAGCGCACGCTCAAGCGGCAACGGTTTTGCGATTCGATAGCCTTGCAGCAAGGTGCAACCCATGCCTGTGATGTAGCGCTCCTCAGCCTCGGTTTCAACGCCCTCTGCCACGACGTGTTTGCCAAGCGTGCTTGCCAGTTGCACAATGGCCCGTACGATCTCAAAGCGCGGCGTCTTGGGCTGCAAATTGGTGATAAAGCTGCGGTCGACCTTGAGAACGTCAAACGGCAACGCCGCCAGGTAGGACAAGGAGGAATAGCCGGTACCAAAATCATCGAGCGCAACACGCACGCCCAGTAGGCGAATTTCCTGCAAAATATCCGCAGCCTGCTGGAAGTCATTCAGAAACACCGACTCCGTCACCTCGATCTTCAGCCATTGCAACGGAATGCCTGCCTGCAGTGTTTCCGCCTTCAAGTGGTCGATGAGGGCAGGATCCTGCAGCTGCCTGCCAGACAGATTGATGCTGACCCACAAGGGACGCCCGGCGCTGCGTGACAGTGCAGCAAGGTCGGCGCATGCCGTAGAAATCAGCTGCCGTCCCATCCGGGTGATCATCCATGTCTCTTCCGCAACGGGAATGAACTTGTCCGGCCCGAAGATGACTCGCCCTGCGACCACCCACCGGGCCAGCGCTTCGAAGCCAACCACTTGCCCCGTGACCGTGCAGTAAATGGCCTGATAGTGGTTCGTAATATCACCACTCTCGATCGCTAGTTTTAACGCGGCCTCAAACGCCAGTTCCGACGTTGCATCGCGCAGCATGAAATTGACAAACTGGACGTATTGGTTGCGTCCATGCCGCTTTCCAAAGGTGACCGCGGCATCTGCATGGAGCAGCGCAGCAGACAGGTCTGCCGTGTTGCAGAGTCGAACCACGCCCAGGGTGGCGGTGACACTGGTCTGACGGCCATCCAGCACCAGGGGCTTCCGCACAGTCTCCAGCAGTTGTTTCAACGTGGCACCCAGGGCAGCGTCATCGCCCTGCCGCAGAACCAGAAGAAACTCATCCCCTTCGACACGAAAGACCATCTTCAGTTGAGGGGAGCGTAGCAGCCGTTCGCCTG
>JBPBQP010000087.1:0-18047 GCA_050954745.1 Janthinobacterium lividum | reverse complement strand
TCTGTTACTGCCCACTCCCATCGATTCTTGGCAATCAGCGCGACACGGTCGCCCTTGCGAACACCCTGCGCCTGCAGCCAAGCCGCCAGTCGCTGCGTGCGCCAGTACAACGCGTCGCAGGAGAGTGGCTGCCAACTATCGCCGGTCTGCACAAGGATGGCGCGCTCTGCTCCGCGCGAGGTGGCGTGGACAAAGACATCGTTCAGCGTTCTAAGGTGCATTGTTTCCCCTGAGGTTTTCTCAGACGAATCCTACATGGGTTGCGTGTGGCTTGTGCTTGGCCGTGCTGCGGCGAAGAACAAGATGGAGTAGACGACGGGATGGGCCGCAAAGGCCATCGCGTTGTTTGCGACCTTCGCATGCCCATCACACGTGTGACTTTGGATTCCCCTTAGGCCTGAGGCACTGGTGCCAGCCGTAGAAACTTCACTGAGTGTTCCGCCCAGCTAGCCAAAAAGCGCGCACCACGCGTACTCTCGCTTTTTGCCGTGTGCTCTTCCAGCAGCGCTTTCAGCGAGGCCTGCGCCGCGGCATCCACTTCGGCAAAGGGCGTGGCCCGCAGAAACTCGGCGTGGTAGCGGGTGTTGGAAAGCACGGTTTCGTCTGCGTCATAGACCCACGCTTCACCGCCCGTCATGCCCGCGCCAAAGTTGAGGCCGATGGGGCCAAGCACGACCACCGTGCCTCCCGTCATGTACTCGCAGCCGTGATCACCCACCGCAGCAACGACGGCTGTCGCGCCGGAATTGCGTACGGCGAAGCGTTCGCCCGCCTGCCCGGCTGCGAATAGCTTACCGGCGGTCGCGCCATACAACGCAACATTACCCAGCAGGACGTGGGCACCGCTGCGTGTTTTCGCTAGCCCACGTGCACGAATGATGATTTCTCCGCCGCACAGGCCCTTGCCTACAAAGTCGTTCGCCTCGCCAGTGAGTTGCAGGGTCATACCGTCCACGGCAAACGCACCAAAAGACTGGCCCGCCGTTCCCGTGAGCTTCAGGGTCACCGAACTGACCGGCAGTGGCGACTCGGCCTTGGCCCGCAACACGGAAATCTCGCCCGCGATGCGTGCGCCCACGGCACGGTCTCGATTCGCAATGGGGCTGGTCACCTCGAACGGCTCTCCAGCGGCATACGCAGCCAGGGCGGGTTCTACCCAGGCTTCGTCCAGCGCCGGTTTCGTCTCCGGTCGGTCGTTGCGGATGCCCGCCCAGCTACGCGGACCATCGCCCATTACGGCAAGCATCGGCTGCAGGTCTAACCCGCCGTCGAAGCGAAGCTGCTCCAGCAGATCGACGCGCCCAATGGCCTCTTCAATGGAACGCAGGCCATAGCGGGCCAGCATCGCCTGCAGATCCGCCGTCAGTTCATGGAAGAAGCGGACCACATGCTCCGGCTTGCCGCGGAAGCGCGCGCGCAGTTCCGGCTTCTGTGTGGCGATGCCGGTGGGACACGTGTTCAGGTGACACTGCCGGGCCATGTCGCACCCCAGCACCACCAGGACGGACGTGCCAAAGGCAAACTCATCTGCACCCAGCAGCGCCGCAACCAGAACGTCACGGGCTGTGGAAAGGCCACCGTCCGTCCGCAGGCGAACGCGCCCACGCATGCCGTTTGCCACCAGCGTCTGCTGCGCCTCCGCCAACCCAAGCTCCCACGGATTGCCCGCGTACTTGATGCTCGAAAGCGCTGCCGCACCGGTTCCGCCGTTATTGCCCGCGATGACCACGTAATCCGCGTAAGCCTTCGCGACGCCTGCCGCAACCGTCCCGACGCCACAGCTTGAGACAAGCTTCACGCCGACCGCTGCGCGCGGATTGACCCGCTTCAGATCGTGGATTAACTCCGCAAGATCTTCAATGGAATAAATATCGTGATGCGGCGGCGGTGAAATCAACGAAACGCCCGGTTGCGCATGGCGCAGGCGCGCAATCAGGCCAGTCACCTTGTGCCCCGGCAACTGTCCGCCTTCGCCGGGCTTTGCACCCTGCGCGACCTTGATTTCGATCTCTTCCGCGTGCGCCAGGTACTCTGCCGTGACACCAAAACGGCCGCTGGCAATCTGCTTGATCTTGTTATTCAGGTACGAGTGAACGGCAGGTGCTTCCACGATGGGTTCGGCCACCGCCACACCACCTGCGGCCCTGGTCACGAACGTCGCGACCTCGCCTGCAGGCACAACGCGACGATTCCCTGGGTGCGGACGGTACACGTCAGAATCCTCACCGCCCTCGCCCGTGTTGGACCGGCCACCAATCATGTTCATGGCGATGGTAATGGTGCTGTGCGCCTCTGGGCTGAGCGATCCCAGTGACATGGCGCTCGACACGAAGCGCTTCATCAGGTGTTCCGGCAGCTCCACTTCTTCCAGGGCAATCTCTGGTCCGGCAGGACGAATCTCCAGCAACTCGCGCAGGACAGTCGGCGTGTCTTTTGCCGCGACCGCGGTGCTGTAGATCTGAAATGACTTTGCAGGATCCTCCGGCAAAGGCACGTTGCGTGCGCTGCCTACGACAGACTGGAGCGCTTTCACATTGGAAGGCTGCCACGCGTGCGGCTCCGCCACATCGGCCTTGCGGAACTTGACCCAGCCGTAGTCCGGCAGGTCAACCTTCGCCTGCAGGTCGGCCGTCAGCGGCGCACCCCACAGTGCGCGAATGCCGTGCTCGATCACCGAGAATCCAGCTCCGCCCAGGGGCGCAGGTGTCTTCGGGAAACAGCGGTCTACTACCTCGTTACTCAGTCCCAGAATGTCGAACGGGTACGCACCGCGATAGCTGTCTACCACGCTGACGCCCATCTTCGACATGATCTTCGCCAGGCCCGCGTCAAAGGCCTTCAACATCTTGACCTCAGGCACTTTTGGATCGCCCTCGGCACCCGCCGTTCCACGCGCCGTTTCCAGCGCAAGCCACGGGCACACCGCACCGGCACCATAACCAATCAGCACGGCAGCATGATGCACGTCCCGCACATCGCCAGCCTCGGCAACAATGCCGGTGCTGGTGCGCAGACCCGCCTTGACCAGCGCGTGATGCACGACACTGACAGCCATTGCCATAGGGATCGGCAGCAAATCCTGATCGGCGTTGCGGTCGCTCAGCAGCAGGATCTCGACCCCGTCACGCACCAGTTCGACAGCATTGGTGCACAGCGCTTCCACACCGGTCTCTAGCGAATACCGGGAGGAGAACACGCACTTCAACTCGCGCATACGCAGCGCCGTTTCGCTGTGTGGGTAGCGCCCCTGCCGCAACGACTCCAGCTTGCCAATGGAAAGAAACGGCGAGTGAAGCGACAGACCGGGCAAGCCATCATTCTTGCTCAGCATGTGTGACCACGGGCCCAGCCGCGTGTGCAGCGAGACCACAATCGCCTCGCGTAGCGGGTCAATCGCAGGATTGGTCACCTGCGCAAACCGCTGCCGAAAGTAGGCGTAGATCGGTCGTGGCGTCTTCGCCAGGTAGGCCAGCGGCGTGTCGTCACCCATGGACCAGACCGCATCCTTGGCATCGGTCGCCATGGGCAGCAGCACCATGCGGACGTCTTCCTTGGTGTAACCGAAACGCTTCTGCGCCTGGGTGATTGCATCCACGTCCGTCGTAGGCAGGTCAACCCATTCCGCCTGGATGGTGCGGTCGTCCAGCATGGCCTTGTAGTCGCCGCTGGCTTCGAACAGGTCAAGCAGTTCATCATTCTCGTAGACTTTTTTCTCTTCAAGGTCAACGACCAGCATCTGCCCCGGTCCGAGTCGACCGCTGTGAATCACCGTATCGGGATCGAGATCAACCAGTCCCGCCTCCGAACCCGCTACAACAAGCCCGTCCGTAGTGATGGCGAAGCGGCTTGGCCGCAGACCGTTGCGGTCCAACGCTGCGCCCACAAAACGCCCGTCTGTAAAACCCAGCGCGGCCGGGCCGTCCCACGGCTCGGTCACGTCGCGGTGGTAGGTCAGGAATGCTGACTGGCGATTGACCACCGCTGGCGGCAGCAGGATGCGGATAGCCTCTGCAACCGTGCGGCCGTTATGCATCAGCAGTTCCACGGTCTCATCGAGGCTCGTAGAATCCGTGCCATCTGCCGTAAGGATGGGCATGCACTCCGCAGGCAACGTGGAGTAACGCGCCTCCATGCGTGCGCGATTGCCCCACACGGTGTTGATCTCACCGTTGTGCGCAAGGGTGCGGCCGGGCTGTGCACGGTGCCATGCAGGTGTGGTGTTCGTCGCGTAACGCTGATGGAACAGCGCAAACGATGTCACAAAACTTTCATCCTGCAGGTCGGGATAGAACTCCGGCAGCAAACGCCCGATACACATGGACTTGTACACGATCGTCTTCGACGAAAGCGACGCCACATACCCGGTAGTTTCGCCCGCTTCAAAGCGGCGTTCAAAACTCTTGCGCGCAAGGTACAGCTTGCGCTCGATCTCTTCCGGGGCCGCCCCCGCAACCAGCACGTGTCGGATCACTGGCATGGTGCTCAGCGCAATCTCGCCCAGCACGTCGGCACGCACCGGCACATCGCGCCACCCCAGCAGCTGCAGCCCCTGCTCACGAATGCATGCCGCCAGAACGTCACAGGTATTTGCGGCCAGGTCCGACACAAACACCACACCGACACCCAGTGGCTCGCTCTCGTCCAGAGCTACGCCGGTTTCACGCAGCAGCAGAGCGCGCGGCACCGCCGCCGTAATGCCCACGCCGTCCGAACTTTTTCCGTCTGCAGCCACGGCACCACGATGCGCCAGCCGAGCCAGCGCAGTCAGCGCGTCGGTCAGCACCTTGTGCGTGGCCGTACCTGTCGACGCAGCCACAAAGCCGACGCCGCAGGAATCGTGATCGAAGCGAGGATCGACAAGGGAGCGCACCGGCGTATTGCGGGCGCTCGAAACCTCAGAGCGGGAGATCGGCAGACTGGTGTCCATGGCTTATTTTACGTCCCAAAACGGCACTTCCACCGTTTGAAATCGATCCTTCTGTAAGGGTGCCTAACTAACGTACGGGTGAAGGCTTGACGTGCAGGGTTATGTATATTTATACAAGAGTCTGCATAGTTATGCATCTCGTTCGTCGCGATTGCATCCTATTCTTGTGGCGGCCAGGTTCTCCACCGTCTCGTTCATTCGCTTCCGCCCTCCCAACAGGTCTCCGGCAAGCACCACCGCAGGGTTAGGGCGTCAGAAAGCATGAAGCAGCAGCGACACTCAGCAATTCGCGATCTTCTGGTTACCACCAGCGTTCTATCTCAGGACGAGTTGCGCAAGAAGCTTGCGAAGCGCGGCTTCACTGTCACGCAGGCCACACTTTCCCGTGACATTCGAGAACTGCGCGTGATGAAGGGACCGAATGGATATGCGCTTTCTGACAGCAGTGATGACGAAGACGATGACATGCCCGGCATCAAGGAAACGCTGTCCAACTTTGGCATGGAGGTGAAGCAGGCGCAAAACCTGCTGATCGTCATCACTACGACCGGGTCTGCGCAGCCCGTCGCAGCCGCACTGGATTACGAGGACTGGCCCGAGCTCATGGGCAGCATTGCAGGCGACGACACTGTACTGGTCATCTGCGCAGACAGCGATCAGGCAGCCACGCTGAAGATACGAATGGAAGGTTTGATCGGTTGAGCACGCTAACCCTTGCGCAGGAGCAAAGTGATCCTGCCGTCCAGAAACAGTTGAAGGTACGGACCGCGGTTGCAGGTGTGACTGGCTATGCTGGCGCAGAACTGGCGCGCCTGCTGCTGAATCACCCACGCCTTGCCAATGCGCAGCCGCTTTTCCTTGGCCGCATGGACGCGCAGGCAGACAGCTCGACCCTGTATGACCTGCACCCGCAACTTGCGCGCAACAACGCGGCGCCGGCACCACCCGTCGTCCCGTTTACGTGGCAAACGCTGCGCGAAAACGGCACCGAGATTCTGTTCCTTGCTACGCCACATGAGCAGTCCCGGGAGTGGGTTCCCGCGGCGCTGGCAGCAGGCATGCGCATCATCGACCTGTCTGGCGCGTGGCGTCTGCAGGAGCCCGTAAACGCCGCGGTTTACCAACTGCACGACGTCGACCCACAGCTTGCAGCGTCCATCCAGGGCGAGGCGGTTTACGGCTCGCCAGAGCTGCACCGCGACAAAATTTCGCGCGCGCGCCTCGTTGCAAACCCGGGCTGCTACGCCACGTCGATCATTCTTGCCCTTGCGCCGTTACTACAAGCCGGGGTGGTCGATCTTGACCACGGCATCGTCTGCGATGCGAAGTCCGGTGTGTCTGGCGCGGGCAAGGCGGCGACTGCAAAAACACATTTCATGCACGCCGCCGACAACCTGTCCGCATACGCGGTCTTCGGGCATCGTCACACAGGCGAGTTGCTGGAACAGTTGCACGTCGACGCGGACCAGATCCAGTTCACGCCGCACCTGCTACCCATTCCACGTGGCATCCTGTCGACGATCTACCTGCGTTTGAAGAACCCCGCTTCCCGGCTCGTGATCGACGAGATGCTGCGCGGTTTCTTTGCAACCAGCCCCATGGTGCGTGTCCACCGCGTGGGCAGTCTGCCACAGATTCAGCACGTGGTGCGCACCGCGTTTTGCGACATCGGTTTTGAGATCGCACCTGATGGCAGGCGTCTCGTCCTGGTCTCGTGCCTGGACAATCTTTTGAAGGGCGCGGCCAGTCAGGCCGTGCAGAACATGAACGTGATGTGTGGTTGGGAAGAATCGGAGGGACTCCTTTGAAGTACGTCATTAAACTAGGAGGAGCCGCGCTTGAAAAGCCGGAGTTGCTGCATGCCATTGGCAAGGCCATTGCCGAGCTGGTTGCCGATGGTCACCAGGTGGCCATTGTGCATGGTGGCGGCGTGCAGTTGACGCGCGTTTTGCAGCAAATGGGTAAGACCAGCGAGTTCATCAGCGGCTTGCGCGTCACCGATGCAGAGACACGCGATGCCGCGCTGATGGTGCTTGCAGGGCGCGTCAACAAGTCGTTGGTCGCTTCGCTCGGACAACAGGGCCAGGCAGCCGTAGGCATCTGCGGCGGTGACGGCCACGTCTTTCGCGCGCGCAAGAAAAAGACAGAACACGAGCTTGGGTTTGTGGGCGAAATTGCGGCAACAGACGTTCGCTGGCTCGATGCGATATGGAAGATGGGCGCGGTCCCTGTGATCAGTTCCATGGCCCTTGGTTTTGATGGGGAGTACTACAACATCAATGCCGATGAAATGGCTTCCGCCACCGCCGCCGCAACACAGGCGGATGCCCTCGTGTTCCTGACCGATGTACCCGGCGTGAAAGGCGCAGACGGTCAGGTCATGCGCTGGCTCTCGTTGCGCGAGATTCCGCAGCTGGAGAAACAGGCCGTGATCAGCGGTGGCATGCTGCCCAAACTGAACGCGTGCCGCGATGCTCTGCTGGCCGGCGTGAAACGCGTACGCATTCTTCCAGCGGAAGCGGCAAAGGTTTTACCTGACCTGATCAGTTCGCGGGTCAATGATGGAACGGAGGTCATGGTCGCATGAACAATCCCACAGCTACCCAGCTTGAACCAAACGGTATCCACCATAACGTTGGAGGCGAAGTGCACATGAACCTGGTCGCAACACAGGCCGCGGAAAAGCAGCTGCTGCTGCAGACCTATGACCGTCACCCCATCCTGCTGAAGCGTGGAGAAGGCGTGCACCTGTTCGACGACGCAGGCACACAGTACCTTGACCTGCTCAGCGGCATCGGCGTCTCTGCGCTTGGCTACGGCCACCCCGTTATCACGCGCGCCATCACCGCGCAGGCCGCGACGCTGTTGCATACATCGAACCTCTTCTACCACGATGGCACCGCCACACTCGCCGTGAAGCTGACGGAGATCACCGGAATGGACCGCGTCTTCTTCTGCAACAGCGGCACCGAGGCGTGGGAGGCTGCACTCAAGCTGGCGCGCGCCTATGCCGGCATGATGCGTGCAAAAGGCAAGCCGATGGGCACGCGCTTTATCGCGCTGGAACACTCCTTCCACGGCCGCACCATGGGCTCGGTTGCGACGACGCACAAGCTGAAATATCGCGAGCCCTTTGCGCCGCTGATGCCGGATGTCGTCTTCGTGCCGTTCGACGATGTGGCCGCGCTGCGTGCCGCATTCAGCGAAGACATCTGCGGCATCTGCATCGAAGCGGTACAGGGCGAGGGCGGCATCAACCCTGTCTCGCAGGAGTTCTTCGCCGCCGCACGCGAACTGTGCGACAGCACCAGTGCCTTGCTGATCGCAGACGAGATTCAAAGCGGCATGGGACGCACCGGCAAATGGTGCGCCTACCAGCATTACGGCATTCAGCCGGACGTTACAACGCTGGCCAAGCCCATCGCGGGCGGCCTGCCGATGGGTGCCATGCTCTGCACGGAAGCTGCCGCGCGGGCCATTACACCCGGCATGCACGGCACGACCTTTGGTGGCGGCCCACTCGCCTGCGCCGTGGCCATCGCCGTGATCGATGAGATCCAGCAGACCAACCTGCTGGATCACGTGACCGAAGTGGGTGATTACTTCATGGCGCAGCTACGTTCGCTTGCTGCGGAACACCCTTCCATCGTAGAAGTTCGAGGCTTCGGATTTATGATTGGGATGGAGATGCGTTCGCCCGAACTGGCCAAGGAACTAGCGGATCGCATGCTGTTTGAACGGCACATCCTGCTGAACCGGACAAGTGAAACCGTGCTGCGTTTCTTGCCACCCTATCTCATCACAAAAGCGCACGTAGACGAAACCATTGCTGCCCTGGGCAGCCTGTTGCAAGAGGTAGGGGCCGCCGAGGCCATACCTGTCGGAGAAGAAGTTCATGGGTAGCAAGACCGTTGTAATGAATCCGCCTGCGGGCACCGAATCGACCAAGCCGAAAGCAACGCTCGGCATTCAGTCGGATGCCGGCTTTTCAGAAGCCGCAAAGTCCTTGCGAGGACGTGACCTGTGCTCGATGTCAGATCTGACATCGCAGGAACTGGCCGCGTTGATGGAGTTGGCACATGCCGTCAAGTCGCACCCCGAAGACTTTCGCCATGCACTCGACGCGCGCCAGATGGTGCTGCTGTTTGAGAAGGCCTCGCTGCGTACACGCCTGACTTTTGAGGCAGCCATGAACACCCTTGGTGGCAACGCAATCTTTGTCGACCAGACTGCTTCGCCCCTGGGCGAGCGTGAGTCGCTGGCCGATGTGGCGCACAATCTGGAGCGCTGGATGAATGTCATCGTACTGCGCACCTACGCGCACGACACTGTGACGGAAATGGCCGATATTTCGAAAGTGCCGGTCATCAACGCACTTTCCGACTATGAGCATCCCTGCCAGGCCATTACCGACTTCATGACCATTGAAGAGCGGCTCGGCTCAGCAGAAGGCGTCAAGTTCACCTACGTGGGTGACGGCAATAACGTCTGCCATTCGCTCATGCTGTGCGGTGCCCTGCTGGGTGCGCATGTCACGGTCGCAACACCCAAGGGGTACGAGCCGAAGCTCGACATCATCCATAAGGCCATGGCTATTGCGGAAGACACCGGCAGCACGCTGACGCTGACACATGACCCAATCAAGGCGGTTACGGGCGCCGATGCTGTGTACACCGATGCTTGGATCTCCATGGGCCAGGAAAACGAAACCATGCGCCGCACGCCCATCTTCAAGCCCTTTCAGGTCAATGAAGAATTGATGAGCCATGCGGCGAACCATGCCATCTTCATGCACTGCCTGCCCGCACATCGCGGCCAGGAGGTGACGGATGCGGTCATTGACGGCGAACAGTCGGTCGTCTTCGACCAGGCTGAGAACCGCCTGCATGCGCAAAAGTCTCTGCTGCTGATGTTGCTGGGCGGAGCCAAGCGCATTCCTCGCGATCGTGGCGTGAACGGCAAGCGTCGCCGCACCCTTGCGTAAGTAATCAGGTTCACTATGCGTGCAGAGACCCGGCAGTCACGGGCCGCTGCACGCGTAGGCTTTACAGGTCCTCAGCAAGACCGCACGAAAGGTATCGCCGCATGTCCGTCATTCTTGAATCCGTTCCCTCCGGCCAAAAGGTTGGCATCGCCTTTTCCGGCGGTCTCGACACGTCCGCCGCGCTTCACTGGATGAAGCAAAAGGGTGCGCTTCCCTACGCCTACACCGCCAACCTGGGTCAGCCGGATGAGACGGACTACGAAGCCATTCCGCGCAAGGCGATGGAGTACGGAGCCGTGCAGGCGCGACTGATTGACTGCCGCACGCAGCTGGTCCGCGAAGGCATTGCAGCGCTGCAGGCGGGTGCGTTTCACATTACCACCGCGGGCGTTACCTACTTCAACACCACGCCCATCGGCCGCGCTGTGACCGGCACCATGCTGGTCAGCGCCATGCGTGAAGACGACGTCAACATCTGGGGTGACGGCTCCACCTACAAGGGCAACGACATCGAGCGGTTCTACCGCTACGGCCTGCTTGTCAATCCCGACCTGAAGGTCTACAAGCCTTGGCTCGACCCGACCTTTATCGACGAACTCGGTGGTCGTACCGAGATGTCAGAGTTTCTGCAGCGCAGCGGCTTCGATTACAAAATGTCGACGGAGAAGGCATACTCCACAGACTCCAACATCCTCGGCGCGACGCATGAAGCGAAGGATCTTGAGTTCCTGAAGACGTCCATGAAGATCGTGACGCCGATCATGGGAACAGCCCTCTGGCGCGATGATGTTGACATTAAGCCTGAGGACGTCACCGTCCGCTTTGAAGAGGGTCTGCCCGTCGCTCTGAACGGCGTGGAGTATCCAGATCCGGTGGAACTGATGCTGGAAGCCAACCGCATTGGCGGCCGCCACGGCCTTGGGATGAGCGACCAGATTGAGAACCGCATCATCGAGGCAAAGAGTCGCGGCATCTACGAGGCACCCGGTCTTGCGCTGCTGTTCATCGCGTACGAGCGACTGATTACCGGCATTCACAACGAAGACACCATCGAGCTGTACCGCGACAACGGCCGCAAACTGGGCCGCCTGCTGTACCAGGGCCGCTGGTTCGATCCGCAGAGCATCATGCTGCGCGAATCCGCACAGCGCTGGGTCGCAAGCCCCATCACGGGCGAGGTCACGATCGAACTGCGCCGCGGCAACGACTACACGATCCTCAACACAGACAGCGCAAACCTCACGTTTGCCGCCGAGCGCCTGTCGATGGAAAAGACCGACTCTGCCTTCTCGCCACGTGACCGTATCGGCCAGCTCACCATGCGTAACCTCGACATCACGGACACACGCGCCAAGCTGCAAACGTACGCTTCGACCGGCCTCATCAAGCTGGGCAAAGGTTCTGAAATGCCGCTGCTGAAGAGCTCGGAAGTGGACGCGTAGATGGCAGAGCAAGCCAGCAAAATGTGGTCCGGTCGCTTTCGCGAGCCGCTGAACGCGGCTTTTGAAAAGTGGCAGCGGTCGTTTCCGTTCGACTGGCGCTTGCTGCCGCAGGAAGTTGCGGCCAGCAAGGCGCATGCAAAAACCATTGCAGCTGCAGGCATTCTGACGGACGCAGAACTCGCCTCCATGCTGACCGGATTAGATAGCCTGCGTAACGACTTTCACGCAGGCACGCTGCCGCTCGACAGCGAACAGCCGGAAGACATTCACCACTTCGTCGAACTACAGCTATCGCAACGCATCGGCTCGCTTGCGTTAAAGCTCCACACCGGACGCTCACGCAATGAGCAGATCGCCACTGATCTGCGCCTGTACGTACGCGACGCCATCGATACGGCCACGCGAGATCTACGTGCATGGGCTACTTCCCTGCTCGCTGTTGCGGAAGCGTCGGGCAGCGCAGTCATGCCGAGCTATACGCACCTGCAACGTGCGGAGCCGGTGCTGGTGGCGCACTGGCTGCTGGCCTACTCGGAGATGGCCCTGCGCGATATCTCTCGCCTGCAGGACGCACGTGCCCGCATGAATTTCTGCCCGCTTGGCTCGGGTGCCATCGCGGGTGCAACGCTTGCCCTCGACCGCACAATCGCCGCACGCGAGCTCGCATTTACCGCGCCCACAGCGAACAGTATGGACGCGACCAGCGACCGTGACTTCGCCCTTGAGTTTGCGCAGATCGGCACGACGATCGGCCTGCACCTTTCTCGTTTCGCCGAAGAGATCACGCTGCATGCCACCGCCGAGTTTGGCTTCATCGATCTGCCCGAAGCCTTCTCTACCGGCTCGTCCGCCATGCCGCAGAAGAAAAATCCTGACTTTACAGAGTTGGTTCGCGGTAAAAGTGGACGCCTGCTCGGCACCGCTACAACGCTCGCAACCATCCTGAAGGGCTTGCCGCTGGCCTACAACAAGGACATGCAGGAGACGCAGGAAGCGACCTTCGAAGTGGCCGAAACGCTCGACGGCATGCTGCCTCTGCTGTCCCCCTTCACCGCATCACTGCAATTCCGATTCGACCGTATGCGGAACGCGGCCGAACATGGCTACCTGAACGCGATGGCGGCTGCGACATACCTGTCGAACAAGGGTGTGCCCTTTCGCACCGCGCACGAAAAGATTGGCAACGCCGTCCGCTTCGGGCTTGATAGCGGACGTGAACTCAACGAATTGTCACTTGATGAGCTAACGCAGTTTGGTGCGGAATTCGGGCCGGACTTCCATGCTGCCATCACCCTGCTGGCTACCGTCGACTGCCACGATGTCATCGGAGGCACGGCGACCCATCGCGTGCAGCAGGCGCTCAGCGAAGCGAAGGTTCGTATCGCAGCGCTGGAAGCCGCAGCACGGGCACAGGAGCAAGCACATGCCGTCCGCTAGCGTGCGCGAGGCGCGTCTGCAGGATGCGGCCAACATCTTCGAGCTGGTCAATTCGCTCTCAGGCGACGGCACCCTGCTGCGTCGGCAGTACGCCGAAATCTGTGAGAACGTCCGCGACTTTCACGTGGCTGAGTCCGAGGCCGGCATCTTCCTGGGCTGTGGCGCGCTCCACCTCTACGGTCCTCACCTGGCCGAAGTCCGCTCCATTGTGATGAAGCCGGAGGCCAAGGGCCAGGGCGCGGGCGGTGGCCTCATGGCTGCGCTGCTGCACGAAGCCGAGCAACATGGCGTGCAGACGGTCTGCCTGTTTACGCGCATCCCCGACTTCTTTTTCCGTTACGGTTTCCGCGTCACCATGGATCGCACCGCGCTTCCGGACAAGATTTACAAGGACTGCCAGAAGTGCCCGCGCCTGCACGCCTGTGACGAGGTCGCCATGATGCGTGGGCCAATACCGCGCGTGGCCGTCCTGGGCCCACAGAAGATCAAGCAGCCGGAATTGGTGCCGCTACAGATTGCGTTCACCGGGGCGGACCACTAGAGCTACCAGGCGTGCAGGAATCCATCGCGTTCGGTGAGGTTCACAGGCGTTCCAAACAGGCCCGCAAGTGCAGCTTCCGTTAGCATGGTTTTGCGCGATCCATCGCCGATGATCCGACCGTTCTGCATAAAGATCACCCGGTTGATCTCGGGCACAATATCGGCAATGTGATGCGTCACCAGGATCAGCCCAATGCCTTCGCCTGCCAGCCTGCGCATGGTTGCGCGAAGCTCCGCCTGTGCGGCAAGGTCCAGCGCGTTCGACGGCTCGTCCAACAGTAGGACGCGATCCCCTGCAACATCCCCGCTACCTACCAGCGCACGCGCAATTAACACCCGCTTCTGCTGCCCTGCGGATAGGGTCCCCAGCTCCTGCTGCGCAAAGCCGGTCGCGCCCACCTCGTGCAGGGCAGCCTGTGCCACGTTACGCATGGATTGCGTGACGACCAGATTCGGCCACAGTGTCGCCGAGGAGAAGAAGCCGGTCAGTACAACATCGATGGCACGCGTTCCAAGCGCGCTGCGGCTGGGCGTTTCCGACGTCACCAGGCCGAGCCTCCGCCGCAGTTCCGTCACGTCCCACCGCTCACGCCCGAACATCTCAACCCGTGTGCCGGGCAGCGCCAGTGGGTAGAGTTCGCGCGTTACGGTCTTGATCAGCGTCGACTTGCCGCAGCCATTCGGTCCCAGGATTGCGATGCATTCACCGCGCTGCACGCAAAGGTTGAGGTCGTGTAAAACGGTGGTCTCGCCGCGGGCAACCGAGACGTGCTGCAGATGTAAAAAGGCGTTCTCAACCGATTCCGACAAGTTAAATGCTCCAATGCAAAGTTCGTCGCCTGCAAACATCGCGCTGCATCTTTCGGCACGGCTGCGGACTTAAGCTTCAGTTTACAAAGCGGCAGCACGGCGCGGCATCTCACCGGGCATGAAGCGTGCCATCGTCGTAGGCAGCGGACCCAACGGATTAAGCGCGGCGGTCGCCCTGGCGCGCGCAGGTGTCCACGTGACGGTGCTGGAAGGTGCGGCAACCATCGGCGGCGGCTGCCGTACCGAAGCACTTACGCTGCCCGGATTCCTGCATGACACCGGGTCAGCGATCTACCCGCTCGGCATCGCTTCACCATTCTTCCGGTCGTTGCCACTTCAACAGCACGGGCTTGAGTGGATTGAGCCAGATGTGCCGCTGGCGCATCCGCTGGAAGACGGTGATGCCGTCGCTCTGTTGCATGACATAGAAGCGACTGCGCAGTCACTAGGCAGCGACGGACCCGCCTACCGCAAGCTGGTGGAACCCCTGGTCAAGGCTTGGCCCACACTCGTCGGCGACGCTCTGGCGCCGCTGCTGCACTGGCCTGCCAATCCCCTGCTGCTGGCGCGCTTCGGCCTCAAGGCGTTGCAGCCCGCAACGTACCTGGCGAAAAGCCTGTTCAAGACAGAACGCGCACGAACGCTGTTCGCAGGGTTGGCCGGCCACGCAAACGTGCCGCTGACCTTTGCAGCCAGCTCCGCACCGGCACTGGTGCTGGGTGCGTCTGCCCATGCGACCGGCTGGCCCATCGCGCGCGGCGGCGCCCAATGCATTGCGAACGCGCTTGCATCGATATTTCAGGAACTTGGCGGTGAGATACAGACCGGCTATCACGTCACATCGCTGCAGAGCTTGCCGAAGGTGGATGCCGTTCTCCTGGATGTGTCTCCCCGGCAGTTGCTGCGATTGGCGGGTGACGCAATCTCTCCGGCGAAACGCCAGCCGTTCGAGAGCTTCCAGCCAAGTCCTGGCATCTGCAAGGTAGATTGGGCGTTGTCCACGCCCATTCCGTGGACGGCGGAACTTTGCCGACGCGCAGGCACAGTCCACCTGGGAGCGAGCCCGGGCGAGATCGCGGCCTCGGAACAGGATGCATGGGATGGCCGTGAGAGTGAAAAGCCGTACATTTTGCTGGCCCAGCAAAGCCTCTTCGACAGCACGAGAGCACCTGCCGGGCAGCACACGGCGTGGGCCTACTGCCATGTGCCGAACGGCTCGGCCTCAGATTTTACGGCGCGCATCGAGGCGCAGATCGAGCGGTTTGCCCCCGGCTTCGGGGCGACCGTACTTGCACGCTGTACGCACACGGCACCGCAGATGGAGCAGTGGAACCCAAACCTGCTGGGGGGCGATGTTTCAGGGGGAGCAATGACGTTGGCGCAGATGGTGCGCAGGCCGACCCTGCCGCCATACACCACGCCACTGAGGGGTGTCTTTCTCTGCTCCAGCTCCGCGCCACCGGGCGGCGGCGTGCATGGCATGTGTGGCTACCTGGCTGCGGTTGCCGCTGCGCAGCACCTGGAGATAAAGCTGCCGCAACTCCGCGCCTGAAGCGAAGTTGCGGCAAGCCCGAACTACATGGAAGCCGCTGCCGGAATGACGCCACAGGCAACACGCTTGCCGGAGGCACCCGCGGGGTCAGATTTCTGGTCGTCTACCAGCTCATGCACAACAACAGACTTGCCATAGATCGAGTTGGGAGCTGACGGGTCAAGCGATAAGTCCGCACTGCTCAGCTTCGCCTTACTCGTGCCGTCTGCCCTTACCAGGACGCTCGCTGGGAAGTCGCCGACGTGATGGCCTTCGGGGTTCGCAAACCCGTGGTGCTTCATTGTCGGGTTCAGGTGACCGCCTGCGCTGGAAAAGTCCGGCGCCGTGCACATGCCCACCGCGTGTACGTGGATTGCGTGCTGCCCGGAAGGCAGGCCGTTCAGGGCCGCCAGCATCTCGACCTTCTTGCCGTGCTGCTCGAACGTGACCGTGCCGACGTTGACGCCGGTCGCATCCATCAGGGGCACTGTTACCGGCTTTGCCTTTGCCGCGGCTGCCGTCAAACTTCCAACCAGCAAGCCGGCCGTTACCATCCACGCGTGACGCATGTTGTATCTCCTCTGTTGCCGCGGAGCGAATCGTCACCCAACGACCACGCTTTCGTTATACCAGCCCGCCGCGAACTACTGACCAGCCTGCGTGGCCAGCGTGTCGATCCAGGCTGCTTCGTCGGTCAGCGCCTGCACCAGCACGCCCAGTTGCTGCGTCGCCTCGTCATAGCGGCCCGCCTCCACTGCTTCGCGAACGCCGGGCAGCGTGCTTGCGCCATAGCCGGTAAAGGTGCCGGGGGCATAGAGCAGGTGCTTCGTCCACGGGCGTCCGGGCAGGCCTTCTGCGCTGATCAGCTTGCGCTCGGCGACGGCCAGGCCGTCATTCAACTGCTTGCGCCGGGCTGCGGACAGCGCCGGTGCGTTTACAGACGCCGTCTGGTAGTGCGTGGCAGCGGCCTTAAGCTTGTCCAATGCACCGTCCAACGCGGTGAAGTCCATCGCTGGTGGCATGGGGAGCGCGGGCGGCGGCATCATGGAATTCTTCGGGTCGTTGGCCAGCGTGTATGCGCCGCTGCTTAGCACCTTGGTGCGTGCGGCAGATTCCGTCTGCAACTGCTTCACCTCTGCCTTCAGGCTGGTTGCGTAGCCAGCCACCGTCATGGACAGCTCGTTGAAGCTGAACGGCATCAACTCCGCATCGGCAAGGCGCATGACGATGGTGCCTGCCGTTTGCGCAAATAGCTTGCCGTAGACCTGGTCCTTGTCCGCAAACTGGTCCCAATGCCATGGCGTGTCATAGGCCGAGTGGTAGGTACCGCCGCGATCCTCTCCGCCGAAGCCAATGTTGATCGACGCCACGCCCAGGTGGTCGATGAACCCGGCAAAATCCGAACCGCTGCCCGCAGGTCCGAACTCGATGGTGGCCCGCTCCGGTGCATTTGCAGGACGCGCCGCGCCTCGACCCCGACCAGCCATCTGCGCTGCCTTCTGGCGATCCCAGACGCTCTTGCCTGACTCAGGATCCGGCATCTCGCGCACCACGTCATTCACCATCAGCTCCGCACTCTGCGATCCGCTGGCACCGAAGTAGCCGCGGCCATTTTCGTCCGAGTTGATGTAGATGGCACCGTGCTTCGTCAGTTGATCCGCGTGCAGCTCTGCCCACTCGGTCGACCCAAGCAGGCCCGGCTCCTCGCCGTCCCATGCCGTGTAGACGAGCGTGCGCTTCGGACTCCAGCCCTCTTTGTGCAGTTCGCCCAGTGCGCGGGCCTCTTCCAGCAGCGCCGACTGGCCGCTGATGGGGTCGTCCGCACCATTGACCCAGCCGTCGTAGTGATTGCCGCGAACGATCCAGGTGTCCGGTTCTTCACTGCCCTTGATCATGGCGACCACGTCGATGACGGGCTTTGTGCCCCAGTCGGATTCAATCTTCAGGTGTACCTTTGCGGGGCCGGGGCCAAACTTGTATGTCATCGGCAGACCGCCGCGCCAGCTTGCAGGCACGGTGCGACCACCCAGCTGCTGCAGCAGCGGCTCCGCGTCGCCCCAGCTAATGGGGATCGTTGGGATCTGCACAATGACCTTACTGTCCTTCACGGCGATGCGTTTGGTGCCAGCAACGGACGGCTCACCGGGCGTCAGAGGATCGCCCGCATACAGCGTGGTGTCGGACACGCTGCCGCGCTGCACGCCCCACTTTGGCCGCATGGGGCCTGCCGGGATCGTCTCGCCCTGCCCATAGCCGTCGTCCGCCGGATCGGAGTAAATGATGCAGCCAATCGCGCCATGCTCGTACGCCAGCTTCGGCTTCAGGCCGCGCCAGCCACCGCCGTACCGCGCGATGACAATGGCACCCTTGACGCTG
>JBPBQP010000086.1:0-18237 GCA_050954745.1 Janthinobacterium lividum | reverse complement strand
AGCTTGCCCGCCGTCGGTTCCAATTCGCCGGTCAGCATGCGCAGCAGCGATGTTTTGCCGCTGCCGTTTGGCCCCACCAGGCCGACGCGTGTACCCGCCGTCAGGATGAAGTTCAGCTTGCGGACAATCTGCTTCTTCTCAAAGCTCAGGCTAACGTCTTCCAGCTCGACCAGCCGTTTGGTCTGGCGATCGGTCGCGCTAAAGTCGATGCCCGCGCTGGTCTTCTGCGTCCGCGAGTTTACGTCAGCCAGTTCCCCGATCATGCCGTGGGCGCGATCGATGCGCGCCTTGCTCTTGGTGGTACGCGCCTTGGGTCCGCGACGCAGCCATTCGATTTCGGTCTTGACCTTGTTGCGCAGGCTGTCCTGCTGCTTGGACTGTGCGGCAAGATGCAGGTCGCGCTCTTCCAGGAACTTGGAATAGGCACCGTCCACACGCAACACCCCGGCAGCGTACACGCGGTTCAGTTCCACGGTCTCGTTAGAGACGGCCTCAAGAAAGTACCGATCGTGCGAGACGATGACGCAGGCGCAATTGACGCCCGCGATCAGTTCTTCCAGCCACTCGATGCCTTCCAGATCCAGGTGGTTCGTGGGCTCGTCCAGCAGCAACACATCCGGCTCTGAGATGACGCCCTCGACGATTGCCAGCCGCTTGCGCCAGCCGCCAGAGAGCAACGCGGCTTCGGCCTGCTCATCTGGAAAGCCGGTGCGGCCGACGGTTTCGCGCAGGCGCTGCTCGCGCTCGTTGTCAGGCACGTTGGCCGCATCCAAGGCGCTTTCCAGCACCTCGCGTACCGTCGCACCTTTCTTGAACTCGCTGTTCTGCTGGATAAAGCCGACGCGAGCACGGCGGCGGACGGCAACATCGCCACTGTCAGTGTCTTCCCGGCCAGCAAGAATCGAGAGCAACGTGGACTTGCCTGCGCCGTTGGGGCCTACCAGGCCGATGCGGTCGCCGTCAGAGACGACAAGGGAAACATTTTGAAACAGGATGCGCGCGCCGTATCGTTTGCTAACCGACTGCGCGTTGAGAATTGGCGGCATCTGCCTAGTTTAGCGGGTGAACAGATTACTGCGAAGGAACAGAGCTCGCGGACGTCGAAGCCGGCGGGACCAACGGGAAAAACAACCGAAAAACCGTACCGGTGTGCACACCGGTATAACGTGTCCGAACTCGGATGCTTCCACCGTGCTTTTGCAGGATGCCTCGTGCGACCCACAGGCCCAGGCCGGTGCCACGGATGCCCTTGGTGCTGTTGAATGGCTGAAACAGGCGCAAAAGCGTGTCTGCCGGTATCCCCAGACCAGTGTCAGCGACCGTCAAAAGAACGCCGGGACGCCCGGTCGCGTGGTCGCAGCCATCGCGAACGCGGAGTAACAGCCTACCTTTGCCGCGAGTCGCCAACGTGTCCAGCGAGTTTGCCAGCAGGCTGGCGAGTACCTGCCGCACGTCATCCACAAAGCACACCAGCGTCAATGTCTGGCGGTCGCGAATCTCAACCTGCGCGCCGGCGTGCTGCAGGCGGGTGCGGAATAGCAGCAGCACGGCCTCCACCAGTTCCCCCAGGCGCACCGGGGTCGCGCCGCTTGACTGGCGATGGAACCGCAACGTTTGTGTCACCAGGTGCGACACCCGCGTCAGTTCCTCATTGGCCAGTCGAAGAAATTCCAGCCGCTCTGCCGCGTCCTCTGCCGCCTGCACCATGAAGAGCAGATTCGTTAGCGACTGCAGCGGATTATTGATCTCGTGTGCCATGGCACTGGCCATGCGGCCCACGGCAGACAGCTTCTCCGCAACGCGCAGGGAGTCGGCGGCCACCTGTTCCTGGTGCATCTTGCGGCCCAGTTCCATGCGCGCCATCACCTGTCGCGCCAGTGCCTGCAGGGCTCGCAACTGCTCTGGCCGCAGTTCCCGGGGCTTATCGTCGAAGACGCACACCGTGCCCAGCACGTGGCCGTTCGGCGTAATCAACGGCGCACCCGCGTAAAAACGTATGTCGGCTCCACCTGTCACAAAGGGGTTCTTCGCAAACCGCTCATCCTTCCAAGAGTCCGGCACGATGGTGGGTTCGTGCGCAAGGATCGCGTGACCGCAAAAGCTGTCTGCGCGGTTGGTTTCACGCGCACCAAAACCGACCTCTGACTTGAAGAATTGCCGGTCCTGATCGACCAGCGTAACCAACGCATACGGTGTTTCGCAGATGTAGGAGGCAAGCAGCGTGATGTCGTCGTAGCCCTGCTCTACCGGCGTATCCAGCACCGCGTAGGAGCGCAGTTCCGCCAGTCGCTCTGCATCGTTCGGAGGAATGGGGGCAGATGCCACAGATCCGATTCTACCTACGCCCGCCGCTGCAATAACGATTATTACCGGACGTGCCTAGAGCATCTGCACCAGGAAGAGGCGGTCGTCCGGCTCGTCACCCTGCTGCACCGCAACCAGTCCCTGTGCGCGCGCTATCAGGGAGGGGAACTTCTCACCCCACTCCACCACGACGAAGGCATCCGGATCGGCCTCCATCTCCTCCAGGCCGAGCGCCAGCACTTCCGCGTCCGTCTCCAGCCGGTACAGGTCCAGGTGGTACAGCTTGCGCTTTGCCCCGGCATACTCCTGCACCAGGGTGAAGGTGGGGCTTGTGACGTCGTCCGGATTCGCGCCGATGCTCTGCGCGATTCCCTTGACCAGCGTCGTTTTGCCCGCGCCCAGGTCACCGCGCAGAAGGACCAGCCGCGGCGTTGGCAGCATCAGTTCCATGATGGTCTGCCCCAGTGCCAGCGTTCCGGCAACGCTGCGTGTCTTTAGCCGTTTTTCAATCATGCACTTACAACGGTAGCGTACCCGCGCAGGCCGCAGACCCACTCCGCACCGTTGCGGTCTTCCGTGCGGTACCGAAAGGCGTCGCTGAGGTGCGCGACCGTGTCCGTGGCCAGCACGGTGTGTTCGTCCTTGCGGTGCGCGGCAAAGTCTGCGGCCAGTCCGTGCAGGTAGACCGCGGCGTTCACGGCATCTCGAATCTTGTCAGGATGCTGCGCCAGGCAGGCCGCCACGATGCCGGTAAGGATGTCGCCCGATCCGCCCTTTGCCATGGCCGGATTACCCGTCGTATTGACCGAAACCGAGCCGTCCGGATGCGCCACCAGCGTGCGCCACCCCTTGAGCACCAGCGTTACGCCGTGTTCCGTGGCGAAATGGCGGGCCAGGTTCAGCCGGTCAGCCTGCACCGCCTTGGTGGAAATGCCGAGTAGCGTGCCCATCTCGCCCGGGTGCGGCGTTAGTACCACCGTCCGCTGACCGTTGCGGCTGGCCTGCTTCAGCAGTTCGGCTTTGCCTTTGAAGGCGTTTAGGGCGTCCGCATCCAGCACCAGCGGGATGGATGTTTCCGCCACCAGGTGCTGCACGAACTCCGGCGGTTCGCCCTCGGTTCCAAGGCCCGGCCCAATGGCGAGTACCGTGATCTTCTTCAACAGCTTTTCGAGCCGTTCGGGCGCAGTGTTCGAAAGGGCAACGGAGCCGTTTGCATCCTCGTCCATAGGAACCGTCATCAGCTCCGGCGTAACGGCGGCGACGTTGTTCAGGATTGACTTTCCCACCGCAGCAGTGACCAGCCCTGCACCGGCACGCAGCGCAGCCAACGACGACATGGCAGGAGCACCCGGCTTGCCGTATGCACCACCCACCAGCAGCACGTGGCCATACATGCCCTTGTTGGAATCGATGGGCCGCGGTACTTCGAAAATTCGTTTCGATGCGCCCGTCCAGGTCAGGTTGGTAGTGCTGAGGACGGCATCTGCAGGCGATCCGATGGGTGCGACGACGACCGGGCCAAAGACATCCGGCGCGGTCAAATGGCCGAGGACATGCGCCAGTTTGGGTGCAGTAAAGGTCACCACGGCGTCCGCACGAAAGGCGCCCGCGACTGTCTGCTGTTGCGAGTCCGCGTCCCAACCGGAGGGTAAGTCCACCGCGACGACAGGTACTCGCGCCTTCTGCAGTGCGTCACGCGCCATGACCGCAACACCGCGCAAGGGCGGTTTGAAGCCAGTACCTACGACTGCATCCAGCACAACATCAGCGTTCCTAAGCAGCCTCTGAAGGCCTGCCGTGTCTGTCTCTTCTGAGAGGACGGCAACCTCAATCGCCGAGCGGTCAAGCAGTCCAAAGGCGTCGGCCGCTGCACCCTGCAGCTTTGCTTCTGCACCCAGCACCAACACGGAAACCTTTACCCCCGCAGACAGCAGTGCGCGCGCCGCCACAAAGCCGTCGCCGCCGTTATTACCAGTGCCGCAAAGTACGACTACGCGCGTTGCGGCGGGATAGCGCGACCGCACAAAGCTGGCGACGGCGGTGCCCGCCCGTTCCATCAGTTCGCCGAATGGAATCCCGGAATGGTGAACGGTCGCGAGGTCTGCCGAAGCCATCTCGGCTGCTGTAAGGATCTTCATGCCCGTTGGATGCGTTCGGTGCTTAGCTGAAGCGGGTATTACGCCATAGGGCCCAGCCAGCGCCCACCAGCGCGATGACCAGCACTACTCCGAGCGCGGACAGCCACGCCATGTTCATCGCGATGGGCGGCACCACTGCATGAATGCCAAGCCAAACAAAGACGCCAGTCGCAGCCAGAACGATGGCAACGTCCCACCAACGCCGCTTTTCATTGCGGCTGCCGAACTCGTCTCCGCTCTGCGCGGCCAGCACTTCGCGATACTCCAGCCCGTAGCGGTTGCACTCGCGCTCCAGCGCCGCGTTGTTCGACAGGTGCTCGCGTGACGAGGCCACGGCGGTACTGATGGCCAGCGCGCCGAGGATCATGAGGATGGACCCGGCAATCACCAACATGCGGTGACCCCTGTCGGCATTGGCAAGCTCGCCAAAGACCAGCGCGCCCCAGGCCAGACCCCAGAGTTGATTCGTATTCGAAAGAGGAATACCGCGACCGATGCCAAGGTACTTCGCCGCAAACTGCTGGAACAGGTCGCCGATCACCCAGACAAAGCCACCCAGGAACAGCCAGAACAGCAGGTGCTGACTGTGCGCCAACTGAAAGACAGAGGAGTGCCTGCCGCCGTCCAGCGTCCACGTCAGCATAAACATGGTGAGCAGTTCGCCCACGGTAAATGCCGTGACGAACGAAAGCGGGTTCATGCCGCTGAGGTACGCCTTGCGATAAGGCACGTACATGGTGCCCCACATCAGGCTGGCGCCCGCTGCGGCGATCAAGCCGTGCATCGCATGGGGTGACGTGGTGCTACCGCCGTGGATGGTGCTAAACCCGAGCATGATGGCCGAGATGACGATCAGGACCGCGCCCGCCACCACCTTGAGCGTGTTCTTCGTGCCCGCACCCTGCAGTTCGCGGAACAACACGCGCCCCCACAGCAAACCGATCAATGAATTTGTATTCCAAAGCGGAAATGCCGTGGCTAGACCAACATCGCGAATGGCAAAAACTGTTAGCGTATTCGCCACCGCCCACAATCCACCCGCCAGGATTGCCCAGACGATCAGGTGCTTTTTCGCGCGAAGGTCGGCGAAGACGTAGGACGTTCCCTTGAGCAGCGTTGGAAAGGTCCAGCGCGCGGTGAACACACCTGCAACCATGCAGAGGGATATGGCAAAGGGCGAAAAGCCTGCATTCACCAGCTTTGTTGGTGCTTCTGCCGCGCCCAGCCATACGCCCGCGGCCAGGCCGCAGATCACACCCATACCGTGGAGCGATAGTCCGCTCTTGGCTTCGCTCATCTTGAATCTCTCGTCTGCATCATCAATGCAGAATCACAAGCAGAACGATGCCGCCGATCAGCACGGTCGCAGGAATCCAGAACTGTACGTCGGTAAGGATCGCCCGGGTCGTCTCGGCCGTGGTCATCTTGTTGGGCATCTGTCTCCACGCGTTCTTTGTTGCAGACGCTGCACTACCGTAGCCACCGGTTCCGCCGCTGTCAACGAGGTGGCTACTGCGCTCCCTTACTATGGTCGGGCGAGGAGGAAAAGACAAGTGATTCGAAAGCTGTGCGACGCACACCAGCTGCCGCGGGAAGGCGAACTGAAGGCCTTCTTGGGTAGCAATGCTGCAGGACCGGTCGCGTTGTGCGTTGGGGTCGTGGAAGGCGTGGCCTACGCGATCGACAATGTCTGCCCACACGCCCGCGCCCCGCTTGCCGGAGGCCACCTGTCGGGAGAGAACGTAGTTTGTCCTCTGCACGGATGGCAATGGAGCCTGGTGTCCGGCCAGCCAGCGCATCCAGGCGATCCCGCCATTCGAACGTATGAGATTCGGCAATACGGATTGGAAGTCTTTGTGCAGTTGCCGACGACGCTTCCACCTCCTCAAAACCGTACAGTTGGAGCGTAAAAAAGCATTGCAAGCGCCTGGAGCGACCTGCTACGTTAACGGTTACGTTCGGTCTGCCCTGCGCAGGCCAGGAGACTCCCAATGGCAACACTTGCACCCGCACTGGACAACGCACCCCTTGGCGACATGGATGAATGGGACGAGTTCCTGGAAGGTCGCTATAAGGAAGGCAAGTCCGAAGAAGAGTTCCGCGTGTACGACGCGACGGCAACGCCCGGCGTAGCCGAGTTCTACCGCCTGAACCACGAGAACCAGACCGTCGATTACGTCCTGGACAAGGAAAAGACCTACTTCAGCCTGAACAAGGGCCAGAAGACCATCTGGGAAGCGGCCGAGTTCCTGAACACGCTGGTCGATGACAGTGATCCGGATACCGACCTGACCCAGATTGAGCACCTGCTGCAGACCTCGGAGGCCATGCGTCGGGACAACCTGCCCCGCTGGATGATCCTGACCGGCTTCATTCACGACCTGGGCAAGTGCCTGTGCCTGTACGGCGAACCGCAGTGGGGCGTCGTGGGCGACACCTTCCCGGTGGGCTGTGCGTGGTCGAAAGACATCGTATTCCCGGAGTACTTCGCCAAGAACCCCGACCGTAACGTGCCGCAGTACCAAACCAAGTACGGCATCTACGAACCAAACTGCGGCCTCGAAAACATCCACATGTCCTTCGGGCATGACGGCTACATTGGCGAAGTGATGAAGCCGTACCTGCGTGACGAGTCGCTGTACATGCTGCGTTTTCACTCCTTCTACCCCTGGCACCGGCATGGTGCGTATGACCACCTGTGCACGGACAAGGACCGTTCCATGCTGGAGTGGGTGCTGAAGTTCAACCAGTACGACCTCTACTCCAAGGGCCACGAAAAGCCCGTGATGTCGGAATTGAAGCCCTACTACGACGACTTGTTCGCTGAGTTTTTACCGCCCACACTCGCCTGGTAACTTCGCGTTGTGCAGCAACAGAAAAGCCTGGCAATGAGCCGGGCTTTTCTGTCTCTGTGGCCTCGTTTTAGAAGATCGCCTTCAGACCGAACTGAACGATGCGTGGGTCAAGCGTGCTGGAGATCTGCCCACCGATCAGCGTGGTGCCGCTGGCTGCGACGCCGCTGGCAGTCGAAAAGTTGGTGTGATTAAACACGTTGTACAGCTCGCTTCGGAACTCAACATTCAGCCGCTCGACGGGCGTACTGAAGCGCTTGTTAAAAGCGACGTTCAACGTATTGATGTTGGGTGTGCGACCGGCATTGCGTGACAGTGAACCAAAGGGCGTAGCCGTTGGAATGGCAAGCACCGGACCACTTGCAGGCGTGTAGAGGGCACCCACGTTCAGGTACTGCAGGGTGTTGCCCGTGGAGCGCGACTTGTCCAGCGTGTACAGCGGTGCGGACGCGTTCAGGCGATTGGGCCTGTAAATGTTGCCGCCACGGTAGCTGGGCACGCTGGTCGCCGTGACCTGCAGGTTTGCAACAGGCGTGTCGGTCACGTTGAACTGGAAGCCGCTCGCCGTGGTGTTGATGGCGGAAAGCTGCCACTGGCCCAGCACCTGGTTCACGAGGCCGCCCGTATTCAGAAAGGTACGGCCACGCCCGAAGGGCAGTTCGTAGACCAGGCTGGTTACGTTGTAGAGCGGCTGGTTATAGTCGCTGTTGCCGTAGTCGCCACGCAGGTTGCGCAGGTCCTGCGGTGCGGGTGTTGCACTCTCCAGCGAGGCGCCGGCATTGTCCAGTGCGTGGCCAAAGGTAAAGCTGTTCAGCAGCGTCAGGCCAGCCACCATCTGCTGCTCGTACTTCACCTGCACCGAGTCATAGTGCGAGTAGGCCTCGCGAATCGGGTAGGTGATGTCACCAAAGGCGGGAAGAGGCCGGGCAAAATTGTTGCTTGGATCCTTCTGGTTATAGTTGGCCAGTTGCAGCAGCTTTACACCGTGGTTGCCCACGTAAGCAATGTCGAGCAGGGCGTTCTTGAACAGGCCGCGCTGCATGCTCAGGTAGTAGCTCTCGACGTAGCTGTCGCGGTAGCGGTTGCCGTCGATGTAGCTGGGATTGGCCGTCTGCGGGTTGAAGGTGAGCGTGGTGGATGGAAAGCCGCTGTCGAGCCGCACAAAGGTCGCCGGATTACCACCCGCATTGGGGGCCACCTGCGACGCGTTGGTGAACAGCGCATTCGGTGGGTTGATGGCCAACACGTTGCCGGAACCCGCCCGGTCATAGTGCGCGAAGCTGATGCCAAAGCCGCCGCGCACGGCGGTCTTTGCATCCGGTGCGTACGCGAAACCGAAGCGTGGCGCCAGGTTGTTGAAGTCGGGGCTGAAGCCGTACTTGTTCGAATTGCTGGCGGGAACGAAGGCGCTGATGTTGCCGGTCTGCGCGCCTGCACTGGTGGGGTCGAAGTTCGTCAGGCGGTTCTGCGCGTCCGAGTAGGGCGACACGTACTCATACCGCAGGCCGATGTTCAGCGTCAGGCTGGGCGAAACCTTCCAGTCGTCCTGCACGTAGGCAAAGCTGCCGTTGGTGCGCAGCTTGGCGACAAAGTAGCTGGACAGCGAGTACACACTGGAGGCGCCGAACAGAAAGTCCGCAAAGTAGTTGTCGCTGTTCGCCGTCTCCGTGGTGCGGCCCGCCGTGTATGGCCGGGTGAAGCCGCCGCCAAAGCTGTAGCCGCCGTACAGGGGGTTGGTGTCCTGCACATCCATCCACACCTTCTGGAACTCGTAACCGAGCTTCAGCGAGTGGTTGCCACGAAGGATGGAGTAGTTGATCTTCGGGTTGAAGACAGCAGGATTCTGAAACTGCGGATTGGTCGTCTGCCGGCCCAGTCCGCTGAAGCCTGTGATGCTGATACCCGGAATGCCGCCGGCAACCGCCGGGTCCGTGGGCAGCCCCGGAAAGGCAAAACCCGGTGTGCCAATGGAGAGGGAGAACTTGCCTGCCTTGGTCTTTGAAACCGAGACGCGAACATCCAGTAGCTGGTTGGCACCGATGGTGCGGGTGTACCCCCCAGCGATCTGCTGATCGAGGATGCGCTGGTAGCCGTTCGAAGCACCGTCCAGCGGCAGGCCGAAGATGGGGTAGTCGATTGCATTTGTCTTCAATTGCGAGGCGCGCACGAACACGCTGTTGCGCGGGTTGATGGTGTAGTCCAGCCGCAGATCGCCCTTGTCGCCCTTGTTGGTCGAGCGCTGCAGCGTGGTGAAGTTCGCGCTGGACGCCGTGCCCAGGTTGGGCAGCGCGGCGATATAGCCCGCGATGGTGCGCGCAATGGGCGAGATGTTTGGCGAACTGAGAACCGATGAATTCACGCCATACGCCTGGCCGGTGTAGGGATCGTAGACAGGCTTGCTGAAGAAACCCGCAAGCTGCCTCGGCGTGGGCAGCGTGGCAGAGCTGACCTGCTTACGGGCCTGCCGCAGCCCCTCGTAATCGAGGAAGAAGAAGAACCGGTTGCGTAGAACGGGACCACTGATGTTGCCGCCGAACTGGTTCCGGTTGAACTGCGGCTTCTTGCCACCGGGGGGCGCAAAAAAGCCGATGGCGTTCAGGTCCGTGTTGCGCAGAAACTCGTACACACGACCGTGCAGCGTGTTGCCACCCTGGGCGCTGGCCACGTTGATGGTGGCGCCGCTGCCACGGCCGTACTCCGCACTCTCGTTGTTGGTTACCACCTGGAAGGCGGCGACGGAGTCAGGCGGCGTCTGGATGATCTGGTTGCTGAAACCCTGGTTCGACTCGCCGTAGGCGTTGTTGTCCATGCCGTCCAGCAGGTAGTTGTTGAACATGGAGCGCTGGCCGTTGACATTGAACGAACCCTCGCGCACCAGGCCGGTGTTGCTGGTGGTCTGCACGCCGTTCGCGGCTGTGCGTACACCTGGCGCCAGTCCGACCAGGTCGCTGTAGTTACGGCTCACCAGCGGCAGGCCCGCAGTCTGGTACTGCGATACGGTTTCGCCGCGCTGGCTCTGGTCGGTTTCGACCTTCAGCGCGATGTCGGAGACTTCCACCGTGGTCGACGCCTCGCCCACGCTGAGCGATAAATCGACACGCTGGCGTGCCGCCACGGAGACGGTGATGTTTGTGGCATTTGCCGTGGCAAACCCGGCATGCGTAATGGCAACGTCATACTGGCCCACGCGCAGCGCCGGCACCTCGTAGTTGCCCGTAGAGTCAGACTGGCGGGTGCTGACGACGCCGGTGGCGCGATTGGTGACCGCGACCGTCGCGTCTGCGACAACCGCACCAGAGCTGTCGCGGACCGTACCGACGACGCTGCCGTTTTCATATTGCGCAAGGGCGGGAAGTGCTACAGAGACGCACGCCGTCGTAAGCAGGAGGGTGCGCAGAGTTTTGGATGCCATGCGCTCAACACTAAAAGCGCCGTCAACAATTCCTGTAAATGCGTGAACAATTCTGGGCAGGGCGGTGAGTGCGTCGTAGAGTTGGCGCCTCGTGCCTGCCAGTGCTTACAAATCCGTCCGGCGTGCATCGAATTACTGTGAAGCGCGCAGGAACGCAGGGACGGTTAGTACATGCAGCGGTCGCGCTGCTGCTGTGCGCTACCGCAGGGTGCAAGCGGACCGTGAGCAATCATCCCGTGGGGCAGATCGTCGAGATTGCCGTCCCGCTGGGCCTGCCGCCGCTCCCGATTCCCGCAGATAATCCGCCCACCGCAGATACCATCGCGCTTGGCAGAAAGCTGTTCTACGATAAGCGCGTTTCCGTTGATGGCAGCATGTCGTGCGCCAGTTGCCATGAACCGCGTGACTACTTTACCGACGGCAAAGACATCTCGCGCGGCGTGCGTGGTGCACTGGGCAAGCGCAACGCACCGACCATCTTGAATGCCGCCTACCTGCCCTTCCAGTTCTGGGATGGCCGGGCAATTACGCTGGAAAAACAGGCGGCCTTCCCCATTGCAGACCCTGCCGAGATGAGCCAGGCCCACGCCGCAGACGTCAGCAAATTGGGCGATGATCCCGCCTACCGCGCCCTGTTTCGAAAGAGCTTTGGAACGGACGACGTGAACATCGAACGGGTTGAGGAAGCTCTCGCCAGCTTTGAGCGGACGGCGCTCAGCGGCAACTCTGCATTTGATCATTACCAACTTCGCGGCGATAAAAATGCGCTCACACCGGCACAAATACGTGGCTATGCGGTGTACCTGGACCCGAATCGCGGCAACTGCGCTGCCTGCCACTCGGTTGGATCGACTTCCGCACTGTTTACCGATGGCAAGTTTCACAATATCGGTGCGGGCGTGAACGACTCCGGCGACTTCAGCGATGTGGGCCGCTTTCACGAAACCAAGGTTGCGACCGACACGGGTGCCTTCAAGACTGCGACGTTACGCAACATTGCCAAGACCGCCCCATACATGCACGATGGCAGCCTGAAGACGTTAAAGGCCGTCGTCGACTTCTACGCAGGCGGTGGGAACAGCAACGCTTATCTTGATCCCGAAATGAAGAAGATTCACCTCACCGGACCAGACCGCGACGACCTGGTCGAATTTCTGCAATCATTGACCGGCGACATTCCACCCAACCTTGGGCCACCTGAAGGAAAGTAAACGCATGAAGATTTGGTTCCGATCCGCGCTCGGATGTTGTGTTGCGTCGACCCTGCTTATTGGCTGCAAGTCAAAACCTTCTGACACCTCTGCTGCCGCGACGACTTCGTCCAAGGCTGCGGCAACGACTGCCTTTCAGGTCGATCCCGCAACTGCCGGATCGATCCATGGCATCGTCACTTATGGCGGAGCAAAGCCGAAGCCGGTGCTGATCGACATGAGCAGCGACCCGGCCTGCGTCGCGGCCCACAAGGGCAAGGCTTACGAGGTGTCTCTGGTGGTCAACGGCAAGGGCGAACTTGGCAATGCGTTTGTCTACGTTGAGAAGGGTCTCGAAGGCAAAACATTCGCCGTTCCCTCCGCGCCGGTGACCATAGATCAGAGCGGCTGCTGGTTCCGTCCTCGCGTGGTCGGCATCCAGGTAGGGCAGACGCTGGACGTGACCAACTCAGACCCGGTGACACACAATATCCACCCTATGGCAGTCGTCAATCGTGAGTGGAATCACAGCCAGGGACCGGGCGACCCGCCGATGCACCGCAAATTTACGAAGGTCGAAGTTGCCATCCCGGTGAAGTGCAACATCCACGGCTGGATGCATGATTCCATTGGCGTGGTGGACAGCCCTTACTTCGCCGTTACGAAGGATGACGGCACCTACGACCTGCCCAACCTGCCGCCCGGCACCTATACCGTAACTGCCTGGCAGGAGAAGCTGGGTACGCAGCAGACGACCGTGACTGTACCGGCAAGCGGCAAGAGTGTGGCAGACCTGAAATTCGCGGCCAAGTAAACGCGCTTGCCACACGTTCCTGCAAGGTACTAGAGTTGCAACGTTTGTAGTTCTGATCTATCGACCG
This sequence comes from Janthinobacterium lividum, assembly GCA_050954745.1. Lineage (GTDB taxonomy): Bacteria > Acidobacteriota > Terriglobia > Terriglobales > Acidobacteriaceae > Terriglobus. The sequence goes on along the minus strand of JBPBQP010000086.1, from coordinate 5,460 downwards.
GAGTTATACCCATGAACGGCATCAATCGCAGGCAGTTTCTCTCCCGTAGCGCACTCACTGTGGCAGGCCTGGCAGCCAGCACCGCACTGCCCTTTTCCGCGTGGGCTGACCCGCTTGGCCTGCCCCTCGGCATTCAGCTGTATGTGGTGGGTGCGGACATGCAGAAGGACGCTGCGGCAGCCGTAAAGCAGATTGCAGCGATTGGCTACAAGGAAGTAGAAACCGCCGGGTTCGGATCGTTGAAGACCGCGAAGGAACTGCGCAAGGCACTGGATGACAACGGCCTGAAGTGCCCCAGCGCTCACCTGCAGCTGAAGCTGAACGATCTGAATGCATCCTTCGACGACGCGCATGCGCTTGGCTGTACCTACGTCACCTCGTCCGTGCCACAAATGTGGCTTATGGGCACACCTGATCCAAGCATGACGCCAGAACAGCGTCGCGCTGCGATGGCTGGAGTGTTGGCACCGCTGAAGCCCGATCAATTCGTGACGCTGGCAGAAGACATGAACAAGGTCGGCGCAGCGGCAAAGGCTGCAGGTCTGAAGTTCTGCGCGCACAACCACACCATGGAATTCGCCATGGACGGCGAAAAGCCTGGCTATGACTACCTGTTGACCCACACGGACAAAAATCTGGTGAGCTTCGAGGTTGACTGCGGCTGGATGACCGTCGCCGGTTACAAGCCCGCAGACTACGTCAAGCGCTACCCGGGCCGCATCAAAATGCTGCACATCAAGGACTTCATTCCTTACGCGAAGGGTGCCAGCACCGGCGGCCCCATTCGTCCCGAGGGTGCAGAGATTGGCCAGGGAGTCGTGAACTACAAGGAGATTTTTGCGGGCGTGAAGAGTGCCGGCATCGAGCACATCTTTGTGGAGCAGGAAGGCCCCTACGCTCGCATGCCAGCCATGCAGGCGGCGGCCGTCGACTACAAATACCTCCACGCCATTTCCTAAAAGCACCGCACACGCTTCCATTGACGAGCCGGGCCTTCGGGCCTGGCTCATCGTTTTTGCGCGGCTCGCAAGCATTTGACCTGCTTGCCTTTGCGGCAAATGTAAGCAGGAGATGCTTTATCTTTCACCGTTATCAAGGTTCAATATGGCCCTGCAAACACCATGGGGCCTCGCTTTTGCCGCATCCGAAACGGCGTTGCGTTCATCTGCTTAGAGAACACTACACAGGATGCAAGCCACGCGATTGGCGAAATCGCACCGACGCTACAGGAGTTTCGCTTGCTTTCACGAAGAGAGTTGAACTTGGAAAAGACCTATCCCATGCCCTGCTCTGCGATGCAATGCGCGTTGACCGCGGCCGCTACCGCGCTGCTTGTACTTGGCGTCGCCGGCTGCTCAAAGCCCGCGCCGCCGCCCGCACCGCAACCGACGCCGGTCGCCGTGCTGCCCGTCTCCCTCAGCAGTGTGCCCGTCAGCGACACCTATGTCGCCACCATCAAGAGCCGCCGTACAACTACGCTGCAGCCCCAGGTTGATGGTCGCATTACGCGCATTCTGGTGCACAGCGGCCAGAGTGTGAAGGCAGGCGAACTCCTGCTGCAGATCGATCCGCTCAAACAGCAGGCCACCGTGCAGCAGGGTGTTGCCACCGAACTGCAGCAGAAATCGCAGTACCAGTACAACCGGGCTGACGTGGAACGGCAGCGTCAGTTGTTCGAAGCAGGCGTGATCTCGAAGCAGGCCTACGACCTGGCGACGCAATCCTTTGGAAGCACGCAGGGTGCTTACAACGCGGCCGTGGCATCCACGCGCACGCAGCGTGAGCAGCTTGCCTACTACCAGGTGCGTGCACCCTTCGCCGGCATCGTCGGTGACATTCCAGTTCACCAGGGCGACTACGTTTCCCCCACCACCATGCTGACGACGGTGGATGAAGACCGCGACCTGGAAGCCTACATCTACCTGCCGACCGAACGTTCTTCACTGGTCCATAACAACCTGCCAGTCGAACTGCTGGATAACGCCGGTCACTCGCTGATGAAGACCGCGGTTTACTTTGTATCGCCGCAGGTCGACACCGCCACGCAGAGCATTCTTGCCAAGGCACCCGTGTCAGCCTCGGGAAATTTGCGGAACCAGCAGATTGTCAACGCACGCGTTACATGGAACAACCAGTCTGCGCCAACCGTTCCTGTGCTCGCTGTAACAAAGATCGGCGGGGCATCGTTCGTGTACCTCGCGGTACCGCGCGGCAACGGGTACGCAGCCCACCTTGCGGGCGTTACCCTGGGCGACCCCATTGGAAATAATTATCCCGTGCTCTCTGGCTTGAAGCCCGGTGACCGCGTGATTCTGTCTGGCCTGCAGTTTCTGCAGGAAGGCGCACCCGTAAGTCCACAAAGCTAGGACTGCGTTTACAGCCAGCCGTTCTGCGGATTGGCGCAGCAGGAAAGTAAGTCATGGTTGAGTTCTTCATTAAGCGGCCTATCTTCGCCACCGTGTGCGCGCTGCTCATTGTGCTGGCGGGTGCGGTGTCAATACCGTCGCTCCCCATCTCGCTGTACCCGCAGCTGGCGCCACCACAGGTCATTGTTTCCTGTAACTACGTTGGCGCTAATTCAGAGGTGGTGGAGTCGGCGGTAACCATTCCTCTGGAAACCGCCATCAACGGCGTTGAAGGCATGCGGTACATGAGTTCGACGAGTTCGAACGACGGCACTTCGTCCATTACAGTGACGTTCAATACCGGCTATGACCTTTCGATTGCAGCCGTCGATGTGCAGAATCGTGTAGCCACGGCGCAGGGCCGTCTACCCGCAACGGTCACCGCGACCGGCATCAGCATTACCAAGGCGAATAGTAACTTCGTCTTTGCCGCGGGCTTCCTTTCCCCGGATAACAGCCTGTCTCAGGACTTTGTGTCGAACTACCTGGACGTGTACGTCAAGGACGCGCTGAAGCGTGTACCCGGCGTGGGCGATGTTGTTATCTTCGGTGAGCGCAAGTACGCCATGCGCATCTGGCTTGACCCAGCCAAACTGGCTGCACGCCAGCTGACTGCGCTGGATGTCACGAACGCACTGTCTGAGCAGAACGTAGAAGTAGCCGCAGGCCAGCTTGGCCAGCCGCCCTCTGACGACAGGCAGAGTTACCAGATGTCGGTGCGCGTAGTTGGCCGACTCAGCGATCCGCGTCAATTCGACAACATCATTCTGAAAAACAACAGCAACCTTGGCGGCCTGGTTCTGATGAAGGACGTGGGGCGCGCAGAGCTGGGCGCGGAAAACTACAACACCGACCTCCGCTTCCACTTTGGCAACGTCGGTGGCCGTGCAGTCGGCATCGGTGTGCAGCAGCTGTCCAACGCAAATGCGCTGGATGTGGATAAGAAGTGCCGAGCCGTCTTAACCGAGTTGGAGAAGTCCTTTCCACCCGGCCTGAAGGATTACATCGCGGTTGATACGACGCTGGTCATCGGCGACTCCGTGCATGAAGTGGTGGTCACCATCTTTGAGGCAATCCTGATCGTCATTGCAGTGATCTTCCTCTTCCTGCAGGATTGGCGCTCCACCATCATCCCGGCCATTACCATTCCGGTTTCGCTCATCGGTACCTTTGCATTCATCAAGATCTTTGGCTTTTCCATCAACTCGCTGACCTTGTTCGGCATTACGCTGGCGACTGGCCTCGTGGTCGATGACGCAATCGTCGTCATCGAAAATGTACAGCGACACCTGGAAGAAGGCGTTGCAGACGCCCACCAGGCAACCAGCATTGCCATGGCCGAAGTGACCAGCGCTGTCATTGCGACTTCGCTTGTGCTGATTTCCGTGTTTATCCCGGTCAGCTTTTTTCCAGGCACGACCGGCATTCTGTATAAGCAGTTCTCTTTGACCATTGCGTTCGCAATCGCAATTTCTGCGTTTAACGCACTTACGTTGACACCCGCGCTCTCTGCCATCCTGCTGCACCGCGATAAGCAGTTGTTGCCGAAGATCTTCGGGCCTCTGGGCAGCTGGCTGGGCAAGCCGGTGGGCTGGTTCGAAGCAGGGCTTAAGCGACTTATCTCCGCCTATGCCGCAGCCGTCACGTTTGTGGTTCGCTGGCGCTATGTTGTGGTGGTCTTCTTCCTTGGATCGCTGGGTGCAACGGCATACATGTACACCCATGTGCCGACCGCTTTTGTACCGCAGGAAGACCAGGGCTACTTCTTAATCATCGTGCAGACGCCGCCGGGAGCTTCCCTGGCGTACACCACCGAAGTTGCAGAACGGGGCACTGCGCTGGCGCGGCAAGACCCGGACATCGCCGCGACCTTTTCCATCATGGGTTTCTCGCTCTCGGGTGGATCCTCACCCAACTCCGGCCTGATCTTCGCGCCGTTGAAGCCTGTGGATGAGCGCACCAAGTTGGGTGCAGGTCACGATGCGCATTCCATCGTGCTGCGGATTGCGCCGAAGCTATTCGGTGTGCCAGGCGGCGTACTGTTTGCGGCGGAACCACCGGCGATTGCGGGCGTCGGCACCGTGGGCGGTTTCCAGTTCATGCTGCAGGATAGCGGCCGAAACACTTTCGGCGACATCGACAAGGTGGCGCATGAACTGGTTGCCGAAGGCTTCCAGCCGAACTCTGGCTTGATGAACCTGAATACGACCTTTCGCTCGAATGATCCTCAGGTTTTTGTGACGATTGATCGTGAGAAGGCAAAGGCAATTGGCGTTCCGCTGTCGCAGATCACGTCGTCGTTAAACACGTTCATGGGTTCCAGCTATGTGAATGATTTCGACTTCAACAACCGCTCGTACCGCGCCTACGTGCAAGCTGACCAAAGTGCGCGTCGCAACACACAGGACCTGCGCCAGTTTTACGTGCGGTCGGATACAGGACAGATGGTTCCGCTCGGGAACCTGGTCTCGATCCTTGAAACCAGCGGTCCCCAGGTCATCAATCACTACAACATCTTCCGTGCGGCTGAAATCGACGGTTCACAGGCAGTTGGGCTGTCCTCCGGGCAGGGCCTCACGGCCATGCAGGCCGCGTTCAACAAGTACAAGCTGCAGGGTATGACTTATTCCTGGACCGGCCTGGCACTGGAAGAAGTGGAAGCCGGCGGCAAGGCAGTCATTATCTTCGGTCTCGGATTGCTGGTCGTTTACCTGACACTGTCAGCGCAGTATGAGAGCTTTGCGCTGCCCTTCATCATCCTTCTGGCAGTACCAACCGCAGTTCTGGGCGCACTGTCACTGGTGAGCCTGCGCGGCCTGAACGACGATGTGTACGTGCAGATCGGACTGGTGATGCTGATTGGTCTTTCCGCAAAAAACTCGATCCTGATCGTGGAGTTTGCAGAGGACATTCGGAAGCGCGGCAAGAACATCATCGACTCTGCCATTGAGGCGTCCGAGCTCCGTCTGCGGCCCATCCTGATGACGAGCTTTGCCTTCATCCTGGGCGTGCTACCGCTCTACTTCGCAACCGGTGCGGGTGCATACGGCCGGCA
>JBPBQP010000085.1:0-18840 GCA_050954745.1 Janthinobacterium lividum | reverse complement strand
ACCCGCGTACGTCCAGTCGCCCTGGCCTACAAAGGTGTTCGCGGTACCCGGCAGCAACATGGGCAGGCCACCCGTGGCAAGGCCACTTACCAGGCCGATGGCAAGCAGGTTCCCGCCAGAGTCTTTCGCCAGAACCGCACCGCTTCGTACCCCGGGATAACTCGGCGCAAAGCGGACCGCAACCGCACACTGCGCGCCCGCGGAGTACTGATGTGACGTGACGCAAGTGCCGCCCGATGTCAGCGCAAAGTCACCGTTCGTACTGCCTCCGGACAAGGCAGTAAAGGTTCTTACCACGCCTGTCGTGCTGAACGTGATCGTCACGGAGCCGTTGCTCGAGCTGCCCACAGCCACAGCTGCGGGCAGCTGTTGCAGCCGCTGCGAGAAGGCTGGCAAGCAGGCGGCCATTGCGAGGCACAACACTGCTCGCAGCGACCATGAGCGATTAAAAAGCCGGGCAAAACGAACTTCTGCTGAGAGCGTCATCCCTTGGCTTATCGGCTGCTGTTTCAAAATGCTTCACCGTGCCATGCGGTAGTTTTGACGATAGAGGCAGCGCATGGAAGCGACATCAAGCCGCCCGGGGCTTGGTGGCAGATTGCTGTTCGGTCACAGCAACACGAACCGTGGTGCAGATGATGAGTTTTGTCATCGCCGGACCTTATACTTTGCGGATACCTGCAACGCTTTTGTGCAAGGACGAGGCGTCCGTGCACCGATTGCATTCGGCATTTCTCAACCAGACAGGAACAGGAAGATGAACGATTCTTTGCAGACCCGGCGAACTTTTCTCAAGCGCTCTGCCCTGGCAGCCTCTGCGGCAGGCCTTGCACGCATGCCTCTCGCGAGCCAGTCGACGCAGGTTGATGCACACATCGAGATCCTGCCCGCAGCTACGATTGCGACAATCTCGCCAGAAATCTACTCGCACTTCATTGAGCACCTGGGCGGCGTGATCTATGACGGCGTCTGGGTTGGGCCGAAGTCAAAGATTGCAAATAAGAACGGCATTCGTACGGCGTTCGTGGATGCGATGCGCGCCGTCAAGGCACCCGTTCTGCGCTGGCCGGGGGGCTGCTTTGCCGACTCCTACGACTGGCACGACGGCATAGGTCCACGGGCCAGCCGCCCTGCACGGGCTGCCTTCTGGGATCAGCAGGAATCGAATCAATACGGCCTGCATGAGTTCATGGAAACCTGCCGCCAGATCGATTGCAAGCCCTACCTTGCGGCGAATCTGCGAAGCCAGCCGGCACGCGACTTCTACGAAGAAATCGAATACTGCAACGCACCTGCCGGAAACCTGCCGTCGCACTCCGCGGCACCCGCCCAGCCAAGCGCTCTGGCGCTGAAGCGTGCTGCCAATGGTGATGTGAAGCCATTCGACGTGGGCCTGTGGGGCGTCGGCAACGAGAGCTGGGGCTGCGGCGGCAACATGACGCCAGAGGAGTATGCCGCGGCTTTCCGTCGCTACACCGCCTGGACGCCGAGTTATAGCGAACCCCCCCTGCGCTTCGTGGCCGTAGGGCCGAACGGCGATGACGTGGACTGGACCTCTCGCCTGTTCAAAGCGCTGTATGCAAATCCTGAAGCGCGCAAGCTGTGGGGACTGTCAGTCCACTACTACACGTCAGGCAGCGCCAGCAAGTTTGCCGAAGGCGACGCCCTGAAGTTCAGCAATGACGACTTCTATGACCTGCTTACGCGTGGCAGCCTGATGGAAAAAGTGGTAACGGACCATTGGCGCGCTATGGGCAACACCCCCGGCCAGCCAAGCGTAAAACTTGTAGTGGACGAGTGGGGCGCCTGGTACGGCAAAGGCACGCAGCTCGGACCGAATTACAACCTGTCGCAGCAGTCGACCATGCGGGATGCGTTGCTGACCGGCATTACCTTTGATATCTTCCAGCGACATGCGGACAAGGTGGCGGTCGCAGCGGTGGCACAAAGCATCAACTGCATTCACTCACTCATGCTGGCGCAGGAGGACAAGTTCGTTCTGACGCCGACCTTTGAGATCTTCAAGATGTACCTTCCCCATCAGGGTGCGACCGCGCTGCGGACGGAGTTTACGGCTTCGTCGATTGATAACCCCCTGGGCAAGACACCGATACAAGTTGGCGGCAACAGCTACATCGGGCAACTGGCGCCGGTAGAGAGCCTGGCGGGCCTTAGCGGTTCGGCTTCGCTATCTGCCACGGGCGGCGGCAAGGTGGTCACGCTTACCGTCGTTAATCCGCATATCGACCGGCCCATGACCACGGAAATCTTCCTGCGCGGAGCTTCCATTGTCTCGGCCAGCGGCACACAGCTTGCCTCGCACGATATTCATGACCACAACACATTTGCACAGCCTGACGTCGTAAAGACGACGACAGCGACGATCGGCTCCGTGAACAGCGGCAGGCTGATGCACACGTTCCCACCCGCCAGCGTTACGGCGATTAGCTTACAGATCGCTTAACGCTATGTGCCCTGGGAGGGGTGAACTCCTCCAGGGCACACTCGCTGCATAACGGAAAACAATTGGTTGCGTGTCTCAGCCCTACACTCGCGCCCGCTGACGTTAGCTGCTCAAGGCCGATGGGTTCTCCGGCTGAAAGATCCACATGAACAAACACGAGACGTTACTCGAGGAAGTGGCACTTCCAGGGACACTCGATTCATGTCGTGTACGAACGAGGATCTCTACGCGCTGATCGGCGCCGGCACTGAACAGGACCGGCTCTGCACCGTCGTGATGTACTGCCGCCACGGGATGAATTCAGCTGCGGCAAGGAACAGAATCGCTCCGCAGGTATCGAGCACGACGTCGCGGATGGAAGCGGTCCGACCGGGCAGGTAGCGCTGATGCACCTCGTCGCATACAGCTAGAAAGAAAGTAAAAAGGACGCCTGCAACAGCTGCCACCTGCTTCATGTTGCACAACGGTTGCGCAGCTTTTCGCAGCGTTGCCGTGATTTGGACCGCGTGAAAAGTCATCAGGCCCACCATGCCATAGCCGATCAAGTGGCCACTCTTTCGAAGCGCTGTGTTCACTCGGTTCAGCGCGCCCGAGTCTAGGTGAGAGCCGAGCAGCTTGTGCAACCAGACTCCTGTATGAGCATGGCTCATACCAGCGGTCGATTCGCCAGCAATCGCGAGTACTGCCAGCAGCACGCCACCCCACACGGCAAGCAACTGGCTACGCTGCAGCGACGGATCACTGATCAATCCGTCCCTAACATCCTCACCCCACCCTGGTTGCACCACAGGTCTCCGACTTCGGCTGCTGTTCATACGTTCTATGTCCCTATCGGACAGCAGCACGATTTCTAGATCGTGTGCCCGGCCCCGACCTGCCCGCCACTCACAAACGCGGATATCTACTGAACTGCATCACCGAGCGGGTTTGGATTTACCAGTTGTGACAGCGTCCAACGCTCCCCTTCAGGGGCGAATCAGCCCAACGTCCTGCCCACCGGGCAGACGCCGGAACTCCCTCGTTTTACCTTGACGCTGCTCAAAGCCGCGAGTACCTTACTGTTGCGAAAGCAATCACCATAACCCACGCTCCGGGGCATACCAGATGCAGTTGCCACGTTTACGATCGAACTGCGACAGGCAAGTGTCTGCGTCGCTGCTTACCACGCTTGTTCTCGCGCTTTGCGGGTGTGGTGCCGGCGTGCGCAGTGCATCCACGGCAGGCGTCCCCACCTCTCTGCTGAGCGTCTCCGCAGCGCCAAACCTTGGCTATGCGTGGAGCCAGGCTGACCGCACGCTGCGACCGATCCTCGGTATTCCTGGTGCAGCCCAACTGGGCCAAAGCGTCGTACCCGCTGCCGCGTATGACTTAGCAGCGACCGATGCAGCGGGGCGATACGCCATCCTGCTCGGTGAGAATCAGAGCGTATACTCCATGGCGCTACCCGGCGGGGCACCAGTGCTCCTCGCAATGAAGGCGGCTGACCGCTCGAGGATTGTGTTTGCGCCACTGGGCACCTTTGCGCTTGTGTTCGCGCCCGGTTCGAGTAGCGCTACGGTCATCGCAAACCTGTCCGGCAACCTGCAACTTCGGTCTACGACTTTTGCCGGGCCCATGCTGGACGCTGCCGTGAACGACTCAGGCAACGTAGCGGCCGCTTTCACTTCCGCCAATGGCGTTTCCATTCAGGTATCGCCTGTCACCGGGCAGTCCGTTTCAGTCGCTGCTGGAATGCGTGGTATTGGCGGCATGGCGTTCCTTGCGGGAACAGACGACCTGTTGCTGGGCGACGCACCTGGCAACCGACTTCTCCGCGTTCAGTCTGCATCGACCAGCCCCGGCGTTACGACGGTACCAACCGGCGGCCTGCTGAAGACGCCAGCTTCCATTGGCACCTCGCGCACAGCTCGCTGGGCGGTTGTTGCAAACGGTGCTGAGCAAAGCGCCGTTCGCATCGACCTGACCGGCGGCACCGCTGCTCAGCTCTCCACGTGTACCTGCCAGCCCGCGTTGGTCGCTCAGCTGAACGGCGATGGAGCTTTTCGATTAACCGCCCTTCAGGACGGCCCACTATGGATTGCGGATGCCTCCCGTGCTGGCTTCCCTGTCCAGTTTGTCCCGGGTATTCCCAGCCTGGTAACGGCAGGTGGCAAATGACGGGGGCCGGAAGCGTTGCGTCCGTGCAGAACAGCGAGGCTCGTCTTTGAACTTTGCGATAAGAACCAGCGTGAGCCTGGCGCTCTGCTGCGCCTTAATTCCATCCGGAGTAATAGGTGCACAATCCGCTACGGGCGCTGTGGCCAGCGCCGCCCCGAAGGCACTCATCATCTCGATTCTTGAGGGCGAAGGTGAGTTGAATGACGTTCGCGCACGCACCGCACGCGAACCCATCGTTCAGGTCGAGGATGAAAATCACAAGCCCGTTGCCGGGGCTTTGGTGCTGTTCGCCATCCCAGGTAACAGCCCGGCGGGTGCAAACTTCTCAGGCCTTTCCAGACTGACGGTCCGAACTGGCACAGACGGCCGAGCCGTTGGCCGCGGCTTCCAGTTAACGCGCCAGACCGGAAACCTACAGATTCAGGTGGTTGCAACCCTTGCCACGCTGCAGGCAGAAATCTTTATCCACCAGACCAACTTCTCCACGGCTGGCAAGTTTGGTCGGTTGAAGCAGTACTCGGCAGACCACCCAACACTGACGACAAGCACGCTTGGGCTGGCTGGGTTTGCTGCGGCGGCAACCGCCATTGCGCTGTCGTCGCAGGCTGGCGCGACCCAGATTACTGTAGGCACGGGTACCGTCGGCCGCTAAGCTGCGGTCATGCAGATTCCTCCACCACTCCCTCGTATGCCGATCAACCTGCTGGTACTGCACCCGGAAGGACAGAATGCCACCTTTGCTCATTCTCACCGTGCTGCAATCAGGCAGCCTGAAAGAGTTTCGACTTTCAGCCGCATCCCGCATCGGGCGAGCGGACGACTGCGAGATCAGCCTTCAAGACCAGCACGTCAGCCGTGTGCACGCCCGAGTGTTGCCCGAGGGTGACACGTGGTGGATCGAAGACCTGAACAGCAGCAACGGCTTGATCGTGCAGGGCGCGCGGGTCACTCGCATACCGCTGTCAAACGGCAGCGTTGTGCGTCTCGGTGTGCATGGCCTTGACCTCAACTTCTACCTGCAGGCGACCCAACCGGTTCCCGCACCCGTTGCCCTTTCTCTGCCGTCGCCAGTAATCTCCCCCGCCACCCTGGGGTCTGCGCCTTCATCTGCGAAGCTCAACGTGGAGCGATACTTTGGCAAATTGCAGGAAGGCGACACGGCTGGTGAACACACCATGTTCATCCGCTCGGCATTCGCACAGGTGCAGAGCAAGCAGAAGCGCAAGTTCGGCGGGGTCATTCTCTCGCTCTGCATCCTGATGGTTGCGCTCGCCGGCTTTGGCCTGCTGCAGTACCGCAAGGCAAACCGCCAGCGGCAAATCGCGGAGCAGATGTTTTACTCCGTGAAGGGACTGGATGTGGAGATCGCGAACCTGCAGGAGGCCGTGAATGCGTCTGGCAGCCCGCAGATGCGCAACCAGCTACGAGCGATTGAGGACCAGCGCGTGCAGATGGAGGACAGCTACAACACCTTCCTGGCCAGCATGCACATCTACGAGCCCGGCATGAAGGAGCAGGACCGGCTGATCCTGCGGGTGGCACGCATCTTCGGTGAGTGTGAAGTCGACATGCCAAAGGACTTCAAGTCAGAAGTTGAGCGCTATATCAAGTACTGGCAGTCTTCGACCCGCTACGCCAGCAACATTCGAACCGCCACACAGAACGGCTACACCGACCGCATCGCCAGGGAGATGGTGCGGCAAAATCTTCCGCCGCAGTTCTTCTACCTCGCCATGCAGGAGAGCGATTTCAAGGCAGACGTAAGTGGTCCGGTCACAGGCGTCGGCATACCCAAAGGCATGTGGCAGTTTATGCCGGCTACGGCGATTCACTATGGTCTGAAGCTCGGGCCGCTGCTGGACGAACAGTTGCCGGATGGGAAAGATGAGCGGACCAACTACGAGCGCGAAACCGAAGCAGCTGGCAAGTACCTGAAAGACCTCTACGGCAAGGACGCCGAGGCGTCAGGCCTGCTTGTGATGGCCTGCTACAACTGGGGCCAGCCGCAGGTCCTACGTCTGGTACGCACGCTGCCGCCCAACCCGCGTGACCGCAACTTCTGGAAGCTGATGAAGCAACACCGCGAACAGGTACCAAAGGAAACCTACGATTACGTCTTCCGCATCGTGGCTGCCGCGGTCATCGGCGAGAACCCTCGCCTGTTCGGCTTTGATTTCGACAACCCCTTGGCGAAGGCCCAGGCAAGCAATGCGGACGCTCAGAACTAGGACTGACCGTAAGTCGCCTGCGCTCCGTGCTTGCGGTAGTAATGGCGGTCAAGCAGCGCCTGAGAAACCTCGACCGCATTCGCCTGCAGTGAGATGGTGCGAAAGGCCATGCGCGCGACAGCCTCGAGAACTACTGCATTGTGTGCCGCATCATGCGGCGTCTTTCCCCACACGAACGGCGCGTGCCCATGCACCAGGCACGCCGGCACGGCAAGTGGGTCGATGTCTCTTTCGGGACCACCCGGCCTGAAGCGCTTTACGATAGCGACTCCCGTCTCATGTACGTAACGGCCCCCGATTGCCTCGTCAGTGAGCAGGGCTGTGACTGGCACCGGACCATGGAAGTAGTCGGCATGGGTAGTGCCGAACGGTGGAATCGGCAGCCCTGCCTGCGAGAAGCTGGTGGCAAACTCCGAATGGGTGTGTACCACCGCGCCAATCGTTGGAAACTCGCGATAAAGCAGCGAGTGCGTATCGAGATCGGACGATGGTCGCAGGTCGCCCTCGACCGTAACGCCGTTCAGGTCGGTCACGACCATTTTCTGCGGCGTCAGGTGATCGTAGTCGACGCCGGATGGCTTGATGACCATCAGCCCCTGTTCGCGGTCGACGCCCGATGCATTGCCAAAGGTGTACAGCACCAGACCCTTGCGCACTAACTCAAGGTTGGCTTCCAAAACCTCTTCACGCAGCTTTGCGAGCAACATGACTACGCCCTGCCTTCGTGCAACTGACGGCGCAGCTCACGTAGCTTCGTACTGTCGTCGATGACGATCAGCTCCACACCTGCAATTTCTGCGAAGTCCTCGAGGTGCTCTGTGGTCAACGCCTGGGAGAAGCCTGTGTGATGTGCACCGCCTGCATAGATCCACGCGGCGGCGGCTACCCGCAGACTTGGTTTCGGCAGCCAGACGGCTTGCGCCACCGGCAGGTTTGGCAATGGCTGGTCTGGCTGCACCACATCGACTTCGTTAACGATCATGCGAAAACGGTCACCCATATCGATGATCGTAGCAACAACGGCCGGACCGTTGGGAGCCGTAAAAACCAGACGCGCCGGATCCGCCTTGCCGCCGATGCCAAGTGGGTGGACCTGCACGTGCGGCTTGTCTGCCGCGATGCTAGGGCAGATCTCGAGCATGTGCGAGCCCAGCACCTTTGGCGTGCCGGAGAAATCGTAAGTGTAATCCTCCATAAACGAGGTTCCACCTGGAAGGCCTGCCGCCATCGCCTTCATGATGCGTACCAGCGCCGCGGTCTTCCAGTCCCCTTCACCGGCAAAGCCGTAGCCGTCCGCCATCAGCCGCTGCACTGCGATGCCAGGCAACTGCCCCATGCCGTGCAGGTCTTCGAAGGTGTCCGTGAAGGCACCGAAGCCACCCTCTTCGAGGAAGGCTCGCAGGCCAAGTTCAAGCTTTGCGGCAACGCGAAGACTGTCCGCTCGATCGTGTTCGGGGGCGATGACGTATTGCTCACGGTAAGTCGACACCAGCGAGTCTGCCTCGGCGTCGCTGAACTGTTCCACGCGCGCAACCAGATCGCCCACGCCGTAGCCGTTGACGCTGTAACCGAAGACCGCCTCGGCAGATACCTTGTTGCCCTCAGTCACGGCAACCTGCCGCATGTTATCGCCGAAACGGGCTACCTTCAGGTGTTGCGATTCATGCCAGCCAACGGCTGCGCGAACCCAGGTCGCCAGTCCGCCGACCGTCTCCGCATCTTTCCAGTGGCCGACTACGACCTTGCGAGGCAGCCGCAAGCGCGCAGTGATGAAACCGAACTCGCGGTCGCCATGCGCTGCCTGATTCAGGTTCATGAAGTCCATGTCGATGGTCGACCATGGCAAAGCCTGATTGAACTGCGTATGCAGGTGGACGAATGGTTTATTCAGCAGTTGCAGGCCGGCAATCCACATCTTTGCCGGCGAGAAGGTGTGCATCCAGAACATCAGGCCGATGCAGAGTTCGCTATTATTCGCCTCGCGGCAAAGAGAGCGGATCTCATCCGGTGTCGTCAGCACCGGCTTGAAAATTACGCGGCACGGCATGGTTGCTTCACCGTCGAGCGAAGCGGCAATCGCCTGTGAATTAGACGCGACCTTCGCCAGGGTCTCTGCACCGTACAGATGCTGGCTGCCGGTTACAAACCAGATTTCGAGTTGCTTCAAATTTGTCATGCTCCGTTTAGACCTCATCCTTGCTGTGCGATGTCGGACGGAACCGCAGTGTGTAGAAGCTTCCAAAAACAGTCAGCAGTACGCCCCACCAAAACGTGGGATGTAGCTGGTGCAGCACGGTCGGCGCTTCATGTCCGCCGAACCATGCCCAGGCACCATAAAAGAAGAGCACTACGCCGTACGTCAGCGTCATGATGCCGACAAAGAACCAGATTGAGAGAGCTTCACCACGCCCTGTACCTTCTGCCATAACCTTCTCCTGTGTTCGACCCCGTTAGAAGAACACGATGTTCAAAGCGATAAAGACCACACTGACGACGCCGGCCCAGAAAACAGGCTTTTGCCAAAGTGTCTTCGAACCGTCGTCTGGCATGACGGTCGCGCCGTACACCAGGCCATTCAGCTCCGCGTCAGTCTTTGGCTTGGTGACCAGGCTAACCGCGACGGTGACAGCCACGCAGATCAACCAACTCCACAGCGCGCGATACATATTCTCAGCCATCGGCTGCGCGTCCGATGACAGCGCGATGCGCGCGAGCGCAGCCTTGCCGCCGGTTTGCACATACGCGAACATGCCGATGGAGCTTAATGTGCCTGCAAGCAAGCCCCAAAAACCGCCCTCTTTCGTGGCTCGTTTCCACAGCATGCCCAGGATAACCGTGCCAAACAACGGCGCGATAAAGAACGAGAACAGCGACTGCACATAATCCATGATGGAGCTGGCATGCGCCACAAGGTAGGCAGTGCCGATCGAAATCAGCATGCCAATCACGGTAGACCAGCGGCCCATGGCGACGTAGTGCTTATCGCTGGCTTTCTTATTGATGTAGGCGCCGTACAGGTCATACGTCCAGACCGTGGAAAAGGCGCTTACGTTACCAGCCATGCCGCTCATGAAGCCTGCAACCAGTGCGGTAATTCCCAATCCCAGCAAACCTGGACCGCAGTATCGAATCAGCATCAGCGGCAGCACTTCGTCGTACGCATGCTGCCCGGTAGCTTTCGCCACGTCACCTGCGACCAGGTGCATCGCACTGCCGTCACCGTTCTTCAGCACGGCCAGTGCCAGCAGACCCGGAACGATGACGATGAAGGGCACGGCCATCTTGAACGCTGCACCGATCACCGGAGCGAGCTTTGCCGAGCGAAGGTTGTTCGCGCTGAGTACACGCTGAACAACCAGGAAGTCGGTGGTCCAGTAACCAAACGAGATCACGCCAGCCAGACCGAAGACAATGCCTGTCCAGTGAATGCCCATGGGGTTACCCTTGAACGTTCCCAGGGTCGACCATAAATGGGTGTAGTCGGTGGAGCCGACATTGTGAGCGATCTGCGCTTTCAGGTTGGTCCAGCCACCCGCCTCGATCAGGCCCAGGATGGGGATAAGCGCGGCGCCTGCCCAGATGAGGACGAACTGCAGAACCTCATTGATGATGGCCGAACGCAGGCCGCCCAGCATGACGTAGACCGCCACGGTAACGGCACCCACCCAGATGGAAAACGTCATGTTCCAGCCCAGCACCGTCTGCATGACGACAGCCATGGCGTACATATTCACGCCTGACATCAGGATGGTCATCAGCGCAAAGCTGCCCGCGCTAAGTGCCCGCGCGCCCTCGCCAAAGCGCAGCTTCAAATAGCCCGGAACCGAATGGGTCTTGGAGATGTAATAGAACGGCATCATCACAATGCCGAGGAACAGCATCGCCGGGATAGCGCCGATCCAATACCAGTGCATGGCAAGGATGCCGTACTGGTAGGCCGAACCGGCCCATCCCATCAGCTCCAGCGAACCGAGGTTTGCAGAAACGAAGCTGAGTCCGGCGATCCATGCGCTCATCTCGCGACCAGCAAGGAAGAACTCTTCACTCGTATTCGTAGAGCCCTTCACGTAAAAGCCAATGAAGATCACGATGACGAAGTAGAGCGCCAGGATGAGGATGTCGACCGCATGAAGCTGGGTCAGCTGCCGCGATACGGCGAATGCTAAGACAGACATAAATTCCTTGTTCCGAAATAAGTGGCAGCTAATCCTTATACATGCTGGCGTGCACGAAAAGCGACTGTGCGCAGCGAGCGCAGAACGCGCGCCAGGGGTGGCGTAGTGCCCTCCCTGCCAAACGCGAAGTAAACGTCACGATACAGCCCGTACAGTTCCTCATATTGCGCTACCGCGGCAGTTTGCGGCAGGTAAACCCTGTGCCCAGGACACATCTGCTGCTGGGCTGCTTCAATGGTTGGGAAGATCCCTGCGGCAAGCTGCGCGAAGATGCCGGATCCAATGCTGGTCGGCGTGGAGTCTGGCACCAGCACCGGCTTGTTCAGCACATTCGCATAGACCTGGTTCAACACGCTGTTGTTCTGCGGGATGCCGCCGGCGTTGATCACTCGCTCAATGGGAACCCCGAACTCCGCCAGGCGATCAAGGATGATGCGCGTATGAAAGGCGGTTCCCTCAATCGCCGCGAAAAGCTCGTCCTGCGCGGTGTGCAGCAGGTTCCACCCCAGCGTGATACCACCCAGATCGCTGCGGACCAGTACCGTGCGGTCGCCGTTATCCCACGTCAGCCGCATCAGGCCGGTTTGGCCCGCACAATAGGTCTCTAGCCCCTGTGCCAGCGTGCCTACGTCAGTGCCTGCCCGCCGCGCGATGGCCTCGAAGATGTCGCCGACAGCCGACAGCCCCGCTTCAATGCCGGTATATGCCGGATGCACGCTGCCGGGCACAACGCCACAGACGCCTGGAATCAGCCGCTTTTCATGGCCCATGGCGATGATGCAGGTCGACGTGCCCACCACATTGACGACGTCCCCTTCCCGGCAACCCGCACCGATCGCGTCCCAGTGGGCATCGAAGGCACCCACCGGAATTGGTATACCCGCTCGCAGGCCCAGCCGTTCGGCCCATGCCGGCGACAGGTGCCCGGCAAGCTGGTTAGAGGTGAGCACTTCACCAGCAAGTTTCTCGCGAACACCATCGAGCAGTGGGTCCACGGAAGACAGGAACTCCTGCGTGGGAAAGCCGCCCCACTTCGGATTCCACATCCATTTGTGACCCGCCGCACAGGCGCTTCGCTTAACCAGCGCGGGATCGGTAATGCCGCACAGGGTCGCCGCCACCATGTCGCAATGTTCGAAGGCAGACGCGAACTGTGCGCGCTGGTCAGGGTTGTGCCGAAGCCAGTGCAGCAGCTTTGCAAAACCCCACTCGTGCGAGTACACGCCGCCACACCACTCGATTGCCTCCAGCCCCTGCTCGTGGGCCAGCACGGTGATCTGCTCTGCCTCCTGCTGCGCGCGGTGGTCGCACCACAGGTAATACTCACCGAGCGGCTGCATCTGCGCGTCGACCGGAACGACGCTCGACCCAGTGGTGTCGAGCGCGATAGCCTCCACGTCGTCGCCAGAGTTGCCGGTTTGTGCCAGAACAGCACGCATCGCCTGCGCAAGCGCGTCCATCTGGTTCTGGTGCGATTGTGTCGCGAAGTCGGGGTCTTCGCGCTTGCGGTGCAACGGATAAGTGGCTGACGCTGTCCCAAGCCGGCCCTGCTCGCTGTCGAGCAGCGTCACCCGGACGCTCAGTGTTCCGAAATCTGCACCTGCAACCAAACGCATGCCAACCTTCTCCTGCGTGCACAAAGTCGCACGTCTTCGAGATAGTATCGCGTGCGGCTAGCGGCTTGCCTGCGTGCCCGTGGCTCCGCCGTAAAGTTGCCGGTACATCTCACGGTTGCGCAGGATAGCCTGCACGTAGTCGCGTGTCTCGGTGTACGGAATGGACTCAACAAACTCAGGCAGATCCTTGTAGTTGTTTTCCGCCATCCAGTTGCGTATGGGTACGTCCCCGGCGTTGTACGCTGCCAGTGCGTACTCCGGGGTCCCGTTGTAGCGGTCCAGCACCTGGCGTAGGTTTGCAGTCCCCAACTTCAGATTGACCGAAGGACTCAGCAGGCTGCCGGCGGAGAAACCACGCATGCCAACCCGCTTTGCCTCCTGCTTGCCGACCGCGGGCAGCAACTGCATTAGGCCCATGGCATTCGCGCGCGACACCGCGCCGGGATTGAACTCGCTCTCCTGCCGGATCAACGACGCGACCAGGTAAGGGTCCAGCCCCTGCGCCGCAGCGGACGCGGTCAGGTCGGACCAGTATGGCTTTGGAAACAGCAGGTGCCAGTACTCGGTCGGCACTTCACTGACGGGCAGCGTGTAGAACGACAGGCCGCTGCGCTTGATAGCCTGCAGCGCACGGACGTTCTCGCCGTAGCTGGTGTAAATCTGCGCCTCCGCAAGGGAGCCCCACTGCGAACTGGTGCCGCTCGCCTGAATTTCAGGCGCGATGTACTCGTTCAGTGCGGCATTCGCCAACAGGCGCGCCTTGATTAGGTGCGGATCATTCTCTGGTAGTGCCGCAATCAACGTGGGCGGTGCGGGGGGGCGAACTGCCGCCAGTGCCGCAGCGGGAGCCACGCTTTGCTGCGGCCCCATGTCAGACAGGCGCCGGCGCGCCAGGTTCGCGTAGTAGTAGTTACGATACGTGGTGGATAACGCGTTGTAGAAGTTCGCAGCCTGCGCCGGGTTGCGCTCCAGGTCCTCATAGAGCCGACCTCGCCAGTAGAGCGCCGTGGGCGCTTCCGAACTGGAAGGGTAGCGTGCAATCTGCTCTTCCATGAGCCGCGCTGCTTCGGTCATGTTCCGCAACCGGTAGTTCAGCCAGGCCGTCCGCCAGTGTGCTGACGGTGCGTAGGTGCTGTTCGGAAAGAGCTCGACCAGCTTTGCGTAGTGCTCGATCGCCTGGGGAGCATTCCGCTTGATCAGGTACATGTTGCCGCCGGAATACAGCGCCTCCTCAAGCCAACGGCTGTGCGGAAACTTCTGCTCCATCTGCTGCAGGATAGAGGCATGCCCAGCCTGATCGCCCTCGGTTCTCGAAATCTCGGCCAGCAAATACAGCTTCAGTGCTGCGCTGTCATCGCCTGTATCGGGTAACGCCTCAGCTTCACGGCGTGACAGATGCTTTAGCCGCAGATCGCACACAGCGGCGTAGATCTCAAGCGCATTTCGATCAGCCTGCGACAGCGATGAGTCAGCCCGCTCAATGGCGTGGTACTCCTCACCCGCCTCGCCATACCGCTTTGCGTTGAACAGCGCATCGGCATGTAGCTTCCGTTCGCCGGCCGATGGACCGGCATTCATGGCCTGCAATGCGGTGCGCGACTGTACTGCCTCCGGCGAGAACGGCAAACGCACAAAAATCTGTCGGTATACGGTGGCCGCCGCAGCGTTGTCGCCCGCTGCCTGGTGCGCGCGAGCTTCGGTCAGCAGGTAGTCAGCACTGCCCGACCGCTTCTGCCCTGAAAGTAAGGAGAGGGCACGCAACGCACCCTGTGCGTCGTTATTCAGCAAGTAAGCGTTGGCCAGCGTGATGGGCGCGCTGGGCACGAAAATGCTGCCAGGGTATCGGTCCGCAAAGCCTGTCAGCAGCGTGACGGCAGTATTGCCATCGTGGTTCTGCAAGGCAGCCTGTGCCCCAAGGTAGTCTGCGTAATCGCGCAGCGCGGTGCCGCCAGACGCCTGGCGGTAAGCCGTCACGGCCTCGCCGTAGCGACGGTCTGCAACATAAGCGTGTCCAACCGCCAGATAGGCAGCAGAAGCAGGCTCACCCGGGTTCGCGGCGGCGTAGTTTTGGACGCCCGCAAAGGCGGCCGCTGACCGCGATGCGGCAAGCTGCTGTGCCATGGGCCGTAAGGATGAAGTCTCAGTGAAGGCCGTAAAAAGTCGTCTACTTTGCGCCGTAGCAGGAGCCGCGATGATCGTCGTGCGAACGTGCGACGCATTTCGTCCTGACGCGTTCCGTTCCGACCCGAGGCCCCTCGTAGCTCGCGACGGCTTCCCTGCCACCGCTCTTCCCCTCCCGGCGGCTACAGCACTCACCTTCTTACCAGCACGGCCGCGTGCAGGCGTGTCCACCTTCGGAGCGACCCTGCGCGAAGATTTTGTCGCTGGCGGCACATGGTGCACCGCAGCATGGCGGATCGCAGCCGAAGCCAAAGGGGGCAACGCCAAGGCAAGGAACATCGTAGTTGAGAGCAGGCGCTTCACGTCTTCACTCTATGACGTTCGCGAGCGGAAGAGGTCAGTTCGATACCCTGACGAACCATGCTTGGTTACGAGCTCTGCTAAAACGGCGCGGCACTTCACGGCGCACACCCAATCTTCATTGCCCCTGCCGCCCCACAGACGTACACTGGTCACATTGCATGCCTGTGATTGAACAGACCGGAACAGAAGAGATTCACCCCGACGTCGCACTGGTGGATGCAGCTCGCCACGGCGACACTCGTGCGTACGAAAAGCTGGTCCGTCAATACGATCGCCAGATCTTTCGTGTTGCCCAGCACATTACCCAGAATCGCGAAGACGCTGAAGACATTACGCAGGATGTCTTTATGAAGGCGTACACGAAACTGGAGCAGTTCCAGGGCAACAGCAAGTTCTCTACCTGGCTGACGCGGATCGCGGTAAATGAAAGCCTGATGCGCCTGCGCAAGCGCAAGACAAGCCGCACCGTCTCGATGGATCAGGATGTGCAGACGGAAGAGGGGTCCATACCGCGTGATTTTGCCGACTGGACACCCGATCCGGAGCAGCAGTACGGCACGTCAGAGCTTGGCGACATTCTTCAGCGCACCATCGCAGGTTTATCGCCAGGATTTCGCACCGTTTTTACACTGCGCGACATCGAAAACCTGTCGACCGAAGAGACAGCTCAGGCGCTGGGTCTGAGCGTTCCAGCGGTCAAGTCGAGATTACTGCGTGCGCGGCTGCAGTTGCGGGAACGTCTTAGCCGCTACCTGAAGCGCAAGGACGGGAGTACCAAGCTGTGACCTGCACCGACTTTCTTGCACAGATGACCGACTATTTCGACGGCGAAGTTGAGCCGCAGCTGCTGTCTGAAATCCGCGCACACCTGTGCGAATGTCATCACTGCGAAATCCTCGTGGATACGACCCGACAAACGATTAAAGTGTATCGCGATCACCAAGTGTTTGAACTTACGGAAGAAATTCGCGAGCGCACGGTTTCTCGCATCATGGCGGCCTGCGAGTCGCAGCGGTCCGCGTAGTCTCCATTTCAGAAAACAAAAGGCTCCTCGTCGCTGAGGAGCCTTTTCGTTTTCTAAACCAGGCTCTATCGCACAACCTGCTGAAACAGGGGTGAGTTCAACAGATCAGAAAACTGACCTTCAGACGACGCATAGGACACCTGAAGCGTTCCAGAGGAAGAATCGACGGAAGTCTCGCTAAGCGCGGTCTTCTCTTGCGAACTGCCCTGAGTTTTCTTTAGCATGACCATTCCCTTCATCAACGTCGCAGCCGTGGCTGCCGTCATGGCGTCGGACATCACGACCGCCATATCGAAATGAATGCCATTGGCAAAGTCGACCGTGTAGCGAGAACTCTTCATGCGGTTCTTAACCGTGTCATAGTCCGTCAAGGCGGCAGCTTCGCCCAGCACGGAGCGCATCATGGTCTGGGTGCCACGTTGGTCCAGAAGGCTCCAAAGTGCGCGCGAATCCACCACGTTCATCTCATTCATCATGTCGCCATTGGTCAACATGTTCGGTATGACGCCGTCACGCGCATCCAGGCCTGACCGTACCGAGGCCGCATCGCCGAAAAGCATAGTTGTCTGGTTCAGGAAAACAACGCTCAGCCCAGCCGCGCCCAACGGGTAAATGCTGTAGTTCCGTACCACCTGCGCCTTGGTCTTCTGCTTGGCAAAAGTGGCCAGAATGCTGCCCGTCTGGAACTGTCCCTGGGCAATACCTACGGTGCGGGTCTGGGTGCCCTCCTTACCGGCGCGGAACGCTGCAAAGGCTAGTGTGTCTGCGTCGCGATCGACCTTCAGGCCACTCGTCTTCAGCGCGGTCTCAAGCCTGCGCAGTTCCGGCGGCATGATCTTTTCCTTAAGGTTCATGGCTGCCGGCGAGGCCTGCATGGCGCGGTAGTCGACAACGATGAGCTGCTGCACATCATTCGGAATCGAGGCTTTTGCGTCGCCGCTCAGCTGCGCTGCATGGGCTACACCACCGAGAAGTAGGGAGCCTGTGGCAACACCTAACGCTACTGCCCGCTTGAAATTGATCATGCTGATTTACGCCTCCGCGCCAAAGTCTAATGGTACGTTGTTCCCGGCTGGCAGTGGCCAGCCCAGGGGTTGATCAAGCCTGTGCTCCAGGACCTTCTGTTCGACTTTGAACCCGGGTATTTGACGCGCCCACTCCGGTACGATTTGGGACGAAGGATCGGATTGGTATGCCGATTGTGGTATCAGGCCAATCAACTCCCCCTCTGCTGTGCGAATACCCGATTCCGCGGCGAGCCTGCACACCGCCGCGTGCACCTGTGAGACGGACGTCGATCGAAAATCGGTCACATTCATACTGACTTGTGCTCGGCCATCCACTACGACGCCCATCGCTTTTACACCGGGCAAGCCACCGCCGGATGCGCGGAGTGCGCGCGCGATAGTTCGTGCTGACTGCAATCCCGCATCGTGAAGATAGATGTTGTAGGCAATCAGAAACTCACGAGCGCCCAGCAGGCTTGCACCGGCTGTTGCGTGCAATTCGCACGCACCCACATCCGGGCACCGTGTGGGGTCTGTCCGGACGGCTTCCCGCAGGCCTTCAAACTGGCCTCGCCGGACATCTTCCAGGCGGATGCGGTCTGGCCGCCGCGCCGCGCCTTCATAGAAATACACGGGCACGCCGTGCCGCCGCCAGATTTCAAGCCCGGCATGGTGCGCCAGCGAAGCACACTGCCGCAAGGTGTACCCTCGAACCGGCACAAAGGGCACGACGTCTGCTGCACCCAACCGGGGATGAACGCCCTGCTGCCGGGTCAGGTCGATCAACTCGGATGCCCTGCCAACCCCGCGAATGGCAGCCTCCGCGACGGCTTCCGGTGCCCCCGCGATGGTCACGACACTGCGGTTATGCGTCGCGTCCATGGACCAGTCCAACAGGCTGACACCAAATACCTGCATCGACTGCACAATCTGTCGTACCACACGCTCATCACGCCCCTCAGAGAAGTTGGGGACGCACTCCACAATCGGTTCTTCCATCACTGCATCCACTTCAAGGCGCGCTAGACCAGCCGCAGCCGCCTTACTTCCACCAGCTGTATCCGAGGGAAAACTGCACGGCGGCATTGACGCCGGGATTACGATCGCCCAGGCTCGCAGACGAGATATGAACCCCGTTTGCGGAGAAGTCGAGCGACTGCTTCGGCTTTACAAAATAATGCATGCCAACGCCGCCCTGTGGTGTGAAATTCCAGACACTGGCGTCGGAATTCGGCCCATTATTGACCAGGTTCACAGGTCCCTGCCCATAGGCCGGGTACTTGTGGTTGGTCCACAGCAAACCGCCGGCTGCCTGCGCCCAGGGCATGAACCGCTTGCCGGCGGTAAAGTTCCAGCGCAGGATGATGGGGGTCACCGTGACACCGTGGAAGGTGCCACCCACGGTGTAAGGGCCGGCGCACTTGATGACTGCCGGATTCGACGTGGGCACGCACGAGTAGCGCTGGAATCGCGGCGTATCGGACTGCCAATAGGGGAACAGTTCCCCGGCATACTCAAAGTTTCCGCGAAACAGGCCTTTGCCGATCTGTGGTGTGAGCACCTTACCAAGGTGAACGCCCGCCATGTAAAAGCGAAAGTCGTCTCGTTGATCTGTGACGCCCTTGCCGCCCTGTACCAGCAGGCCGGCCTCCCAGGACCGCGCATTTGCCTGCGCCTGCACCGGC
>JBPBQP010000084.1:0-20282 GCA_050954745.1 Janthinobacterium lividum | reverse complement strand
CGCAACGCCATGGGTCAACTAAGTGCGCTGCCGCAGGATCGCCGCAGAATGGTGGCGCGTGCCTTCCGTGATCTGCGTGCCATGCCGCCGCAGGTGCGCAATGGGCTTCTGGGTTCCCCCGGGTTTCGTTCGCAGTTTTCTGACGAGGAGCGCGGAACGCTGGGCAATCTGTTGTCCGTAAGTCCCCTGCTGCCAGACAGCCGGTAGTGCGGATACTTGACCACGACAGGACGGCACGTTATGGTCTGCTTGTGACCTTCTCCTTCAAGTCCTGTTGTTGCCGCCGCCCACTATAAGCGTGCACCAGGTCTGACACTGTCCCTACCGGTCTACCTTTGCCACGCGAACGTTCGCATGGCCACCCCGCATCAAGCTTCCACCGTGTGACCTGCGAACTGACGCTTACTGACCTTTCAGCGCATCCATTCATCAGGACATACCATGACCTTCTTACCAAAAATTGCGGCAGCGCTGCTTCCTTTCAGCCTCGTCTTTGTTGCCTCCGCGCAGACCCCGGCGCATCACTGGATTGGCACTGCAACCGTCCTGAACAGTGACAAATCGTCTGCGTCAAAGGTCACGGCTACTGTACCGGTAGAACTGGATCTGTCTGCGCCGACCAAAAACGGCAGCGTGACTGGGACCTTCCTGAATGGCGCCGAACGATCCCAATCGAGCGACGGCATCCTGTCCGGCTCGCACCTGGTGCTGCACTTCCATTCCTTCGCGCGAACGTTCGAAGGTGACATTCAGGGCAACACGCTGCAGGCTACCTTTGGCGGAGCCCGTATGAAGACGTGGCACGTCACGCTGCATACGGACCGCGACGGCAAACCCCGGACTACCTTCGCGGCCGCTCGGCCCGCCGAAAAGGGCGGCACCATCAACGGTGACTGGGAGATCTCTGGAAAGTCATCTAAGGGAGAATCTGCCTGGACGATGCACGTTGCACCTTTCGCGGGGAACGGCGAAATCAGGGCCGTAATTCAGCACGTGGACGGCGATACCGGTGGCTTGTACGGCCGCTTTGACGTCAAAGCCGGGGAGTATCGCGTCAGCCGCTTTGCTGACTCTGGCGCGACCATCTATGCGCTGAAACCGAATGCCGACGGCACGCTGCAGGTGACCAACCTGCGCGACCCCGCAGAGACCAACGTAGCGCGTCGGCCCGCCGATGCCCGCAAGGCGCAACTGGCGCCGCCCACACCCAGCACAGAACAGACATCAGTCAAGAACCCTGCGGAGCCGTTGCGGTTTTCCGGCCCGAACCTTGCGGGTAGCGTCATCAGCAGCACGGACGAACACTTCCGCGGCAAGGTCCTCATCGTCGCGATTGGCGGCAGCTGGTGCCCCAACTGCCACGACGAAGCACCCTTCCTGGTGGAGCTCTACAACCGCTTCCACCAGCGCGGGCTTGAAGTGGTCGACCTTTCGTTTGAGGAAGAGGATCAGCTCAAGAACCCGGAGCGGCTCAGGGCCTTTGTGACGAAGTACAACATACCCTACCCGGTGCTGCTGATGGGAACGCCCGACGATCTGAATGACCGGCTGCCACAGGGCAAAAATCTAAACAGCTGGCCCACCTCGTTTTTCATCGGTCGCGACGGCCTGGTCAAGGAGACACACGCCGGCTTCTCTGGCCCCGCGACCGGGCAGGCGAATGTGGAGTTGAAGGCAGAAGTGACATCGCTGGTGGAGAAGCTGCTGAGCCAGAGCAACCAGGCATCCCGGTAAGCCGACTGTTACCACAAAGCGGAGTCAGCGATGCTGACTCCTTTTTGTGGGCCTGCGTGAGTTCAACCGCTAAGACGAATCGCGCGTAAACAGTCGCTGCAGCACGGCCAGCGTGTGCGCATCACCTTCATGCGCACTCTGTCGCATGCCCGTCAGTGGTGCGTGCAGAAACTTGTTCATCAGCGAGCGAGTAAGGGCCTCGACGGCCTCCTGCTGCTGCGGTGTAAGGTCGGCTAACCGGCCGCGTGCACGGTCCAGCTCGGCAAGGCGTAATTGCTCCGCATGCTGCTGCAGCGAAAGGATGCCGGGGACGGCGTCCAGCGATTGCAAACGCTGCTGAAACCGATCAACCTCGGCAGAGACGATGCGCTCTGCCGCTGCCGCCTCTTTCGCGCGTGCCGACATGTTCTTTGCCGCCACCTTCTGCAGATCGTCGATGGAGTAAACGAAGGCACCCTCGACGCCGTTTACAGCCGGGTCCACGTCGCGCGGCACGGCGATATCGATAAAGAAGACAGGCCGACCACGGCGTTTCTGCAGGATGGCCTGCGCTTTCGCAACGTCGAACAGGTGTTCGCGCGCGCCAGTGCCCGTGACGATGATGTCGGCCTTGGGTGCGTGTTGCTGCAGGTCGGCAAACGGGACCGCCAGGCCGTGAAACTGTTCGGCCAGTCGCTGTGCCCGCTCCGCTGTGCGATTCGCCACCAGCAGCGAGTTTGCACCCTGTGCCATCAGGTGCCGCGCTGCCAGTTCGCTCATCTTGCCCGCGCCTACCAGCAACACCTGCTTGCCCTTCAGCGATCCGAAGATCTGCTTTGCCAGGTCAGCAGCCACAGAAGCGATGGAGACCGTGGTCGAGCCGATCTCGGTCTCTGTTCGCACCTTCTTTGCGACCGTAAACGCCGATTGCAGCAGGCGCTCCAGCGTGGTGGACACGCCGCCCACCTCGCGCGCGACGGTGTAACTTTCCTTGACCTGGCCCAGGATCTGCGGCTCGCCCACCACCATGCTGTCCAGCGACGAAGCCACGCGAAACAGATGGCGCACGGCATCCTGCCCGACATATTCGTACAGGTGCGGATTCAGCGTGTCCGCGGGTACTGCGAAGTACTCCGACAAAAAGCGCCGCAGGTCGCTCGCATGTTCATGCTCGGTCAGCAACTCGACGCGGTTGCAGGTCGACAGGATCAGCCCCTCGCGCACGCCGGGATGGTGCACCAGCGAACGGATTGCGGCTGCAAGCTGTCCCTGTGGAATGGCCAGACGTTCACGCACGTCAATGGGCGCGCTGTTGTGATTGACGCCAAGCAGTGAAAGGCTCATGGCCGCCCTGCAAACTGGTGTACCGAGGACACCTGGTCCGCCGACCACACCGCCAACATGATGAAGAAAACGAAGGACGAAAGCCAGACAGCGCGCCTGCCGCGTAATCCGCTTGACCGCCGGATCGCAATCATGGCGACATACGCGATCCACATAGCGAATGACAGCAGTACCTTTGGATCACGAAAGTACGACGCGCCGTAGGTGACCTGCGCAAGGGCCGAGCCAATCAGCAGACCCGCCGTCATACAGGGCAACCCAATCAACAGCGATCGCAGTGCAATCTGGTCCGTCGTCTCAAGCGGTGGCAGTCGCGACAGCAGACCGACAGAGGTCCGGGCCTTCAGCCGATTTTCCTGAATCAGGTAGAGCACGCTGGCCAGCACGCTGACGCAAAGCGCCGCATAGGCTGCCAGTAGAAGTCCGATGTGCAACCAGAGCCATATGGAATGTAGCAGCGGCACATCCAGCTGGCGACGACCCGGTGCAAAGGCAGGCATCAGCCCAAGCAAAAACACCGCAGGCAACAGCACGACGCCGACCGTCAGCGTGCGGTACCAGGCGTAAACAGCCAAAAATGCCGCTGCCAGCAGGAGGCCCAGCACTGCCTGCACCTCACTGGCGCTGACCGGCACAAAGTGGTGTGCGGAGTTCAACATCTCTGCCACGGAAACAAAGTGAAACAGCAGCGCTGCAACCGTCGCCGGAATGGCTACCAGCCGCCAACGTGGCCGGTCGTACAGCACTGCGGGCAGCACCGCCAGGGAGGCGACACCGTACAAAATCACAGCGAGTTTCAGCCAGAAGATCGACATGCGGGTCAGAAGTTGGACAAGCCGTGATGAACCACGCCGGTCAACAGCTAAGTATACGATTGCAACGGCCTACCTTGGGACTCGACAGAACCTGCGCCGTGCGGCAAAGCACAAGGCGTCGTGTGGCTGGCATGGAAAATAGCGCTCAGGTGAGGCGTTATCTTTTACTGCGGTGTGCATCCCACGCTGTGACCGGGTAGACAGACCCAGGCTAAGGAGAATCACCATGGCATTCGAATTTGATGGCGACAAGCGCGTACATGCAGGCGAAGCGAAGGAAGGTCCGACAACGGCCTACATCGAGAGCTACACGTCCAAGATCCCCAGCGGCATCTTTCTAACCGCCGCATTCGCCTCCATCACGGCATCGATGATCTTCAAAGCCACCAAGAAGGACCACGCTGCCCTGTTCGTGGGCCAGTGGGTCGCGCCCTTCCTGATCCTGGGCTTGTACAACAAGATGATCAAGCAGCACGGCTCCGACGCAGACACCCGCGCATAGGTTGCGTCGGCTTCCAGAAACGCCAGCAAGCCGCAACCCGGTATGCTGGCGTTACTGTTTATGGCTGCTGAAACCCTCAATCCGGTGCAGGAACAAGCAAAGGCGATCGCCGCCGCTCCGACCCCCTCGCCAATGATGCGGCAATTCAACGCGGCCAAGGCGGCCCACCCGGATGCGCTGCTGTTCTTCCGCATGGGTGACTTCTACGAACTGTTCTATGACGACGCCGTGGTCGCCTCCCGCGAGCTGCAGCTGACCCTGACCGCGCGCGACCGTGAACGCGCCGTGCCCATGTGCGGCGTGCCCTACCACGCAGCTGACGGCTACCTGCAAAAGCTGTTGCGAAAGGGCTTTCGCATCGCCGTCTGCGAACAGATGGAAGACCCAAAGCTGACCAAGACCATCGTGCGCCGCGAGGTTACACGCGTGCTGACGCCCGGCACCGCGCTGGATCCGAATGCGGGCGCCGGCGAAAACACGTTTCTGGCTGCAATGGCGGTCGCAGCAGATCGCAAAGCCGCGGGTGTCGCCCTGCTGGACCTTTCCACAGGGGAGTTCCGCACCACCGAGTTTCGCGGGGCAACCGCCGTGCGCGATGCCGCGGAAGAGGTGGCCCGCAACCGTCCGCGCGAAGTGCTGCTACCCGCTGGTCTGCATTTGGGCAGTTCGCAAGCAGAACTGGACGGCAGTGAACCGGGCGATGACCTGCTGTCGTCCGTGAAGACGCGCACGCCGGTCGAAGATTGGGCCTTTGCGCCTGACTACGCCCTGCCGCTGCTGCAAAACCACTTTCGCGCGCACTCGCTGGATGGCTTCGGTCTCAGCAACCGGGTGGCTGCTGCGAGTGCCGCCGGCGCCCTGCTGCATTACCTGCGTGCCACCAAGCACAACGACTTGGAACACCTGGAAACGCCGCGCTTCTACGAGCGCTCCACCTGCCTGGAACTGGATGCCGTCAGCGTCCGCAACCTGGAACTGGTGGAGCCGTTGTTCTCCGGCGAAAGCAGCCAGACCACGCTTTGCTACGCGCTGGACGCGTGCCGCACGCCCATGGGCAAACGCCTGCTGCGTGCCGTGCTGCTGCGGCCCTCGATCAACCCGGCAGAGATCGCAGAACGGCATGACGCCGTGGGCGAGGCAGCTGCATCGCTCACAGCGCGCGAGCGTCTACGCCGTTCGCTTGAGGGAGTGCTGGATCTGGAGCGACTGCTTGCAAGGCTTGCGCTTGACTCCGCAGGACCGCGTGAAGTGGTCGCACTGGGTCGCACGCTGGCCGCGCTGCCACCTGTCCAGACCGCACTGGCGGACCTGCACAAAGGTCGCTGGGCATACCTGCAAGACGGCTTCGACACTCTGTCCGAGGTATGTGCGCGGATCGCCACAGTGCTCGTCGAAGAGCCCCCGCTGCGACTCGGCGATGGTGACGCGATTGCCGACAATGTAGATGCAGAACTCGACGAACTGCGCGGCCTTAGTCGCAGCGGCCGGGCCTCTGTCGCCGCCATTGAAGAGCGCGAGCGCACGCGCACCGGCATTGGCAGCTTGAAGGTTCGCTTCAACAGCGTCTTTGGCTACTACCTTGAAATTACCCGCGCTAACCTGGCCAATGTGCCGCCCGATTACGAGCGCAAGCAGACGCTGGTCAACGCCGAACGCTTCACCACGCCCGAGCTGAAGGACTACGAACGCAAGATCCTGACGGCACAGGAACGTATCGGCGAAATCGAAGGCCGTATCTTCGCCGATCTGCGGCGCGAGGTGCTGCTGGCTGCCACGCGCATGCGCGACACCGCACGGCGATTGGCAGAGATCGACCTGCTCGCGAACTTTGCCCACATTGCCGCACTGCGCGGCTGGCACCGGCCGGACATCGTCGCGGACAGTATTGTGCTCGAGTTTGCCGAAGCTCGCCATCCAGTCGTAGAACTTCGGCTAGAGGAGAGTGGCGCGGGTAGATTCGTGCCCAACTCCGGCTTTCTCAACGGCGCAAGCGGGCCGTCGCTCGCCCTCATCACCGGCCCCAACATGGGCGGTAAGTCCACCTACCTGCGTATGGCCGCATTGCTCGTCATCCTGGCGCAAAGCGGCTCGTTTGTGCCCGCCGTCGCCATGAAGCTTGGGCTCGTCGACCGCATCTTTACGCGCATCGGCGCCAGTGACAACGTCGCACGCGGCCGGTCTACCTTCATGGTCGAGATGACAGAGACAGCCGCCATTCTCAACTCGGCTACCGCGCGATCGCTGGTTCTGCTCGACGAGATGGGCCGCGGCACGGCCACGTACGACGGCCTGTCACTGGCGTGGGCCGCGGTGGAACACCTGCACGACCGCATCGGCGCGCGCACGTTGTTTGCCACGCACTATCACGAGCTCACGCTGCTGGATGAGAAGCTGAAGCACCTCATAAACCTGCGCGTCGCCTGCCGCGAGAGCCCGACCGGCATCGTCTTTCTGCACCAGGTGGAGAGCGGCGCGGCCAGCCGCAGTTACGGTATCGAGGTGGCAAAGCTGGCGGGTGTGCCGCGCGAGGTAATCGCACGCGCTCGCGCCGTTCTCAAGATGCACGAAAAAGCCGAAAGTGCATCCACCGCAGCCGCAACCCAGGCCGCGCAGATCGCACCCGCCCCCATGCAGATGACCATCTTCACGCCGCTGTCGCAGCGCGTCGTCGACCGTGTGCGCGCACTCGACGTCGACCGCATGACCCCCATGGAAGCCCTGCAGCTGCTGGTAGAACTGAAGCGCGAGATCGCCGAATGATCCCACCGAAAAGCATAATCGTGGCTGGTGTCATGAGCGGCACTTCGGCAGATGGCGTCGACGTCGCTCTGGTCCGCATCAGCGCACCCAGCCAGCAAGCGGAGGCAGGTACTGATCCAAAGTTAAAGCTGCTCGGACACATTGCGTTCCCATATCCAAAGCCTCTGCGGGCCGCTGTACTCGCGGCCATGGATGCGTCCGCCATCAGCGTGGCCGAACTCGCGCGGCTCCACTGGCGGCTGGGCGAGTTTTACGGCGACGCCGTCGTTGAGGCGCAGACACAACTCGGAGTCAAAGCAGCACTGGCAGGCGTTCACGGGCAGACCATCTACCACCAGGGCGTGCCCGCCAAATTTCTCGGACAGCCGCTGCGCTGCACCTGGCAAATCGGCGAAGCCAGCGAAACCGCCGCGCGCGCGGCGATGCCTGTGGTCAGCGACTTTCGACCGGCAGACATGGCCGCAGGTGGGCAGGCAGCGCCGCTGGTGCCCATCTTCGACCGTGTCTTCTTCGCGCACAAAAAACGCAATCGCGTGCTGCAGAACCTGGGCGGTATTGCGAACCTGTCTGCCCTGCCGGCAGCTTCGCAGGACTTGCTCGCCTTTGATTCCGGCCCCGCGTCCGTCGTCATCGATGGCTGCATGCAGACCTTGTACGGCAAGGCATTTGATCGCAATGGTGCCATCGCAAAACGCGGCCAGATCGTAAGACCGGTACTCGACAATGCCTTACGGCTGCCATACTTCTCGGCGTCGCCGCCAAAGAGTTGTGGGCGCGAGCAGTTCGCCGGCACCTACGTCCGCAGCTTCATCGCCGACTGCAAGGCGGCAAACGCACAGGACGCGGACATCATCACCACGGCGACAGCGTTTACGGCAGAAAGTATTCTGCACGCCTACCGCAGCTTTGTCTGGCCCTTCCTCGGCCAGCGAGCACCTCTTGCGCTCGCCACGGACTACATTGTCGCCGGCGGCGGTGCGAACAACCTGACACTCATGCGCATGCTGCGCGCGGGTCTCGAGCCACTCGGCGTTGCAGTGAGTACGAGCGATGAACACGGTCTTCCAACACAAGCGAAAGAAGCCATGGCGTTCGCATTGTTGGCGTGGATGCGCTGGAGCGGCCTGCCGGGCAACGTACCAGAAGCAACCGGTGCTGCAAGGCCTGCCATGCTGGGCCGGATCACCCTGCCATGAAGCGCCGCTACGCCTCTGCCCTGCTCGCAGGATCGTTGGCTCTCTCGGCCTGCCATGAACGGCCTGACCGCGACACGGTCGTCATCGATATCGAAAGCTCGCCCACCAATCTCGACATACGCATCGGCTCCGACGCGCAGTCCGAACACATCGGCGGTCTGATCTTCGACTCCATCGTGCGTAAGGACGAGCACTACAACTTGCAGCCAGCCATCGCCACCGCCTGGGAGTGGCGAGACCCAACCACACTGGTGTTGCACATTCGCGACGGCGTGCGCTTCCACGATGGCAAACTGCTGGACGCGACCGACGTCGCCTGGTCCATCGAGAGCATGCACAACGGCACCATCCTCACAGCCAAGAGCGGCAACTTCGCCAGCGTCGACCACGTCGACATACCCAACAGCCGCACCTGCATTGTGCACCTGAAACGGCCCGACGCCAGCCTGCTGTTCAACATGAGCGACGAGCTAAGTGCCGTGGTGGAAAAAGGCGCGGCTCAAACGATGGGCGAACATCCGATTGGCTCGGGCCCTTATCGTTTTGTAAGTGAGGCGCAGGATCAGCAGGTCACACTGGAGCGTAATCCTTCTTATTGGGGTGGCGCACCTTCTATCCCACGCGTCCGTTTCGCCATCGTTCCAGACGCAATTACCCGTGCGCTCGAATTACAGAATGGCTCTGCAGACGTTGCCTCGAACGCGCTGACCAGTGACATGGTCGCAGCTATGTCAAAAGATCCAAACCTTGTTACGGAGTCAAAACCCGGCTCAATCGTCAACTACATGACATTCAATGTCACCGATCCGTTGTTGCAGGATGTGCGTGTCAGGCAGGCTTTCGCCTACAGCGTCGACCGTCCTGCCATTATAAAAGCGCTGCTGCACGGACAGGCAGAGATCGTCGATACCCTGCTGCCAATGGGCCATTGGGCTCAGCCAGGGCCAAGTGACCCACTTGCCCACTACACCTATGACGTGCCTCGCGCAAAGGCCTTGCTGGATGCTGCGGGATATCCTGCAGGTCCAGGCGGCATCCGCATCCACCTTACCCTGAAGAGTTCGACGGACGACACCATGCGGCTACTGGCCACGATAGTCCAGCAACAGGTTCGCGCCGCAGGTATCGACCTTCAACTAAGACAAAATGAGTTCGGCACGTTTTATGCGGATGTAACCAAAGGTGCATTTCAGATCTATGTGCTTCGCTGGGTTGGATCGAATGAAGATCCAGACATCTTTCGCTATGCCTATGATTCAAAGATGATGCCGCCAAAGGGTGGTAACCGAGGTCATTATGGAAGTGCCGCGGCAGACGACTTGATCTCAGAGGGTGCCGCATCGACAAACACTCCTGACCGCCGTGGCATTTATGTGAAATTACAAAATCTGCTCTCCATAGAGGAGCCGACCCTTGTGCTCTGGTCCCCAGATAATGTGGTCGTACATACCAGACGCGTGAGTGGAGTTGTACCCTCGGCGTCGGGCAGCTTTGCCTGGCTACGTACCGCTATCTTGCAGTAGCGGTACGTAGCCAGGCAGAGTCACTTTCGGCTTAGGGTCGTACCTTTGAACTGTTGATATCGATCATCTTGCCAGACACATTCACCGGTTCGAAATCACTCAACTTGATCGCGGTCAGGCAAGCCAGATCGTCAGCGTTCCAACGTGAGTCTGCGGTTGCAACCACACCACCCGTAATACCGTTGTCCGTAATGATGACACCGTAATTACGCAGCGCAGTCACCAGCACCTGTGCCTGCGGGTGTCCGACACATGCTGACGGCGTTGCCGAACTGCTCTTCATGCGATACATCTCGCCCATCGGACTACCTCCAGAGCAGTAATAAGGTGGATTGGACTGAGATATTAGACGATTGCTGTCCTGGTAACCACCCAGACAGTAACCGTTACCGCTCTGCGCCGTGGCAGGCCATACGTGATAGTTCAGTGTGTGATTGAGTGTGAGACGTGCTGGATGTTTCACTACACCGCACTCTGCCCCCTGGGCACAACCACCAGCTACTTCGTCATAGTTCCAAAGCAACGGTGTTACTGGTAGACCGGCAGCATCTGTTGAACCAACGTCCTGCGGCAACATGTCATAGGACTCAAGGTCCCAATACGCGTTGCTGGAAGCTGTCCATCCAGTGCCTGTCGGCGTCCCTTGCCACATCTCCCACAGCTTGCAGTGGTTGCCGCCGCCTGCAGTCTGTACGACCGCAACGTGCCGATCGGAGTCGTTGCCAGCGTTCAGCGTTCCCTCGATGGGTGCGTATTGGGGGAAAGGGGCAGACGTGAAGTAGCTTTGATAAACATTAGTCGAGATTGGAACGTTGGGCTGGTTATAAGGAACCCTCAGGAACGGTATGCCACCGTCGCTGATGTTGGGACCAAATACCAGGTGAAGTGAAGAATTGACGTAATAGCTGGAGATGGGTCCGGCTGCTGACGTATCGACCGGCAATCCGGACAGGTTCAAGTGCCAGATACTGTCTGCGGGAAAGAGCGAACAGCCTTCCGTAGTGTTGTCACCGCGAATGGGCATAGTCACGTTCTTCGTTACGGTGGTGTTCGTTCCATCGGTCACAGTGAAAGGAACAGAGTAGACGCCCTGTCCACTTACCGTGCCAGTGATAACGCCCGTAAGTGCGTTCAGCTGCAGACCCTCTACCAAGGAACTATCACTTGCAGTGGACCAACCAAATACATAAGGTGGCAAACCACCTGAAACCGTGATGGTGCAACCGGGGTAGGGTTTGTATTGTGTGCCTTCCGGGCAGGATGTGGTGGTTATCTGCACCGCAGTCCAGCTTCCCTGCCAGACCGCTATGTTAGAGGCCGCGTAGCCAGACTGCGCAGACAGGGCCCTGAGATAGCCAGAAGTAGCGAACCGGATAGGACTGATATAAGGAACACTCGGAGTGCAGGTATTTGAAACATCCTGACAGTACAGCAGCTGTGAGCCCGCCGCGCTGCTGATAATGCCAACATTGGTCGCCACGCCTGAGTAGGGAGACGGCACAGTGAATACTGGCGCGGTCAACTGCGGCAAATTGATCTGGTATGTCGCAGTGGCAACCGGGCTGGTTGTCTGTCCCGCAACCATGGCGATCGCCTTGATGGTGGAAGACGTACCAATGGTGAGCGGAGCGTTATATACCGGTGATAAAGCTGTGGGCGTCGAGCCGTCCAGTGTGTAGTGCATCACGGCACCACTCTTCACGGAGCTGATGGAAACACCTTGTGCGGAGCTGTACGTACCAGCAGCAGGTTGAAAAGAAGGTGCAGTGGCCACAACCGTTTCCCGATAGTCGCGCCATGTACCTGCGTCGGTGTTTGCCGCGGTGCCATCACCTATGAGTGCAAAGCCAGAGTGAGACGTTTTGTAAGGAGCGACGAAGTCATAGATCGCGCCCATCGGTATTCCATCGACATATACCTGTAGGGCAACTGGCAAGCTTCCGGAAGCAGTAACGCTCAAGGTGTGCGGAATGGTTGCAGACAAGTTGCCGCAGTTGCCGTTACCAACATATCCTCCGCCTTTTTCAATAAAGCAACTGTTATAGAACCCACCTGAAACGCTTCCAAAGCCAACGCAGTAGCCACCCGCGTTGGGCTGCAGTCGCACACATGCTTCCCTCGCATACCCCTGCTTAGTGGCAGATGGATTTACCGTGATCTGTGCCGTGTCTGAGGCAGACGCTTGATTGTAGTAATAAGCATAAGACGTTCCCGGAATTTGGACAGAATGCGCACCAGTCAGGTAAGCGTCCCCAGTGCCTCGCGCTTTTACCCAAAGACTGTTGTAATCCGGCAGCAGCCTGGAGACTGAGCCTGCAAAAGTGTCGAAACAGGTGCCGCTTCCGTTCGTGCAGCCGAAGGCAGGTGCCGCAGCGCTAAGCTGGATTGCAGAAGCGAGCGTACCCTGGAAATCCTGCCAAGCACCTAAATAACTGTTTGTTGGGTCGCCGTCTCCAATGACTGCGAAGCCAGATCGGGTTGTAGTCAACACGCTACTGCGGTCGACGACCGTACCGGTCAGCACCCCGTCTACATAAATTTGCAACGATGCATTCTGCGCCCCAGCCGCAACAAGGGCGAGCGTGTGACTGTCCGTCGCAGTGACGGCACCGCAAGATCCACTTCCGACGTAGGACCCACCCTTTTCGACGTAGCAGCCCGAATACTTACCGGCCGAGACGCTCCCAAACCCGACGCAGTAGCCGCCCACACCAGGGGTCAGCCGAACGCAGGCCTCTCGTGCGTAGGCATTGGTC
Organism: Janthinobacterium lividum; assembly: GCA_050954745.1. Lineage (GTDB taxonomy): Bacteria > Acidobacteriota > Terriglobia > Terriglobales > Acidobacteriaceae > Terriglobus. The sequence continues at coordinate 7,673 of JBPBQP010000084.1, read as the reverse complement.
GTCTGTGATGGCATGACCAGGATTTGTGACGTGTCAGAGGATGAGGAAGCATAAGAATAGTACCCGTACGCTTTGCCCGCGACTGTTACGGCACCAGATCCTGTCAGGTACGCGTCAGCCGAAGCCTTCACTTTGACCCAGGCAGAACTATACGTTGAAAGAAGGGTGCCCGATGGTCCATTGAAGCCGTCTGAGCAAGTGCCTGAGCCGGCAAGGCACGTACCTTGCGCAAAGCTCTTTGCAGGGAAGCCCGCAAATAGGAGCGCCAGCACAAACCCTACAGCAGACATGCTAAGTGGCAGATAAGTTTTTAACCAAGCTTTGCGCACGATGTAAGTCCTTAGAAACAAATTCTGGCCAATGGCAAGGCAGTTATTACTAACTGCCGCATCGGCCTACCAAGGAGAAAGCATCTCTGATGCAAAGACTCAAAATAGTGCAGTGTAGCGATAAGCAGCGATCAACGCTCGACACGAAAGACGAAATGCGCATCACCAAAGCATGCACTATGGCCGGACGACGGACATCACAGGAAAGTTAAGCAGAGGTAGACGGTGGTTCTCAAGACGCTGTGGGTTTGCGGAGGTTTGAGGCGTATCTCTGTTTTAGCCCATGTGACTTGCGGTTGCAAGAGGTGGCGCTTCCCTGCTCATCTTCCGTTTACCCATCATGCTGCCTGAACAAGCCCGGTCCGAATGCCAGCAAACCAGCTCAAGCAGTGCATTTGACTTGGACGGGGCCAACCGGTAATCTTCAGGAGGTGATTGAGGCCAGTCTTCATGGTCTCTCATGTAGCGGAATAGAACATAAACCACTGTGTTGCCCCCTCGTTCAATGGTAGGACCGACGACTCTGAATCGTTCAATCGGGGTTCGAATCCCTGGGGGGCAACCACACTTATCCTGCGGTCCTATTCTTCCCGTAATACTTCAAGCGGTTTTTGTCCCAGCACTCGGTAGCTCGCAAGCCATCCAGTAAGGACGGTCAGTGCGGATATTCCAAGCAGCGCAAGTACATTCGCAATCTTTAGGAAGTGGTACTCCAGGTCGAGCTGACGCAGCACAATGCGCGTCGTCAAATTTGCAAACAGCAGACCGACAAACCCCGCGACCAGGCCCAGCGTTGCGAACTCGATGGAGAAGATTGCGGCAATCCGTGAACGTGTGGCACCCAGCGTCTTCAGCACCACGACCTCTCGGATGCGGCGATAGCGTGTGCCTGCAATTGCGCTGGCAAGAATGACAAGGCCAGCAAAGATCGAAAAGCCGGCAAGGAACTGCACCACAAGCGAGACCTGCAGCAGAACGCCTCGCAGCGTCTCCAGGGCCTGTGCGACGTTAATGACAGTCACTGTCGGGTATTTGGCGTAGAGCGCGCGTTGCAGCTCGCCTACGTGGGCCGGGTCAGCGTGCACGCCGCCGTACCAGACGGTTGGCAGCTGCGCCAGCGTAGCCTTTGGCAGCAGGAACTCCGCACGGGAAGCAGCATGCTGGCCATCCGAACGAATGATTGCTGAAACCTCCGCATCCACCGGATGGTCCGGGTCCCCTGCCGCTGAAAACACGATGTGCGAGCCAGTGTGCACGTGCAACCGTTCCGTCATACGCTGACCGATCGCAACCTGCGCCCGCCGCTCGCCCGGTCCCCAGAACTTGCCCTGCAGCACCTTCGTGCCCGGTGGTAGATCTTCTGTCCATGTCAGTGAAATCGACTGCAGCATGCGCTTGGGAAAGTTCTGCAGCTTCAGGTCGGCTGCGGCAACGCCGTCGACACGCAGGATGCGCGAGGCGATGACAGGCAGCATTTCCGGTGTGCCGAGCACAGAACTCTGCGTTTTTAGCAAAGCACGGACGCCTTCGATTTCGGTCGGTGCAATGTCGATCAGGAAGACATTGGGCAGAGTGGGCTGCGTGGACAGCTTGAGTTCGCTCACAAGTGCGTAGCTCAGGAAAAAGACACTGGCAATCTGCATGACGCCCAAACCCACCGCAGCCAGAAGGGCGGCAGAGGGGTTGCCAGGCCGATACAGGTTTGCCAGGCCATGTCGCACCACCGGCGTCAGCGACGCACGCGTACCCCGCAGAAAGGCTTTCAACGCCGCCAGCACACCCAGCGAAGTAAGCACCAGCACGAGTAGCACGGCCGCCAGCCCCAGCGTGAATACGCGGCCAACCTGCTTTGAATCGGATAGCGTCGTTGCAATCAGCGTGATGCCACCCACGATGACCAGCCCTGCAACAATCTGCGCACCTGACCGCCGCAGTTTCGACCACCACCCACCCAGGGTGCTTCCTGGCTCGCTATCTTCCACGCTGCGTCGCAGGATGAGGATAGGACGCACATTCCGGATGTCGAGCAGCGGTGGGATCGTGAACAGCACCGTCGTGAGAAGGCCAGTGGCAAGCCCTGCGAAGATGGCCGACACGGCAATGTGCAGCTCTGGCGTAATGCCCAGCAGCCTTGCCAGCAGCAGCGGAAGAATCAGCTGCACGCCAATGCCAAGCACCACGCCCAGCAAGCCGCCCAGCAGCCCCAGCAGCAGCGTCTGCAGCAGGTAAATGCGCAGGATGTGCGACGAGCGGGCACCCAGCGACTTCATGATGGCGATAGAGTCCAGCCGCTGCAGCAGGTGCGTCCGCATGGCCATCGCAACGCCCACCGCACCCAGCACCAGAGCGACCAGCGAAACCAGTGACAGAACGCCCGTCGCCCGGTCCAGCGCCATGGTGATCGCGGGATTGGTCTCGCGATAGTCCGTCACCTGCGCCTCTGGCAGCACGGCCTCAAGCTGAGTCTTCAGCGCAGCCACGGCTCGATCATCACGCTGTGGCAGCTTGAACAGGTAGCGCTGGCCCGCACGCGAACCCGGTGCCAGCAGGTGCGTCGCCGCAAGCTGGTCCTGCGTCATCAGGATGCGCGGTCCAGCGGCAAAGGCACCGGAAAGCCGGTCCGGCTCACTCAGCGCGACCGACGAGACACGCAACACTGCATCGCCCACCTGGATGCGGTCGCCCACATGCAGGTGCAGCCGAATCAACAGGTCTTCACCAACGGCTACGTTATCGCTACCCACGGCCTGCGCCAGCGGCATCTGCGGCTGCAGATCGACCTTGCCGTAGTAAGGATAGTCCGCAGGATCGACCGCCTTGATGGCGACCAGCAGCGGGTCCAGCGAGTTGTAGGCCGTGGCCATTCCGGCCATTTCGGTCACCGGCGTCATGCGCATGCCGGTGGAAGAAAGCGCCTGCAACTGCTGCAGCTGGTGCGCGTCAGGCTGCTGAAACATGCGCGCCGCAAGATCCGCTGCCAGGATGGAGCGAGCACGGACAAGCAAGGTCTGTCGGAACGCGGACGAAAAACCGCGCACACCCGTCAGCGCAGCCACGCCGATGGCTACCGACAGGATGACGAAGAAAAACTTGCCGCGCGACGACCGCAGCTCGCGCGAGGCGATGCGCCCGGCAGTGGTCCAGGAAAGGGCTGCCATGGGCTACACCAACTCAGTGGAAACAGCCTGGCGAATGTCGGAGACGAGTTCCCCATCGCGCATCGTCAGGATGCGGCCTGCATGCGCGGCCACCGCAGGATCGTGCGTCACCAGCACCAGCGTGGTGCCTTCGCGGCGATTCAGGTCCAGCAGCAGCGCCATGACCTGCTCACCGTTGCGTGTGTCCAAATTGCCGGTAGGTTCGTCGGCCAGCACGATGGGTGGCCGAAGAATGAACGCGCGCGCCAGCGCCACTCGCTGCTGCTCGCCACCAGAAAGCTGCACGGGATAGTGGTCTGCACGATCGGACAGGCCAACCGCTGCCAGCAGATCTTTTGCACGCTGTACGCCTGCCTTCTGCTCACTGGACGGTGCGTTCAGTTCGTGCGGCAGCAGGACGTTCTCAAGCGCAGTCAGCGTGGGAATCAACTGGTAGCTCTGAAAGACGAAGCCAATCAGCTTGCCGCGCACCTCCGCCAGCCGGTCTTCCGGCAGGTAGCTGATGGCAGTGCCCTGCAGCGTCACTTCACCGGCGGTGGGCGTGTCCAGCCCCGCCAGCAGGCCCAGCAGCGTGCTTTTGCCCGAACCGGACGAACCGACGATGGCGACGAACTCGCCCGCCTGCACATCAAAGGAAATGCCACGAAGAATGTCGACCGTCCGCGTACCGTTGCGGATCGATTTCGTCAGACCGGCTACACGTATGCCAGTTGTACTTTGCCGCAGTGCGGCGGTGCCCGGGGTGCTGGTACTCACAGGGAAGGTTCGCTCTCCAGGCGTACGAACGGGAAGGTACCAAAGCATGTCCAAGACGCAAGACAAGCCTGCAAACAAACCGATGATACAGCGTCTGCCGTGGGTCTCCAGCGCGCTGCTACTCCTCGCAACAGCCACACTGACAGGATGCGAAGGCACACGCGAGTCCATGAACAACGACGGGGAAAGGGCTGCAATGACGATGGCACAGCCGCTAAACGAAACCGAAACCGCGAGGACGCTCGGTGCCAGCGCGCCTGATAATCGGCCCGTTATCGCATGCTTTGGCGACAGCCTTACCGCCGGGTACGGCGTCGAGGAAGAGAGCAGCTACCCCGCCGACCTGCAACGCAACCTGGACGCCGCCGGGTACCACTACCGCGTGGTCAACCTGGGCATCAGCGGCGAAACCACCAAGGACGGCCTCGCCCGCGTTGACCGCGTCGTCGCGCTGAAACCCGCCATCGTCGTGGTAGAGTTTGGTGGCAACGACGGCCTGCGCGGCGTGCCCGTGGCCAGCTCACGCTCAAACCTCGACAGCATCCTGAACCGCCTGACACACAGCGGCACGCGCGTGGTCATGGCCGGCATTACCCTTCCCCCGCAGTACAGCGCGCCCTACATCCAGCAGTTCAACCAGACCTATACCCTGCTGGCAAAGAAGTACACCATTCCGCTGCTGCCCTTCCTGCTGCAGGACGTCTACGGCGTCCCGGGCAGCATCCAGCAGGACGGCGTCCACCCCACCGCGCAGGGCTGCAAGCAGGTCGCGAAGAACGTCTTGGGGCTACTTAAGCCCTTACTTAAAAAGTAAGGGTGAAGGTAGGTCTACGAGCGGCAAAAGTTTAATCGCCATCGATGCAATTACGTGAGCGAGAAGGATTCGTGCGCCTCATAGACGGGGAATGCCGATAAGTGCTGACAGTGCTGCCGTCTGCTGACACCGACTTGGCTGGTAGAGCAAGTTGAAGAGATCTTTCCCGGTGACGTCGTGTGGTTTACGCCGGACGAAAAGCTCCCGTCCATGGAACTTATCTCGCTGAATGGGATTGAATCCTCGGCATCAACCTGCGTGGGACGTTCTTGTGCGTGAAGTATGAGCTCGCCCAGATGGTGAAGCAGGGCGGTGGCGTGGTGGTGAACACCTCGTCAGGTGCCGGTATTCGCGGCGTACTGGCGGTACCTCCTACGCAGCGTCCAAGCACGCGGTGATCAGCCTGACCCACTCCGCAGCGTGTAACTACGCAAGGCAGAATGTGCGCGTCAATGCGTACTGCCGGGCAACATCGAAACGCCCATAATGGCTCGCTTCACCGACGGCGACATCCAAAAAGCGTTCGATCTAGAGCCTGTTGGGCGGCTCGGCAAGCCAGAGGAATTGCAGAGGCCGTCCTAGGGATCGCGTCGTACCCTGGCGATTTCAAACCGGTGCCGCAACCGTGATCGACGGTGGCTGGTCACTCTAAGCCAGGTTCACATGCGGCTGGATCAGCGTTCCCGCGATTCGCCTGCCGACGCCGAGCAGCACCTGCTGTTCGCCGAAGATGCGGATGAGCGGTGCCTGTGAAAACTCCGGCAGATTGACTGCCATGCCGTTCCGCAGCTTTGATTGAGATGGTTCATCGGCCATGACGGCGGGCATCTCCGTTAGAACGGTGCGGGCGTGCAGCAGCAGGCTTTCAACCGTGCCACGATTCGCGGCTTCAATCAGCCGTTCGCGTGTCACCGCCTGGTCCAGCGTGAACGGGCCGGCCTGTGTGCGCCGCAACGCACTCAGGTGTGCGCCGCAGCCCGCCAGCGCGCCAAGTTCATGCGCGACCGACCGCACGTACCCACCGGCGGAGACGTGCATGGTGAAGGCTGCTGTCTCACCATCCAATGCGTCCAGTTCAAATCTATGAATGGTAATGCGAGCCGGTTTTACCGGAACTTCCTTGCCCTCGCGCGCCAGCTTGTACGCCGGTACACCGCCAATCTTCTTCGCGGAGAAGATCGGCGGCACCTGGTCGATGGTGCCGTGGAAGACGGCGCTCATCGCTCGCAAGTCTTCCAACGAAGCCTGCAAGGGCCTAGCCTCGCCCTGCTGCTGGCCTTCCGCGTCGTAGGTGTCGGTGGCCCACCCAAAACGGATGCTGCCTTCATAGCGCTTCTCTGCCGCGTTGAAAAACTGCGCCAGCCGCGTCCACTTCCCTAACAACAATGGCAACACGCCAGTTGCCATTGGATCCAGCGTGCCAAGGTGGCCGACGGAGCGTTCGCCGGTGGCGCGGCGTACCAGCGAAACAACATCGTGCGAGGTAAGTCCGGGGGGCTTGTCAAAAACTAAAAGGCCGTTCATCTTCGCTTCTAATTACACCATCATTGCGAACAAAGTACTGGGCTCTACAAAGCGGAAGGCCGACGCACCAGCGACAGGAACTCATTCCGAGTCTGTGCCTGGTCGCGAAATGCTCCCAGCATGGCCGATGTGGTGGTCATGCTGCTCTGCTTCTCGACACCGCGCATCATCATGCATAGGTGCTGCGCCTCCAGGATGACGGCGACGCCGCGAGGGTGAATCGCCTCGACAATGGCGTCTGCCACCTGCCGCGTCATGCGCTCCTGCACCTGCAGTCGCCGTGCGAAGACGTCGACCAGACGAGCCACCTTGCTCAGACCGATGACCTTGCCCTTGGGAATGTAGGCGACGTGCGCCTTGCCGAAAAATGGCAGCATATGGTGCTCACACAAGGAGTAGAACTCGATGTCACGCACGATCACCATCTCGTCGTAATCCACGTCGAACAGCGCGCCGCGCAGAATCTCGTTCGGGCTCTGCTCATAGCCGCGAGTCAGGTACGCCAGCGACCGTTCCATGCGCTCCGGTGTCTTCAGCAGCCCGTCGCGCGCGGGATCTTCGCCCACGCGCCGCAGCAGTTCGCGATAGATGTCCACTGTGGAAGCATCCTGCAAAGCCGCAGTAGCCTCATTCGATCCCGGTACTTCGCTGTCGTTCATGCTTCCCGCTTCCAACTCAATCTTACGCAATGGAAGGCGGCGTCTGCCGCGGGATGCCGCCTTGTCCTGACGGCAGATCGAAGCTGTTGTTGCCCGTCTCTTCCACGCGCACGTTGTGCAGCCGCAGCCTGCGCGTTGGGTCCAGCACGGGTACGGTGTCGCGGAAGACACGTTCTACTTCCATCGCAAAGTTCTCGGTGGACGGCACAAACTCCGCCGCAAAGGTCGCGTCGGCGTTCAGGTGCGTGCAGTCGAACCGGTCGATCAACTCCCGCTGCGCCAGCGCGTCCAGCCGCGGCATATCGACCACAAAGCCCGTCTCAGGATCAATGGGTCCCGCGACAGTGATCTCGACGAAGTAGTTATGGCCGTGGCCGTACGGGTTATTGCACTTGCCGTAGGTCTCGCGGTTCTGCCCATCCGTCAACGAAGG
>JBPBQP010000083.1:0-23542 GCA_050954745.1 Janthinobacterium lividum | reverse complement strand
CGCCCAACTGCATCATGGCTGACATGTAAATGGACTGCACCAGCCGCTGGAAGTCCATGGGCGGCACACGCTCTGCACCCAGGTTCTGCGAACGCATCATGGTGTCCAGGCGCTCCGTGGTCTGTTCGTAGGCAGCACGAACCTGCTCGATTTCCTCGGGCGTGGGCGGCGGCGGCAAAGGGGGCTGCCCTTCGAGGTCATCGCCGTCCTGCATTGCCGCGTCCTGCATCTCGGTGCTGTCGCCGTACGCGGGATCTGCCTCATCCTCGTCCGGTTCGGGCACCGGCGTAACCAGGTGTGCGCTGTTCGAGTGTGCGGAATCGATGGCAATTGGGCCGCTTGCAGGAGCGTCCTGCTGGAAAGCGGCGGGCGCCTCGGCGGCAGGTTCTGAAATCGGCTGGCGCAGTTCGCCGTCGCCGCGGAATTTGCGACGGTCGTTGATGACGATGGGCTTGTCTTGCTCGGGCATGTCGCTTGATCTCGCTCTGGATGGGGTGTCGTTATGATGCAGCGATGTGCGTGCGGGGTTCTGCAGTGCCGCCGGTGTAGGTCAGGGGCAGGCCGCGCTCCAGCGCCTCACGCCGGATAAAGCCGAGTGCCAGCCGTTTACCGCCCACGTCGCTGCTGGCAATGCTGGTCAGTTCGCCCACCTGTTTGCCGTCGGCCAGCAGGGCAGTGCCGATAGGGGGAACGTCGCCCAGCAGGGTAAAGCCGGTAAAGGTGCGGTGGACGGCCCCGCGCGAGCGGATGCGCTCCACAATCTCCTGGCCCAGATAACAGCCCTTGCTGAAGTGCAGGGCGCGGGTCTGTGCAGTTTCCTGCGGCAACTCGCGCTCGCGAATGTCGTGGCCAAAGCGGGGTGTGCCCTCGGACATGCGCAGCAGTTCCACGGCGGCGTCGTCGCATGGAACAGCCCCGGCGGCCTCCAGAGCAGCGGCCAACGCTGCGATGGTCTCGGCACTTTGCGACCAGGCTTCGAGGCGCGGGACAAGCGGGCTGTAGGCGGTAATCAGGGTGATTCGCTGGCCATTCCAATCCACGGCCTGCCGCTTCAGCAGCTTGGAATTGCGTGCCGCGACCCCGGTTGCCTGCAGCTTTTCTGCGGCAGCCGGTCCGGCAATCAGCAGCCCATGCATCTCTGCGGACACGTCCTGCAGTTCCACATCGTCCATGATGATGAACCGGTCCAGCAGCTGGAGCATGGGCCCCACCTGCCCGGCAGAGGTCTGCAGCAGCAGGCGCTCCGGCTCGGCCCAGACGGTGGCATCGCCCTGAATGCGGCCCTGCACGCTCAGCAAAAAGCTGTAGGCACCCTCGCCTGGCGTCAGCGCCTGTACGGAGTTGGTGACCATGCCGTTGAGCCAGCGCACACGGTCGCCGCCCGTCACGGCAAGCCAGCCGCTGCCAGGTATGTCACGCGTTACATCATCTCCGCGCAGCATGGTGAATGCAGCCGCGGTACGCAGCGCCTGGAGAGATGCGGCGAGATTCGTCAGTGTAGCTGTCATACGAACGCCTTTTTGCGCGGGCTCTGGGCTTCCATACAGCCCGGCCCGTACACTCTTCATTATAGTTTCCTGCACCGCCACACACCGCGTTACCGCCCGTCTTACCAGCTGGAGTCCTCTACTACCTTGAACCCTTCCACGTCCCGTTCCCTGCTGGCCGGCCTTGCTCTGCTTGCGACCCTCACCGCCAACGGCCAGGTGCCCAAACCCACCGTGCCGGTGCCTGACCCGCCGCCGGAAACGGTCACCTCGAAGCCTATGGCTTCGCCCGGCAGCAACACGCACATCACGAAAGATCAGGCCAAAACCCTCTTCCATTCGGTGGATGACATCCTCGCTTTTGTCAGCAAAGACTCGCACCTGAAGGCGACCCGCCCTGTCAAACGCAAGCTACTGACCCGCGACGAGGTGAAGCGCGAGTTGTCCTCGAAGATGAATGAGGACGAAGGAACCAAGCGGCTGGAACGGTCTGAACTGGTGCTGAAAAAGTTCGGCCTGCTGGACCGCGACTTCAGCCTGAGACCCTTCCTGTTAAGCCTGCTGACGGAGCAGGTAGCCGCCTTTTACGACCCAAAAACACGTACCGTGAACCTGATTGACTGGGTCGGCGTCGACGAGCAAAAACCGGTACTGGCGCATGAGTTGACCCACGCCCTGCAGGACGACCAGGTGCACCTGGAAAAGTGGGGCAGCCCGGAGCCAACCAACATCAGCAAGAACGCGGAAGAGGACAACCAGCACATCGTGCTCGATGAGGCCTCCACCGCGCGCGAGTGCGTGACAGAGGGCCAGGCCATGGTCACCTTCATTGACTATGAGTTGAAGGACGCAGGCAAAACCCTCGCCACCGCACCGGAGTTTGGCGACAAGCTGCGCGACCTGTCCATGGACACCTCCGGTTCACCCATCCTGGCGCGCGCACCGTTGCTGTTGCAGCAATCGCTACTGTTTCCCTACAGTGCGGGCCTCGGTTTTGAGCAGGCAGTGCTGTTGAAGAGTGGTGTAGACACGGCCTTCGCAGGCGCTCTGCAGCGACCGCCTACCTCGTCACACGAGATCATCCACCCGGACGATTACCTGGCGCACACGCCTATTTCTGTGCTGACCATGCCGGACATTCACGGCCTGCTGGACAAGGATTGGGAGCCGTACGATGTGGGCGTGATGGGCGAGCTGGACGTGCGCATTATCGCGGAGCTGTTTGGCGGCCGCGCCATGGCTGGTCCGCTGGCCGTGGAGTGGGACGGCGGCATTTACTACGCGGCGCAGCGACGGAATGACTCCGCTGTGCAAAAAACGCAGAAGGGTTCCATCGGCGTGTTGTATTACTCACAGTGGAAAAATGAAGACACTGCGCGCAGCTTTATGAATGTGTACGCCGGTGCCCTGCCACGCAAGTACGACAACATCAAGCCGGTGGAGTTTCAGGACGGCGACGCCGATCACCTGCTGTTTTCAACCGAAGAGGGCGATGTGTGGCTGTCGCTGGAAGATAACAGCGTCTTTGTGTCCGAAGGCTATGACGGCGCGACGGCAAAGAAGCTGGATCGCATGTTCCGCGATGCGCAGGGACACGGACGTCTGCAGACTGCCGGCGTCGTTGCGAATCGGGGTGAGTTGACGCTGGGACTGACACGCTTGCTGCCAGGCATAGGCATTCCAGCGGCTGCGCGTGTTGCGCTTCACGCAGCTCACTAAATCATTGCAAGCCGCAACTCTTTGAGTGTTGTCATCCCGCAGCGAAGCGGAGGGATCCGCTTTTCGTCCTGCTAAGGCAAGCAAGCCAAAGTGGGGCTATCAACCGTAAGTCGTTATACTCAGCGTTGTTTAACACCACGCAGCACAGAAGGAGAACAGGTTTGGCGCAGGCAGAGATTGGCATCATCGGCGGCAGCGGTTTGTACAACATGCCCGGACTGACAGACACGGAAGAAATCAAGGTGGAGACGCCCTTTGGCGACCCATCCGAGACGATCGTGCTCGGCACGCTCGAGGGTCGCAAGGTAGCGTTCCTGGCGCGCCATGGCCGCGGTCACCGCATCCTGCCCAGCGAACTGAACTTCCGCGCCAACATCTACGCCATGAAGAAGCTGGGTGTCAGCTTCGTCCTGTCCATCTCTGCCGTGGGCTCGCTCAAGGCCGAACACAAGCCGACCGATTTCGTCATCCCCGACCAGTTCATCGACCGCACCTTTGCGCGCAACGCCACCTTCTTTGGCGAAGGCATCGTGGGCCACGTTGCCTTCGGCGATCCCATCTGTGCGGTGGCCGCAAGAGCCTTCGAGCAGGGCTGCAAGGACGCCGGTGTCGTCGGCAAACTGGGCGGCACGTACATCAACATGGAGGGCCCGCAGTTCTCCACCCGTGCCGAGTCGAACCTGTACCGCTCGTGGGGCGCGGATGTCATCGGCATGACCAACCTGCAGGAAGCCAAGCTGGCCCGCGAAGCCGAGATCAGCTACGCCACGCTGGCCATGGTCACCGACTACGACTGCTGGTACGAAGGCCACGACGACGTGACCGTGGAGCAGGTCATCAAGGTCATCCACGAGAACACCTCCAATGCACAGCAGGTGCTCAAAGGCGCGGTGCGTGCTCTGCCGAAGGACAACAGCGGCACACCGATCGCCAATGCTCTGCAGTTCGCCGTGATGACGGATAAGCAGATGATTCCGACTGCTACGCGCGAAAAGCTGGCGATCTTTCTGGATAAGTACGAGAAGTAAGTCTGTGCAGGCAGCTCTGGTTTGCTACTTCAGCAACGCACCGGCTATCGGCTATCAGGGTCGTACCATGACACGGATTGGATTGCAGTCCTGGTTGCTGCATACCTGCTTCAACTGAACCGATGGCGTGTGTTTTTAGCCAGCAGGCTACGCATGAGGCTGATGGGATTTTGTCGTTGCCCTCTGCGTGGTCTTAAGCGCAATGGCTGTTTACCTTCACTGGCCTAACGAATGGAGAGCAATGTCGATTCTTGTTGTTGGTTCTGTAGCGTTTGACACTCTGACCACTCCTTCCGGTCAGCGCGCAAAGATTCTTGGCGGCGCGGCCACGCATTTCTCGCTTGCCGCCTCGTTCTTCACGGATGTGCGCGTCGTCGGAGTTGTCGGCACAGACTTTCTGCCGGAGCACGAAGCTGTCATGACCGCCAAAGGTATCGACACCGGAGGCATTGAACATGCGGACGGTCTGTCGTTTCACTGGACCGGCAGTTACGAAGGCACCATGGGCGAAGCGAAGACGCTCGGCACCGACCTGAACGTGTTCGGCAGCTTCGATCCGAAGATCCCGGAAACTTATAAGGACTCCGAGTACCTGTTCCTTGCCAACATCGATCCGGTGTTGCAACTGCGCGTGCGGCAGGCCTTGCCGGGCGTGAAGATGGTCGCGGGCGACACCATGAATTACTGGATCGCCGACCACCGTGCGAACCTGGACAAGGTGCTGCGCGAGGAAGACATCCTGATCATCAACGACGGCGAGGCACGCCTGCTGACCGGCGAACACAACCTGGTGACCGCCGCGAAAAAGGTGATGGCGATGGGGCCAAAGTCACTCGTCATCAAGCATGGCGAGTACGGCGCGACAGCCTTCTTCAGCGACCGCTCGTTCGCCAGCCAGCACAGCCTGACACCTTTCCGCGCTCCGGCCCTGCCCATCGAAACCGTCGTGGATCCGACCGGCGCGGGCGACTCGTTCGCGGGTGGATTTTATGGCTACATTGCATCGCAGCCCGAACTGACGCCAAAGGTCTTCCGCACCGCGCTGTTCTATGGCGGCGTAATGGGTTCGTTCGCCGTCGAGCGCTTCGGCACAGAGCGACTTCAGGAAACCACCCGCGAAGAGATCGACCAGCGCTTCCAACTGTTCCGCGAAATTTCACACCTGGACGCCGATGCCGCGTAAGTCGCTTCCCGGCCAGCCCTTGCGATCGCCGCGCACGGTGGTGCGCAGCGGCAGTTCGCCGCGACAGCAACTTGCGAACCGCGACCCCAACGGCATCTACCCCGCCACTCGTCCGGAGATCATGCCCATCGCACTCGCGGCGGTCATCCTCGCATTTCTGGCATTGCTGGTGTGTGCTTCACGTGGCTGGCTGCTGCTGTACGGCGATGCTGTCGCACACCTGGGCATTGCGCGCCGCATCCTGGATGCGCGGTACCCCGGCCTGGCGCAACTGGGCGGTGTCTGGTTGCCGCTGCCGCATCTGCTGATGATGCCGTTTGCACAACGGCTGGACTGGTGGCAGAACGGCATTGCAGGCGCGTGGCCGTCCGCCGCGGCCTATGTGCTGGGCGTCGCGGGTTGCTATGCGCTGGCTCGTAAGCTGGTACCGGCTGCATGGGCGTTTGCAGCCACAGCCTTCTTTGCGCTGAACCCAAACCTGCTTTACCTTTCCACCACGGCCATGACAGAGCCGCTGTTTCTGGCACTGCTGCTGTGGTCGACAGTTGTCACGTGGGAAGCCGTTGAAGCACTGGGTGCAGGGAAGGTAATCACTGCGCGCAAGCGGATGATGGTCAGCGGCCTGCTGACCATGGCCATGGTCTTCACGCGCTACGACGGATGGATCATCGGCGCAGTCGTCTGGCTGGTACTTGCACTGGCATGGTGGAAGTCAAAAGACGAGACTAAGCAAGCTACTAAGTCTGCCTTTGTACTTATGACGCTCTTAGCAGTCGCCGGGCCGCTGCTTTGGTTCGCCTACAACGCAAAGTATGAGGGCGACTGGCTCGACTTTATGCGTGGGCCTTATTCCGCGAAGGCCATTGAATTGAAGACGACGCCACCGGGCTCGCTGCCACGGCGCGGCATGTACAACCCGGGCTGGGCCTTTCTGTATTTCACGCGTGCGGCGCAGGTCGACGCAGTCGCTTACGAGCTTGGATTCGTAGTGCTGTTCACGTCGCTGGCGGGTGCCTGGATCATGGCGAAAAAGCAGCTGCCGCGGTTGGTTGCGCTGCTGCTTTGGCTCCCGCTGCCGTTCTACATTTATTCGATTGCGTGGGGCCATGTGCCCATCTTTATCCCGCAGCTTTACCCGGGGTCTTATTACAACTCGCGTTACGGTATGGAATTGCTGCCAGCGTTTGCTATCTGCACCGCGTTCGCTCTCGCAGAAGTTGAGCGCAGGCTGCGCGCAACAAAACCAAAGCTGGCTGATGGATTTTTCTTCGTCACGTTGGTCTGCATCCTTTTCAACGTTTTCGCCATGATGGGCACCTTCGGCACGCTGCTGCAAAAGGTGCATGGCGATGACCGTGCGGGGAAGTCACGGGTGCCGCAATGGCTGTCTGCACCGCCGCTGGTTTTTGATGAGGCAGTGCATAATTCGCGCACACGCATTCCGTTTGAAACGGCGCTATCAAAGGAAATCCTGCGGTTGTATGCAGGTGGAGCCATCATGTTCGACGCCACCGATCACATTGGTGCCATACAGGATGCGGGCCTGCCGTTGAAGACGCTGATCAGCCCGATGGATTCGCAAGGCTTTGCCCGCGCCAGCCAGGCACCGGCGAAATACGTCAGCCTGGTCGTGGCACTGGACGGTGATCCCGTGGCCAGCGCAGTCGCGGCCCATCCGGAAGGCCTGACTGAGATCGAGGTGCTGTGCCACACCGGTCAGCCCTGCGCGAAGCTGTACAGCAACAACGCCACGGCAGGGGGCGCACGATGATTCCGTTTGTAAAGGCACATGCCTGCGGGAATGACTTCCTGGTGATGGAAGAGGATCAGGCAAAGGGCAACCATGCAGATCTGGCGCGGCTTTTGTGCTCGCGCAATTTCAGCGTGGGTGCGGACGGCGTTGAGTTTCTGGAGCGCCGCGCGGATGGTTCGCTGTTTCTGCGGCTGTTCAACGCGGATGGTTCGGAAGCCGAACTATCCGGCAACGGCACGCGGTGCGTAGCGGCATGGCTGGCCTACAGCGAAGGCCTGCGTGATGTCACGCTGGGCACGCACGGCGGTCCGCGCACGTGCCACGTGACTGAATGTGACGACGAACACTTCACCATCCAGACTTCGATGGGCAAGCCACACGTCGAGTCAAAAACGGTCGTTGTAGACGACGTTGGAGCTGTGGCGGGAGCGTACGTAGACGTGGGCAATCCGCACTTTGTACTGTTCACCGATGCGGAAGATTTCAGCGCGCACGGACTCTCGTGGGAGGACCTGGGTGCCCGCATCTGCACGCACGCAGATTTCCCGCGTGGCACCAACGTGGAGTTAGTTCGCGTAATTTCACCTGACAAAATTACATTCCGCATCTTCGAGCGCGGAGTCGGTCCCACGCAGAGCTCCGGCACCGGCACGTCTGCGTCGGCTGCGGCCAGCATCGTTCTGCGCGGTTGCGATCGGGCGCTTACGGCGAGTTCGCTGGGTGGCGCGCAGCAGGTCTCATGGCCCGTCGGCGAGGCGCTGATGCTGACTGGACCGGCACAGATCGTCTGCTCTGGCCAGGTGAGTGTGCAGGGCTTGGGGGCGGCACTGTGACGAAGCCGAAGCGACTGAAACCAGGATCGCGGCTGGCCGTGCTGTCACCCGCCAGCACGCCAAAGGAGCCACTGGTTCGTCTGGGCATGGAGCGACTGCGGCTGCTGGGTTACGAGCCCATCCTGATGCCGTCTGCGTTGACATCGGGACCGCTGTATTACGCGGGAGACGCCGCCGCACGTGCGTCTGATCTACACGCAGCGTTTGCCGATGCGGACTTTGACGGCGTGCTGTGTACGCGGGGCGGATGGGGTGCGGCAGAACTATTGCCGTTGCTGAATGCAGACCTGATCCGCGCCAATCCAAAGCCGTTCATGGGCTTCAGCGACCCCACCACGCTGCACCTGTGGTTTGCGCAGGTGTGCGGCCTGCACACGTTCTACGCGCCCATGGTGTCGCCGGACTTTGCGCGTGGCGACGACGTGGAAGGCGGTGTCGACCTCTACTCATGGCGGCAGGCGCTGGAGCGCGTTGATCCTTGGCAACTGGACGGCACACAGGGGATGCGGACGCTGAAGCCAGGGGATGCCGTCGAAGGTACGCTATACGGTGGCTGCCTCGCCCTGCTGGTGGAATCGCTAGGAACGCCGTATGCCATGCAGCCGCCCGCGGGCGATATCGTGCTGTTCCTGGAAGAGGTTGGCACCAGGGCGTACCAGTGGGATCGGATGCTGCTGCACTTGCGCTTTGCGGGTCTCCTTGACCGCGTGAAAGGGATCGTCTTCGGTAGCATGGCACAGTGCGCGGACAGCCCGGAAGACGCAGACCTGGTCGAAAAAGCCCTGCTGCACAACCTGCGAGGCTTCGATGGGCCCGTCGCCATCGGCCTGCAGTGCGGGCATGTGAATACGCCTAACGTCACGCTGCCGCTGGGCGTGCGGGTGCGGCTGGACTGCGCCGACGCGGCAAGCCTTGCCATCCTTGAATCGGCGGTAGAGTAGAACGCGTGGCACTGGCAACGAACCAACCCAAACACATCCATCTCATCGGTATCTGCGGCACCGCCATGGCTTCGCTGGCGGGCATGCTGCAGGGGCAGGGGCATCGCATCACCGGCTCTGACGCTGCGGCATACCCCCCCATGAGCGACCAGCTGCGCGCCATGGGCATTGAGCCGATGCAGCCCTACAACGAGCAGCATCTTCACCCTGCACCGGACCTGGTTGTGGTCGGCAATGCCATCTCGCGGGGCAATCCGGAACTGGAAGCCGTGCTGGACCAGCGGCTGCCATTTACCAGCATGGCTGCGCTCATCCATGACGAATTCCTGCGCGGACGCGAGCCGCTGGTCGTCTCCGGCACACACGGTAAGACCACGACCACAAGCATGTTGGCGTGGATTTATGAGGTGGCTTCGCGCACGCAGCCAGCGCTGGCACCGTCGTTCCTGATCGGTGGCGTCGCCGAGAATTTCGGCACCAGCTTTGCCGTGCGCGAGACGCGACCCTTTCTGCTGGAAGGCGACGAGTACGACACGGCCTTTTTCGACAAGGGACCAAAGTTTCTGCACTACTTTCCGCAGGCCGCCATCCTGACGCATGTTGAGTTTGACCATGCCGACATCTACCCCGATCTTCCTGCGGTGAAGACGGCGTTCAAGCGGCTGGTGAACCTGATCCCGCGCGGCGGCCGCCTGGTCGCGTACGACGGCAGTGAGAACGTCACGGAGTGCGTGGCCAAGGCCTTCTGCCCCGTCGAGCGCTACGGTTTCAAGCCGGAATCGTTCTGGCAGGTAGCGGACTTTCAGGCGGGTGCCACATCGCGTTGGAAATTGCTGCGGCAGGGCATGCACTTTGCCGACCTGGAACTGCCCATGGCAGGCGAACACAACGCGCTGAATGCCACGGCTGCAGCCGCGCTGGCGGCCGGACAGGGCATCGCCGCGTCCGCCATTGCCGAAGCTCTTCGCACCTTCCGCAGTGTAAAGCGGCGGCTTGAGGTACGTGCCGAGGTCGGTGGCATCACGGTCATCGACGACTTTGCACACCACCCCACGGCCATCCGCGAAACGCTGCGTGCACTGCGCGGCTCCTATGCGGGGCGTCGCCTGGTAGCGGTGCTGGAGCCGCGTTCCAACACGCTGCGTCGCAATGTCTTCGAGGCGGAACTGCTCGACAGCCTGCGCTTTGCCGATGAGGTGTTGCTGGCCGACGTCTACCAGAGCGCCAACATTCCGACCGGCGAGCGGCTGAACCCCAACCGTGTCGTTGCCGCACTGAACGCTGCTGGCGTGGCTGCGCAGCTGCTGCCGGATGCGGACGCGATTACCACAGCCCTGGCCGCGTCTCTGCGCAGCGGCGATGTGGTCGCCATCCTGTCGAACGGCGGCTTTGGCGACATCTATCGCAAGCTGCCGGCGGCTCTTGAGGCACGCTGATGTGGGCTACTTTCAAACTGGTCGCGGTCATCGCGTGCCTGGGCATTCCGGCGGGCATCGTGCTTATCCCTTGGACGCTGCTCACGGGCAAGATCGAGCCCATGTACAGCGTCGGCAAGTGGATTGCCGGCGCTGCGATACGCTCGGCAGGCATTCGCGTGGAAGAGAGCGGGCGCGAAAACATTCCCACGGGCCGCGCCTGCCTGTTCCTGCCGAATCATGTCTCAAATCTTGATCCTCCGGTCCTCGCACCCCTGCTGCCGGGCGCACCCAGCATTATGCTCAAGGCGGAACTGATGCGCATTCCGGTGCTGGGCCGGGCATGGCGAATGGCTCGCTGTGTTCCTGTGGAACGCGGTGGCGGCCGTGAGGCTGCCGTGCGTTCAGCGCGGCTCGCGGCAGAGGTGGTCAACAGCGGTTTGTCTATGCTGATCTTTGCGGAGGGAACGCGTTCACCGGACGGACGTCTGCAGCCCTTCAAGGCCGGTGCATTTCACCTGGCGCAGTCAACCGGCGCGCTGATTGTGCCGATCGCCATCTCTGGCACCGAAGGCATGATGCGGAAGGGGAGCTCCAGGGTCATCCCAGGGACGGCGCGTGTGCAGTTTCTGCCTGCCATTGACCCGGCGGCCTGCCCGACACGTGCGGCGCTGGTGGCAGCGGTACGCCACGCCCTGACAGAGGCTTTACCCGAGGCTATGAGGCCCCTGCCCCCGGCGCAATGACTACTTGATAAAAGCGTTGTAGCCGTCGCCGGCCAGTTTCTTACGCATCTCGTCAGCTTCCTTACGGTTGCCGAACGGCCCAACCTGCACGTGGATGAGTTTGTCCGCTGGGTCGCTTCGCGTCAGCACCGTGTAGCCGCGGCGGCGAAGTGCGCTCAGCAACACATCGGCATCTTCCTGGTGGCTGACTGCGGCGATCTGCACATGGAAAGTGCCGGGTCCGGAAGGAACAGCCGTGGCGGCAACCGGCGGGATGACAGTCGCAGCCGAAGGTGGTGGTACGCGCACGATCGGCGCAGGCTTTGTGGGCGCAGGGGACGTATTCATTGGAGGCAAGGGCGGTGCAGGAAGGGCCTTGACCACCGTACGTTCTGGGCCTGCGGACGGAACATACCCGGGCACAGGCTGGGTTGCAGCCACACCAGGCGAGGGTTTCGTTACGGCAGCCGACGCCGTATTTTCAGCTACCGGGGCAGGGTCCGGCTGATCGAGGGCAGCCGCCGTGGCCAGGCCTGACTTGTGCCCGATAGAGTAACCAAAGCCAAAAAAGACGGCACACAGCAGTGCCAGCGCAAAAAACAGCGCCAACACAATGCCGGTGTTCAACGTCACTTCCCGCTCAGGCAGGCGACTGTCTGCCATGTTCGCCGCCTGGGTCTCGTTGCCCTGGTAGATTTCTCGGCTGGGGGTGCGTGGGTGCAGCGGCAGGTCGTCGTCGGCGTCGTTGAACTGTGAACTCATAATCGGGCTTTCGGGTACCTTGCGGGTCGGCAAAGCAGAACGGGTAACGGGTTAGAAATGCAGGTACAGACCGACCGCGGGCTCTACCGTGAAGGTGAACTTGTTGATGGTCAGGTAGTTCTGGCCAAAGTCCGGAGCCTTGTAAAACAGCTGCCGCACGCCGACTCGGACGCCCAGCCTGCCGATCAACAGGCTCTCGCCGCCCACGTTGTAGTAGTAGGCAGCACGCGCCTGTGGCTGCAGACCCTGGCCACCGTTTTTGGTCGGCTTGAACTCGACGCTGCCAGCGCCGACGCTGATGTAGGGTTTGAAGCCGAAGTACGAGCGCTCAGGCCGCGCCAGGTATCCCAGTGTGTACTCGTTCGAGGTGGCGCCCGGCAGGAAGGATCCCTGCAACTGGCCGGTCGTGGGGCTCTGGTTGCAGCAGCTGTAGGTCTGCGAGGAACGGCCATAGCCGTAATTCAGCTCAAGACCCTTCCAGGCTGACTTTTGCGCACGGATCGTAACCAGCGCACCTGCGGACGTGCTGGCGCTCTGCGTCAGCGGGTATGCCGGACCAAGAATGGGCTGGTTGACCGTTCCGTTAACTGTCTTTGTAAACAGCGCGGTGCCAGAGACGCCCAGGTCAAAATGCGAAAGCAAACGACTGGTACGCGTGACCGTCGGCTGCGCGTCCTGCGCACGAGCAAGGGGCGTAAGGGAAGCGGCCGGAAGAAGAAGGAGAAGAAGTGCGGACTGCTTGAACATGGACCTATTGAACATGGACCTGCGAAACCTCTTGCCGGGTAAAGTCACCGGACGCTGTCCAGTTTACTTGAGGCTGCACCGAATCTAAGCGCCGTTTCCAAGGGGTATCGCGGCAACTTCCAGTAGGTGCCCGTCCGCACGCAGGACTTTGACACGTTCACCGGCCGCCACGAAGGAGTCGCTGGAGCTAAGCCGGGCCGGCCAAAGCTCACCTCGAACCAGCACCTGACCTTCCGGTGCCAGCACCGTCTGAGCAATGGCGAGCCAACCCAGCATGGCATCTGCCCCGGTTTTCACCTTGGACCGACGCGCCTCCAGGCCAAGCACAATCAGCGATGCGGTGACGCCGCCAAAGCCGAGGCCGGCACCCATGGCCGTACTCCACTCTACCTGCAGCTGCGGTATGGGGCCGTTCACCAGCAGACCCAGGCCAACCACCAGTGTCAAAACGCCCGCAGAGGCCAGCAGGGCGTGCGAAGGAAAGCGGCCTTCCAGCAGCAGAAGCAGGCCAGACAGCAGGCACAGAACCACTCCGACGGGATTCAGCGGCATCAGGTGCAGGGCATACAGCGCCAGCAGCACCAGCAAGACACCCGCCGCACCCGGCACAATGGCACCGGGCGTATTGATTTCCAGGTAGATCAGCAGAAGTCCCAGCGTCAACAGCAAAACGCAGATGTCAGGATTCATCAGCGTCAGCAGCAACAGTTCCTGCAGTTTTACCGTGGCCGTGTCTATCCCCGCCGAGGAGAGGTTTTCGGGCAGCCGAACACCGTTGCGATGGATGGAGCGGCCAGCTGCGAAGCGCAGCACATCCTGCATTTTGTCCGCAGTGCCGTCGACCACGTGGTTCTCGACGGCCTCCCCACCGGTAAACCAGTGCGTCCCGAAGGCAAGCTCCTCAACGCTCTCTGTGTCTCGGCCGTGCGCTGCATTGCTGTCCAGCAAGCGCTGGCGAAGCGTGCCGCTCAGGGCCGCGCGCTTCAGCGGCGAAAAGCCATGCACACGGTCCGTCCACAGTGGCGTCAGGAACGCACCCGGATGGACCAGGGAGATGTCCGCAGCCGCCAGCAGCCGAAGGCCTTCGCCGGAGATGCGGGTCTGCGGCGCACCCGCCCACACGATGATGGGAACACGGGACCGCTGCATGCCTGCCACCATCTGGTCCACTGACTGGCTGAGCCCGCCCGGTGTACTCAGATCGATCACAATGGCGCTGTAACCCTGTTGATGAGCTGACTCCAAGGTGCGCAGGAAGACGCTTGCACGCTCGGGCTGCAGCGTATCGTGCAGTTCCATCTTCAGTACGGTAGGCGGCGGACCGGATGGACTGGCAGCAGCGTGTGCCGGCGGGCAAAACGCCGCCAGGAGCAACATGAACACAGTCAGGGCAAAGCCCAGCATCCGGTCTGCAGCGCCGGTTTCAGACCTCATGGAACAGGGACGCCCTTCGCCTGCAGCATCGACTTCATGGCCTGGGCAGACGCGTTACGTGGTTCGAGGCGCAGGGCATTGGCTACATCTGCCGCAGCCGCCGTGTTGTTGTTAGCGGCGGTGTCGAGCCTTGTGAGCGTCAGGTAGGCAGCCACGCTGGGTTTGCTCTGCAAACTGGCCTGGACTTCAAGCCGAGCGGCATCTGCATTGCCAGACCGCTCCCGCACCTGCGCCAAGCCAAGGTGCGCTGCGGCAGACTTGCTGTCTGCCGCCAACGCCGACTGAAACTCGCGTTCCGCCTCCAGAACCAGACCCTGTGTCAGGTACTCCTGCCCAGCCTGCGAGTAGCCTTCCGCCTGCTGCTCCGGCGGCAGGGTGTTCAGCCGGGCAGCACGTAGCTGGTCCAGTTGAAAGGCCGCCTGGCGAAACGCCGCTTCGGAATAGGTGCGGCGAATGCGCTCCTGTGGATCGAATCCTGCAGGCGCCGGGTGTGCTCCTGAAAGGACGGCCTGCAGTTCACGTGCCTCGGCATCGGTCGATCGCAGCTTCAGCGCCTGGTCGATCTCGGTCTTTGCGCGTGCCGTGTCGCCCTTGCGCCGCAGTGCTACGGCCACGTTGAAGTGGTAGTCCGCGTCCAGCGGGTCTGCCGCAGACGCGCGCTGTAACAGCGCCGTCGCGTCCTTGTGCTGACGAGCCATGGCGACGCCCTGGTTGTTGATCACCTCGGGCAGCGGCAGCCTGGTGCTTACCACGGCAAACGCGCCCTCCGCATCGGCGTAGTGGGCCTCGTTAAAGCGAGCCAGACCGCGGTAGAAACCAGCTTCGAGCGCCAGCGGATCTGCTGCAGGCACTTTTGCCAGCGCAACAGCGGCGCTGTCGTACTCGGCGTCGACGTACTCGGTCTTGCCCAGAGCCAGCAGCGCACTGCTGTTGGCGGGCGCCAGCTCGACCGCGGTTTTCAGCCGTTTCAGCCGCTCTTCGTCCGTGCTGGCGGTAATGCCGCGGATGTAGCTTTCGTAGGCGTCCAGCTTCAGGCCTGCAGAGGCCGCCACGAACGTGTTCTGCGCCACCGCGAACCTGGGATCCATTTGCCGTGCACACAGCCAGGCCAGGTTGTTCTGAAGGTCCAGCAGCCGTGGCAGGCCGGCCTCCTGTTGCAGCGGCTTGGACAGGGTCAGGCGATTGACCTCAAGAACCTGCGCCTGCGCCGTCACCTGGCCGTCCTTCACGCTGTAGCTGCCGACCAGCACAAATTGTGCGTCCAGTGTCTGCGCAATGCGAATGGTGGTAGCGCGCGAGGGCCGGAAGCCGGTTGGCAGGCCCAGGTGGTCCAGGGCGTAGACGCGGTCATCGCGCGAGATGGTCAGGAAGCCGGCCGAGCGCATGCGTTGGTTGATGGTGGTTGCGAACGACTCACCGATCCAGTCAAGGTTGGCCTGGTCTGACCGGTTGTCGAACGGCAGCACCAGGACGACGCGGCCGCCCGCCTGGTCCGCCTGTGCCGCCGCGCCAAAAGGGGCAGCTACCGAAAACGTGACGGCGACAAGGCAGCGAGAAAGGCCCTTCCAATGCATAAGGGCGATTATAGGCGTCGCGAACGACCGCCCAAGGTCAGCGTAGGCTTCGCAAGCCGAGCGTCGTAACCTCGCGGGAACGAGAGCAGTGCCGCCCACTCGCCCTTGCGGTCCTCTTGCCAGACCACGCTGCCGCCCAGCGCTCGTGCGATTTCACCCGGCAACAGGTCGCGGTGGTAATCGTAAAAGCGCTTGTCATTCGCGCGGTTCGCGCCCGTCAGGTTCAGGCCGCCAGGGGGTGGGTCGAACTTGGTTGAGAACACCAGCGCCACATCGAAGGCACTGGGGTTTGCTGCCGCCTTGGCGACTTCGTCCGAGGCAAAGTTCTCGATCGACACGGTTCGCACCGGCGTCCTGACATACCCGAGTTCAGGCCGCTGGAGGTCTGCGGCCACAGGCCACGCCGTCAAAACGGTGGCACCGGGATAGCGCTGCAGCAGCTGGTGGATCGCGTGTTGCTGCACGACGATCATGTCGCGGTAGGCCAGGTTGTCCTCGGGCGTAAAGGGGTAGGGCGGTGCTATCTCGCAACCCACGGCAAAGGCCAGCAGCGTTACGCCCGCGACGGCAGGCCACCACCGCGTCCTGCTCTGCCACACCGCAACACACAGGATCAGCAGCATGGGATACGCAGGCAGCAGGTAACGCGTCAGCAACGCGCCGCCCAGTACGGAAAACGCAATCCACTGCGCGATCAGCAGTACCAGCAGCAGGCGGGCGGCACCAGGCCGAAGGTTGTGCCGATGTGTCGCCACGGCGTCTTTGCGCTCCGGCACGAATAGCAAAACGCACGTCGCCATCACGGGCACAAACAGGTTCATGTGTACGGTCAGGTGGGTCATGCGATGCCATAGAGAGAGCAAAACGCGCATCCCGGAAAGGTTCGCAGTGGCGTTGTAACGCAGAAACTCCGGATTGCCGAACATGAAGCCGGTGGCTGCCCGGTGGTACAGGTACCACCCAAGGAGTGGCAGCGCTGGAAAGGCCATCGCCGCCAGCCAGACCGACGAGTTTCGCCACGCAGCACCCGGCGGAAGGGGAACGTCTTCCTTGCCATCCGTTGGGATACTTTCGTCCTCTTGAGTGAAGCGGAGCGGAGTCGAAGGATCTTCTTTCTTGGGGCTTGCCGAATCTCCCAGGGCACTGCCCGGGTAATGCCTTAAGCCGGCAAGCAGCAGCCACGCTTCCAACAAGAACAAAGCCGCCGGAACAACAATCGCCGTCTCTTTCGCCAAGGCTGCCAGCGA
This sequence comes from Janthinobacterium lividum, assembly GCA_050954745.1. Lineage (GTDB taxonomy): Bacteria > Acidobacteriota > Terriglobia > Terriglobales > Acidobacteriaceae > Terriglobus. The sequence goes on along the minus strand of JBPBQP010000083.1, from coordinate 6,694 downwards.
GAACAACAAAGCAGCGCTGATCGCATTGGGCACCGCCACTGCAGCGGGCTTGCCGGTCCAACTCTCGCGATCGGCGTAGAAAACCACCGCCCAAAGGGTAAACACGGCCGCAAACATATCCGCATGCGCCAGCGTGGACTGCGCAAACCAGACCGGATAAATCCCGGTAAGTACCAGCACCGCAAGCGCGGCATACTCATCGAGAAAACGCCGAGTCAGCTGGAAGACAGCCAGCAGGGCGGCCGTTGTCACCAGGCACATCAGCAAACGCGTGCTGTAGACGTGAAAGCCCGTCAGCTTCCACCAGCCGGCCAGCAGGATCGACGGCAGAGGTGGATGCGCATTGCGCATCGTCGTCTCTGGGATCAGCGTGCCCAAGCGGAAAAAATCCCATGCGGCGGGAATGTAGTAGCTGCCCTCATCCCAGTAGTAGGGCAGGCGCAGCAACGTCCAGTGCAGCAGGTAGACCGCCACAAAAACAGGAGCGAACAGTAGCGCAGTAGACAGCGGCGGGCGTTGTTTCCCCACGGCTGTGTCCCTCACGTCTGTTCGCTCCGGTTGTGTGCTGCGGCTGTTGACTGAAGTTAGTTAACGGGGATGGGTCCGCCGCCCTGCTGCATGTTCTGCGGCTCAAGCTTCAGTTCACCAAAGGTGCCTTCATACTGCGCCAGGTTCTGGCCCAGGATGTTGAACAGTGCCTTGGCCTGCTGGGGGCTCAGGAAGATGCCCTGCTTGGTCAGAAAGGTGATCTCGTCCGGCGTGGAAGACTGCATGGTCCCGAAGACGAGTTGAAAGTCCCAGACGCTCATGCGGATCTGTACGCTGTTGGCGTACACATCGTTGTAATCGTCAGACTGGGTCACGCGAAGGGTAGGTTCGATGTTTGTGTTGTCGGCCATAATCTCTCTGCTGGTTCGGGAATCTTGGTGCGGAAGAGGGGACTTGAACCCCTACGGATCGCTCCGCTAGATCCTAAGTCTAGTGCGTCTGCCAATTTCGCCACTTCCGCACACGCAACCAGTCTACCTGTTCTGCGGCAGGTGCACAGCGCCGCACTGCGACGCGCATTTCAGCCGTCCTTTTCAGGGAGCTTCGGTGTGCCGAAAGCGGCTTTGCTCACGATCCTTCTTCACGCTGGCAATAGGGAAAATCTCCCCATGAAAGCTGAGGAAAACACCGGGCGGCAGCAGCCGCGCCGCCAGCAGGGCCTCCGTCAGATTCTGCAGGGCATCGGAACCCTCGATGCCAAACGGCGTCATGGCGCCCGTGAACACGACCGGCACTTGAGACTCCTGCGGTTGAGCTTGAAGTGCAGCAGCCACTGCCAGGCCGGTCTGCACCACGGTATCGGTGCCATGCGTCACCAGCACGGGCCGACCGGCGGCCACCTCTCGCAGGACATGCTCGGCAATGCTGTGGCGGTCCTGGTCAGTCATGTGCAGGGAGTCTTTGTTCATCAACTCCTGCACGACGATTTCGCAGTCCGGCAGCCGCAGGGCTTGCAGGCAACGGCGAATCTGCGGCTCCGTATTCTCCATGGAGCCGTCCTGCTCCACATAACGTTTCTCTATGGTTCCACCGGTGGTCAGCAGGGCAATGCGATGCATGGATTCATGGTAATCGTATGCCGTTCCGTGAAGGTCAGGCAAAACAAAAGGCCCCGCCGAAGCGGGGCCTTTCATCAGAAGAGCCTTACTGGATGATCTGTGACGAGTGCGTGCCATTTGCAATGGCTGCCGCGCAGGTCGGTCCGGCCGACGCTGTGAACGGATCGTTGCGAACCCGTCCCAGGTTGCCGGTTGCAGAATTCAGCTGCATACCGCTGATGCTGTTATCCAGGAAGTTTGAGGTGTACAGGTAGATACCCAGTGCATTCTCAATCGTGACGCAGGTGGGGCCAGTCCGCGTGGCCTGCGGGCCGCCGCTGGTCAGCGACAACGCGCCGCTACCCTGCGCAATGGCATACGGGCTAACGGTGCTGGCATTGTAGTTCGCCACGTAGAGAAACTTGCCGCGCGGATCGATGGTCAGCGCACTTGGCTGCGACTGCGTGGCAAATGGCCCCGTCGTGATCGCCGTCGGGATGCCACCAGCACTCATGCTGTAGCCAATGACCTGGTTGCCGGAAAAATCCGTGACGTACAGGAAGTTTCCAAGCGGCCCAACCACAATGGCGCTTGCCAAAATACCGGAGTTGTAGCCGGTCGATGGTGCAGTGCCGGCACCGATCGTCGTTGTGCCGATGGCGCTGATTGCACCGCTGCTCAGGTCACGCTTGAACGCCAGCAGGTTGTTGGTCGTCCGGCCATCCTGCTCGATCACGTACACGTAGCTGGAGCAGGAGGTGTTGGTGCAGTCTGAACCGTTGGTTGCAGTCACATTGGTGTTGGAGACGTTCGCGCTCACTGCAATACCGATGGGAGTTGTGCCCAGCGGGAAGTAGTTTTGGCCCGCATTTGTGAGGGGGGTACCCAGCGAGACCAGGCCAGTGCTGTCCGTCGTCAGGGGGAAGATCTCCATGCCGCCCGGTCCCACGTTCGCCGTGGTGTAGCCCGGCTGGTAGGTAAACAGGACGTATAGAAACTTGCTGTCACCAGAGATGCCGAGAGCAACGGGGTAGCTGCCGGCAACGGTCACTGTCTTCTGCGAATACAGCTTGCCATCCGTGCCGATGGAAAAGTTGACGATGTTGTTGTCATCGCGGTTCACGACAAACACGGTCTTCTGATTCGAAGTAATCGCCAGGGCCACTGGATTCCGTCCGCCGGAGTCTTGCCCAGAGCTGGCCAGGCGGATCAATGACCCGGTCTGGTAGTCGATACCAAACTCGTTCAGAATGCCATTTGGAGCTGCAGTGGTGCCGCGCGACGACGTGGCATACAGAAACCCAACCGTATAGTCGCGGGAGCAGGCCGTGAGACCGAGGCAGGCGGCAAGCGAGAGCACGGAGGCTGCGCCGATCCGGCAGATGCTATTGAACTTCATGCGATGGTTTTCCTCAAACTGGTACAAATCGCGATCCGCCGCACGGTGTGCGGCGGATCACATGAGCTGCTAGCTCGTAATGCCGCTGATGATCAGGCAGGCTGGCTTGCCCTGCGCCTGGAAGGTGGATCCGCGTGTCAGGGCGTTCAGTGTGCCCTCAACGTGGTTGATGTGGTAGCCCGTGACGGTACCGTCCTGGTTCGAGGTGTATACCCACTGCCGCGATGGATCTTCCACCATGCAGACCGGTCCGGAACCAACCGCGTACGGATTCAGGTTGGTCGACTGCGCGGTCAGGTTGCCGTTGGTCTGGATCGTGAAACCGGAGATGCTGCTTTTGGGCGAGGTTCCGGACGTGGTGTTCTGATTCAGCACATACAGCTTGGTGCTTGACGAGTCCGTCAGGGTCCAGACAGGCGTCACATTCGGCACCAGGTTAGCAACCTGTCCGCCCGTGACTGGCTGCAGAACACCCGTGCTGCTGACCGTGTACTGCAGGATGCGATTGTTTGCGCCATCTGTCAGGTACAGGTAGCTGCCACCGGTCGTAATGGAGGTGATGTTGTCGATCGTTGGCGGCGAGTCGATGATCTGTGTCGAGTTCGCGTTCACCGTAAGCTGTCCCGCAGTACCGACCTGTAGCGTGGTGATCGTCTGATCGCCGTTCACAACAACGATGACGCCGCTGCTGGTCGTCTTGATGCGATACGGCGCCGGACCCGTAGGAGTGTAGGTCAGGAAGGTGCCGTTGTTCTTGATGGACTGATTCTGCACAAGGGTCAGGCGGCCCGTGTCAGGATCGATCCCGAATACGGTGATCGATCCGCAGGCCGTCTTTGGCAGCAGGCCGGTCGCTGTGGTGCACGCCGTAGTGGTGTTGGGCGAAACCTGGTCCAGTACGTACAGGTAGTCGCCGCCCGTGCTGATATCCATCCACTGCGGTGTTCCGCCCTGGCTGGCGAACGCCTGCTGGAAGGTCAGTACGCCGTCGCCGCCCACGCTGAACTCCGCAACGGAGTTTTGCGCGTCGCCGGCGTTCAGAACGTACACATACCGACCACCAGGACGCACCACACCCATCACGGGATTGGTGCCGCCCGACGTGAACGGAGAATGCACGATTTCCGTCAGATTGCCGGAATTGTTGTCGACTTTGTAGCCGGTAATGGTATTTCCAGCGCTGTTTGCGGCGGTCTTACCTTCCAACACCCAGAGGTAGGCGATGGTACCGCCGCCGCAGGATGAAATACCCAGACCAAGCGCCACGGATACCGAACAGGCCAGTACGAACCGGCCGCTTCCACTCAACTTCATGTGTTTCCTTCGAATTCCCAAGTGACCGTGCCAAAGGCTTCGCGTAGAGTCAGGCCCGTTCGGGAAGTGAAAATACTGTAGCGATTGTATGCGCCGGGGCGATTTTCCGCCACCGGGCATGGAGTTTCGTGCCGAGGTCCCCTGATGGGTGGTAGACGCAGAAAACTCGTGAACGTGATCTATCGTAGCTGCTTTTTACCCATCGCGCTGCCCCAGCCGCCAGGCGTCTTCCAGAGCAGACTGGGTGCGAGGACTGAAAGATACCTTCCGAAATACCCGCAACTGCCACGGGCGAAACGTGTTTGATTCTGTGGGTCATGTTGCAGAAGAACCGCGACGGACGCAGCAGCGATGCGCGTCAGGTCCAAATCGCCCTCCCCCGAACAAATTCCACCCTCCCCTGGAACGTAAAGGGCCGCCCACCCGGGCGGCCCTTCTCATTGCTTTGGTTCAAGCCTACTTGGCCGCGCCAACGGCCTGCGCTGCACCGGCCTTCAACGCTGCGGCCTTGTCGGTCTTCTCCCAGGTGAAGTCGTCACCCGAGCGTCCAAAGTGGCCGTACGCCGCAGTTTGCTGGAACTTTGGCTTGCGCAGGTCGAGCGTCTCGATGATGCCTTTGGGGGTCAGCGAGAAGTTCTTACGCACCATCTCCGTCAACTCCTGCTCATCGACCTTGCCTGTGCCAAAGGTCTCCACCAACACGCTGACCGGCTCTACCACGCCGATGGCGTAGGCCAGCTGCACTTCGCATCGATCGGCAAGGCCTGCAGCGACGATGTTCTTCGCGATGTACCGAGCCATGTAGGCCGCGGAACGGTCTACCTTGGTGGCGTCCTTGCCAGAAAAGGCACCGCCACCGTGCCGGCCCATGCCGCCGTAAGTGTCCACGATGATCTTGCGACCAGTCAGACCGCTGTCGCCCATGGGACCACCAACGACGAAACGACCTGTCGGGTTGATGTGGTACTTGGTGTCGGCATCCAGCAGTTCAGCGGGGATGACGGCCTGAATCACATGCTCCAGGATGTCGGCGCGCAGCTTGTCTGTTTCAACGGCTTCCTCATGCTGGCTGCTGATGACGACCGCATCGACGCGAACGGGCTTATGTTTTTCGTCGTACTCGACGGTGACCTGGCTTTTGCCGTCTGGTCGCAGATAGGCCAACTGGCCGCTCTTACGAACTTCAGTCAGGCGTGCTGCGAGCTTATGAGCCAGCGAAATCGGCGTCGGCATCAGTTCTGGAGTTTCGTTCGTGGCATAGCCAAACATCATGCCCTGGTCGCCCGCGCCACCCGTATCAACGCCCATGGCAATGTCAGGCGATTGCGAATTGATCGACGAAATGACCGCGCAGGTGTTCGAATCGAAGCCATATTCCGAGTGCGTGTAACCGATCTCGGCCACGGTGGCGCGCACAATCTTCTGGAAATCGACATAGGCTTTGGTCGTGATTTCACCAGCGACGACAACCAGGCCGGTGCAGGTCAACGTCTCGCACGCCACACGGCTCATCGGGTCCTGCGCCAGGCAGGCATCCAGAATGGCATCGGAAATCTGGTCGGCAATCTTGTCAGGATGGCCTTCGGTGACGGACTCGGACGTAAACAGAAAACGATCGCGTTTGGGCAAAACTGCTCCTTCGAAAAACGGCTCAACATTGAATCAATCACATCATTTTAGCTGCGGTGGCAGCCACGGGGCAAAGTGCTAGTAGGCCCCGGCCTGTTCTACCGGTAGGCGAACCTGCAGGCAGGTCTCGCCGGGTCGGCTGCTTTCCACCTGCAACTGGCCTTTGTGCTTGGTGACCAGGCGGTTTGCGGTGTCCAGACCAAGGCCCAGGCCTGCACCCACTGCCTTGGTGGTAAAAAACGGTTCAAAAATGCGGCTCTGGATATTTTCCGCGATACCCGGTCCGCTGTCGCAAACCTCCACCAATACGGTTGCACCGGAACAGGAGAGCCGGAGTGTCAGAACTCGGGGCTGCCCTGCATCTCCAATCTCCATCGCATCGAGAGCATTTTCAACCAGGGCCGTCCACACCTGATTCAGTTCGCCACCGTACGCTGAGACACACGGCACTCCCGCTTCAAACTCCCGACGTACCTCAACCCCGGTCAGCCGCGAGTTCAGCATGGTCAGGGTGTTATCCAGGGCCTCGCGAATATCGATTTCCTGAATGGGTGCCTGGTCCATGTAGGAGTAATCCTTGATGGCAGTAATGAGTTCAAAGATGCGCCGCGTGGAATCGATCACCGCATCCGTCATGTGTTCGGCATGGAGTGCGCTTGCGAACGAACTCAGTGAGATGCCAAGCGCCTCTCCATCCACGATTGCTGCCAGGCCGTCCAGGTCGGTCGTTTCAACGCGTGTTTCTGCTAATACCGGTGCGATGCGC
>JBPBQP010000082.1:0-25158 GCA_050954745.1 Janthinobacterium lividum | reverse complement strand
ATACGGGCGTCTTTTCACCGGCTTCGCTTAGAACCTTCGCCTTTGTGATCCCGGCAAGAGAGTCGGTCAACTCAAAGTAGCCACGCGCTCCATAGCCACGCGCATGGATGATGCGCTCAGGAATCCACTCGTGATCGAAGTGCTGGGTCTTTTCCTGGTAGTAGTGGTCTTCCATCAGGGAAGGTCCGCGCTTGCCGGCTTTCAGCATGTTCTCGTCGTCCGAGACAATGGTTCCGCCCTGCATGCGCATCGCCGGGTGGGTGCCGCCAGCTACCTGGTGAACCTCACCGCCATTGCCTGTTTCAAATCCAAGAGCATCGCTCTCATGTACCGCAGCCGTGGTAGCCGCAACCTTCATATCCGTATCTGACTTGAACATGTCTGATGTGATGCTGTTTTCTGGCCACGTGGCAGGCGCAGGCTGAACCGTAGCTCAACCTGGTGATGAATATTCAGCTTTCATTCCTATGCGGGAGGCGTTTAATGAATTGTCTTCATCCGGCGGTTCATGAAGTCCTGCAGGACGTAACTGCCCAGTTTATCCGGGCTAGTGAAGTAGGCTTTGCCCTTGCACATGGCGCTGACCTTTTGCACAAACTGCATCAACGCGAAGTCCTGTGCCAGCATGAAGGTGTTGATGACGATGTTGGCTCGCTTGCAACGGCTGACCTCTTCCAGCGTTTCCGCGATGACCATCGGGTCAAGGCCGAAGGCGTTCCGATAAATGCGACCGTCTTCCAGCGTCAGCGCTGAGGGCTTGCCGTCCGTAATCATGACGATCTGCTTCATGTCCTTGTTGGATCGGGACAGGATGCGGCGCGACATGCGCAGACCCTCGCGGGTGTTGGTGTAATAGGGTCCCACCTTGACGCGCGCTACCTGCTGGATAGGCAATTCTTCCGCGGAATCGTGAAAGAGGACCAGGTGGAGGGAGTCGCCCGGGAACTGGGTGCGGATAAGGTGTGACAACGCCATGGCCACGCGCTTGGCAGGGGTGAAGCGGTCCTCGCCGTACAGGATCATGGAGTGGGAACAGTCCAGCATGACCACGGTTGCGCAGGACGACTGGTACTCCGACTGCCTAATGGAGAGGTCGCTGTACTCAACATTGAGTGGCAGCCCCAGACCTTCGCGCGCGATGGCAGAGGCAAGCGTCGCATTGACGTCAAGGTTCATGACATCGCCAAACTCGTATGGCGTGGTCGACCCGCTACTCTCAATCCCGCTGGCTTCGTAGCGCGTATCGTGCCGACCGCTCATAGCGCGGCCCATGCCACCTAACAGGTCACGCAGGGACTTGTAGCTGAGGAAGTCCATGGACTTGTCGGTCACGTGGAAGCGAACGTTATCCTGCGGCGGCGCGGGCTGGGCGATCTCACCGGGTCCGGTGTTGCCCATCTGAGACTCGCCGACTTCACCGGGCTGCTGCTGGATGTAGTCGCCCTGCTGCATGCGCTCAACCAGCGAGTCCAGCATCTGCTCGCGCTGCTCGTCGTTCATGTCTTCGTACTTCGCCTGCGCCTCCTCGTCAAGGAAGTCGCCGGCCTCCAATACCTGCCGTAGGGCCTCCCTCAGGTTCTCGAGGGTGTGCTCGCCGTCCAATTCCTGGAATCGCGAAAAGGGGTCCTGAAAGCCACTATCGAGCATGAAGTCGCTCAACGCCTCCATGAGGTTATCGAGATTGATCTCGCTTGCCAGGTCGCCGTTGAACTTCGTGTAACGAGTACGTTTCATAAACCACCGACCTTCGCTTCAGAGGACGTGCTGTGCGTCATCGTGCTGGTGCGACGGTTGTCGCCCAGCCGGTGGCAGATTCAGGCTTGTGACTCTAGTTGAAGCTGCGCTTGGACCGGTTGCGGTTTTGGAAATCCTGTCCCTCGCGGTCCTTGTCGCGATTTTCTTCCTGAAAGTTCTGTCCACGTTCCTTGCGGCCCACCTTCTCGCCCGCTAAGAAGGTGCGCTCCTCCGTGCGGGATAGGCGTTTGTGTGCGGTCATGCCTTCCAGCAGAAACTCTGCTGCTGAAACAAGCGCTTCTGTCCCCGCGCGCTTCTCAAGCCCCAGCGGCTTCAGCTTCTCAAAAAGTCCCTGGATCTGCTGGAGTTCGTTCAACGACTGTTCTGCTGAGACCGCGTCCGAAAGCCCGACGGTGCCGCCCAGGTTGAACCACTGCTCGATTTGCTGCGTGTTCGCGTCGGCGAAGTAACCGTCAAAGGTACGCTGAACGGCGGTCTTGATGATGTCGCGAACGACCGTGTCAGCGCCGCGCATTTCGCCCTCGTACTCCAACTCAATCTTGCCGGTGATACCGGGCAGGGCGGTGTAGATGTCGCCGATCCGTGGCACCGCTACTCGCTCGCCATGGGCCAGGGCACGACGTTCTGCATTGGAGAGGACCAGCTCCATGGTGGAGATGGGCAGCCGCTGCGACACACCGCTGCGCTTGTCGACGCGTTTGTCCTCGCGAGCGGCAAACGCAATCTGTTCGACGGCCTCGCGAATGTACTGCGGAACGTAAATCTCCAGCGCAGAGCGTGTCGACCATGCCTCCTGCTGCGTGACCGAGATAGCCTGTTCAAGCGAGTCAAGGTAGTGCGTCCGGATCTCGGAACCGATGCGGTCCTTGAGCGGTGTCACGATCTTGCCGCGAGCGGTGTAGTCCTCAGGATTCGCCGAAAAGGTAATGGCTACGTCAAGCTGCAGGCGGACGGGGTAGCCCTTAATCTGCACATCGCCTTCCTGCATGATGTTGAACAGTGCAACCTGGATTTTGCCGGCAAGGTCGGGCGCCTCGTTGATGGCGAAGATGCCCCGGTTGGCGCGCGGCAGCAAGCCGTAGTGCATGGTCAGCTCACTCGAAAGCTGTTCACCGCTGCGAGCCGCCTTGATGGGATCCACGTCACCGATGAGGTCGGCGACTGTAACGTCTGGCGTGGCGAGCTTTTCGACAAAGCGCTCATCAGGGGTGAGCCATGCGATCGGCGTTTCGTCGCCCTTCGCGGCAAGCAGGTCGCGCGCGTACTGCGAAATTGGCTTATACGGATTGTCACGGATTTCGGACCCTGCGACGTAGGGCACAGTCGGGTCCAAGAGCGTAGTCAAGCCGCGCAGGATGCGGCTCTTCGCCTGGCCGCGCAGTCCCAGCAGGATGAAGTTGTGGCGCGACAGGACCGCATTCACGATCTGCGGAACCACCGTATCTTCATACCCGACGATGCCGGGGAAAATTGTTTCCTTCGTGCGAAGCTTCGCGATCAAGTTCTCGCGCAATTCATCTTTTACAGAGCGGGAGACGCGTTCAGCCGTCCACTCGCTTGTCCGTAGTTCGCCAAGGGTCTGTGGAAGGGTCTGCGACGGGAGCGGCTGTTTGGTTGCCATCCTCTGCAGTATACGAGGGGCTGCTGTGCCTGCTGACCGACTTAGTAGCCCATTTCCAGTTCGTCAAGCAATGCCTGCATTTCTGAAGCGGCATGTTGGTTGCGTGTACGTTCTGCAGCGCCAAGTCCGGCCAAAAGTCGTGCCTTGGCTTCGCCAGTGCGGTGCAGCTTGGCCAGGGTTTGCCCGCTCATCTGGTAGGCGGGCACGTAGTCGGCGTTATTCTGCGTGGTGGCCTCAAACTCTGCCAGCGCAGCGTCGGTGTTGCCCTGGCTCAGGTGTTCCATGGCCAGTCCATAGCGGGCGAAGCTGTCCGCCGGGTTGGCGTTGAGAATTTCCGAGAGCATCGCGATCTTGTCCATGTCTTCATTGTCGGCGAGGAACTGAGCGCAGGCAAACAAGGCGCGAGGCGGGCCGGCGCACACGTACACTGGGACGTATGCAAGAGCAGGGTAGAACCGTGGCCGACTCGCAGGCAGAGCGCAGCGAGGTTATCTTCCCAGGCGATTCCAATTCGTTGGGAAACCTGTTCGGCGGCCGCCTGATGCAGTTCATCGATCTGGTCGGTGCGGTCGCTGCCTATCGTCATGCGCGCGCCATCACCGTGGTTACAGCGTCCATGGACCACCTGGATTTTGTCGCACCTGTACACGTGGGCGACCTGCTGATTTTGAAGGCCAGTGTGAATCGTGCTTTCAAGACCAGCATGGAAGTGGGCGTAAAGGCCATGGTCGAAGACCCTAGGACACGCACGCTGCGACATGTATCCACGGCTTACGTCACCTATGTCGCGGTCGATCAGACGGGCACGCCGGTGCCCGTTGAGCCGGTCGTGCCGGAGACAGAACACCAACGCCGCCGCTACGACGATGCTGGGCGTCGCCGTGAAAACCGTGGAAGCGAAACCACCCGCAAGCGGGAGATGCGGAAGGCGCTGGCATCCGGCTGGCACGTGTAGCCGGGCTTGAATCCCCGCACGCAAACAAGGCATCACTTGAGGGATATATGGGACACATGGGACCACAGGCACCGGGCGGCAAAGCACAGCCGGGACCACAGGCGCTGCCGGGCATCGGCGCGGTCATCGCGGTCGGTAGCGGTAAGGGCGGCGTTGGCAAAACGACCGTCAGCGTCAATGTTGCGATTGCACTGGCAAAGATGGGGCATCGGGTCGGCCTGATTGATGCTGACATCTACGGACCGAATGTTCCCATGATGATGGGCCAGTCACGCCAGCCTTCCGTGACGCCCGACAGCATGATGGAACCGCTCGAAAGCTTTGGCGTGAAATTCATCTCCGTGGGGCTGATCTCGCCGGGTGACAAGCCGCTGGTCATGCGTGGACCCATGTTGCACCAGATCATCCGCCAGTTCCTGACGCAGGTGGCCTGGGGAGAACTGGACTACCTGCTGGTCGATCTGCCCCCAGGCACCGGCGATGTTGTGATCTCGCTTGTCCAAACGGTACCGCTTACCGGCGCAGTGGTCGTTTCAACCGGTTCCGGCGTGGCCCTGCAGGACGCACGTAAGGCACTGGAGATGTTCCACCAGGTAAATGTCGAGGTGCTCGGCCTGATCGAAAATATGTCGAAGATGACCCTGCCCAGCGGAGAGGTGATCGACGTCTTCGGCGCGGGCGGCACGGAGAGCACGGCGCGGCAGTACAACCTGCCGTTCCTGGGTTCAGTCGACCTTGATCCACTGATCCGCGCAGGCGGCGACCGCGGCATGCCCGTAGCGCTGGGCGGACCGGACGATTCGCGCGCAGCAGCTTATTTCGCCATCGCACGTGAGGTCATCGATCGCGCGCAGGATGTTCTGGACGAGTCGAGCGAAGTCCTGGAGATTACCTAAGCGTCAGGTGGAACCCTGCGCGTGACCCACTCACATTTCACCGGCAAGGCGCGATACCATAGAGACGTGGCGGACCTTCGACAGCCCGGCTGGGACCTGCATGCACGGCAGCGCGCCATTCTGTCGGCTGCCGTAGAGCTCTACGTGCAGACTGGCGAACCGGTGGCGTCGCAGGCCATTGCCAGCCTTAGCGGCCTCAGTTCCGCCACCGTCCGCAACACCATGGTCGAGCTGGCGGAGGCAGGCATGCTGGAACAGCCGCATACATCTGCCGGGCGTATCCCGACGGCCCGTGCTTTTCGCTTGCATGTCGAGCAGATTCGCGGGGAGAACCGGCTTGCGCCGCGTCTGCTGCCGGAAAGTTCGCGAGCGCAGATCGATACGCACCTTCACGGTATTGCCGGACCCGAAGCATTCCTGGAGCGCACCTCGCAGGTGCTGGCGACGCTCTCAAGCGGAGTGGGTGTCGCCCTGGCATCGGTTCAAGTTGGTGATCTGCTTGAGCACGTCCACTTTCAACGGCTTGCGCAGCGCAAGGTCTTGGCAGTAGTCGTGACCCGTTCGGGTGCAGTGCGTGACCGCGTGCTGCTGTTGCGCGAGGATGTGCAGAGCAGCGAACTGGAAGGTGCGGCTCGCTACCTGAATGAGAATTTCCGCGGCTGGAGCATTGAGCGCGTGCACTCCGAGATCGCACTGCGGGCCGAGCGCGAACGTAGTGAATACCTGCGGCTGCTGCGTTCGGCAGAGGAGCTTTGGACGGCTGCGGTTCCCGCAGATCGATCGCGGGAGCAGACCCTGTTCGTGGAGGGCGTGTCGAACCTCTTGCACGGATCGGACGGCGACCGCTCTCGCCTGCGCGAGATGCTGGCTGCGCTGGAGGCGAAGGAGCAGCTGGTTACGCTGTTGACGGCCTACGTCGATTCAGGCCTGGACGCGCATGGTGCTTCGGTCCGGGTGGTCTTCAACATGGAGGAGCGTGCGCCGGAGATGCAGGGATTGGTGCTGATCGCGGCACCGGCGCTGCTGGACGGTGCGCGGCGTGGCACAGTTGGCGTCATTGGCACGCAGCGCATGCATTACGAAAATACGATCAACGCCGTGGGGTATGTGGCACAGTTGTTTGCCCTGACCCTGGGGGACGGAACCGCTGGACAGGGAACGACCTGAAGGTTCAGGCAGAAGGCAAGTGATGATTTCAGATCGATACAGGAAGTGGATGGGTATGAACGGAAGCGAAGAGATGATGGAGTCACCCGCAACGGACGCTGAGGTACTGGGCGCAGTAGAAGCAGAAGAGGGTGCACCGGTGGCGAGCGGCACCGCATTGGCCAGCGTGCCGCGGGCGGAGTACGACGCCATGAAGGCCGAACGCGACCAGTCGCTGGATCGCATGGCACGCATGCAGGCCGAGTATGACAACGCCCGCAAGCGCGAAGCCAAGGAGCGCGCCGACTTTCGCGACTACGCCGTTGGAAATGCGGCAGAGTCGTTCCTCACCGTGCTCGATAATTTTCATCTTGCGCTGAAATCACAGGGATCACCAGAGCAGTTCCGCACGGGCATCGAGTTGATCGCGAAGCAATTTGACGAAGCCGTGCGCAACCTTGGCGTGACCGCGGTGGAGACCGTTGGCCAGCAGTTTGACCCGCGCTTCCACGAAGCCCTGGGCTCAGTTGAGACAGCCGAATTTCCAGACGGCGCAGTGGTTGACGAGGTTCGTCGCGGCTACCGCATCAAGGAGCGTCTGCTGCGTCCCGCACTGGTTCGTGTCGCCGTAAACAACGCAGCGCACGAGGCGTAAACCGTTCGCCGGCATTGGTCGACGCGCAGAAGATTCAGGAGAGAGCTTTGGCAGGAGCGAGCGTGAAACTCGACTATTACGAGGTACTTTCGGTCACCAAGACCGCTTCCGACGGGGAGATCAAGACGGCTTATCGCAAGCTCGCGATGCAGTTCCACCCAGATCGCAACCCGGGTGATAAGTCAGCGGAAGACAAGTTCAAGGAGTGCTCCGAGGCCTATGGCATCCTGAGCGATCCGCAGAAACGTGCCGCGTACGACCGCTATGGTCACGGTGCCTTCAGTGGTGGCGGCGGTGCGGGCCAGGGTAGCGGCTTCCCAGGTGGTTTTGGCGGCGGCGGATTCGGCGGCGACCCCCAGGACCTGGGCGACATTTTCGGCGACATTTTCGGCGAAATGTTCAGCGGCGGTAGCGGGGGACGCAAGCAGTCGCGCGCACAGCGTGGGCGTGACCTGCGCTACGACATGAGTCTGCAATTTGAAGAAGCGGTCTTCGGCAAGGAGCAGGAGATCAAGGTCAAGCGCGCCGAGACCTGCACTGATTGCAAGGGCACCGGGTCTGCAAATGGCAAGCAGCCGGTCACCTGCACCCAGTGCCGTGGCGCGGGCCAGGTTCGCTTCCAGCAGGGCTTTTTCTCCGTTGCCCGGGCCTGCCCCAAGTGTGAAGGCGCAGGCGTTCTGGTGACGGATCCTTGCCCTACCTGCCACGGCGAATCACGCGTGCAGCGAGAGCATTCGATTCTGGTGAAAGTGCCGGCTGGCGTTGAGGATGCGACACGGATCCGGTACCAGGGCGAAGGTGAAGCCGGTAAGCTCGGAGGCCCGGCGGGCGACTTGTACATCGTGCTGAGCGTGAAGCCACACAAGTTCTTCGAGCGTGACGGCGACGACCTTCACTGCGTTGTGCCGGTCTCGTTTCCGCAGGCCGCGCTCGGCGACGAACTGGAAATCGAAACGCTGGAAGGCGTCGCGGTCGTCAAGGTGCCGGAAGGCACACAAAGTGGCAAGAGCTTCCGTGTGAAGGGCAAGGGTGTGCCGCACCTGAACAGCCATGGCAAAGGAGACCTGGTAGTGGAAGTCCGCATCCAGACGCCGGGCAAGCTGAGCAAGCAGCAGAAGGATCTGCTGAAGCAGCTAGGCGACACCATGAAGGTAGAGAACACGCCGCATGCCCATGGCATCATCGATCGCGTGAAGGACATTTTCAACTAAAACGCCACGGGTGCCCAGCGATGGGCACCCATTTAGTCAGCCCTTCGAAGCGCACGAAAGACCGCCGCAAAGTCAGTCAGCGGCAAAGCCTCCGCGCGAACGGTCTGCTCGATCCTGGCAGCGTCGCAGGCGGTCGAAATCTGCTGCGGCGTGTAGCCGGAGGCGCGCAGGTTGTTACTCAAGGTCTTGCGTTTCTGCTGAAAGCAGCCCTTTAGGAAACGGTCAAAGCCCGCACGATCCACAACGCCCAGTTCGTCGAAACGTGATGCGAAGTGCAGGCGCAGCACGGTCGAGTACACATCCGGTGGCGGCGAAAAGGCTTCGGGCGGCAGCGTCAGCAGCGAGCTTGCCTCGGCATACATCTGCGCCGTAGCGGATAGCAGGCCGAAGTCGCGAGTGCCGGGAACAGCTGCCACACGATCGGCAACCTCGCGCTGCATCATTACCACGGCCAGCTCCAATGCCGCGCTGTGCGCAAACAGGTGCAGCAGGATGTCACTGGTGATGTAGTACGGCAGATTGCCGATGACCAATGCTTTCTCCCCCGCAGGAACCAGGTCGGTCAGCGAGGTCTTCAGGACGTCGCCCTCCACAATCTCCACGTTGGCATGGTTCCGAAAGCGGAAGCGCAGTTCCGCCGCCAGCGCACGATCCAGCTCCACGCAGACCAGTTTGGCCGCGCGTTCTGCGAGTATCGTCGTGATGGAGCCATGGCCAGGGCCGATCTCAATGACGGTCCTCGTCGTCACGTCGCCGAGCGCGTCCGCAATGCGGTGCCGCGCGGTGTCATCCACCAGGAAGTTTTGTCCGAGCTTTGGTTTACGTGGCTGCATCCGATACCGTGTACAGCCCTAAGGGTACCGTGTTCGCGCCTAGCCGTTGCGACCGTTCCGTTTCACAAGAGCAGGAGTTTTTTGATGTACATCGTTTTTGCAGCATCGGAGTGCAAGCCGTGGGCGCGTACCGGCGGTCTGGCCGACGTGGTTGGATCGTTACCGCCCGTGCTGGTACGCCTTGGGCATCGCGTTACCACGTTCGTACCGTATTACCGCTCCGTGGCGCGCGCCCTGCCAGACCTGCCGGTGGTTCTGAACAGCGTCACCATCCCGTTTCCCACGTATCAACGGTTTGCGCGCGTGCTGAATGGCGGCGTGCAGGACGGCGTTCAGATCTATTTCGTCGACTGCCCCGAGATGTTCGACCGCGAGAACTTCTACGCCACGCCGGGCGGCGACTACGCCGACAACTGGGAGCGATTTGCGCTGTTCAGCCGCGCTGTCATTGAGGCGTCAAAGATTCTTGGCGTCCCCGACATCTTCCACGCGCATGACTGGCAGGTCTCGCTGGTGCCTATTTACCTGCGTTCGCTGTACTATTTCGATCCACTGCTGCGCCGGGTGCCGTGCGTCTTGACCATCCACAACGCAGGCCATCAGGGCTGGTTTCCGGCAGATACCATGCCGCGCCTCATGTTGCCGTGGGAGATGTTCACCCCCGACCGCATGGAAGCCTACAACCAGGTGAACCTGCTAAAAGGCGGCATCGCCTACGCGGACGCGTTGAGCACCGTTAGCCGCCACTATGCCACGGAGATCCAGACGGCCGAATTCGGTGGAGGACTGGAAGATATCCTGCGCAGCCGCAGCGCGGATATGCACGGCATCCTGAATGGCGTCGACTACAACGAGTGGGATCCCATGCGCGACAGCCTGATCGCTGCGCATTATTCCGCAGATGATCTCAGCGGCAAGGAAGAGTGCCGGCGCGACCTGCTGCACGCTTTCGGCCTGGACCATGTGGGCGACGGCACCGCGGTGCTCGGGATCGTGTCGCGGTTTGCGACGCAGAAGGGCTTCGACCTGCTCGCGACCATCATGGATGAGTTGATGAAGCAGGACGTCGTTCTGATTGCCTGCGGCACGGGCGAGGAGTACTACGAACGCCTCTTCACCGAGATTGCGGCGCGCTACCCGGACCGCGTGCGCGTCGCCATCCGTTACGACGACATGACCGCGCACAAGGTGGAGGCAGGCAGTGACCTGTTCCTGATGCCTTCGCGCTACGAGCCCGGTGGCCTGAACCAGCTGTACAGCCTGCGCTACGGCACCGTACCCGTGGTTCGCGCGACCGGCGGCCTGGAAGACAGCATCACCGAATTGCCGGATGCGCAGGGCAATGGCTACCGCTTCAGCGGGTACGATCCGGGGGACTTCTTCGCAGCCATTCAGCGCGCTTTAGCCGACTTCCGGAACAAGGAAGTCTGGCAGGCCATGCAGCATCGCGGCATGCAGCAGGATTTTTCCTGGGACAAGCCGGCGGAAGAATACGTCGAGATCTACCGCGGTCTTATCGAGCGGCGGGCGTGGGGTTGATCGTCGTTCGCCGGGCCTTGAAGTAGAAGTACAGCGGCACGCCGCACAGGATGACCAGGCAGCCCAGCAGCGTGTTGCGCGGGTCGTCGACGAGTTGGAAGACTGTCAGTGCGACCGATGCAAGGATAAACACGATGGGGATTACGGGGTAGCCCGGCGTCGAGAAGGCACGAGCCCGACCAGTGATAGCGTCGCGTTTGCGGAAGACGAAGACCGTACTGACCGCGAGGCCGTAGGTGATCCACTCCGCAAAGATGGCGAGTGAGAACAACGCCTGAAAGCGCCCTATGGCGAAGATCAGCACGGAAGCGATGCCGGACTGCGCGATGAGCGCAACAGCGGGCGTCTGGTACTTCGGATGGACCCGCGCGATGCTGCGGAAGAAAAGGCCGTCACGCGCTGCCGCGAAGCCGATGCGCGACCCGGACAGCGTCGTGCCGACCAGCGTCGCAGAGATGCTGATGGCCATACCGATGGAGACCAGGCTGGCTCCCCAGGCGATGCCGTGCGAACCCAGCACCACACGCAGCGTGTCTGCCGCGGGTCGGTCTGCCCCGGCTAGTGCTGCCGCGGGCAACACGTACTGGATGGCCGCGTTCGTCAGCATGTAGAGGCCGGCGACCACCAGGATGCCGCCGATGAAAGCGGTGGGCAGGTTTCGCTGCGGCTGCTTGATTTCACCGGCGACGGCCGCAACGTCTGACCAGCCGTCGTAGGCCCACAGCGCCGCAATCAACGCGACCATAAAACCGCCCAGGCCGCCGCGCGCGCCCGGGTATACCGATGCAAAGTGTGCCGCGCTGCCCAGCGGCCCTGCGAAGGCGAAGCAACTAACCGCGATGATGGCAATCAGCACGACTTTCAACACGGTCAGCCCAAGCTGCACGTCGGCAGCCTTACGCGTGCCGACGATGTCCAACGCCGTCACCAGCCAAAGTGCTACCAGGCCCGCAACCTGTCCCCAGTTCATGTGCAGGAAGGCAGGCTGGTTAAAGATTGCGAACGTCGCAAAAGTCGCCAACGTCCGCACCAGCCCGGACACTACTGAGGCAATGGATGCAGGTTTGGCGATGGTCCACCATGTCCACATGTGCAGGAAGCCCACCAGGTCGCCGTAGGCCTCGCGAAGAAACGCGTATTCCCCGCCGTAGGCGGGCCTGCCCGCTGCGATCTCCGCGTAGGTCAGCGCACCAAACAGCGACAGCAGGCCACCGGCGATCCACACCAGGTAGACCATGCGCGAGCTGCCGACGGCGGCGATCATCTCTCGCGGAACCAGGAAAATTCCAGACCCGATGATGATGCCGACCACGATGGACATGGCGTGCCGTGCGCCTAAAACGCGCGGCAACTCGTGACCGGCTTGTGGTTCGGTACTCATGCGGGTTGTTGCAGCGTAGCATCCCTCGAGGCGGACGCGGATGCTAGAAGAAAATCTTCTCCTGCGCCCAGTCCGCCGCAAGTGGCTGCTTACGATGCCGCACAAGGTAGATGTCGTGGTTTTCGTAGGGCATCGCGAACGGATGGTAAACATGGCCGACGACCTGCACCTGGTCGTAATACTTCGCGAGCGCAACGGGGCTGGTAGCGCAATCGATCAGCATGACGTCACCGGTAAGTCCGCGCGGTCCCCAGATCCAGTAGTTGTTGTGCCGACTGACCACTGTAGGCAGGTTGGGGTTCAGCCACTCCAGGGACGCAGCCTCACCGTAGTTGACGGCGAAAATGCCGACTCGCACACGGTCCTCCGGCGACAGATGCTGGACGATCCTGGTCACTTCGTCGACGTTCTCCTGCCAGCCATAGCGGTCCGCAAAAAATTGCGGCAGCACGGTTCGCGCTGTGTTCTCCGTTTCGGGTGAGGGCAGGTGCATGGCCCGGACGTAGCGCTGGTACGTGGCAGGTGGCAGGATGGGCGTGTGCGTGGGGTAAACCCACACAGTGCAGGCAAGCATGATAACGGCGGGTACAGGGAACGCGAAGATGCGACCGCGCTGCACCGCGACGGCGGCGGCAAAGCGGCCCTGCCACGCCACGGCTCCGGCTGCGAACAGGATGGGGTACACCGGCGCGAAGTAGTAGTTTTTCGCTCCCAGCGCAATCATCATGGTAAGCAGAAGCAGCCACACCAGGCCGAGCCATCGCCGGTCAGACCGGCGAAGCAGGTGCACAAGGCCTGGCAGCCAGACAAAAGCCGTCCACGGTCCCACGACGATCAGCTGATTCAGAAGGAAGGGTAAAGGGGCCAGCCGGATGTTCTTGTACCGGGTCTGTCCGTTGTGTAAAAACTCCAACGTAGGCCAGTGGTGGCTTACCTGCCAAAGCACGTTAGGCAGGGCGATCAAGGTGAGCAGTGCGATGCCGTAAGCTGTTTGCCGCGTGAACAACACCCTGCGCTGCGGCGTGACCAGCAGCGCAAGTCCGAGCGAGACCAGGAAGAACAGCATCGACGGCTTGTTCAGCAAGCCAAAGCCCGCAGAGACACCCAGCAGCGACCACCACATCCACCGGCGGTCTCGGCTTTCGGCTTCGTAGCGCAGCAGAAGGATCAGGGCCAGCAGGCAGGGCATCCAGAACATGGACTCCCAGCTGTTCATGCTCAGAAAACCATCCATCGCAAGGTAAAGTGGCACCGTGATGACGGTAAACATGGCCAGCGCCTGTGCCGACCGCCTGCCACCGAGAGACCAGCAAAGCAGACCGGTCAGGAACACACGCGCTGCGCCCCCAAGGGCCGAGAGCATGCGGATGCCGAGCAGCGAATGTCCAAAGATCGTTTCGGCGATCCGTGCCTGAACGGCGACCACCGGCCCATGGTCCACATAGCCCCAGGCCAGGTGCCGGCCGCACATCAGGTAATAGAACTCGTCCCGAAAGTATCCGGAGCCAATGTGCTGCAGCCAAGCCGTGCAGACCACATGAACCAGCAGGGTGGCAAGTGCAAACGCACCCGCAAGCCGCAGCGCAGGGCGCAAGGCTCCTTCAGCTGATGTAAGGGACGCGTTTGCGGACATAAGAAGCAGCATACCCAAGCGGGTGCGTCACCGGCCCGACGAACTTCACATGTTCGGACACCGCTGCTGCATACCGCGCATCCTAGGGAACGCAACCCAAACGAACGAACAGGAGCACGACAATGGATTGGACGCCCGGCGGTACCAGCAGTGACATTGAAGATCGGCGAGGCGATTCCGGCGGCGGTGGTGGGGGCGGCTTCAACTTCGGTGGTGGCGGCCTGGGCATTGGCGGGGTCATCTTGCTGGTTGTCACCAGCCTGGTGACCGGCCACAATTTTCTTGGTTCGCTTTTCTCAGGTGGCTCGGGCGGTAGCAGCGACGGTTATCAGCAGACACAGCAGTCGAACCCAGGGGCTCCCGTGCAGGAAAGTGCCGGGGAACACCGCGATGTACAGCTGGTCTCCTTTGTGCTGGATGACGCACAAAAAACCTGGGCCACACTCTTGCCAGAGCAGACCGGCCGCAACTATCGCAAGGCAAAGCTGGTCCTGTTTCGTGGTGAAACCCAGTCTGGCTGCGGTGACGCACAGTCTTCCACAGGCCCGTTTTATTGCCCACAGGATGAGCGCGTATATGTCGACCTGGGCTTCTGGGATGAGTTGAAGCGGCTTGGCGGGACGGACGCAGAGTTCGCGCAGGCCTACGTCATTACCCACGAACTCGGCCATCACGTCCAGAACATTCTGGGTACGGAGCAGAAGGCGCAGCAACTGATGCGCAACCCGGCGACACGCTCTGCAGCCTCGGTTGACCTGGAATTGCAGGCTGATTGCTACGCTGGCATCTGGGCGCATTCAACCCAGCAGCGCAACATCATCGATGGCAAGGACGTCGATGTAGCCCTGCAAAATGCTGCCGCGGTTGGCGATGATCACATTCAAAAGATGCAGCGCGGTTCTGTTAGCCCGGAAAGCTTCACGCATGGCACCAGTGCCGAGCGGCAGGGCTGGTTCAAACGCGGGCTGTCGACCGGTGAAGTAAAAGCCTGTGACACCTTCACGGCGGGTGCTGACGGTTACGGCGGCTAGTTCACTGCAGAATGCGCAGGGCGGGTGGGGACGTGGCTGACTTCGGCGTACCAACGCCATCAATCGCAGCTTCTCGCTCGCCCGCAAAATAGGCGCGGATTTTGGTCGCAGTGGCGACATTGACCACTGCGGTCAGCGCGTCCGGGCCTGCAGCTTTAATGCCACGCAGGCTGCCAAAGTGTTCAATCAGGCGCTTGCGTGTGGTCGGTCCTACGCCGGGGATCTCCAGCAATTCACTGTCGCGGTCGCGCATTTCGCGGCGTTTGCGATGGTAGGTAATGGCAAAGCGGTGTGATTCGTCGCGAATGCGCTGCACCAGGTGCAGCACCGGCGAGCGGCGGTCGAGCACGACGGGATCATCCTCCTGCCCGTAAACGTAAATCACTTCCTCACGTTTCGCGATCGATGCCAGTGGCTGCAGGGTGATGCCGATGCTTTCCAGCGCAGCATATGCAGCATGCAGCTGGCCGAGGCCACCATCGATCAGGATGAGGGAAGGGAACGGTTCGTCGTTTGCCTGCAGCTTGCTGTAGCGCCGCACCAGAATCTCGTGCATGCTGGCGAAGTCGTCCACGCCGGTCACGGTCTTAATCTTGTATTTGCGATAGTCGCTTTTCTTCATCTCGCCGTTTTCCCACACCACCATACTGGCGACGGTTTCCGCGCCGGCGATGTGCGAGATATCGAAGCACTCGATGCGTGTGGGCACGTCTGCCATGCCTAACGCGTCCTGCAGTGCGGTTGCGATGGCGTTCTTCGAAGGCTGCAACGTGCGGAAACGCTGGTCGTAGCTCTGCTTCGCGTTCTGGCCCACCAGGTCGACAAGCGATCGTTTGTCGCCGCGCTGCGGTGCCAGAATTTCGACTTTGCGACCGCTCTGTTCACTCAGAAACGTCGCCAGCGCAATGCGGTCGGGGAACTCCAGCGGGACCAGGATGGTGCGCGGAACGTATGGCTGATCGAGGTACAGCTGTTTCAGGAAGGCGGAAAAAAAGACTGCAGGTGAGAAGGGTTCGCCGCTGTTCGGCGTGGCGTTCACTGAGGTGGATGGTGGCGGGGCGTGCTCGCTGAGGCTCACGTTGGGCGACGGCTCCGGGCTGGCATCGTCCGCGTCCGCACCCGCTTCGAAGATCAGCTCCGGCAGGTCCTCCCAGAAGAAGTCGCGCTTGTCGACGATCTTGCCTTCGCGCATGTGAAACTGACCTACCGCAAGCATTTCCTTGTCGAAGTGGTAGCCGAAGACGTCGGCATCCTCACCATCTGCAGAGGCGATGCGCTGCTTCTCTTGCAGTTGGTGCACGGTCACCAGCTGGTCCCGAAACCTGGCCGCTGACTCGTACTGCTCGTCCATGGCGGCCTGCGTCATGCGCTTCTTCAGGCGGTCTTCCAGCTCGCTTTCGCGCCCTTCCAGGAACAGTTGTACGTCGCGAATGGCTTCGCGGTAGGTCTCCTGCGCCACCTGGCCTTCTACGCAGGGCGCGAGGCAGCGCTTGATGTGGAACTCCAGGCATGGCCGCGGATGGTAGCGGTTCAGGTCGACTTTGCAGCTCGGTATGAGAAACGATCGATGGATTAGTTCCACGATGCGGTAGGCCAGGTTTCCTGGGAAATATGGCCCGAAGTACAGGCCGCCGTCCTTCCTTAGCCTGCGGGTGACAAAGACTTTAGGGTGCTTTTCACCGACCGTCAGCTTCACATAGGGGTAGGTCTTGTCGTCACGCAGAAGGATGTTGAAGCGCGGCTTGCGCTGCTTGATCAGGTTATTTTCGAGCGCCAGGGCCTCATGCTCGTTGGCCACCTGGATGTAGTCCACATCGACCGCTTCGCGCATCAGCGAGCCGGTCTTGCGGTTGGCCTGGGAACTTTCGAGCAGGTACGAACTGACGCGGCTGCGCAGGTTCTTCGCCTTGCCGACGTAGATGACCTCGCCTTCGGCGTTTTTGTACAGGTACACGCCGGGTCGCTGGGGCAGCGTTCGTATTTTGGCCTGGAGGTCCATGATGCACAACGCCGGAACGGCGTATCTCCAGTTTAGATTGCCTATGACCCGGGAAGTTTCTACTCACTTCCAACGGTGGCTGCATGATCGGCACGGCGAACAAAACCAGCACGAAAGTCGTAAGCCATTGATTCGACGCTGGATGTTTCACCAAGCGCCTTTGGCAGCAAACGTGCAAACGCAGTTCTGTGAGAGTTGTCCCTCGGGAGGTAAAGAAGATGGTTGGATCCAAGGCAAAGCAGGTCTGGCAGAACGGTGTTTTAGCGGTTGCTGCGGCAGCGGTTGTTCTTTTGAGTACCGGTTGCACCACCAAGCACTATGTTCGTTCGCAGGCCGCCCCCATCGTGCAAAAGACGAATGAACTGGATGCGCGTACCTCGCAGGATCATCGTGACATTACCGACACTGACAGCCGCGCACAGCAGGGAATTGCTGCCGCGCAAAGCGCTGCAGATGCTGCAGGCCAGCATGCGCTGGCTGCAAATCAGGGTGCCGACCGGGCACAAGGCTCGGCGCAGGACGCCTACAATCGGGTCGATTCTCTAAGCGGTGTCATCGCAGGCCTGGACACCTACAAGCCCTTGTCCGATGTCAGTGTCACCTTTGCCTTCGACAAGGCAGTGTTGACGGCGTCCGACAAGCGCGAGCTTGATGCCGTGGCGGCGAACCTGGGCACAACGAAGCACTTCATCCTGGAATTGACCGGCGGAACTGATTCAACGGGGGATGCGAAGTACAACTATGCATTGAGCCAGCGCCGTGCGGATGCCGTAGCGCAGTATCTGCAGACGCGCTACAACATCGCGCCGCACCGCTTCTACCTTGTCGGTATCGGTAAGGACAAGAGCGTTGCGTCGAACGGTAGCGCGGCCGGCCGCAAGCAGAACCGTCGTGTCCAGGTGCGTGTGTTGGCGAATCAGCAAGAAGAGACGAATGTGTCCCTGTCGCGTCCTGGTACACCCAGTTAGCTCGTAAAGCATTGGAGGGCGACCGATGGTCGCCCTCCTCTATTCCTGAGAGATCATCGAGCCTCAGCGGCTTGAGCCGATCAGGTGCCCCATCTTCTCTCGCTTGACTTGCAGGTACTTTTCACTGGTAAGTTCGGCAGCAACCTCTGCGCTGATGCGCTCTGTGACATGAACGCCTCGGCTTTCCATTGCCTCGACCTTCTCAGGATTGTTTGTCATAAGGCGGATCTCACTGAACCCCAGCTGCTTAATCACTTCAGCCGGCAGGCTGAAATCACGATGGTCAGCCCGGTAGCCCAGCTCAACATTCGCCTCAACGGTGTCGCGGCCATGGTCCTGAAGTTCGTAGGCGCGAAGCTTGGCCATCAAGCCGATTCCACGGCCTTCCTGCGCTTCGTACACAATGATGCCTGCGCCGTGAGCCGTAATGGTGTCCAGTGCGAGTTCTAGTTGTTGGCGGCAGTCGCAACGCAGTGAATGAAAGACATCGCCCGTGAGGCATTGCGAGTGGACACGCACGATGGGTGCGTTGCCGTCCAACGACTTCCAAGGATCACCGTAGACCAGCGCGGCAGCTTCATCGATCAGCTTGCCCTGTGGACCCGGTACGGTACCAGGTGCCAAGTGTCCTTCAAAGCCAAGAATGCGAAACTCGCCCCAGCGTGTGGGTAAGGCGGCTTCCGCGACTTTCTCGACTCGACTGTATTCCATAGCTCGATCTTATAGATGCAGAGCGCTGCTCGCCGATGCAGGCAAGACGCCCGTGCGTCCTGTCGACGTACAGTAAAGGTTGATGAACCCGCTCGAGCCAAAGCTCGTCCTGATTTCGCTGCTGATTCAACTTGGTGTTGCGGCTGCCGTGTCCAGTTCGCTCGCGCGATCCACCGCGTTTCGCCGGCTGCTGTTGCTGCATGAGCGTTCAGCGGTACAGCGCTTGAAGCTGACTGCTTTTGTGTGCGCGCCGCTCCTGCTGGGCGTTTACATTCGCACCGTGGTTCCGAATTTCCTGGCCGCAGACATTTCACTGGCAACGTCGATTCTGCTGGGGGTTATCGTCGGGCCGTCGTCGGCGGCAGTGGGAGCGGTCGCACTTGCCGCCCCGGCGATGTTGCACCACGAGTACCTGGCGCTGCCGATTAACGTGCTGGCGGCGGTGCTGGCCGGGCTTTTTCATCGCTTCGTGGACGTGGAAGCGGTCTGGTCGTTTTCGCCCATGATCGACCTGAGTCTGTACCGCTGGGCGCGCCGGAATCTGCGCCGCCCGCACCTGGATCGACAGGTCTTGCTGCTGGTTTGCATCATGCTGATGCAGCTGGCCGCCAGCGAGATCGCCGAGTTCGCGCCCCACCACTACTTCGCCCTGCGCTCGAATCTATGGCTGCTGCAACTGGCCATTTGCGCGGCCGCACCGGTGTTGGTGGGCATACCGCTGAAAATCTGGAACGCCATCCGCATTGAAGACAAGTTGGAACAGCAGGCCCGCTTGCTGCTCGAGGCCAGGCTGGATGCGCTGCAGAGGCAGATTAATCCGCACTTCCTCTTCAACACACTGAACTCCATCGGGTCGCTGATCCGTCTGGAACCGGAGCTGGCGCGAGAGATGATCGTGCGGTTAGCCAAGATTTTGCGCATCCTTCTGAAGACGCGTGAGGCCTTTGTGCCATTTCGCGATGAGCTGGCATTTACCGACGATTACCTGGCGATCGAGGTCGTACGTTTTGGCGAAAAGCTGCGGGTGGTGAAAGACATAGCCCCCGAGACGCTGGACCTGGTGGTACCCAGCATGTTGCTGCAGCCGCTGATTGAAAACAGCATCAAGCATGGACTGGAGCCGCGCATTGGCGGCGGCACGGTGACGCTGCGAAGCCGCATTCGCAGGGAACGCCTGTCGTTAGAGGTGGAGGATGACGGCGTGGGCGTGGCACCGGAGCAGGACGTCGCCAGCCCCGGCGGCGGCGTGGTCCGGCAGGGAAACGGCATCGGCATGCGCAACGTGCGTGAGCGCATGGAAGTGTTGTACGGGAATGATGCCGTAATGGAGATGGAAAGCCGACCCGGCCGCGGCACGCGCGTCACGCTGGAGATGCCCATTGTGGACGGAACCATGCTTGCCGAAAGTGAACGGATCAAGCGCTAGGACCTCAGCAAACGACAGGCTGCTGCGCGGCTTGCGATACGATCATGCACAAGCGTTTGTGAAAGGGAGACGACTCCGCGTCTCACGTGCCAGTAAATTCCGTGACTTCGTCCGTTCCATGCCTGCTGGTGGTGCCCTGCTACAACGAAGCAGAACGGCTTCAGATAGACAGCTTTTCCAAGTTTCTGCAGAGCAACGAGCGCGTCCATTTTCTGTTTGTCAACGACGGCAGTTCTGACGGTACGCTGCCTCGTCTGCAGCAGTTCTGCACCGACCATGCGGGACGCGCAACGGTATTGGACCTGCAGCCAAACGGCGGCAAGGGTGAGGCCGTACGGCGCGGCCTGCTGCACGCCATGGCAGTGGCACCCGGCGCGTACACAGGCTTTTGGGATGCCGACCTGGCGACACCCCTGGATGCGCTGCCGGAGTTTCTGGATGTGCTGGAACGTGAGCCAGACATTGACCTGGTGTTCGGCGCGCGCATTCGGCTGCTGGGTCGGCACGTCAGCCGTAACCCCATGCGGCACTACCTGGGCAGGGGCTTCGCGACGTGCGTGTCGCTTTCGCTGGGATTACCGATCTACGACACGCAATGCGGCGCGAAGATCTTCCGGCCATCGGCCCTGTTGCAGCGCGTGCTTGCAGAGCCGTTTGAGTCTCGCTGGATCTTCGATGTCGAACTCCTCGCGCGTTTTCTGGCTGCGTGGAAGCCGCAGGGATTGAGTCCCGGCTACAAGATCTATGAACTGCCTCTGCAGACCTGGATCGACGTCGCCGGGTCCAAGTTAAAACCGAAAGATTTTGTGCGATCGTTTACCGATCTGATCAAGATTCGCCGGGAATACCTTCGCCTGCTGCACGCCGCCCCGAACAGGCCGCCCGCAAGCTAGACGTTCAAGCGCGTGGTTGGGCGGCTTCGTTTAATTGAATCGCAGCCGGGTGTTTGCTACTCTCAACAGAACGCATGCGCTCCCACCTTCCAATTCGGGGATGTTGTCCGGCCACCTGTCTGGCCGTGTGTTGTTGCGCGCGTTAGTCCTCTCCTCCTTCTGCACGGCTTCAAACTTCTGAACAACTTGCACGCGGCGCGTCCTCGCCCGCCATTGGATTCTCTTCATGACAGAAGCTCCACCACTGCCTGGCGTCGCACCTGTTTCGAGCGGCAACGCACCGCGACTGAGCCACCTGAGGCTGCTGGAGGCTGAAAGCATTCACATGCTGCGCGAGGTTGCCGCCGAGTTTGAGAAGCCGGTAATGCTGTATTCCATCGGCAAGGATTCGTCCGTCATGTTGCGTCTGGCGCAGAAGGCGTTCTATCCCGGCCCGATCCCGTTTCCGCTGCTGCACATCGACACCGGCTACAAGTTTCGCGAGATGATCGAGTTCCGCGACAACATGGCGAAAAGTATCGGTGCGGATTTGCTTGTGTGGCGCAATGAAGGCGCGCTGGCGAACGGGACCAATCCCATCAAGCTCGATACCAAGCGCTGCTGCGGCCTGCTGAAGACGCAGGCGCTGCTCGACGGCCTGTCGCACTATGGCTTTACCGCGGCTTTTGGCGGCGCGCGTAGGGATGAAGAAAAATCGCGCGCGAAGGAACGCATTTACTCCTTCCGCGACAGGGCCGGGCAGTGGGACCCTAAGAACCAGCGGCCCGAGCTGTGGAACCTGTACAACGCCCGCATCCACCCCGGCGAAAGCATCCGTGTGTTCCCCCTAAGCAACTGGACGGAAATGGATGTATGGCAGTACATCCATGAAGAAAACATCCCGGTGGTGGACCTGTATTTCGCGAGGGAACGCCCCATGTACCTGCGTGGCGACGCCCTTCTGCCTACCGAACAGGAGTTCGTACGCAGGCCGAACGAGCAGCCCACGATGGTCAAATCTCGCCTGCGTTCCCTGGGCTGCAGCCCCTGCACTGGTGCCATTCGCAGTGAGGCGGATACCATCCCGAAGATCATCGAAGAGATCCTGGGCTTCCGCTCGTCGGAGCGCGCGAACCGTGCCATCGACCACGACCAGGAAGGCTCCATGGAGATCAAGAAACGCGAGGGCTACTTCTAAATGGCACATCTGAACAACGATCTTGTGGAACTGCACCTGACCACCCCGGCAGTCGGAGTAGCAGCCAACGGCGCGCCGGTTGGCGAACCCGAAGCGTGGAACGAAAACATTGCCGTCTACACGCCGCTGCAGGGACACACGCCGGAGCCAGAACCAGTCACGGTCTCGCAGTCCTTTGCCGACAACTTCGACATCGGCGAGTACCTGCAGGAGGAGCGCGGCAAAGACCTGCTGCGTTTTTCGACCGCCGGTTCGGTCGATGACGGTAAGTCGACGCTGATTGGCCGCCTGCTGTATGACACGCAGAGTGTCTACGACGACCAGCTGCAATCCATCGAAGGCAAGGGCACGACAGCACCGGGCGTGCTCGACCTTGCCCTGCTGACCGACGGCCTGCGTGCCGAGCGGGAGCAGGGCATCACCATCGATGTGGCCTACCGCTACTTTTCCACGGCGCGGCGCAAATTCATCATCGCGGACACGCCCGGCCACGAGCAGTACACCCGTAACATGGCCACCGGAGCCAGTACGGCAGACGTTGCCGTGGTGCTGGTCGACGCGCGCAAGGGCGTGCTGGTGCAGTCACGCCGGCATGCGTACATTACCGCGCTGCTGGGCGTGCGAAACGTCATCGTCGCAGTCAACAAGATGGATTTGGTTGGCTACGCCGCAGAAACGTTCAAGACCATCGAAGCGGACTTCCAGCAGTTTTTCCGCAGCCTCGATGTCGATGGCAATGCCGACACTGCGCTGCATTTTGTTCCCGTTAGCGCGCTGGCGGGGGACAACGTCGTCCACGCAAGTGCGGCCATGCCCTGGTACGCCGGGCCGACCATGCTGGGTCTGCTCGAAACCATTCCGTCATCACAGGTCAATGTCGACGCGCCCTTCCGCATGGCTGTGCAGCGTGTGGTGCGCCCTGATCTCGACTTTCGCGGCTTTGCCGGGCAAATAGCGACCGGCGTCATCCACGTGGGTGATGCGGTGACGGCGTTGCCTTCCGGTCGCAACAGCCGTGTGCGGCGCATTGTCACCTTTGACGGCGACCTGCAGGAGGCCATCGCACCGCTGTCCGTCACACTGACGCTGGAAGATGAAATCGACATCAGCCGTGGCGATCTGTTGGCGGCAGCCTCGGCGCTACCGGCGGTCTCCGCCAGTTTCACCGCGTCGCTGGTCTGGATGAGCGAGATTCCGTTGGAGATCCATCGCCGGTACCTGCTGAAGCAGGGAAGTCGCTCGCTGCAGGCAAGTGTGACCGGCATCCTCAGGTCGGTCGACCTCTCGTCGCTGACGAGCCATGCCGGTCCGGACGTCGACACAGCGTCCCTCGGTATGAACGGGATTGCAGAGGTCTCGGTAGAGACGCTGCAGCCGCTGGCCTTTGACACCTACGCGGCAAATCGGCATACCGGCAGTTTTGTATTGATTGACCTGCAAAGTAACGCCACCGTAGCAGCCGGCATGATTCGCAGGGCATCGACTGTCGGCAGCGCGAACCCATCGCAGGGCTTCCGCGATGTGCTTCTGAAGCCTGCGCACCCGCTGCGCCTGCAGGGCAGTGCGAAGGCGATTGCGCTCGCGCTGGACACCCTGCGGAATGCCGACGTACTCGTGGAGGAGCAGTAATGGACCAGCTTCTACCCACCCTTGCACCCCTGGATCTGCTGGACGCGAACACGCCTTCAAAATCCGATGGCGGCGATGAAGCCTCTCTGCTGTTTAGCGAACGCGAGACGGAGAGGGCCGGCGGGGTGCCTGTTGGTGGTGATGCCAGTGCTTCTCTGCGACCCGAACTGCTTGCGCAGCTTGAACACGTGCGTGCCATGCTGCGCGACGAACTCGTTCCACAGGCTCTGGAAGAAGCCTGCCTGACCTGCAGCTTTCAGGCGGAGGACGTGCTGCTGCTGCACCTTGCGATGGAGTTACGGCCGAGCATTCCAGTGCTATTCCTAGATACGGGCTACCACTTTCGCGAGACCTACGAGTACCGCGACCGCATTGCCGCCGAGTGGAAGCTGAACCTGACCAACCTGCTGCCGAAAGAGACCGTTCCACAACAGGAGTCAGCCTTCGGTCTGCTGTACCAGACCGACCCCAACCGCTGCTGCGGCCTACGCAAGGTCGAGCCGCTGTTCGCCGCCGTCGCCAATTACAAGGTTTGGCTCACCGGACTGCGCCGCGAACAGGCACGCAGCCGTACCACACTGAAAGAAGTGGATGACTTCACGCTGCCAAGCGGCGTTGTCGTACGCAAGCTGAGTCCGTTCGCCGACTGGACCACGCGCGATGTCTGGCAGCTTGCCGCGCAGTTCAACATTCCGCTGCTACCGCTGTACGACCAGGGCTATACCAGCATCGGCTGTCAGCCATGTACCACGCTGCCTACGGACCCGAACGATCCCCGTTCTGGCCGGTGGGCAGGCAAGAAGGTGGAGTGCGGCATCCACATCCAGGCGATGGAAGACCACGCTGCAGATGGAGCTACACCAAGCAGTTAGCCGCTGACCCAAAAAGCGGCAGCCTAGCACCAACGCAGCAGCAGCCGCTCTTCTTGAAAGCGACGCATGCACTATCTGATTGGCTTCATGATTGCGATGTTCATCGCACTTACCGGCGTGGGTGCCGGCACCATTACGACCCCGCTGCTGATCCTTTTCCTGCATGTTCCTACTGCCGTGGCGGTGACGACCGGTCTGGTCTTTTCCGCTGCCGTGAAGCTGTTGCTGGTGCCCACCCAGATCATGCGCAAGCAGGTGAACTGGCGCGTGCTGGGCTGGATGTTGCTGGGTGGCCTGCCGGGTGTCTTGGTGGGTTCGTTGCTGCTGGCGCACCTGGTCAGCAAGGGGTCGCAGCACCTGATGAACGGCTTGCTGGGAGCGGTCCTGGTCTTCACGGCGATCTACCAGATCTTCTATTCGTTCCGCCCTGTCGCGACAAAAGCCGTGGCAGACCGCACGCGCTGGATGCCGTTCCTGATGTTCCCTGTGGGGGCAGAGGTGGGTTTCTCTTCCGCTGGAGCGGGCGCGCTGGGTACGGCAGCGTTGCTATCGCTCACGACGCTGCTGCCGGCGCAGGTGGTCGGTACAGACATCCTGTTCGGCTTTCTGTTGTCACTGGTCGGCAGCGGTGCGCACATGTTTTCGCATGCAAATAATCCCACCCTGCTAAAGCACCTGATCATTGGCGGCGTAGGCGGGGTGCTGGTTGGTACCTTTTCTGCGAAGTTCATTCCGAAGCGGCCACTTCGATTCGCGCTTTGGGTCTGGCTACTGATCATCGGGGTCCAGTTCCTTTACACCAACCTCATAGCCACGCACTAAGAGGG
>JBPBQP010000081.1:0-27925 GCA_050954745.1 Janthinobacterium lividum | reverse complement strand
ACCGGTGGCGTCCGTGATGGTGCCAGTAATTTGCTGGCTTTCTACTGTTTGGCCCGCCGCCATGCCGGTAACGGCAAAGGGCAACATCAGGCAGCTCAAAATTTCGCGTTTCATACGACCTCCAAAGGAATTTCAAAACAGCGCGTTCGACGTGGAAAGTCATTTTTCTCGGCGATCCGCAAGGCTGCCGGCAAACGCTGCGGGCAATCTGGAATGGCGGTCAAGTAACTTTTGTACGCGGGGCAAACTATATAGGAGGGAAGGACATTCCTGTCAAGCCCGTTGAACGGGTGCAGTGAAATCCAGCTGCTGGTCCACCTGGATGTCTTCGGGGACGGCGAAGTGAAGCTCCGCGGATCGCCACACGCCGAAGCGCCAGCAGGCCTCAGACAGTTGTCCAGGGCGTGCTGGCGCTTCAGGCTTTGTTGCTGCAGGAGTAAGCAGCTGCAGTGAACGATT
The DNA here is from genome assembly GCA_050954745.1 of Janthinobacterium lividum. Taxonomy (GTDB): domain Bacteria; phylum Acidobacteriota; class Terriglobia; order Terriglobales; family Acidobacteriaceae; genus Terriglobus. The sequence goes on along the minus strand of JBPBQP010000081.1, from coordinate 27,466 downwards.
GCTGGTGTGGACGACCGCAATGCAGGAATGCATGGACGTGACGCATGCCTTGCGGGCCTGAAGGGGTTAAAAGATGAATTTGCCGACGATCTGCAACTGCCGTGAAGATCCAACATCGCCCACGGCAAAGCGCGTTGAGGAGATCAATCCGAAATTCGGGTTTGCTGCTGCGGTCGGATTGGGATTCGCCGCCGTTGCTGCGACTGGCGTGACGGCAAGGGAGGTGCTTGGATTGCCGAAGTTGGCATGATTGAAGATGTCGAAGGCATCAGCACGCAGTTGGAACTTTAGGCGCTCCGTAATTGCAGTGTTCTTTTCAATCGAGAAGTCGGTATCCGCGAAGCCTGGTCCGCGCAGGGCGTTGCGGCTCAAGTTACCGAAACCTGTAGTGGGAGTCTGGAAGGTGCAGTCAGGCGTTGTTAGTGCCTGGCTGCAGACGGATGGACTGAACCATTGCACCGTATTGTTGCTGGGACGTGTCAGACCATACTGAACCGGCTTCAAAAGATTCGGATGCAAGACGCCAGAAGTGCCCGTGAACGTCGACGTGGTCGTGATGTTCAGTGGATTGCCAGTTTGCCACTGTGAAACACCGGAGAGCTGCCAACCCTCTACCAGGCGGTTCGCATGGAATGGCAATTGATAGACCGCCGTGACTGAAATGCGGTTTGCTGTGTCATAGTCGGACGGTCCGTAGTTCAAGTAAGGGCGGGTCGCATCCTGCAGAACCGTACTGCTGAGCGAACCAGTGTCGAGCGACTTCGAGTAGTTGTAGTTGAAGTTAAAGTTCAAGCCGTTGCGAAAGGCTTTTTGCAGGGTGAACCACATGGCGTTGTAGTTCGACATGCCAATGGAAGACACCTGGTTGATGTTGACGCCGCTGATGTTTGCTTTGGAAGCGATGGGGCTGGTAGTAGCGATGTTCTGAAACGGCCGCGCGCCCGATGCCAATGGTTGGTTCAGATTCAGCGGTGTACGCAGGTGCTTCCCGACGGAACCGTAGTAGCCGACCGATGAGACCACGCCGAAGGGTAGCTCCTGCTGCAAGTTGAAGTTAAAGGTCTCGGTGTATGCGTTGCGCAGGTCACGCTGCACGCCGGTGACACCAATGCCAGCCGCGCCAGCTGAGGTGTAGAGGCTCGAAAACGGAATGGTCACCGTGTTGCTGCTGTACGAAACCCGGTTGGCAAAGGGCGGATTACCGTTCAGGCCACTGATAACATTCGTCTCAGGCTGGTCGGCCATAAGGCCATAGGCCGCGCGGACTATGGTTTTGCTGTTGCCAAAAGGGTCATAGGCAAAGCCCAACCGTGGCTCAAAGTTATGATTCTGTTTGTAGGGGCTGTTCCCATACCCGTTCGTACCCACCTGGAAGAGCGAGACTGTCGGTACGTCGAAAACCACCAGACGGTTTGCCCCATCGACCGGCGCACCGTTCCATTCGTATCGAAACCCAAGCTCGGCGGTGAGATTCGGCGTAATCTTCCAGGCGTCCTGCACAAACCCACCCACAGCATTGACGTACAGGCGGTTTGATTGACGGCCCGGCGTGACCGCGTAGCTATTGGCAAGGCCTCTCTGGAAATTGGCCACGCTGTTGAAACCAACGCTGCCAGTGTCCTGAGAGAAATTCACGTTGAGGAAGCGGCGGAACTCACCGCCAAACTTGATGGAATGCTTGCCTGCAGTCAGTGTGGCCGTATCGGAGAAGACACCAAACGTGTCATAACGACCCTGAATCTCGCCTGAGGGGCCGCCGAAGGTCAGGCCAGGACCCGTAATGGTGATCTGCGGTATACCGGCGGGTCCGCTGGTTCCCGTAGTCAGGCCAAGCGTACTTGGGTCCGTCAAGTTATTGGGAACAAAGTTGATGGCGATGCGGTTAAAGCCGAGGCGAGCCTCATTCACCAGCCGCGGTGAAAAAACATGTGTCTCGTTCACGGTAAGGATTTGCCGCGATGCCTGGCGATTGTCTCCAAAGCCCCCAACAGTGTCAGCGACGACCGGCGTTACAGGTTCGGTGCGCGTATCTTTCTGGATAGCGTAGAAGCCGTGAATTACGTCCTTCGGACCAAAGGTGTGACTAATATCGATCGTGCCTTGGTCGGTTCGCACCGGCCCCGCTACCAAACCGACGAAGCGGCTGACGGCTCCAGTCGAGTCTGCCGTGTTTGCGACCGGGATATAAACGAGTAGCCTCTGCGACGTTGGATCTGTGACACCGAGGCGCTGCGCGTTGGTGAGGACGCCACTGTTCACGGTCAGGCCTTGAGACTGACGAAGAGCCTCGTAACTGGCAAAGAAGAAGGTGTGATTCTTCCAGATGGGGCCGCCTATGGCACCGCCAAAATTGTGCCGCTTAAGTGGTGCCTGATGCTGTACGCCTTTCTGGTTGAAGTAGTTTCGTGCGTCCAAGGCCTCGTTGCGGAAGTAATCGAAAACCTCACCGTGGAACGCGTTTGTTCCCGAGCGGGTGCTGACGTTCACTACCGAACCGGACGAGCGACCATACTCGGCTGAGAAGGTCTGGTTGTTGATTTTGAACTCGGACGTGGTGTTGATCGAGGGTTGGAACGTGATCTGGTTTTGCACCAGGTCGTTCAAGTTGATGCCGTTGATCTGGAAGTTCACCGAGTCGTCGCGATTACCAGCGGTGATAAAGGAATTCGCGCCCAGGCCGCGGCTTGGTGCAGTCAGGTTGCCGTTGGCGGGCGCGGTTACACCGCCTGCGGTCAGCACGGTCAAATCCAGGAAGTGACGGCCGTTTAGTGGCACTTCCTGTACTGTCTGCCTGTCGATCACCTGGCCCACAGTGATGGATTCTGAGTTGATAAGCGGCGCGGCGCTTTCTACTTGAACCGTCTCACCAGCGGATGCTGGGGCCAAGTCAGCGTCTACGTTGCTCTTTGCGTCGACCAGCAGGGTAAATCGCTGCACGGTGTAGGCGGAAAAACCGGCTGCAGTGACGCGGATGGAGTAGTCACCAGGTGGCAGCGACGGTGCCACGTACTGGCCGGCGCCGTCGCTTTGCAGCGTGCGGTCCACACCTGTACCCAGGTTATGCACGACGACCTGCGCGCCCGGCAGAACCGCACCGGAAGGATCTTTGACCGTGCCAGAGAGCGTTGCCGTTGACTGCGCGAAGATCAGTGCAGGGGTGCTGGACAGTGCGGCCAACGCCAGGAACAGATTCCGATGCTTCATAGTGCCTCCAAAATTCAGCCCAGCAGCGCGTCGCGTACGAATCAGCCGCTGCATGTACCAGGCGTGCTTAGCCGCACAAACAGTACCCTGCGTGCAAACGAGCAAGGCTCGCAGCACGGGAGAGGGCAGTCGGTGGTTCGCAATCAAACTAACTGGGGGACTGGCCAGAGGATAGCAGAGCACAGGCCACCATTTGGCAGAGGATTCATGCCGTTTTGTTACACCGATGATGACCCCTGTGAAGTTTGCGCGCCTGCTGCAGGCTGAAGGAGTGTGCAGTTGCAAGCCGAAGGTGTTTCCACGTACAGTGACGAGGCTGAATTACTTCATGCCTACAATTAAATACTTTTCGGCAGAGGTAACAACGCATGAGGTGCTGGCGGGGCGAATCGGTATGAGCACGTGGACAGGCGTTGGCGCGTCGCGTAAACAAGAGGTACGACATAGCGTGGCAAGTCAGCGCGCGCGTGTGGCTGGTCAAAAACTTCTAATACCAATGCTGGCTTGCTTGTCCTCTCTCGGTAGCCTGACAGCGCAGACGACACAGCCGAGCCCCGCCACCATGACCGCAGAGCAGGATCATCGGAACATGATGGACCAGCTCGGCATTCGGGCGCTGCGGCCCGGTCCCAGCGGTGATGAGAATGCGCCCAACCATGCGAACTACGACGAAGCCCAGGCCAATCCCTACCCCGAACTGCCCAATCCTCTGACCCTCAGGAATGGGCAAGCGGTCACGACTCCAGCAATGTGGTGGCAGGCCCGCCGACCCGAGATCGCCGAAGACCTGCAACGCGAAATGTACGGCTTTCAGCCGAAGGACGTGCCCGGTGTCACGTGGCGGGTGGTGCTGACGGACACGGACGTGGTCGGGCGCACGCCAGTCGTGGCGAAGCGGCTGGTGGGCCATGTCGACAACTCTGCCGACCCGGCGATTCAGGTCGATATTGAGGCCACAGAGGTTCTGCCGGCCAACGCAAAGGGACCGGTGCCGGTGCTGGTAATGTTTGGGCAAAGCGCGCTGCCTGCACCCGCGCAGCCAACTGCTGCGGAGCTGGAGCGCGTGAACCAGGCCCTGCGCAACCTGCTGGCGCAGCAGGACCCTGCGCTTAAGGTCATCTTCGAAAAGTACCCGGCGTACGAGCCCATTGCGTCACAGGCGGTCAACCCGTTCACGGGTCGCGCAGCCGCCCTGCCCGCGTACACGGCAGACACGCTTCCAGCAACGCACGAATTGCTTGCGGCGGGCTGGGGCTATGTCGCGCTGAATGTAACCAGCATGCAGGCTGACAACGGAGCGGGCCTGACACTGGGCATCATCGGCCTGACCAACCACGGCAAGCCGCGCACGCCGGAGCAGTGGGGTGCGCTGCGTGCGTGGGCATGGGGTGCGGCGCGTGTGATGGATTACCTGCAAACCGACCCTGCCGTGAATATCAAGCAGGTGGGCATTGAAGGTGTTTCGCGCTACGGCAAAGCCGCCCTGGTGACCATGGCGTTTGAGCCGCGCTTTGCCATGGGGCTGATCGGGTCGTCCGGTGAGGGCGGTGCGAAGCTTAGCCGCCGCAATTTTGGCGAGGCCGTAGAAAGCCTCACAGGCACTGGCGAGTACCACTGGATGTGCGGCAACTTCCTGAAGTACGGTGCGTCTGAATCGACGTCCGGTGCAAAGACGCCGAACGACCTGCCCGTGGATGCGCACGACCTGATCGCGATGGCCGCCCCGCGCCTGCTGTTCCTCAGCTACGGCGTTCCTGAAAAGGGCGATGCGAGATGGCTCGATCAGAAGGGCAGCTTCATGGCCACCGTTGCCGCGCAGCCTGTGTTCCAGCTCCTTGGTGACAAAACCCTCGGCGTGCCGAACGACTACCATGCGGGTGCCGTGCAGATGCCGCCGGTGCTGCACGGCCTGCTGGATGGGCAGCTCGCCTGGCGACAGCATGACGGTGGGCATACGGATCTGCCCAACGTGCCAAGCTTTATCCAGTGGGCGGATGGCTGGCGTACGCGCGGGCCACTGCCTGGGCAACCGAGGCTGTAAATGCATGCAAAGGGCAGGAGCGATTTGGAGCTGAGTGGCAAGTGTGCCGTGGTGATCGGCGGAACGTCCGGCATCGGCAAGGCGTTGGCACTTGGCCTGGCAGAGGCGGGCGCTGACGTAGTGGCCTCGTCGCGTTCCAAAGAGGCTTGCGCTGCGATAGCTGCGGAGATCGAGGCTGTGGGCCGCCGCAGCCTGACGCAAACCTCAGACGTGCAGGATCGTACGTCGTTAGAGCGTCTGCGTGATGTTGTGCTTGAGCATTTCGGCAAAGTCGACGTTCTTGTAAACTGCGCCGGCCGCACCCAGCGCGTGCCCACGCTGGACTGCCCGGAAGAGCTGTGGAACAGCATTCTTGACACGAACCTGACCGGCACGCTGCGCGGCTGCCAGATCTTCGGCCGCGGCATGATCGAGCGCGGCCACGGACGCATCATCAACATCGCATCGCTGTCTACCTTTGTTGCGTTTCAGGAAGTGGCGCCGTACGGCTGCAGCAAAGCCGCGGTGGGCGCGCTGACACAATCGCTTGCCGTGGAGTGGGCTCGGCATGGTGTGCTGGTCAACGCCATTGCGCCCGGTATCTTTCCGACTGCTCTCAACACTGCCTTGCTTGATTCGCCCCGTGGCCAGGAACTCAAATTGCGGACGCCCATGGCCCGCTTCGGCGCCGCCTCTGAACTCGTCTCGACCGCTATCCATCTTGCAAGCGATCGCACGTCGTTTACCACGGGTCAGATCCTCGTGGTCGATGGTGGCTTCCTTGCCAGCGGTGTCAATCAATGATTCTCTTTTCTAACCTGAAAGGATTTCCCATGCGTTTTGCCCTGCCTCTGGCGTTTGCCGCTATCTCCGTTGCACACGCGCAGTCACCAGCCTCTGCACCGTACCTGGATCCCTCGCTGTCGCCGCATGCACGTGCGGTGGACGTGGTGAGCCGTATGACGCTGGAGGAGAAGGTGTCGCAGATGGGCAGCGCCTCGGCTGCTGTTCCTCGGTTGAACGTGCCCGCATACAACTGGTGGAATGAGGGTCTGCATGGTGTAGCGCGCTCCGGTTACGCGACCATGTTTCCGCAGGCCATTGGCATGGCCGCCACGTGGGATGCGCCGCTGATGCAGCAGATCGGCGACGTCATTGCCACCGAGGCGCGCGCAAAGAATAATGAGGCGTTGCGTCACGGCAACCACGAGATCTACTTCGGTCTGACCTTCTGGTCGCCCAACATCAACATCTTCCGCGACCCTCGCTGGGGCCGTGGCCAGGAGACGTACGGCGAAGACCCGTACCTGACCGCGCAGCTTGGCGTGAACTTCATTCGCGGCCTGCAGGGAACGGATCCCACTTACTTCAAAGTCATCGGCACACCCAAGCATTTCGCCGTGCACAGCGGTCCGGAAAATGTCCGCCACAAGTTCGACGTGACACCCGCGCCGCATGACCTGTGGGAAACCTACCTGCCGCAATTCCGCGCTGCCATTGTGGACGCGAAGGCTGACAGCATCATGTGTGCCTATAACCGCGTCGACGGCCTGCCCGCCTGCGGCAGCGGCCCTCTGCTGGTCAACATCCTGCGCAAGGACTGGGGCTTCAACGGCTTTGTCACGTCTGACTGCGGTGCCATCGACGACTTCTTCCGGCCCAATACGCACATGACCGAACCCGACGCGGAGCACGCCGACAAGACCGCGCTGCTAGCCGGGACCGACACCAATTGCGGCAGCACCTACAACAAGCTGGGAAATGCTGTGAAGCAGGGCTTGATCAAGGAAGCCGATATCGACGTGAGCCTGGTCCGTCTGTTTGAGGCACGCATGCGGCTCGGCCTGTTTGATCCGCAGGACCGTGTCAAGTACGCGCAGATTCCGTTTTCCGCAGTGCATTCCGCAGCGAACGTCGCGCTGGCGAAGCGTGCTGCGGAAGAGTCCGTGGTGCTGTTGAAAAATGACGGCATTTTGCCGCTGGCAGCCGGCAAGTACAAGACCATCGCCGTCATCGGTCCTGATGCGGCTTCACTGGCCGCGCTTGAGGGCAATTACAGCGGCGTACCGCATGAACCGACCATGCCGGTGGATGCGATCAAGGCTACGATTCCGGGCGCAAAGGTGTTGTACGCCTCCGGCTCACCGTACGTGGAAGGCTTCCGCATGCCGGTGCCGCGCACCATGTTTCATCCGGCACCCGGTTCCACCGAACAGGGGCTTAAAGCTGAATACTTTGCGACAGCCAGCCTCACCGGCACACCCGTACGCAGTGTTGTTGACCCACAAATCGACTACGACTGGGGCGGCGTGAATCCGCTGCCCGGCGCTCCCGATAGCGGCTTCGCCGTGCGGTGGAGCGGCAGCCTCAGCGCGCCTGCTGCAGGCAACTACACCTTCAACCTGAAGAACGGCCCCTGCCGCGGTTGCCTCACGGAGCAGACTGTCAAGGTGACAATCGACGGCAAGGAAGTCGCTGCGTCGAAGGACCCCGGTCCCGCCCCTGCCAACATGGGCACCAACGGCACCACCGGCCTGCCAGAGGATCGCCGCCGCCAGATACCTATCACCTTCAACGTGAACTTCGCAGAAGGCCAGCAGCACAGCATCGTAATCGAGTTCGTGCGCAGGCAGGCTTCGCAGGGTTCCGGCGTCGTGCTGGAGTGGACGCCCACCGCAGCGCAACTACTGCCAGAGGCCGTGGCTACGGCAAGGCAGGCTGACCTGGTCGTCGCAATGCTGGGCCTGTCGCCTGACCTGGAAGGTGAAGAGATGCCAGTAAAGCTGCCCGGATTCGTCGGCGGTGATCGCAGCGACATCGCCCTGCCTGCCTCGCAGGAGGCATTGCTACGCGAGCTGGTCGCAACCGGAAAGCCAACCATCGTCGTGCTTCTGAATGGTTCCGCGCTGGCCATCAACATGGCGGGGGACAAGGCAAACGCCGTGCTCGAAGCCTGGTACCCCGGCGAGGCTGGCGGTAAGGCGATTGCCGACGTGCTGACTGGCGGGGTCAATCCCAGCGGTCGCCTGCCGCTTACCTTCTACGCGTCCGCGTCTGATCTGCCAGACTTCTCCGACTACGGCATGAAGAACCGCACCTATCGCTACTTCACCGGAAAGCCGCTGTACGGCTTTGGCTACGGCCTCAGCTACACGACCTTCTCGTACGGCAAGGTAAAACTCTCGACCGAGAAGCTCTCGGCAGGGCAGTCCCTGACCGCCGAAGTTGAGGTAAAGAACACAGGCAAACGCGCCGGCGAAGAAGTGGCGCAGCTCTACCTGATGCCGCCCGTCGAGGGTAACGGGGGCCTGTCGCCGAAGCTGCAGCTTGAGAGCTTTCAACGCGTCACGCTGAAGCCGGGCGAAAGCCGCAAGGTGCGCTTCACGCTCGACCCTCGCCAACTGAGCGAGGTGGACGCGCAGGGTGTCCGCAGCGTACAGGCTGGCAGCTACAAAATTGCTGTGAACGGAGCGCAGCCAACGACCGCATCGCAGACCGCAAGTTTCAGCATCACTGGCTCCCAGGCATTGCCCAAGTGACGATCTTGGACTTAGTGAACAGTGGCGCGGCCAAACTTGATCGGACTCTGCAGCATCTGTTTCTGTTTGTCCGGGACACGGGAGAAGCAGCGGGCAAGATGGATGCGTCGCGCCTTTTGCAAGGGCATGGCTTCAGCCATGCCGTAAACGACGCTTATACGAATTTGCCCTTTTTGTCCCATTCGCCGCAGGCGAATGGGACAAAAAGGACAGACAAGGGAAGACGGCTTTATGGCACAGCTAAAGCTGTGCCCTTCCGAAAGCGGCTGTTCCAATCTACCCGTAAGCTGCGTGCAGCTTACGTCTTTTTAACTGCCGCCGCGCTTAGCGGCTCGGCGATGCTGCACGCTGAGAACGGCTCTGGTGCGTGGCTTCGCTACGCACCAGTACAGAATGCCTCACAGTACAGCTTTCTGCCTTCACGTATCGCTGTGCTTGGCGACACACCCATAGATCGCGCTGCGGCCGACGAGTTACGGCGCGGGCTTACATCCATGCTCGGTCGGCCGTTCACGATCCTCGACAGCCATACGAGCCTTACTGGTGAAAGCGTCCTGGTGGTCGCCTCGACGAGCGGCACGCGCCATATGCTCGTTCTCAGCGGCTCAAAGGAGACTCCCGAGGGCGAACAGTACCGCATTCTGACGGGGAACGAAGGTGGCAAGTCCCAGCTCACCATCTTCGGTGGCACACCGCAAGCCGAACTCTTTGGAGTCTTTCATCTACTCGAAGAGATTGCGTCAGGCAAGCCAATCCCTGTAGATGAAGTGCAGGAACCTGCCGCTTCCATCCGCTGGACGGACGAGTGGGACAACCCGAACGGCACGGTCGAGCGCGGCTACGCAGGCTCGTCCATCTTCTTTGAGAATGGCCACGTCAAGCAGGACCTCTCCCGCGCCGGGCGGTACGCTCGGCTGCTGGCATCAGTCGGCATCAATGGCTGTAACGTGAACAACGTCAACGCTGACTTACAAACCCTGACGCCCGAGCACCTGCGCGAGTTCGCCCGCCTGGCCGAGGCCTTTCGACCATGGGGTGTGAAACTGGCGCTTAGCATCGACCTGACCAGCCCGCAGGAGGTTGGTGGTTTACCCACCTTCGACCCGCTCGACCCGGCGGTCATCGCGTGGTGGCAGACGAAAGTCGATGAGATTTACAAGGAGATCCCTGACTTCGCGGGGTTCACCGTCAAGGCCGACTCCGAAGGCCGCAAGGGCCCGTCGCAGTATGGCCGCAGCCCGGCAGACGCGGCCAATGTCCTGGCCCGCGCGCTGAAGTCGCACGGCGGCGTGGTGCTGTACCGCGGCTTTGTCTACAACAACCACCTGGACTGGAAGGATCCCAAAGCCGACCGTGCCCGTGCCGGCGTAGACAACTTCGCGAAGTATGACGGCATGTTTGAGCCGAACGTGATCATCCAGATCAAGGAAGGTCCCATCGACTTCCAGGCGCGCGAGCCCGTCAGCCCGCTGTTTGCAGCGTTGCCGCACAGCAACGTAGCCATTGAACTGCAAACCTCGCAGGAGTACACGGGCCAGCAGCGGCACATGGTGTGGCTGCCCGCCATGTGGAAGTGGGTACTGGACACCGACTTGCGCGTGGGCGGCAGGTCGACGCCCGTGAAGCAGATTGTCGAGGGCCGCAGCTTTCCGACTCCGGATGGCAAACCGCGCATGGGCGGCTTCATCTCCGTGACCAACGTGGGCACCGAGGCCGACTGGATGCACCATCCGACGGCAATGGCGAACCTGTACGGTTACGGCAGGCTGGCCTGGAACCCGGACACGCCGTTGGCCGAAATGGCGGACACGTGGACGCACATGACCTGGGGCAGCGATCCGCAGGTGGTCAGCACGGTTGATGATTTATTGACAAAAAGCTGGCAGATCTACGAGGGCTACACCGGCCCCAACGGCATCGGAACGCTGACCAACATTCTGGGTTACCACTTCGGACCCGGCATCGAATCAGCCGAGCGCAATGGCTGGGGCCAGTGGTTCCGCGGTGAGAAGGACGGCATCGGCATGGAGCGCACAGCCCGCGGCACAGGCTACGCGCAGCAGTATCCGCCGGAGCTTGCGGCGCGGTACGAGTCGCTCAGCAGCACGCCGGATGACCTGCTGCTCTTCTTCCATCACGTGCCGTACGACTACAAACTTCACAGCGGAAAGACGTTGGTGCAATCCATCTACGACACGCACTATGCCAGCGCGCGTGCAGCGGGCGAATACGTGCCGCGCTGGATGGCTTTGAAAGGCAAAGTGGATGACGAACGCTACGAGCAAGTGCTTGCGCTGTTCACCTTTCAAGCGGGCCATGCCATTGTCTGGCGAGACGCCATCTGCAACTGGTTCGCACGCATCTCCGGCATTGCGGATACGGCTGGAAGGGTCGGCAACTACCCTGACCGCATCGAAGCCGAAGCCATGCAAATGACCGGCTACAAGCCCATGGATATCACGCCGTGGGAGACAGCATCCGGCAGCAAAGCCGTTCGCTGCCATGAGGCTGCAGGATGCACCTTGTTAACGAAGCTAACTAAACCGATGGGCAAGTACGACATTGCCGTGCAGTATTACGATACCTGGCGCGGCGTGTCCCGCTACGATCTGCAGGTGAATGGCATGTCTGTCGCCCACTGGCAGGCAAACGACACCCTGCCGCCCGCACAGTTCGATCCCAGCCCCAGCGGGCAAAACGCGACGCGCTACACCGCGCACAGCATCGCGCTACAGCCAGGCGACACGCTGACGTTGAAAGCCGTTCCTGACCTGAGGCCGGAGTTGCAGGTGAACGAAACTGTGGTCGAGGCAAACAGCCGCCCCGGTGCGCGCGACTACCGCGAATATGCACCGGTGGACTACATCGAGATCGGTCCGGACGGGCCGCTGACACCGCAGTAAACATCGTTTGTACCGCTAACAAGCAGGTCCTTCGCTTCGCTCAGGGTGACGAGTGTAGGTGTGGCGACGGCAGGAGTTTCCGCATGAAGATCACAGGCGCGCGCTTTATCATCTGCTCGCCCGACCGCAATTTTGTCACGCTCCGCATCGACACGGATGAGGGCATCTACGGCCTTGGAGACGGCACGCTGAATGGGCGCGAACTTGCCGTTGCAGCGTATCTGTCAGAGCACGTGGTCCCTTGCCTGATCGGGCGCGATCCGTTCCAGATCGAGGACATCTGGCAGTACCTGTATCGGGGAGCCTACTGGCGTCGCGGGCCGGTGACGATGGCTGCCATCGCGGCAGTAGACATGGCTCTGTGGGACATCAAGGGCAAGGCCCTGAACACGCCCGTGTACAACCTGCTGGGTGGTGCAAGCCGCCAGGGGTGCATGGTGTACACGCACGCCAATGGAGCAGACATTGCCGAGGCGATCGACTCTGTTCAGCAGCAAATGGATGAGGGCTACCTGGCCGTTCGCGCACAAGCTGGCGTGCCCGGCATGGCCTCAAGCTACGGTGTTCCGAAGGGTGGCAAAGCCTACGAACCGGCAGAGCGCGGCCTGCCGCCGGAGAGCGTGTGGTCCAGTGAGAAGTACCTGCGGTTCGCTCCAAGGCTGTTTCAAGCCGTGCGTTCTGCGGTGGGCGAAGACGTGCATCTGCTGCACGATGTTCACCATCGGCTAACCCCGATCCAGGCAGCGCGGCTGGGTAAATCGCTCGAACCATACGACCTGTTCTGGATGGAAGACCCTATTCCCGCAGAACTGCAGGAAGGCTTTGCGCTCATCCGCCAGCACACCACGACACCGCTGGCCGTGGGCGAGGTCTTCAACTCATTTCACGATGCGCATGACCTCATTCGCAATCAATGGATCGACTACCTGCGCATGACCGTGGTGCATGGCGGCGGTCTGACTCCGCTGAAGAAAGCTGCTGACTTCGCCGCTGTTTACCACGTCAAGTCGGGCTTCCACGGCGCGACCGACCTGTCGCCGGTGACCATGGCTGCTGCACTGCACCTTGGTCTCGCCGTGCACAATTTCGGCATTCAGGAACACATGCCGCACACCGCTTTGACAGATGAGGTGTTTCCGCACGCCTACCGGTTTGAGGCGGGCTACATGCATCCTGGGGAGGCGCCGGGACTCGGTGTCGATATCAATGAGGCGTTGGCAGGGAAGTATCCGTACCAGCGGGCTTACCTGCCGGTTGCGCGCCTGCTGGACGGCACGTTGACGGACTGGTAGCTAGACCGACGTTCCTGCGATCTGGCAAGGCCATTGAGGCGGCATGGTATGCCGATCTACGAGACAGTTCGCTTCGCAAGGGCATGGCTTCAGCCATGCCGTCACATCCAATTGTGAAAACGGTTTTAGTCATCAGGGTCTGTTTGTAAAGCTGACCTCGGAGGCTCAAGCCTGGCTTGATGAGGTGTTCGTGGGCGGCACCGCTGAAGCTGTGTCCTTCGTAATGTCCTGCCATGTTTACTGACTTTCGCTCGGCACAAGGTGCGGATACTGAGCGAAAAGTGCCGAATTGTAGGCGGTCTGCGCCTGTGAGTAGGCAGATGCTTTCTCGGAATCGGGCAAGGCCGTCTTGTCCTCATCTACCCGCACGAGTCGCGAACTTAGGTCGAGGAAGCTTTCCGGTTTGCCTGTGCTGTGGCCGTAGGCGTACATCGCCTGGATGACCGATCCAAGGCATCCGGCTTCCTCTTCACTGGGCACCTGGATGGTAGCGCCGGTCGCATCGGCTACCATCTGCCTCCACGCAGCAGACCGGGAACCGCCGCCGATGATCAAGATTGTTTTGGCACGTTCGCCCTCGAGGATCAGCTTGAGGCCGTTAAGAATGCCGAAGGTGACGCCTTCAATGATGGCTCGGATGAGGTTGTCCGACGTCCAGTTGGTCGCGGCCAGACCGATGATGGAACCCTTCGCACCCGGTAAATCAGGAGTGCGTTCGCCATTGAGGAAGGGGAGGAAAATCAATCCGCCCGATCCAGGCTCGGTGACTGCGAGCGCGCCCTCAATATCGGCAACGGACTTACCCAGAACCTGCAGCGTTTGCGTCACTACGTTGGTTGCGTTCATGGTGCAGACCAGCGGCAACCACCCGCCGGACGATGAACAAAACGGAGCCACACTTCCGGTCTGATCGTGCGACGGTGCGTCACGATAGGAGTAGACGGTGGACGAAGTTCCGAGGCTCAGTGTGACGACGCCTTCACGGACATTGCCGGTGCCGATAGCGCCCATCATGTTGTCGCCGCCGCCACTTGCCACGATGCAGGAGGAGGCGACGCCGAGCTCTTTCGCGCGCTCTGGCAGCACGGTTCCGACTGTCTCCTCCGGCTTCAGGAGGGGTGGCAGCGCGGCAAAAAGCTGCCCGGTGCCGCCGTCGATTTCGTCGAGGATTTCGCGAATCCAGGAGCGTGTTCTGCTATCAAAAAAGGCCGTTCCAGACGCATCTCCGCTCTCTGCGCAAAGGCGGCCTGTTAGCCAGAAATTCAGGTACTCGTGGGGCAACAGAATGTGCCTAACCCGTTTGAACTGTTCAGGTTCGCTTTCTTTAAGCCACAGAAGCTTCGATACGGTATAGCCGGTAAGCGGAAGTATTCCAAACCGCTCCAGAACAGCTTTATTGCCTCCTAAACGCGCGATTAAAGACGCGTTTTGTGGGGCGGTTTGGGTATCGTTCCAGAGCTTGGCCGGTCGGATAACCTGCATGGCTTCATCCAGCACGACCAGGCCGTGCTGCTGGCCAGAGACAGCCAGAGCTTTCACGTTGACCTGTCCTGAGGTGCCAATCGCTTCCCGCACGGACACTACCAGGGCATCGACCCACCACTGCGGTTCCTGCTCGCGTGCTCCACTGCTTCGCTCGATGATGGCGTGCTTCGCGTAACCACGACCCAGCACTGCACCGTCGCTATTCATCAGCAGGGCTTTTGTGCCCTGGGTACCGCAATCAATGCCTAAGAACATGGTCTAAGTCGCCTTATTGGTAAGTCGCGCGTGAGGATAGGTCTCGAATAATTGCCGCAAGTACTTAGATTGCAGCTTCAGGAAGCGCCTGCGCTGTCTGTGTTTCTACTACGAGCGGTGTGGTGGCGGTGGCGTCGTCATCTGCCTCGGTGTCTTTAAAGAACGCCAGGAACAATATCAGCACCACGGCAGAGCAGGCCGCGCCAACAATCCAGATGGCATGCCAGTCATGCGTGGTGGAACCATCTGGCATAACCTTCGCAAAGTGGTCCACAGTCACGCCCGAAAGCCACGAACCAAGCAGCATACCTGCGCCGTAGGTAATAAGAGTGATTAGGCCCTGCGCGGCGGAACGATAAGCCAGCGGAGCTTTCCGGTCGGTGTAGATCTGGCCGGTGACAAAAAAGAAGTCATAACAGATTCCGTGCAGCAGGATGCCAAGCAGCAGCAGCCATACGCCCGGTCCAGGGTTGCCGTAGGCGAAGCAAATGTAGCGCAAAACCCACGCGCCCATGCCGGCTACCAGCATCCACTTGACTCCAAGGCGACGAAAAAAGAACGGGATCAGAAGCATGCAGCCCAGTTCCGACATCTGTCCGCCGGTCATCTTGCCTGCGGCGTTGGCGACACCCTCCTGGTTCAGAAACAGGTTGGTAAAGGCATAGTAAAACTGCAGCGGCACACAGATAAGGAAAGAGGCAAATGCGAAAATCAGGAAGCCGCGATCGCGGAACATGCGGCGAACTTCGACAGGGAACAATGTGGCCATTGAAAACTTCTCTTTGGCTTCGGGCGGCGTATTCGGCAGCAGCAGGGAGTAGAGCGCCAGGATGACGGATGCACCCGCGGCCAACCGCAGCGGCAGCGCCGTCGCATCAGCGCGCATGTGGCCGACAATCAAACCTGCGCAGATCCAGCCGATGGTGCCAAGCACGCGGATGGGCGCAAACTCGGTCTTTGAATCTTTCATCTGCCGGAAGGCGATGACGTTTGCCAGCCCAAGCGTCGGCATGTACACGATGGAATACAGCAGCACAAACAGGTACAGCGGCCAGAAACGTGTCTGGTTTGAGGCGAAATAGAGCAGCACCGCGCCCAAGGCGTGCAACACAGAAAGCATATATTGCGCGGGCATCAGGTTGTCTGCTACCCAGCCTGCCGCAAAGGGCGAGATGATGGCGCCAATCGCAGTTGTGCCGGCAATCAGGCCGATTTCGCTGCCGCTGAAGTGCAGCGTCGTCCCAACCCAGGTGCCGATGGTGACATACCACGCGCCCCAGATGAAGAATTCCAGAAACATCATCAGTGAGAGTTTTGCCTTCGTCATACGCGAGAGTCCTTGGGGCAGTGTGCTGCCGGGTCGTAGAAATGTGCCTGTCTGGCTCGCGCAGTACGCGAACAGGGCGCGACTCAGAGTAACGGGTATGGGCAACTCAGCGCCAGCAAAGTTCACGGGGCCGGACGCGCCACACCTCGAAAGCGGTTCGTCTGCCGTTAAGAGACGTCGTCCATCCCGAGTCTGCATGGCTGCATCCATGCCTTTGCAACCCAATAAAAAAGGAAACGAAACTGCGATGAGCCGCACCGTCCTGCCAGGAAGACCACACCCCCTTGGAGCAACACCTCGCGCTAACGGCACGAATTTTGCCTTATTCTCGGAACATGCCACTGCCGTTTCCGTGTGCTTTTTTGACGAGCAGGGCGTCGAGACGGATTGCGCACACCTGACGGAACGCACCGCCTTCGTATGGCACGGCCTTGTCCGTGACATCAAGCCGGGGCAGCGTTACGGCTACCGCGTGGATGGACCGTGGCAGCCGGAGCAGGGCCAACGGTTCAACCAGCACAAGTTACTGGTAGACCCGTACGCCAAGGCGATTACAGGCGATGTGGACTATAAGCAACCGATTTTTCCTTACGACGTCACGAGCGGCGACGACACGAAGTTCGACGAGCAGGATTCTGCCGCAGGCGTGCCAAAGAGCATTGTGGTTGACAGCAGGTTTGACTGGCAAGGTGACTGCCCGCCGGACCGCCCGCTGTCTGACTCGGTTATTTATGAGATCAGCGTTCGTGGCTTCTCGGCGCAAAACAATTATGTCCCACAGGAACTGCGCGGCACCTACGCGGGCCTGGCGTGCGAACCCAGCATCAAGTACCTGAAAATGCTGGGCGTGACCGCCGTGGAGTTACTGCCGGTTCACCACTTCGTCGATGAAAGTCACCTGGTCGACCGCGGCCTGCACGATTACTGGGGTTACAACACGCTGAGCTACTTCGCGCCCATGGCTCGTTTCTCCGCTTCCGGCACGTCAGGGGAGCAGGTGACCGAGTTCAAGGCGATGGTGCGTTCGCTGCACAAGGCTGGCATCGAGGTCATTCTTGACGTGGTCTACAACCACACCTGCGAAGGCAACCAGTTGGGTCCAGTGCTGTCGATGAAAGGCATCGACAACACGACGTATTACCGGCGCGTGGCGGAGGATCCACGTTTTTACATGGACTATACGGGAACCGGAAACACGTTGAACGTCAGCCATCCGCAGGTGCTGAAACTGGTAATGGATTCGCTGCGTTACTGGGTGACGGAAATGCACGTGGACGGCTTTCGCTTTGACCTGGCGAGTACGCTGGCGCGTGATGACGAAGGTGTGCAGAAGCTTTCCAGCTTTTTCAACGTCATTCATCAGGATCCGGTTTTGCAGAACGTAAAGCTGAT
Source organism: Janthinobacterium lividum (assembly GCA_050954745.1). GTDB lineage: Bacteria > Acidobacteriota > Terriglobia > Terriglobales > Acidobacteriaceae > Terriglobus. The sequence goes on along the minus strand of JBPBQP010000081.1, from coordinate 10,049 downwards.
TGCAGAGCCATGGGACGTGGGTGAGGGCGGCTACCAGGTGGGGAATTTTCCCGTGCTGTGGGCTGAGTGGAATGGCAAGTATCGTGACACGGTGCGACGTTTCTGGAAGGGCGATGAAGGCCTGTTGTCAGACTTTGCCTACCGCATTACAGGCTCCAGCGACCTGTATCAGAACGACGGCCGCAAGCCGAATGCATCCATTAACTTCATCACTGCGCACGATGGATTTACGCTATGCGACCTAGTCAGCTACAACGAAAAGCACAATGAAAACAATGGCGACGAAAATACCGACGGCGCGGATAACAACGACAGCTGGAACATGGGCGCGGAAGGCGCTACGGACGACCCGGCTATCAACGAGTTGCGTGAGCGGCAGACGCGAAACTTCCTTGCCACGCTGATCCTTTCGCAGGGTGTGCCCATGTTGTGCGGCGGTGACGAGGTGGCACGTTCGCAGCGCGGCAATAACAACGGCTATTGCCAGGATAATGAAATTACCTGGTACGACTGGAAGTTGGATCCGCCGCGCCAGCGCCTGATGGAGTTCACCGGGAAGCTGATCGGCCTGCGCTGTAAGCATCCAAACCTGCGACGTCGCAAGTTCTTCCAGGACCGCACGATTCGCGGTTCCGTGGTCCGCGACATCGCTTGGTTTGGCACTGACGGCAACGAGTTTCCGGAAGCGGATTGGAATGAGGAGTGGAAGCACTCACTCGCTTTCCTGTTGAACGGCACGACACTCGGCATTGCGGATGACGACGGGAAAGCAATTACCGACGACAGCTTTCTGCTGATGGTAAATTCTGCCGCAGAAGGTGTGGAGTTCACGCTGCCGCCATCGCCTGCCACGACTCCCTGGCGGCAGGTCCTCGACACGCAGAACATTGACGATCCCTTTGCGGAACAGGAAATTGGCGACAAGGTCATTCTGGGCGGACGATCCATGCGCGTCTTTCGCGATGGTCGCGCATAGATAGCTATTCCTACTCCGTGATGTGGATAAGAAGGTGCGACTACTTAGTCGCACCTTCTTATCTTTGGGAGTAAGTACCTGAACGGGTGCCTGTCGAACGACGGCTGGCTCCTATAACCATTTCCACAGGTTTGCTGCGAATACGTTCCGTTCTGGAATCTGTTGCGGGGTGGGACATTCATGCGTCCTGGCGCGATGTTTTGCGCTGCTAGCCTCGAGTCAAGTCAACAGAAAGAAGTCCCGCAGCGAACAGCGAGCGGGCACTCTTCAAGGAGCGTTCCGCATGTTTCGTAAGATTTTCTTCTCCCTCGTTCTTGTGTTCCTGGCAGCCAAGGCACCCGTCGCTTCCGCAACCACGATCGGCACCACTGGCTCAGCTACCACGGCAATCGGTTACTTTGGCACGGGCGGGTTCTCTGCCTTTGGTGAGTCGCTGAAGTCTCCAGGGGGCATGCTCACATCCCTGACCTTTTCTTCCATCGACCTTTACTCAGGCGCGAACGCGCGGCTGGTCATCGCTTCGCTGACCGGGACCGTACCGGGTGCTGCTCTGTACTCGTCGCAGTACACGCTGGTGAATGGCAGCAACACTTTCAGCAACTTGAATGTCAGCACCACGGCTGGACTGAACTACTTCGCGTATCTGACGGTGGATGGTGTTACCTCGAATGCGGTGAAGTATGCAAGCTTCGGAGCGCTGACGCCGGGCACGAACTACAGCAATGGAAGTTTCTACTACGGTGACACGGACTGTAAGTCCATTCAGCAGTTCGCAGAATTTGCGAAGTATGACCTGGCGTTTTCTGCGACGTTCGCCACACCTGCTGTTGCCGTTACTCCAGAGCCTTCGAGCCTGATGCTGCTTGCCACTGGCCTGATGAGCACGGGCACCATGCTGCGCCGTCGTAAGAATGCTGCCGTCTAGGCCTGCTGATTGCGCGCGACGAAGGGTCAGCCAAATGGCTGGCCTTTTTGCCGTTCTGCACTATGCTGTTGCCATGCATGAAGCTGATATCGCCACGATTCGCCGCCAGGAAGAAGCGCTGCATCTGCCTGCTTACTCGAAACAGATTGCATGGGAGATCGGGCTGCTGGCGCGGGGCGTGGCAGCAGAGCGCGGGCATGCCATCGGCATCGAGATTGTCGCGGCAGGCGTGCCTGTGTTTACCACGGCGTTTGATGGGACATCCGTTGGCACCATGCGATGGTTGCGGCGTAAGGCGGCTACGGTGGCGCATTTCGATCGCAGTACCTACGGCCTGTGGCTCCAGTTGCAGAGCAAGGGGCAGACGCTTGCCGGGCGCCACGCGCTGCCGGATGCGGATTTCGCCGCGGATGGTGGCGGCTTTCCGCTTCGCGTGCAGAAAGCCGGGCTGGTGGGTAGTTTGACCATCTCTGGCCTGGATCAGCGCAGCGACCATGAGTTTGCGGTGGAGGTGCTTTGCCGGTACCTGGGGAAGGATTACGCCTCCGTGGCATTGCCCGCCCAGCCTGCACAGGGATGACAAAGTAATAGCCTGATCCCTATGCTCTGGGGATGAGTTCCACGCTGTACGCCATCGCTCCGCTGCCGCCTTCGTCACACGCCTACCCGGTCGACAGCTTTCCTGAAGCTGCGGCGCTGGAGGCGGGACTGCGCCGGGCGGTGACGTGCGACGTGCGCTTTGACCGTGGCACCCGCGCCATCTACGCCACGGACGCGTCGAATTACCGCCACATTCCCATTGGCATCGTGCTGCCGCGAACGCGTGAAGACGTGATCCGGGCTGTGGCTGTTTGCCGTCAGTTTGGTGCTCCGCTGCTGTCGCGTGGTGCGGGCACATCGCTGGCGGGACAGTGCTGCAATGTTGCCGTGATTCTTGATTTCTCCATGTACTTGAACAAGGTGCTGGAGATTAACCCGGCAGAGCGTTGGGTGCGAGTCGAACCTGGGATTGTGCTGGACGAGTTGCAGCGGCAGGTGAAGCAGCATGGGCTGTTCTTTGCGCCGGACCCGGCGACGCATTCCCACTGCACGCTGGGCGGCATGCTGGGTAACAATTCGTGCGGATCGCACGCGCTCATCGGCGGCAAGACCGACGACAACACCCTGGAGCTTGAGGTGCTGCTGTACGACGGCACCATCCTGACCGTGGGGCCGACGAGCGAGGAAGAGTTGCAGCGAATCTTCGCCGAAGGTGGCCGTCGCGGCGAGATCTACGCGGGTCTGCTGCAGCTTCGCAGCGAGTACGCGGCGCTGGTGCGCGAGCGTTTCCCGGACATTCCGCGCCGCGTCTCCGGCTACAACCTGGACGACCTGCTGCCCGAGGGTGGCTTTGACGTGGCGCGCGCGCTGGTTGGCTCTGAGGCGACGTGCGTCGTGATCCTTTCGGCGAAGCTGCGGCTGATCGAAAACCCAAGTTGCCGCACGCTGGTGGTCGTCGGCTTTCCAGACATCTTCCAGGCGGCGGACGCGGTGCCGTCCATCCTCCAGCACAAACCCATCGCCATCGAAGGCTTCAATCGCACGCTGGTGCAGCAGATGCAGGCCAAGGCCATGCTCGCAAACAACATTGCGCTGCTGCCGGGCGGCGATGGATGGCTGTTTGTGGAGTTCGGTGCACACGCGGATGCGGAGTCTCGGGCGCAGGCGCATGGCTTTGCCGCGTCGCTGCCGCCCGGCATTCAGTCGCAGGTGATTGAGCCCGTTGCCGACCAGAAGAAGCTTTGGGAGGTGCGCGAAAATGCGCTGGGTGCAACCGCCATCGTACCGGGTGAGGCGCACCGATGGGAGGGTTGGGAGGACCACGCCGTTGCGCCCGAGCGGTTGGGTGCATACCTGCGCGCATTTCAGGCGCTACTGGATGAGTTTGGCTATAACACCGCCTATTACGGCCACTTCGGCCAGGGCTGCGTCCACGTCCGCATGAACTTCGATCTGCAGACAGAGCAGGGCATTCGGCACTTTCGCGCGTTTCTGGATCGTGCCGCGGACCTGACTGTGGCGCATGGCGGATCGCTCTCCGGCGAGCATGGTGACGGACAGGCGCGTGGCGCGTTGCTGGAACGCATGTTCGGACCGGACCTGATGGGCGCGTTCGAACGCTTCAAGGACCTGTGGGACCCCGCGGGCAAGATGAATCCGGGCAAGTTGATCCGTGCCGGGCAGCCGCATGCCGACCTGCGTTACGGTGCCGACTACGCCCCGGCAGAGCCGAAAACGCACTTTGCTTACCGCGCGGACGGCGGATCGTTCGCGCATGCGGCAGAGCGTTGCGTGGGCGTGGGCAGGTGCCGCAAAGAGGGAAGCGGCACCATGTGTCCCAGCTACATGGCCACGCGCGACGAGCGGCACAGCACCCGTGGCCGCGCCCACGCTCTCTTCGAAATGCTGCAGGGGGAGGCGGTCGGGCACCGGCCCGTCGGGTCTTCCGAAGACGACATGTGGAACGACCACGACGTGAAGGAGACGCTGGACCTGTGCCTGTCGTGCAAGGCGTGCAAGTCCGAGTGCCCGGTATCGGTCGACATGGCCACGTACAAATCGGAGTTTATGGCGCACTTCTACCGCAAGAATCGACGACCGCTGAATGCGTATGCGTTTGGCTATATCGATCAGCTTGCGCGATTGGGTGCGAAGGCTTCGCCGGAACTGCTCAACCTCTGCTTGAGGATTCCAGGCGTGGCCGCGCTGGGCAAACTGTTGCTGGGCGTGGCCGCGCCCAGGACCATTCCGGAGTTTGCGCCGTCGTCTTTCACCGGCGGCTTCAAGGGCGTCCGGGGCCGGAACGGGCAGGCCGAGGTGCTGCTGTGGCCCGACACGTTCAGCAACTACTTTGATCCGCAGGCCGCGTCAGCAGCGGCGCGCGTGTTGACGGCGGCAGGCTTCCAGGTGCGCATTCCAAGCGGGCATGTGTGCTGCGGCCGGCCGCTGTACGACTTTGGCTTTCTGGACGAGGCGAAGCGCTACATGCTGCGCAATGTGGAGCGCATTGGTGCAGAGATCGACGCGGGCCTGCCGGTGGTTGTGCTGGAGCCGAGCTGCGCGTCCGTATTCCGCGACGACGCGCCGGACCTGCTGCCGGACAACGAACGGGTGCAGCGTCTGGGTAAACAGACCTATTTATTGTCGGAGTTCCTGGAGCAGTTCGCCCCCGAATGGAAGCCTGCGCACTGGCCCGTGGAGACGATTGTGCAGGGCCACTGCCATCACAAAGCTCTGTTCAAGATGACTGCGGAAGAAGCCGTGCTGCGTCGCATGGGCGCGAAGGTGACCGTGCTGGATGCGGGCTGCTGCGGCATGGCAGGACCGTTCGGGTTCGAAGCCGACAAGTTTGAGGTGTCGCAGACGCTTGCCCATCGCGTGCTGGTGCCTGCGGTGAATGCGGCGCCGATGCAGGCGGCGATTCTGGCGGATGGCTTCTCGTGTCGTGAAGCAATAAAGCAGAACACTGGGCGACAGGGAATTCACCTGGCAGAATTACTCGATCTGGCCAGCAGGCCGGATCGTGACAGCGCTTCGCCGGAGGTGCTGGCGCGCGCGCCGCTGGGACGGATGCGTGCGCGGGCGCAGAAGCGGTTGGCTTTCGGTGCGATTGCGGTGGTTGCTGCAGCAGTGGTATTGGTTCTGTTCGGGGGCAGTCGACGGGAATGATTGGCCTGGATGAGTCGCCGCATTGATTCGGGATCTTGCGTTCGAAAGAGGACTAGGGAGTGGCGCGTTTTCTCGGAAGGGCATGGCCTCAGCGATGCAACCGTGTGGGAGTGGTCCGGCTTCAGCCCCCGAGGTACGCTCTTGTCGGATTACGAGACTGCAGCTGAAGCCGTCGCTCAAAGTGCGCTGGTCGGCATGGCTGAAGCCACTCCGTTCCGGAAGCTTTTCAACGAAAGCTATGACTTCCGAAAACGCCTTCCTACGTACCGCTCCCTCATGTGCGAGACGCCGCTTTGGTGCGGTCGAATGGCTTTTGTTGACGCGGGCGTCTGCGGCTGTGTAACGTCACCTCGATACGTCTGCGGGATTAATCTCGCTGGCAAACAAAAGAACTTCAGGATGGTCCCTTGGCTTATCGATTCGCGTCCCGTGTTTCTTCTCTTTCCTGCATTGCCGCCGTAGCGGTTATGACGTGCGCTGCTGCCGCACAGCAGGTGGCTTCGCCGTCGTTAATGTCGGTCGACGACATTCGCGCGAACACCGTTCCCGGGCCGCCGCGCCCGCAGAGCGTGAAGGATGGCGTGCAGATCGAGAAGCCGCAGTTGGACGACTACGTCGCCATGCTGGACAGCCTGCCTGCTACCGCACCGGCCAAGCCGAAAAAAGCGCGCCGCATTCTGGTGCTGGCGCATGCGGCTGGTTTCTACCACTCTTCGATCCCACTGGCGGCGTACACCGTGAAGGCGATGGGCGAGAAGACGGGCGCCTATGCGTCCGACATCACGTTCGACCCGGCAGACATCAACACGGCCAATCTTGACAAGTACGACGCCATCTTCCTATCGAGCACAACCCTTGCCTTTCTGGACGACCCAAAGGACCCTGCGGCGTCTGAGGCTCGCAAGAAAGCGCTGCTCGACTTTGTGCGCGGTGGCAAGGGCCTGGCCGGTATCCACGCGGCGGGGGATGCATACCACACCGTTCCCGCACGCGGATCCGGCGACAAGCCCGTCCCGACATGGCCAGAGTTCGACATCATGATCGGCGGCTTCTTCAAGTTTCACTGGCTCTACCCACAGCCGGTCACCGTCAAGATCGATGATCCGAAAAGCCCCCTGACGACCATGTTCCACGGCAAGGAATTCACGATCCACGACGAGATCTACACGTTCGACCAGGATTCCTTCTCACGCAAGCGCGTTCATGTGCTGACCAGCCTGGACTACGCGAAGATGTCTGACGCGGACAAGGCTAAGGAAAGCCCTGCGACCAAGCGGACCGACGGCGACTATGGCCTGAGCTGGATTCGCCACGAGGGCAAGGGCCGCGTGTTTTATGAGGCACTAGGGCACAGCGAGCATGTGTATGCCATGACCCCGATTCTGGATCACGTGCTGGCAGGGATTCAGTACGCGCTGGGTGACCTGGCCGCGGACGACAGCCCGAGCGTTAAGTAAACTTCATTCAACAACACCTGGAAAGAGGCGGGGCCTTTGCCTCGCCTCTTTCATTGGTCCGCTCGCAGGTGTAGGTTACAGCTTCGCTAGATACCCGGTGATTTCAGGGTTGGTCCACTGTTGCGGCCCGACGAACTTCCGCTGCACGATACCGTTACGATCCAGCACAAACGTTTCGGGTACGCGGACGGAGCCAAACTTCAGGTTTGCGCCCTGTGAGCCGTCGCGTACGCTGAGCAGGTTGATCTCGTACTGCTTGAGAAACGCGGCGTAGGCGGTTGGATCGTCGTCGATCGACACGGCCAGCACCTGGATGTCGGGGCGTAGTTGCTGCAGTGCCTGCAGGCTGGGCAGCTCGTCAATGCAGGGGGCGCACCATGTGGCCCAGAAGTTAAGCAACACGATCTTGCCCCTATATTGGCTAAGGCGGATGGTCTGCGGGCCGTTGTGCACGGTGAAGTCCGGCGCCGCCTGCGCAATCTGGGTTGGGTGGTCGCCGCGGTTGCAACCGGCAAGCAGGGTGGCCAGAATGAACAGGGCAGAGGCGCGGGATATCGCGAGAATCTTCACGCTTCCTATAATACGAAGCTGTATGTCTGAACACGATCAACCCGAAGTGCTTCCCGCAAAAAGAGCAGAGCCGGAATTTGGGTTGCGGCTCGATGGCAGCGCCGTGCATGCGGCGCGCCCGGCTGCCGTGCCCGCTGCGGTCGCTGAAGACGCGAGCACCCACCTGCTGGCGGTCCTTATCCCAGCGCGGGATGAGGCGGAGAACCTGTCCGGCTGCCTCCAATCGTTGCTGCAGCAGTCTGAGCCGGGGTTTGTGCTGGGCGAGCACTGGTACATCGTCGTCATTGACGACGCCTCCACCGACGACACGTACCGCATTGCGGACCAGCTTGCGTCGCAACACGCCGGTCTGCAGGTGTTGCGCGCAAAGGAGCTGATGCCGCGCCGCAACGGCTTTACCGGCAAGAACGCCGCGCTATGGCTGGGCGCCTCGCAGGAGGTCGCGCAAACGGCAAAGTGGCTGCTGTTTACCGATGCCGACACGCTGCACGAGCCAGGTTCAACCCACCGCGCGGTCGTTGAGGCGGAGCGGCACGAACTTGCGCTGCTGTCGTACTCGCCGCGACAGATTTCAAACGGGATAGTGCAGCGTGCGCTGCTGCCGCTGGTATTTTCTGAGCTTGCCAGCACCTATCCGCCGAAGCGTGTCTCTGACCCTTCGGACCCAACCGCTGCGGCGAATGGGCAGTTCCTGTTGGTGCGGGCGCAGGCGTACTTCGACGTAGGCGGCCACCAGGCGGTCGCCAGTGCCGTGCTGGAAGACGTCGCGCTGGCACGGCTTCTGAAGCGACGCCACGCCATCCGCCTGCGATATGCGCCGGACGCGGTCAGCACGCGGATGTACCGCCGTGTAAGCGACATGATGGAGGGCTGGACGAAGAACCTGGCGCTGCTGTTCGGTAATCCACTGTTTCTGGCGGCAGGTACGCTGCTGAACTTTGTGCTGCTGCTGGGCCTGCCGTTGCTGCCGGGCTTTATGCCGAGCCTGCAGTTCTGGCAGATGGCCGCCATCGGAGTGCTGTGGCTGCGGGTGGTGCTGCGCTACTTTGGACGAGTGGGCCGGTCACATGCGCCGTTCGGCGACCGGATGCTTTCGGTGCTGGCGCTGCCGCTGTTTGCGTTCCTGCTGGTGCGGTCGTGGCAGCGGGTGAAGGTGGCAAAGTCAGTGGTTTGGAAGGGCCGAGAGTACAGCGTTTGAGTTCTTTACTATCAGCTATGCTGCACCTATGGACTGGCACCATTTCACGACACCACTCAGCAATCTTGTCGTTGGTCTGCTCGGCGTGCTCGTAGGAACGCTCATCGCGGGACGCATCTCGTGGCGCATCCAGCGCGACACGCAGAATTGGGCTTTGCAAGCAGAACTGAAGCGCCATAGAGTAGGGCAAATTGCCAAAGCAGTTGAAGGCCTAAGAGTGTGCTACTTCAAAGGAGTAACAGAGTTGGAGTACCACCTGATTGAGTTGCGGGGATTCGAGAATGCTGAGAGGAGCGCGTCTCCTCTTGTAGGACTTGCCAGAGAATACTTAGGTGCTGAAGCTGCTAAACAGCAGGCTATTGATGAAATCAAGCGGTTTTCCTCACAAAGGGAGAGCGAAAGAATTGCTTATAACGCAGTTTCGAGCAAGACGGAATCGGAGGCCAAAGCTCATTTTGAATCGCTTCTCATCTCAGATATTCCACCCGTATTGCTCGCGCAAGCTCAGGCAGAACTGAACACCCTAACGGAGGGGTTTACTACAGATTCGACCTCAGTCCAGAAGCGCATCAATCTCTATAAGGATCGCTATGAACCTGTGATGCAGGTTCTAAAGAAGATCAGTCAGTACAACGAAGCGGAGATCACGAGAGCCATCCCGCTTTCGGAGTCATCTAAGATTTGATGATCTTTCTGACCCGCAAAGCCGAGTTCTCCTCCGCGCATTTTTATCGCAATGCTGCCTGGAGTGATGAGAAGAACCGCGAAGTCTTTGGCAAGTGTGCCAACCCCAACGGGCATGGCCACAACTACACGCTCGAGGTGACGGTGGCGGGTGAGGTAGATCCCGTGACCGGCTTTGTGGTCGACCTGAAGCTGTTGAAGGACATCCTGGAGCAGGAGGTCGTCAGCGTCTACGACCATCGCAACCTGAATTATGAGGTGCCGGAGTTTGCCACGGCCAATCCCACGACCGAAAACATCGCGGTGGCCATTTGGCAGCGGCTTCACGGCAAGGTGCCAAACGCCCGACTGCACCGCGTGCGCGTGTACGAGATGGCGGATTTGTTTGCGGATTACTACGGCGAGTTCGACGGACCGGCAATCGAGTTCGCAAGAGATCTGGAGCCGGTGACACTCGCATGAGCACTCACATTGCGCACTTTACGCGCCGATACCGGTTGTCGATGTCGCATCGTCTGCACGCGCCTTCGT
>JBPBQP010000080.1:0-30521 GCA_050954745.1 Janthinobacterium lividum | reverse complement strand
CCCGCGAGGGACGCATTCACGGACAGGTCATCCAAAGCTCGTGCGGCGATCGTCTCATCGCACACGGCACCTGCTGCGCGGCTATGGCCGTCGATCCCATCGGATCCAGCACTCAGAACCGTCGCAACCTGCCTGCGCGCTGCCAGCGATCTGCCGCACCATAAAGCAAACTGCTGATTCCTGCCACCTTCGCCGGCAATAGGAGGCAGGGCTACTCCGACCTCCCCAACCGACACGATGCAAGTCGGGCGGCCTGCCGCGGCAGCAAGGTCACGACTTCGATGCAGCAGGTACTCAGCGGCCTCCCTGTACTCCCAGTCGTCGCAGGTGTTGTCGACAACGGTGTAAAAGCCCGCGGCTTCGGCGGCACGTACTGCTGCGCCTTCCAGGTGGTCGCTCGAAAGAATGACTTCCCAATAGGCGCGATCGAAGGCGGTATGTGAGGCCTTTGGTGTTTCGGGCCGTGTTCTGTTCTCAAACCACGCGGCTATGCTCCGGGGCAGAGCAGAAGTGCTTTGGAGAGTCTTAAAAATCGACTGCGCCTCCAACAGCGTCGACCCATCGGGCAGTGAAGGGCCGGACGCGATTGCTTCCGGCGACACTGCCGGGACGTCAGAAATCAGCAGTGTGCATTGCATCCTGGCAGCGGATGCGACAACGGCCAGCCTGCCGCCCTTTACCGCCGACAGGTGTTTGCGAAGCGTGTTCATCGCAGTGATTGTCAGTCCCGAACCCACCAGCGCAAGCGAAAATGCGGCAAGATCATCCAGCGAAATGGCAGGGTCAAGCGGCTGTTCCACCATCGCAGAAGCGCCGCCGCTTATGAGGAACAGCACCACCGTTCTGGCCGTCACCCGCTGTAACGCAGGCAAGATGGTTGCCGCCGCCACACGCGATTCCGCAGTCGGTATCGGGTGCGCACCGGGAAGATAGGTGGCACACAGTGGCCCGTCCTGTACCCCGTCAGGAGATGGGAGCGTCTCCTGCGGCCCGACGACAATGGCGGTGTGTGGGAAGCCTTCAAACGCGTCCGCCGCAGCCAGATACATGGGCGCGGCTGCCTTGCCCATGGCAATGACCAGCACCTGGTCGAACTCAGAACGGTGGATCCACCTGCCTGCAAGGCGCAGCTCGTTGTCCCGTCTTGCGATGCGGCTCTGAACGGCGGCCCTGACGTCGACCGCTCGCAGGGCCTGCGTGAAGATCGTCCGTGCGGCATCACGCAAACTCTCGCTCACCGCTGGCCCACCCTTGAGCGAAAGGTGAACAGAATGACCGCCGCACCTGCCACCAGTGCCAGGGCTGACGCGAACAGGCCGGCGCTGTAGCTGTGCGTTCGGCCCAGCAGCCAGCCCGTGGCGTACGGCCCCAGGAAGCCGCCCACATTGCCGACGGAGTTAATAGCTGCAATGGCCAGCGCGGCTGTTCCCGCAGAAAGTCGCTGGCTGGTGGCTGCCCAGAACACCGGCATGGAGGCAAACACCCCAATTGCTGCCAGACTGAGGCCCAGAGCCGCAGCGGCCGCGGAGGTAGCCAACGCCGTCAAGGCAAAGCCAGCGCCTGCCGCAAGAAACGAGGCGAACAACATCCAGCGCCGCTCGCCCCGCAGGTCAGACCAGCGGCTCCACAGCAGCATGCCTGCACCGCCCAGGGCATACGGCACCGCATTTACCCAGCCCAGCGTGCGCAGCGAAACGCCGTGGCTCGACAGCAGGCGCGGCGTCCAGAAGCCGAGTTCGTACAGCCCAATCATCAGCATGAAATACGCCACCGCGAGCGGCAGCAGTGCTCGCAAAGCCGGTCGAGCAGGTGGAGTCGTGTCGTCAACCTGAGTGGGAGACTCGTTCTCCATCGACTGCAGCAGCATCTGCTTTTCCCGGACGGAAAGCCACGCGGCGCTCTGCACATCCGCGTGCAGCAGCCACGGCACAGCACACCCGGCAGCCACGGCCGGCAGCGCTTCCAGGAGGAAAAGCCACTGCCAACCAGCCAGTCCGTGCCATCCGTTCATGCGCATCAGCGCTGCAGAAAGCGGGGAACCAATCACGCTGGACAGTGGAATGGCGAAGTAGAACAAAGCCAGAATGCCGGCGCGCGCAGACCCCGGCAGCCAGCGGGTCAGGTAGAAAACCAGGCCGGGGAAGAACCCAGCCTCTGCCGCGCCCAGCAGGAATCGCAAAACGATGTACATGCGTGGGCCGTGTACGAAGGCCATCGCACCCGAGACGATGCCCCATGTCACCATCAGCAGCGCGATCCAGCGCAGCGCGCCCACCCGCACCAGGGCGTAGTTGCTCGGCACCGCAAACAGAAGGTAGCCAAGAAAGAAGATCCCGGCAGCAAAGCCATACGTCGCATCGCTGATGCCGACATCGCGGTTCATCGCAAGCGACGCGAAACCAATGTTCACTCGGTCCAGAAAGGCAATGAAATAAAGAAGGACCAGAGGCGGCGCAACGCGAAGCGTCACCTTCCGAAAGAGACCCTGCACTTCCCTGGAATCCGCAATCGGATGCACGAGAGAACTCTACTGCATATATGGACTGTCATCCAGTAGGTGCCCCGGGGTCGCGTTCAGCCATCCCTGGTTCAGGCGCGAAATGAAAAGTGTTTGTGCCCAAGGTAGCTAAAGAGAATCGGGCTTACCACGCCAATCGCATGTGCAACCGTCTCGGTATGCCAGTGAAATCCAAGCCTTGGAAACAGCCATTCCGCAAGGCCAAGGCTCACGATCCACACCTGCAGGAAACTGGCTGCATTGACCAGCGAGAAGCGGACGAGTTCCTTTTTCCAGGTACCCTCGCCACTCTCAAAGACGAACAGGCGCGACAGCGTAAACGCCACCACCATACCGACCAGGTAGGCGGCGGTAATTGCGACCGCGTAGCCTGCGAAGCGCGAGAACAGGATGCGAGAGGCGACGTTCGCGGCAGCAGCAACCCCGCCTGCCCCGGCAAAGCGCAGCAGCCGCTTGAACTCGCCACGCCGCGACTCGTTCCGGGTGCTCAGCGTTTCCGCAAGGCTCACTGCTCAGTCACGCGCGCTGCCATGTCGCGCCCATAGCGAACGCTTTCTGAGATGCCACGGTCCTCGGGATAGTAGAAGCAGGTATCCGCAATCTGCAGCCCGAGAATGGGCGTCTGGACCGGCGGTATGTTGGCTGCAAAGCCCGGCTCGCAGATAGGCTGTGCGTAACGCAGACGCGCCACCGAAGACGCAATAATGTCATCCGGTACCAGCTTCGGGTTTACTTTCTGCAGGTAGCTAAATGACTCCGACAGTAGCTGCTCGTCGCTCCAGCTGAACTTCTCATTGGTTACCGGCATGTAGTACGGAACATAGACAACGTGGTCCTCGCCGACGTCGCGCAGGTTCGAAAACTCTACGATGCCGGGAATCTCAATGCCTGGCTGGCTTATGTTTACCCAGAAATGCGGAGTGACCTGTCTGCGCAGCTTGAAGACGAGGCAGCAGACACCGATGTTATGAATGGCTTCGTATTTTGCGCGAAAGTCTCCTGGCAGGTCTGCCAGCATGCCACTCAGCAGCGGCGTCGGCACGGTACACAGGACGTGATCTGCGGGAAAGAAGCCTTGCGGCGTATCGACGCCGGTCACGCGGCCTTCTTCCATGACGATTTTCTTCGCCGGTGCGGCTAAATGGATCGTTCCGCCAAGGTTCTGGATCGCGGTCACCAGTGTGTCGACAAGGGTCTGGCTGCCACCTTCCAGGTAACCCAACTCCTCCTGCATCAGCGAGCGCCGGGAGCGGCCAATGCGTTTTACCCGAGTCCAGATCCACGCTGCGGAAATGTTTTCCGCGTACTCATAGAACTTCAGGGCAAACAGCGGCGCCCACAGCTTGTCGTACACTTCCGTGCCGCACCAGCGTGTAATCCAGTTGCGTGCGGTATCGGTTTCAATCGCATCCCAGCGTTCCCGGCGCACAGACACAAACGCGAACAAGCCGTACCGCAAACGCGACAGCAGGCTGATGTGCGGGAACGTCAGCAGTGCGACTGGGTTTCCCCATGGGTATAGCCGGCCGTGCGTAAACAAACCCATGGAGGTTTGCCGCCACCGCATTTTATCTGCAATCCCGAGGTCTTTTAGTAACGCAAAGGTTGCATCATCTGTCTTGCAGACAAAATGGTAGTACTTCTCTGTCGAGAGGCCTGCCAGGTCAAAGTGCGCCGCCATACCTCCGGCCTCCGGCGCGGCTTCAAGCACCTGTACCTGGTGACCATCCTTTACAGCCTGGTAGGCTGCGGCAAGGCCCATGGCCCCGCTTCCGATGACAACAACACGCACGCGTAAGAGTCCTTCCTGTTAGGAATCGTTTAGAAATCCAAGGTAACGCTGGAATACTGGGGATCACGGAATGTAACTTCAAGAGCCTGGCGCAGGGGTGTAGACGAGACGCCAAAGATTCCCGGCCAATCGATGACCTCGAAAACATCCGGTGTAATCAGCGCTTTCAGCTGGCCGACCGTAAATGCAGGGTTTTTGTCGATCAGCGCGTTCGCCTGCAGCAGCAACCGGAAAAGACCGTAAGGTATTTTCACAATGCGGGATTTTGCGCCCACAGCATCACGAATCATGCGCATGAAGTCGATGTACTCGACCCGCTCCTGTCCGGTAATGTTGTAGGCGCCGGTAATCTGGCGTTCGATAGATGCGGCGATCACGTCGCAGAAGTCGCCCGCATACAGGGGCTGTCGCAGAAAACGGCCGTCACCGGGTACAGGAAAGATCGGCGTTTTCTTCATGAACCGCGCCAGCCATCCAGTGTGCTTCCGGTCGAACCAGCCAAACATCAGCGTGGGTCGCAGCACCACCTGCGGAATGCCGCTTGCGGCCACGAGTGCTTCCTGCGCCTTTTTCGTTTCGGTGTAGTTGTCTACTGCGGCGGAGTTTACGACAGACGACGAGATGCTGACCATGTACGGCACACCATGTAACTTGGCCGCGTCCAGCAAACGCTTCGTTGCCTGTACGTTGTTGCGGACAAACTCATCAGCATGCAGGCCACCTATCTGGGCGTGCCCGCACACCAGGGCGCTGCAGCCGGCAAGTGAATCCTGCCAAGCGTCGCTTGTCACCAGGTCTGCCTCGATTACCTGAACGTCAGGGTGAAAGCGCCTAAGTACCGCGGTGTTGGTAGGGTGCTTGTCGATTGCGACAATCTGCGACCAGCCGTGCGCCTTCAAGCGTGGGATCAAGTTCTGACCCATGAGACCGGCCGCGCCGGTGACAACAATCTTTGCTTTTTGCATTCGACCAAGCTTATAGGAAGCGCCAACGCTCTGGAGACTTCAGGACGCTCTCTAGGCACTTAATTCAATCGAATCAGCCCAGCACGGACCCGCGCGTACTTCTGCAGGGAAGAAATAATTTTCCAACACGCGAGTTCTGAGCGTCCTTACCGAGCCGTAAAGGGCTGCTCCAGCGCCAGTGTTTTGGGCGGGTAGCACGCCGTCTGATCGCATGCCTGGTAGTGCAGCGCACCCTTCAGGACGTAGCTGCCCGGCTTTGCCTTCACATGGGCGGTCAAGGCGACGTCTCCGCTATACACGTCCAGCTTGGTCTTTGGTTCGAAGGCAAAGCTGTAGGGCGTGCCCTGTGGGAAGTCAACGGCTGAAACCGCGGCACCGTTCAGGTCCTCGACCAGTAGCTTGGTTGGAATCAGCATGTCGCTCTTGGGCGTATGCGAGTTAATGTGGAAGCCGGGATCGACCTTGAAGTGCAGCATGATAACTCCGGGCTGGTTCGCCGCGACGTTTTGCCCATCGGCCAGGAAACTGACGTGACCGCCCCTGCCCGTAAGGGATGAGGCACCCTGCAGAAATGCAGCCACGGCAGAAGGATGGAACGAACCGCCTGCCATCGCTGAACCCAGGCTGACTGCCGAGACCGCGCCAAACGTAAGAACCACACCCGTAAGAAACTTTGCCAGACTCCGCATGATTAGCTCCCTGCCACGATCTTCTGTACGTTGCTTTCTGCCTCATCCTTGCTGGCCAGGCCAATGGCCTGCGCGACGATCTTGCCGCTGCGGTCAATGAAGAAGGTGGCAGGCAGCACGTCCAGGCCGCCGTACGCGTCACCGACTTTTTTGTCGCTCATCAGAATGGTGTAGTCCACGCCGGTGCGTTCCAGCGTCTTCTTTATCTGATCCTTCACCTCGGTCGACTGCGCGTCATCGTCTTCGTTGATGCCGACGACCTGGAGACCCTGTGCGGCGTACTTCTTCTGGAACTCCTGGAACCAGGGCATCTCTACCTTGCAGGGTGTGCACCAGGTGGCCCAGAAGTTCAGCAGGACCGGCTTTCCCTTCAGGTCAGCCAGGGAGACGTTTTTGCCGGTGTAACTGGTCAGCGTAAAGGTCGCAGCTGACTTGCCGCGCAGGTCGGCAATGGTTCCGCTGTCTCCGGTTGCCGTGGCCCCCTTCTTGTCGACGGTAATGCTCATTTGCTGGTTGCGCGCCTGTGCTTCTGTTGCGCGGCGGGTCTGCAGGTTATGCATGCCACTCCACACCAGCAGGGCTACGACAAAAACAACGACTCCACCAACAATGGCATTTCTCATAAATAGGGCTCCAACTCAGCAGATGTGTAAAGGACGCAGGCGGTTGCGAAAGTTCACCCGGGCTGCTTGCTTGGACGCGTCCGTGCCGAGATTCGTAGCTAATGTTCGCGCGACTGCCCGCAGCTCCGGGCCTGGCGGAAGCCTGTCCAGCCGGATGGGTAGAATCAAGGAACGACGCCGGCTGCCAAAGCGGTGCGGGAAAGCATACGAATGCCCATGCATCGCTGGTCCAAACTCTTCACCCCCACTCTGCGCGAAGCACCTGCCGACGCGGAAGTCGCAAGCCACCAACTGCTGCTGCGTGCGGGCTACATTCGCCAGCTGGGTGCGGGTATTTACAGCTACCTGCCGCTGGGCACGCGGTCCATCCACAAGATCATCGCCATTGTGCGCGAAGAGATGGACGAGATTGCGCAGGAGTTCTTTCTGCCCGCGCTGCTGCCGCGCGAACCCTGGGATGAGAGTGGCCGATGGACCGGCATGGGCGAAAACATGTTCCGCCTGAAGGACCGAAAGGGTGCGGACCTGTGCCTGGGCATGACGCACGAGGAGATTATGACCTCCATTGCGCGCAACGAAATCCGCAGCTACAAGCAGTTGCCGCAGATCTGGTACCAGATTCAGACCAAGTTCCGCGACGAACCCCGGCCGAAGAGTGGCCTGCTGCGCGTGCGCCAGTTCACCATGAAGGATTCGTACAGCTTCGACATTGATCAGGCCGGTCTGGATGAAAGCTACGACAAGCACGACGCTGCCTACCGCCGCATCTTCACGCGCTGCGGGCTGGAGTTCGTGGCCGTCGATGCGGACAGCGGTGCGATGGGCGGATCGCAGTCGCAGGAGTTCATGGTCTATACCGACGCGGGTGAGGACTGGATTGCAAGCTCGCCTGACGGGAAGTACGCGGCGAATATCGAGAAGGCGACGTCGAAGCTGGCACCGGTCGCCGACCTGGAGCCGACTGGCGACGGCCTGCCGGAACTGATCGAAACGCCCGGCAAGGGTGCCATCGCAGACATCTGCGAGTTCCTGCAGATCGCGCCGTCGCAAGACATCAAGTGTGTTGCCTACATGGGCCAGATTCCCGGCCCGGATGCCGTCGTGCTGGAGAAGCCGGTCATCGCCTTTTTGCGCGGCGACCACCAGGTGAATGAGACCAAGCTGGCCGGTGCAGCCAACTGCAACGAACTGCGGCCGATGCAGGCGGACGAGCTGCAGCGCTACCTGAACGGACCTGCGGGTTTCCTCGGTCCCATTGGCCTGTCGGTGCTTCCGGTCGAGGCGCTGAACGTGAACCGCGGCTTCTTCGTCCACGGCGCTGGCATGGACAAGCTGAAGGGTGTCTCCGGCGATTTGCTGGCAAAGATCAAGGACGGGCGCGCGTCCACCGTCGTGCTTGACGATGGCCTGCTCGACCGCAGAAACCTGGTTGCAGGTGCCAACCGGCTGGACTACCACTTTCGCAACGTAACGCCGGGCCGGGACTTTCAGTGGACCTTTGCTGCGGACATCCGCAACGTGGCCGCGGGCGAGCCCGACCCCATCACCGGCCAGCCTCTGCGCCTCGGCAAGGCGGTCGAGATCGGCCACATCTTCAAGCTCGGCTACAAGTACTCGCAAAGCATGGGCGCGCGTGTACTCGACCGCAACGGCAAGGAAACGACGCCGATCATGGGCTCGTACGGCATCGGCATCGAGCGCATCCTCACCTCGGCCATGGAGCAGTCCGCCGCGAAGACCGGCAAGAACGATCGCGGCGAGTGGAGCTATGTGCTGCCGGCCGCCATTGCTCCCTATGAAGTGGTCGTGACAGTGACCAAGCAGAGTGACGCGCCGCTGGCTGAAGCCGGGGAGAAGATCGCTGCGGAACTCGACCGGCTGGGTTTTGACGTTCTGCTGGATGACCGCGATGGCAGCGCGGGCGTGAAGTTCAAGGACGCCGACCTGATCGGTGTGCCGTACCGCGTGACCGTGGGCAAGCGGCTGGTTGAGGGGTTTGTGGAGTTGGTGGATCGGCTGCAGGGGACGACCCAGGAAGTGCCGGTTGGCGGAGTTGCCAATGCATTGGTCTCGCTACGAGATGCTCATGCGTCCAAGTTTTAGCACCCGCGTCTCGTACTCACGGTCGTCATTCTGATCGAAGTGAAGGACCTGCTTTCTTTGAACGTGTGAGGCAGCTTGAAGGAAAGCAGGTCCTTCAACGTCGCCACGCTCCGCTCAGGATGACGGAGAAATACAGTATGTAGTGAAGCAGGAGAACGATGGCAGTCAAGGTAAAGCTCGGCGGCGACAGGCAGTACACATCCGGTGGACCGGCGCGGCGTGGCGGTAGACGCCCGCTGTGGCAGCGCGCTCTGCTGTTTCTGGTCGTGGTCGGGCTTGGCTGTCTTTTGCTGGGTGGGCTGGTCTTTGCCTACTACTATCACCAGTACCAGCAGGTGGTGGATGACCGTCTGAACAGCGGCCCCCTCTTCGCCAACACGGCGCAGATTTACGCCGCGCCCAAGCAGGTGCGCACCGGCCAGACGCTGACCGCCGCTGACATTGCGCAAAATCTGCGCCAGGCCGGTTATAACCGCGACACCCAGCTTGGCACGTACACGCTCAACGGCGACACTATTACCATCAAGCCGGGATCGGGCTCGTTCCATTCGACAGACGGTGCCACCGTCGACACCGCGGGGGGCGTAGTCGGCACCATCGTTGCAGACAACGGGGCGCCGTTGAAGGCGTACGAGTTGGAGCCGCAGGTCATTACCAGCCTGAGCGAAGACAAGAACCGTACCAAGCGTCGCCTGGTCACCTATGAACAGATCCCGAAGAACCTGGTCAGCGCCGTCACCGCCATTGAAGATCGCCGCTTCTTCGATCATGGCGGCCTGAACTTCGGCCGCCTTGCAAAGTGCGGCGTCCAGGACATCCTGACCCAGCATGCCGTCTGCGGTGGATCGACCATTACCCAGCAGCTGGCGCGCGGTTTCTTTCTTTCGCCAGAGAAGCACATCAAGCGCAAGCTGATCGAAATCATCATCACGCTGCAGCTTGAGTCTCGCTTTAGCAAGCAGCAGATTTTCGAGATGTACGCCAACCAGATCAACCTGGGGCAACGCGGATCGTTTGCGATCAACGGATTTGGTGAGGCATCGCAGGCGTACT
This sequence comes from Janthinobacterium lividum, assembly GCA_050954745.1. Classification (GTDB taxonomy): domain Bacteria; phylum Acidobacteriota; class Terriglobia; order Terriglobales; family Acidobacteriaceae; genus Terriglobus. Next base: position 20,778 of record JBPBQP010000080.1, on the reverse strand, counting down.
TCGGCAAAGATCTACGACAACTTAACGTGGCGGAAAGCGCTTTGCTGGCCGGCATGATCCAGCGACCAAACTACTTCAATCCCTTTCGCCATCCAGAGCGTGCGCTCGAGCGCCGCAACCTGGTTCTGCGTTCCATGATTGAGACGGAGACGCTGAGCCCAGCGGCCAGCGCGCGCGCGCAGGCGGAGCCGCTAAAACTGGCTCCGCAGAACGTCGATGCCAGCGAAGCGCCGTACTTCGTGGACCTGGTGCATGACCAGTTGCAGTCGCGCCTGGGCGACCAGACCACAGGCAGCGGCGGAACACTGCGCATTTACACTTCGCTGGACCCCGATCTCCAGCGAGCCGCAGCAGACGCGGTAAACGCGCAGATGGCGCAGGTCGATGAAGCGGTACGGCGTGATCGCAAGGGCGTACCCGGCCCCATGCCGCAGGTGGCTCTGGTAGCTCTCGATCCGCATACCGGCCAGGTGCTGGCGTTGGTGGGTGGGCGTAACTACGGTGCTTCGCAGTTGAATCACGCGTCCAGCAAGCGGCCGACGGGCTCCATCTTCAAGCCGTTTGTGTACGCCACGGCAGAGGCGGGTGCGATCAACGGCCAACAGTTGGGCCAGAGTACCGACGAGGAAGGCAATACCAGCGGCGGCGGCACATTTACAGCCGTCACGCAGCTCAGCGATGTGCCCACCACGTTCACCTTTGACAACGGCCGTCAGACCTACAACCCGCGCAATTTTCAGGGTCATTACCATGGGCAGGTCAGCGCCGCGGTGGCGTTGGCGCAGTCGCTGAATAACGCGACCATCTCCCTGGGGCAACAGGTTGGATTTGAAAACGTGGCAGCGCTGGCCCGTTCGTCGGGCATTGTGAATGCACGCGGCACACCCTCGGTGGCGCTGGGTGCGTACGACGCCACACCGCTCGACATGGCCGGTGCCTACACCGTGTTTGCGAACGGCGGCGTGCACCTGACACCGTGGATGCTGGCCAGCGTGCGCAACCAGCGCGGGGACGTGGTGGCCGACTTTACGCCGGAAGCCAGGCAGGTCATGGACCCAAAGGCTGCCTTTCTGACCAGCAACCTGCTGGAAGGCGTCATGAACTTCGGCTATGGCTACGTGGTGCGCCAGCGTGGCTTCACCGCGCCGGCTGCAGGCAAAACCGGTACCAGCCACGATGCCTGGTTTGCGGCGTACAGCAGCAACCTGATCTGCGTGGTTTGGGTGGGTAATGACGATTACAGCAACATCAACCTGACCGGTGCCGTGCTGGCCGCTCCCATCTGGGCCGATTTCATGAAACGCGCGCAGCGGCTGCCGCAGTACAGCGACATGGTCGCCTTTACGCCGCCCGCCGGGGTTGCGACGTACAACATCGACAAGGCCAGCAACCTGTTAGCGGACGAGTCATGTCCCGCTGCCTACAGCCTCGCATTTCTTGATGGCACCCAGCCGCAGAGCACCTGCAGCCACATGGGCGACAGCGGCCGCAGCCTGATGGATCGCCTATTTGGCCGGGACAGCGACACCGCTGGCACCGACTTCACTGGTGGCGGCCAGGCACCCGACGGCAGACCACCGGCCCGCGAGAACGACGGCCAGCCGCACCGCAACATCTTCCAGAAGATGTTCGGCATCGGTGGCGAACGCAAGGACAGGGAAGACGCTCCCGCCGCAGCACCGCCACCGCAACCACGCTAGAAATATGCTGCTTCGAAGGCGAAAGGTGTTGGTTCCACGGGCGAACGCGACTACTCCCCGGCCAGGTACGCCCGGCTGTTCAGCAGAGCCCGCTCCATGGAACGCGAGTATTCAGTGACCTCATCGGCGCGTTTGCCGCTCTCGACGGCCTTCGCGAACTCGGCGCGGACGTTTTGCATCTTCGCCTCCAGATCGTCCAGCGCGCTGAACAGCAGCGCTTCCGGTGTCATTGGGAGCTTGGGCGAGCCGTATTCGAAGCGGCCGTGGTGCGACAGGATCATGTGTTCCACCAGGATGCGCAGCCGCTCCGGGAAAGGTGCTAGCAGCAGCGTTTTCTCGCGCAACATGCCGATCACGATGGTGATGTGACCCAGCAGTTGGCCCTCGGTCGTGTACGAAAAGCTGGACTTCCAGGCCAGTTCGCGCACCTTGCCCATGTCGTGCAGGATGGCTGCGGTCATCAGCAGATCCGGATCGACCTCGTCGGCATACTGTGGGGCCACGCGCGCGCATAGCCGTAGCAGAAACACCACGTGCTCCAGCAGGCCGCCGATCCAGGCGTGGTGCAGCATTTTCGCAGCAGGAGCGGTTCGAAAGGCCGGGCCAAGGTCCGAGTCGTCCAGAAAGCTGCGTACCAGGCGTTGCAGGTCGGCGTTCTGAAAGCCGTCCACGCATGCGGTCATCTCCTGCCACAGCGCGTCCACGTCGTACTTCGTTGCGGCTTGGAAGTCGGCGACGTCGATCTCGTGAGCCGCAGCAGAACGCATCTGCGTCAGCGTGATCTGGAAGCGGCCCTGGTAGCGATCGATGCGACCTTGCGCCTTGACGTAACAACCCTGCGAGCAGGAGGTCAGTGCGGTGGCAAACTCTTCCCACATGCGCGCCTCAAAGCTGCCGGTCTTGTCGGTGAGCGTCAGCGCCAGGTACTGTCCGCCGCCGCCCTTCTTGTCGCGCGCAGAGATCTGCGAGAGCAAAAAATAAGATGTGACCACGGTGTTTTCATGCTGGCCGGCATCGGCAATGTAGAAGTCCTTCACCGTCTCAGGATACTGCGTGCCGCTTTGCATAACAGGGCACAAAACAGGTGGGGAGCGGCAACTGCCGCTCCCCATAGGTATCGATGCGAGAACGTTCTTATCGCGGCGCGAGAGGCGTTTGCGGTACCGGATCGGTGCTGCTGGGTGAAACCGCACCGTTCGTGGGTGGTGTCTGGCTGGGTGCTGCGCTGCCAGGAGCCGCCGCCGTAGCCGGTGCCAGTGTGGTGCTGTCGGCAGAAGGCTTGGTGGAGGTACCGGCAGCTGCATTCGCAGCAGGGTCAAGCGGCTTATCCGGAGCGTCGAGTTGGTGCAGGCGTCCCGGCAAACCGTTGTCCTGCAGTGGTGCCTTCGCCTCGATCGGCTTTTCCTGCAACCGTTCCTTGGGGTCGCCCTTCTTGCGCTTCGCCTTCTTCTTCTTGGCGCTGCTGCCGTTCAGGCCCAGTGCGTCCGCCTGCACGGCCTTGGTCTGCTTTTCGCTGGTCGTGGCAACGGCTGGTGTGGCGCGGGCCTTTTCGGCGATTTTCGTCTGCTGCACCGCGATCTTCTTCTGCTTTACTTCGATTTCGCGAGAGGCGAAGCGCGTCTTCGTGCGAGGTGCCGGCTTTGCAGCCAGTGGATCGTCATCGGGAGCCGTATTCGCAGCAACCGTGTTGGTCGACGACGTAAGCGGGCTGATGACCTGCCCTGGCGCGGCGGTGTCGGTTCCAGTTGCTGCGATTTGCCCGGTAGCGTCGGTGGCTTCCGTAGTCAATCCCTCAGGCAGAGCGGTGCGTGGTGCCTGGCCAAAGCGTACCTTTTCGCGCTTAACCTTCTTCGGTTTGCCGTGCTTGTCCACCTCCTGCACTGCAGGTGTGGCGGTGACGACAGCCGTGCTGCGCGCCTGCGCCAGTCGCCCGGTCTTGATGGCGTCCAGCCGCTTCTTCTGCGACTGCTTCTTTGGGGCAGGGGCGACGTACGACGCAAACACAGGTTTGGTCTGCTTGGCGCTGGAACCGCTGTCAACAAAGCCCGGTCGCAGATCGATGTAGGCCTCTTCACGCAAGCGGGTCAGGTACGCACGCAGCGCAGGCTGAATGGCCTCCTGGTACATTGCATTCTGTACCTCGCCCTCAACCTGCGCCAGCGGCGGCGTGCCAGCCTGCTGATGCTCCGTAGCCCGCAGGATCACGAAACCCTGACGTGTACGGATGGGTTCGGTGTAGCCGCCGATCGGCAGGGCAAACGTCTTCTGCTCCAGCACGGCAGCAAGTTTGCCACTGCCCCGAACGAAGAGGCCAAGGTCGCCACCTTGCGCGGCAGTTGGCCCACCGGAAGACGACTTCGCTGTAGCCACATAATCAGCGCCTGCCTTCAGCTTCGCGTAGATGTCCTCAGCCGACTTCTGTGCCGCAGCAATGGTGGCGTCATCCGCGTTGGCGGCGGTGGGCACCAGGATTTCGGAGAGGCGTACCTGCTCCGGCTGTGTGAACTCGTCCTTATGAGCGTCGTAATACTTCTGCTCGTCGCCACGGTTCATGCGGATGGTGCGACCTACCTCGTCCCGCACCACGTTGCCGGTAATGATGCTGTTTCGAATGCTTGCCTTGAAGTCCTCAAAGGAGACGCCCTGCGAACGCGCGGCTTTCTCCAGATCTTCCATGGTGGCAAAATTGTTCTGCTTACGAATCTCGTCCAGGCGGCGAACGACCTCGGCATCCGGAATGATGTTGAGTTCCTTGCCCTTCGACAGCAGCAGCTGCTGGTCGATCAGGTCGCGTAGCATGTTGCGCTCTCGCTCGTCGACATTGGCGCTGGCAGTTGGATTGGCGGCAAGCTCCGTCTGCAACTGTTGCTGCGCGCGTTCCAGGTCCGACCGCGAGATGATGCCGTCATTGACGCGCACAATCACATCTTCCACGACGGTCGCGTTAGGCGTGATGGCGGTCGTTTGCGGCAGCTGGTACTGCAGCGTGGGCGACTGTACCTGCGGCACGCCCGGGCTTTGGTAGCGTGGTACCGGCAACGACTTCTGCGCGGGGGCCTGAGCGTGTACGGCAGGGTGAAACGTCAACGCGCCGGTAAGAAGGGTGCCAGCTACAACAGCGGCGCGGAACAGCCTGGTGGATTCAGTCATGCGTACCTGCGGTGAGATCGTGTGGCGGCGAACCGGAGGGCCTGCCCGCCCCTGTTGGACGTACGAAACCATGCGTCCGGTGAACCTCCCTCATTCTACCCGCGCACGGCTGCCGCGGCGGGTTCCGACGTGCTCCACTGCTTGCCGTCCCACGGAAACACGCGCCGATCCCGTCCAGGCGGGTGACACTCCGGTGCTATACTCCGTCTTACTTTGGAGAGCGTTGCCTCCGTCACTTCCCGCGCCGGCAAAGCGTACTTGAGCCTTTCAGACGTAACCCTTTCGAGGTTTCTGCCAGCATGCCGACCCGTACCCGCCGCGCCCTTGTTTCCCTTTCGCTGTTTTTCGGTACCTGCGCCGTTGCGGGGTCCTTTCTGAATGGTCGCGTCAACGCCCAGTCCGCCACCAACGAGACCTCGGTCCGCGACAGCCTGCACCAGTTCACCGACGTGTACTCGGTAGTCGAGGCAAACTATGCCGACAAACTGAATGGCGAAAAGATCGACAAGGTCATCTACGACGGTGCGATCCCGAACATGCTGCACACGCTGGATCCGCACTCGAACTTCTACGATCCCAAGGCTTACGCGCAGATGCGTGAGGACCAGCATGGCCGCTACTATGGCGTGGGCATGCACATTCAGCCGCAGGTGGGCAAAGACGGCGTGCAGCGCGTCGTCGTCATCGACACCTTCGAAGGCTCGCCCGCGCACAAGGCGGGCATTCGACCTGGCGACGCCATCCTGTTCATCGACGGCAAAAGCGCCGACGGTATGGACTCGCTCGGCGTCTCGAATATCCTGAAGGGCGTCAAGGGCACGCATGTTGCGGTGCAGATGCAGCGCGAAGGCCAGGACAAGCCCATGACCTTCGACCTCGTGCGCGACGAGATTCCTCGTCCCTCCGTCGACCTGGCCTACTTCATCAAGCCCGGCATCGGCTACATACACGTGACGCAGTTCATGGAGACCACCTCGCATGAAGTAGGCGACGCACTGGCAAAGTTTGGACCGGAGATGACCGGCCTGGTCATCGACCTGCGCGGCAACCCGGGCGGCCTGCTAAATGAAGCCGTGTCCATGAGCGACAAGTTCCTGGCCAAGGGTGACCTGGTCGTTTCTCAGAAGGGCCGCTCATTCCAGGACGTGGTGTACAAGGCCAACCACGGCGAGACCGGCAAGAAGTATCCCATCGTGGTGCTGGTCAATCGCAACACGGCCTCGGCGGCTGAGATTGTCTCCGGTGCGCTGCAGGACCATGACCGCGCCCTGATCGTCGGTGAAACCACCTTCGGCAAGGGCCTGGTGCAGACGGTCTTCCAGATTGCCGAAAATACCGGCCTGGCCCTGACCACCTACCACTACTACACGCCCAGTGGCCGCCTCATCCAGCGTGACTACAACGGTGTCTCGCTGTACGACTATTACTATGTTCGCAAGGACGCAAAGCCGGCAGACAAGAGCAATCTCGAGGTTAAGCAAACCGACAGTGGCCGGACCGTCTACGGCGGGGGTGGCATCACGCCCGACGAGAAGATTGAGTCACCGAAGGCAAACCAGTTTGAGAACTCTCTACTGATCCATGGCGCCTTCTTCAACTTTACCAAGCACTACCTGGCGCATCGCACCATTCCCGACACCTTCTCCGTGGATGACGCTGTTCTAACCGACTTCAAGAGCTTCCTGAAGGCGGAAAAGATTGACTACACCGACGCCGATCTGACAGCGAACCTGGCCTGGATCAAGTCGAATATCAAGGGATCGTTGTTCACGTCGCAGTTTGGCGCGAACGAAGGACAGCGCGCCAGGACCGACGAAGATCCGCAGATCCTGAAGGCAATCACCTTCATGCCAGAGGCCCTGGCGTTGGAAGAACGCAGCGACAAGAGCAAGGAAACCAAGGTCGCCAGCACCCGTTAGTTTGTCTCTACGCACTGAAATAAGGGGCACCCATTGAGTGCCTCTTATTCCTGCTCAGAAGTTGCAGGCGCGGCAATACCAGCGAGCAAACAGGGACGAGAATTGGAGCGGGAGACCGGGATCGAACCGGCGACATTCAGCTTGGGAAGCTGACGTTCTGCCACTGAACTACTCCCGCAGCAGCTTGATTATAGCCAGCCGACGCGTAATTTGTATGGAAACGGGGAAGTTGGTGGACCTGAGCGGGATCGAACCGCTGACCTCCTCATTGCGAACGAGGCGCTCTCCCAGCTGAGCTACAGGCCCTTACTGCCATACACCTGGGCGGCGTCGACAGATGCTCCTGATACCGCCGAAGCAACTGACCGAGTGTAGCAGAAGAGGCGTAGGTGGCTCAAACATCGAGACGTGGCGAACACCCGTTAACTCGGGCGAACTGCGGCGTCCTGGCCCGGTCCAACACCACTGGCTACCCCCTGGAATCCACGGCTCCGCGCACCGCCGTGGCTTCCTGCAAGGGCTTATGCGTGGTGTGCCACACCTCGCCGGCTTCGTCTTCCACGACATCGGTGATGGGAACCACCAGCGCCGCGCCGGAGCGTGAAATCGCCACGAGTGAGCCCGTGTCACAGCGCTGATCGCCGCTGGCTGGGCGAAACGCCGTGCGATCCAGTGCAAGCTGCCAGACCTGCCTGCCATTCACGCGGCGAATCTCACGGATGGCGGTCACCTCAGCAGCAAATTCCGCTGTGTCGGGCCCAAGGGATTCAATGCGCAGGGCAACGCGTTTTTCAGTTGAGCCAGACACGTGCTAGCTCCCGGAAGCCTTCGTGATCAGGCCGCACATCGCGAAGACCTCGGCCCGGCTGCCGATGATCAGAGGCGTGCGCATGTGCGGCTCTGTAGGGACGATCTCCAGGATGCGCGCATGGCCGTTGCTGGCAGCACCGCCCGCCTGTTCGGCGATCATGCTCAGCGGATTCGCCTCATACAGCAGGCGCAGCTTGCCGTTGGGCGTCTTTTTGGTCGGCGGATACAGGAACACGCCGCCCTTCAGCAGGGTGCGGTGAAAGTCAGCGATGAACGACCCCACATAGCGCGCGCCGTACTTCTGGCCCAGCAGGGAACCGTCACGAAAACCGGCCACGGCGTCGCTGTACACGGGGTCGGCGTCATTGAGATTGGCCTCGTTCAGGGAGTAGTAGGGCCCCTGCTGCGGCATGACCATCTTCTCGCCCGAAAGGATAAAAGCGCCATCGACCAAGGTAAAACTGTGCACGCCATCGCCAGCGGTGTAGACCAGGATGGTGGAGGGGCCGTAGTTCACATAGAGGGCCGCCAGCTGTTCCGTGCCTGGCTTGAGGGCCGCGACGCGTGCATCGCCACCGGGCTGTACACCTTGAATCGAAACGATGGTACCGACATTCACATTGACGTCAATGTTCGAGGAGCCGTCAAGTGGGTCAAAAATCACGACAAACTTCGCGAAAGGCCGGTCGGCAAAGACGGTTGGTTCGTCGTCTTCTTCGCTTACGGTGGAGGCGACCGTTGGCAGCGCCCTCATGGCTTCTACCAGCAGAGTATTTGCGAACACATCCAACTTTTGCTGCTGCTCTCCCTGCACATTTTCGCTGCCAGCAGCACCCATCAGGTCGCTCAGCCCGGCTATCCGCAGCTTCGCTTCAATGGCCACAGCAGCTTCTGCAAGTGCGTGCATCAGGTCTGCCAAATCAGGATTGCCGTGCTGCTGGACGTGCTGGAACAGGGTGGTCGCCATGGTGGTAAGCGTAGCATCCGGGGCAGCATCCGCGCCCTTGCAATCGGCGTGCAGCCCAGCCTAGCTGCGGAGTGCTTTGGGGAACATGGTGACCTTCGCAGAGGGCGGCTGTGGAGCGCAGCAGCAGCGGTTACGACCCTCTTTCTTCGCCCGGTACAGGGCCGCATCAGCGTCTACGATGAGGCGATGGGGATCAGACTGTCCGCTGGGCCAGGCCGTTGAAACGCCGCAGCTTACCGTCGTCCAAAGGTCACTGGGGAGAAAAGGCGAATCCTTTTGCATGGCAGGGGAGCCGGCTACCTGCACCAGCGTTCGCATGCGCTCGGCCACGCGGTAGGCTGCGTCCGGCTCGGTTTCCGGCAACAGGACGATAAACTCCTCGCCGCCAAAGCGGGCCACGAAGTCTCCCTCAGCCCGCAGCGCCTGCTGCAGCAGAGAGGCGACGCGCTGCAGAACCTTGTCGCCGTAGGGGTGGCCATGGGTATCGTTCAGGCGTTTGAAGAAGTCCACGTCGACCATCACGGCGCTGATGGGTTCCTTGCGATCCTGCGCTACGCGCCACAGTTCCAGCAAACGCTCGTCATAGGCGCGGCGGTTGGGCAGGCCGGTAAGGCGATCCGTGCTGGACAGCGCCAGCAACTCAGCGTTGATGCCTGCCAGCAGGCCACGTTGCAGGCGACCGCGAAGCTGCAGCAGGTAGCTGTACCTGCGTTCGCGCATCATGGTGTAGTTCGCCGTCAGTGTCAGCAGGGCAATCCAGGCCATAATGCCGCCTGCATATAGTTTTGCGGCTGGCGCCAACCCGGGTTGGACGTGCAGGACTGCTATGTCGAGAAGTAGCGTGATGAACGTAATGGCAAAGGCAAACGGCACCTCGATGCGCAGCATGCAGTTCGCAATCAGCAGGATCACAATCAGGCCGATTTGCTCTCCCACGCTGACCTGAAATCGCATATACAGGGTGCTGACTGCGCCCACGATACACAGGCAGGCCGCAGAAAACTCCAACAGCACGGTATTGCGCCGACCCCGCAGAAGCAGTGCCACCAGGAAAACCAGTGGTGTCATCATGCCAAAGCGGATGACCGCAGATCGCACGATATGGGCGGGGGCCAGCAGGTAATCGCCGACGATGAAGAAGTCATAGGCCAGCAGGCCGAGCATGCCCTGCATCAGCAGCATACGGCTGCGAGCCGCCACCGTGTCAGCCAGGTAGCAGGCCTCCAGTTCCGGCGGAAACCAGAGCGGACCGAAACGTCCCGCTTCGAATCGGCGGATGTGTTCTTCCAGCCTGGGAAGCAATTCGGCGTCGTTTGTGTACTTCATCTCTGCCAACTCAGACTACCTGTCGCCATAGGCCGCGCTACTACTGTGATATCAACATAATCTTCGAAGCAGCTGCTTACCAAGCCATTTCGGCAGGAGCTGCCAGGGCACACTTGTCCTTCACTCAAACACTCGGTTCATCGGCAAAGTTGCGTATCGCAGCAGTGCGCGGTTGATACAATCAGTGCTTACGGGGAGCAAGATGCTGCGTTTTTCAACAGCCGGCGAAAGCCACGGCGAAGCGCTGGTCGCGCTGCTGAGTGGCCTGCCAGCCGGTGTTCCGGTCGACAGTTCTTTTCTGGCGCGTGAACTCTGGCGTCGGCAGCAGGGCTTTGGCCGTGGCGGCCGCATGCGGATCGAGACGGACACCGCTCACATCCTGTCCGGCGTGCGGCACGGCAAGACCATTGGATCGCCGATCGCCATGACCATCGCTAACCGCGACTGGAAGAACTGGGAAGAGATTCTGCCCGTGGACGAGGGCGACGCCGCCAAGCACAAGGCCGTGGCATCACCCCGTCCCGGACACGCCGACCTGGCCGGATCGCTCAAGTACAACTTCCCCGATGCACGGTACATCCTGGAGCGGGCCTCGGCACGGGAGTCCTCTGCGCGCGTGGCAGGCGGCACTCTGGCCAAAATGCTGCTGCGCTGCTTTGGCATTGAAGTGCTGTCGCACGTCGTCCGTGTGGGTGCTGTTGAGCTGGACCGCCCCTACGAATGGGATGAGATCGTCGCCAGCACCGCCCGCGAAACGGTCCTGCTGAACTGCATCGACCCGGAAATCGAAGCACGCATGAAGAGCGAAGTGGACCGTGCCCTGCGCACCGGCGACACCGTCGGCGGCGTGTTCGAGGTCGTCGCGCACGGTGTGCCCCCCGGATTCGGCACCCACGTCAACTGGGACGAGCGGCTGGATGGCCTGCTGGCCCAGGCTGTCATGAGTCTGCAGGCAGTCAAAGCCGTCGAGATTGGCCGCGGCGTTACCGCGGCTGAATCCATGGGATCGAACGTCCACGACGCCATCGGCTACGCGGAAGAAGGCAGCGACGCATCCACTCGCTTTACCCGGGTGGGCAACAACGCCGGCGGCATGGAAGGCGGCATCTCCAACGGTCAGGATGTCACCGTGCGCGGCTACCTGAAGCCGATCTCGACGCTGCGCCGACCGCTGGGTTCCGTGAGTTTCGACACCCGTGAACCGGTCAAGGCAGCGTATGAACGCAGTGACGTCTGCGTCGTACCCGCCGCAGGCGTCGCGGCAGAGGCCATGGTGTCACTGACCCTGGCGCGACTGCTGTTGGAAAAGTTTGGCGGCGACAGCCTCGGGGAAACCCAGCGCAACTTCGAGGGCTACCTCGCACAAATCAGAAAGTTTTAGGACAGCTTCCAAGCCATGATCTACCCCGTTATCAAGTTTCCTGACCCGCTGCTGGCCCGCAAGGCCGACCCGGTCACCGTATTCGATCAAGAGCTCGCAAAGCTCGTCGACGACATGTTCGAAAGCATGTACGCGGCTGAGGGCATTGGTCTGGCCGCGCCGCAGATCGCCATTTCGAAGCGCATTTTCATCGTGGACGTGTCGTTCGGCAAAGAGCCCAAGGACAAGCTGGTGCTCATCAACCCGGAGATCCTCACGCACGAGGGCAAGCAATCCGAGGAAGAGGGCTGCCTGTCGCTGCCTGATATCCGCGACAAGGTTAGCCGCGCGGCGCGTGTCCGCGTGCGTGCACAGGACGTCAAGGGAAAGTGGTTTGAGGTCGATGGCGATGAGTTGCTGGCACGCGCCTTTCAGCATGAGAACGACCACCTGGACGGCATCCTGTTCATCGACCGTGTCTCGCGCTTGAAGCGGGAGTTGATCCTGCGCCGCATTCACAAGCTGCAAAAGAACGGCGAGTGGTAGGTGCGGCTGGTCTTCTGCGGCACGCCACAGTTTGCCGTGTCCACGCTGAATGCGCTGGTCGCCGCCGGGCATAGCGTTGCGCTGGTGCTGTCGCAGCCCGACAAGCCGGTAGGCCGCACGGGCGAGGTGAATCCCACGCCGGTCAAGCGAGCCGCCACGGCGCACGGTATCCCCGTCGTCCAGCCCGAGAGGCTAAAACAAAACGAAGCCCTGCAAAACCAGATGGGCGCAATTAAGCCGGACGCCATCGTCGTCGTCGCATACGGCCGCATTCTGCCGGGCTGGATGCTGGACCTGCCGCGCTTTGGCTGTCTGAACGGCCATGCCTCGCTGCTGCCACGCTGGCGCGGAGCTGCACCCATCCAGTGGGCCATCGCAGGCGGCGATTCGCAGACGGGCGTTACCACCATGCGGCTGAACGCTGGCCTGGATACCGGTCCCATGCTGCTCAAGCGGACGGTGCCGATTACGCTACGGACCACAGCGCCCGAACTCTTCCTCTCCCTTGCCGATCTGGGCGCGGAGCTTATGGTTGCGACGCTAAGCGGCCTCGAAGCCGGGTCGATTCAGCCGGAAGAGCAGAACAGCGCGCAGATGACCCTTGCCCCCATCCTGACGCGCGACGATGCCCGCATCGACTTCACGCGTACGGCAGAGGAGATCGACCGGCGTTTTCGCGGCTTTCAACCCTGGCCCGGCGCATTCACCAGCCTGCGTGGCAAGAAGCTGATCGTCCATCACCTGGCTCCCATGCCCCTCGCAGCCAGCTTTGCCAAGCCTGGCAGCATGGATCTGTCGGAAGGCAAAATGCTGGTCGCTTGCGGCGGAGGAAGCACGCTGCTTTTAGAAGAGGTACAGCTTGAAGGCAAGAAGCGAATGTCGGCGGGTGAGTTTTTGCGTGGCTTTCAGTTGAAGACCGGAGAAGTATTAGGCGAGGCGAACGCGTGATGGAACCCAAAGATTTTTCAGCGGAAAGGCAGGCTTCGGCCAAGCTGATTTCCCCGGCGCGCGCTGCCGCATTCCATGTCCTGAGTCGCGTCGCCGTAAGTGCGGCACACTCTGACGACATGCTGCATTCGCTTGCGGTGAACGCGCTGTCGCCCGAAGACCGCAACCTGACCACGACGCTGGTGCTGGGCGTGCTTCGCTGGCAGCTGTACCTGGACGAGGTACTGCGGCCCATGTTGCAGCGGCCCGACGCGGAACTGCATCCGGCAGCGCTGCTGGCCATCCACCTGGGCCTGTTTCAACTGCTGTACCTGGACCGCATTCCGGCGCACGCAGCCCTGAATGAGAGTGTCGAACTAGCCCGTGCGAACGGGGCAGCGCACGCAGCGGGCATGGTCAACGCGATCCTGCGCCGTGCCTCGCGCGAGAAGCCGGTCGCTCGCAACACGCTGATGGTGGCGAACACGCCCGCCGAGCAGGCCCACCCAAACTGGCTGATGAATCGCTGGCGCAAAAACCTGGGCGGTGCCGCTGCACGTCGTGCCGCTGACTACGACCAGGTGGAACCACCCGCGCATGAGCTGTTCACTCCAGACCCCGCTCTGCCTGAGATGGATGACGGCTCGCGCCTGATCGCGGAACTCGCATGTGCATCGGTGGCTGCACCAAAGCGCATTCTCGACTGCTGTGCAGCCCCTGGCGGCAAGACAGCCGTGCTGGCCGTACGCTATCCCGACGCTGTGATTGTGGCGTCAGACATCAGCGAAAAGCGCCTGTCCGCCATGCGCAAGCGGCTGGACCGCGACCCTGCCACCGCAAAGGTAAAGACGGTCATGGCCGACATGACCGGACCCCAGACTGACCCGTTACTGGGCGCAGGTTTCGACCTCATCCTGTGCGACGCCCCCTGCTCCGGCACGGGCACGCTGGCGCGCAACCCTGAGATTCGCCATCGCCTGCGCCCAAGCGACCTGCCACGGCAGGCAGAGCGGCAGCGCGGCATTCTGGCGGCGGCGCTCAAGCTGCTGGCACCCGGCGGTCGGCTGGTCTACTCCACCTGTTCGCTGGAACCCGAAGAGAACGAAGCCGTTGTCATCAGCGTGCTGGAAACCACGCCGGAAGCGCGCCTCGTGGAACCCGCGCCCCTGCTGCAGAATCTCGACTTGAAAGAAGAAGCGCGCGACCGCCTGACGGCCGCTGCAGGCCCGGATGCACTCCGCATCCTGCCCGGGACGCAGCCCTGCGACGGCTTCTATGTGGCGGTGTTGGAACGGGGCGGCGAGTAGCTTTCGCGCTTAGCGTACCCGCGAGGAGTTCCCGCGTCTGTTGGGTGCTCCGCACTTCGCGATGCGCGGGATCTCACACCGCGAATACACTTGTGCAAAAGCGCACGAAGGCGACACCCTCCACTTTTTGCGTCTACAGCGTAGGGGTTGTAGCAGTCGGTGAAGGAGAGGAATTGGCCGGGGCTCCCGCGCTCATCTTCACGTGCGGATTGTCTCCTGCAGAAACTCGTCCGCCAGCCAGCGGTACCTGCGTCACGACCACACCGGCAGGAACCATCGCTACAGGAGCCGCCACGGGTGTACCGACCGGTGCAGAGGGGTCTGCCGCAGCGGCTGCGGGTTGCGGCACAATGGCCCACACATGAAGTTCCATTTCCTTCATCTTTGCGTTAGCGGCAGAGTAGCTCATGCCCACCAGGTTCGGCATAACGTAGACCCTGCTCGCAGCCGTCTCCGGCTGGCTCAGCAACAGGCCTACCTCTGGTTTTTCGACGCCTTCTGCATTTGCCGGTGGCGTTTGGGCAAGCACGGTACCGGCCGTTCCGGGTGAGGGCAGGTAGGCCAACGCACCCAGGTCCAGCGAGGCGCGACGAATGGCCATGCCTGCGTCATGCTCGTTCATGCCGACCGTGTCTGGAATGCTGACGCGCTGCGGTCCCAGGCTTTCCGTCACGCGCACGTGCCAGCCCTTGCGCACGGTGGAACCCGCCGCAGGCGACTGCGAAAGAACGCGCCCTGTGGGCACCGTAGTGGAGTAGAAGCGGTTCTCCACGGTAAGGTTCAGACGAGCGCCGCCCGTCATGTCCCCGGCCTCTTCCACGGTCATCCCGCCCAGGTTCGGCACTTCCACTTCCGCAGTGTGGATAGCAAGCCGCATGGTCACCAGGGCCGACAGCAGTGCCACCGTGCTCATGGCCAGCAGCACCGTTCCGATGCGAAAGAACGTGGCCGTGCCCGCCTTTACCTCGGCTGCGTTATCCCGGTAACGTAAACGTATTTTCACTGCGATCTATCTTAGCTGCGCCGGGCATTTGCTGGGACGGCTAGCGCTCATTGTCTGTTACCGGTTCCGGATGGATCAGCAGCCGTGTCACCTCGGGCCGGTCGCGCAAAAAAGCCGCTTCCATCTGCGTGATGATGCGGTGGACCGCCCCCATCGGCAGGTCGTCCGGCATGCTGCAGTGGCAGCTCAGCTGCACGTGGTCGCCGGTGCGCAGCGCGACCACGTTGTGCACGTCCTCAATTTCGGGAAAGTCTTTTGCGGCTCCGCGCACGCCTTCTTCCAGGTCGCGGTCGCTGCCCAGTGTAACGGCGGCTTCAATGGTGCTCTCTTCTGCCTCAATGTGGGTCACCACCGAACGGATCTCAGGCACTTCGCTTCGAATGGCACCCTCGATCAAGGTGGCAGTTTCATGCGCCTCCCGCAGCGGCATGTGTTCGGGCAGTTCCAGGTGCAGCTCCACGGCCAGGCCGCTCTCCAGCTGCTGCACAGAGACGTCGTGAATGGCCAGATTAGACCGCTGTGCGACGGCGCGGACGCGGTCAAAGACGCTTTCCTGCAGGCTGGCTACGGGCACCGTCCGGATGACGACGTCCGTGCCCGGCATCAGCTGCTGCACCGCCGCGGTGGCCGCGAAGACGATTTGTTCCGACCGCTGAAAGGTCGTGTTGCGGGCCATGCCGACGGCCACGTCTGCAAAGTAGCGCGTGCCCGCGCGACGCATGCGCAGGTCGTCCACAAACAGCACGCCCTCCACGCCGCGAATGGCTTCGACCATGCTGCGCCGCATGGCCGGTGGCGTCGCGTCCAGCAGGGCGTCGATCGTCTCGCGCGCCAGCGTGTAGGTCACTTTCAGGATGATGAACGACACCAGCAGCGCCGCGACGGGGTCTGCCAATTCCAGCGCACGAATCCCGAAACGTTCTCCGGCGAACGACGCACCCAGCCCCAGCAGCACAGCAGCGCTGGACCAGATGTCGGTGCCAAAGTGCAGCGCGTCGGCTTCCAGCGCCTGCGAGTGTGACTCCTTCGCAACACGTGCCAACTGGCGCGACCGGGTATAGTCCACCGCAATGGAAAGCAGCAGCACAAGAATGGGCCAGATGGACGGGTGCAAATCGAGCGCGTCGCCATGCGTAAAACGCGCAATGCGCTTGGACGCCTCGTAGATGATCCACAGTGACGAACCCAGCATCAGCACGGTCTCAATGAAGGCTGACAGGCTCTCCACGCGGCCGTGGCCATAGGTATGGTCGTCATCCGCTGGACGGTCCGAGACGCGTACGCTGAACAGCGTCATGGCCGACGCCATCAGGTCCACCGACGAGTGGGCCGCCTCGCTCAGCATGCCCAGCGAACCGGTCGCCAGGCCTGTCAGGATCTTCAGCAGCGTCATGCCACCTGCGGCCAGAACACTTTGCAGTGCGGCGCTCCGCTTGGCCGCAGACATGCGTTCCAACGAACGCGCATCCGCTTCCGGCAGGCTTCTATGCGACGAGGTACTTTGACCTGTAATTTGGGTCATCCGGAGCTTTAGCCTACACCGCGATGGTTGGCGTTGTGCTGTGCAATACGGGCAACAAAAAGAGCCGCGGCAATCGCCTCGGCTCTCTTCGCTGCAAGTACTTACTTACTTGGAAGGTGCAAGCGTGCCCAGGTCAATCACGAAACGGTAACGCACATCGCTCTTCAACATGCGCTCATAAGCCTCGTTCACCTTGTCAATGGGCGTCACCTCAATGTCGCTGACGATGTTGTGCTCCCCGCAGAAATCCAGCATCTCCTGCGTCTCTGCGATAGAGCCGATCATGGAACCTGCAATCGACTTGCGGCCAACGATAACACCGAACGCGTTGAAGTTTGAGTTTTCCTCCGGCGCGCCGACGAGCACCAGGCTGCCGTCTTTCTTCAGCATGTTCAGGTAAGGTCCGAAGTCCATGGCCACGCCCACCGTGCTGATGATGAGGTCGAAGGTGCCCGCCAGCGGCTTGATACTTTCCGCGTCGCTCATGGCGAAGAAGTCATCCGCACCCAGGCGCTTTGCGTCTTCCGCCTTCTTCATGCTCTGGCTGAACACGGTGGTGTGCGCGCCCAGTGCATGAGACAGCTTCACGCCCATGTGGCCCAGGCCACCCAGGCCAACGATGCCGACCTTCTTGCCCGGTCCGGCACCCCAGTGTTTCAGAGGCGAGTACAGCGTGATGCCCGCGCAAAGCAGCGGTGCAGCGGCATCCAGCGGCAGGTTCTCCGGGATGCGCAGAACGTAGTTCTCGTCCACCACGATGAAGTCCGAATAGCCGCCGTAGGTTGGCGAACCATCCTTCTCGCGACCGTTGTAGGTCGCGTTCATACCGACCAGGCAGTAGTTGTCGTCGCCCTTGGTACACTCCGCGCACTGGCGGCAGCTGTCCACAAAGCAGCCCACGCCAACGTGGTCGCCCGCCTTGTACTTGGTGACTCCACTGCCCACGGCAGTGACCACGCCGGCAATTTCATGCCCGGGAACCATGGGAAAGATGCTGCCGCCCCACTCGTCACGCGCCTGGTGTACGTCCGAATGGCAGATGCCGCAGAACTTGATGTCAATGTGAACGTCGTGCTCTTTCAGTTCGCGACGATCGAACGAAAAGGGTGCCAGTGGTTCTTTTGCCGTTTGCGCAGCGTATCCGTGTGCCTGGGGCATGTGTTGCTCCTTGAAGATGTGTAAGGTTCGAAGCCTGAGCCGGCGCGGGTCCTCAACGGCTGTATAGGCATTGGATGCCTTGGGCATGGGTGGGATGCACTGCGCACATGCGCTATGCGGTGTATCCGCTCCACAGGCCCGCTACGCCGAACAGGTATGGCTTCCAGGCGGTCTGCGCAAAGCCAGCTGCCTGCATCATGCCTTGGAAGACATCCGGAGCAGGGAAGCGCTCCACGCTGGCTGGCAGGTACGCGTAGGAAGCGCCGCTGCCAGAAATCAAACCGCCTACGCGCGGCAACACGTGGCGAAAGTACAGCCGATAGCCGGTGCCCAGCAGGCCTGGCGGCTCGCTGAAGTCCAGCACGCCAATTTGCCCGCCGGGCTTCAGCACACGACGAATCTCGTGCAGTCCCGCGGTGTAATCCGCCAGGTTGCGAAAGCCGAACGCACTCACCACCAGGTCCTGCGAAGCATCCGCCAGCGGCAGTGCCAGGGCATCGGCCTCGATGAAGTCAACGGGTTTGCCTGCAAGTTTCTGGCGTCCGCGCTCGATCATCTCGTGCGAGAAATCGATGGCCAGCATGGGCGCGGCACCCGTCGCGGGCCTGCGCGCCAGTAGTGCCGAGGTCATGTCGGCGGTGCCGCAGCACAGGTCCAGCACGCGCGCTTCGGGCTGCTTCAACACGCTGTCGAAGTAGCGCGCGGCACGGTTCCACCAGACGTGGTCCATGCCGAAACTAAGGATGTGGTTCAGCCGGTCGTAGCGCGGCGCAATCTCGTCAAACATGCGCTGCACGGCTGCGGCTGCTTCAGCCTCGGTCTCCGTACCCTGCGGGCGCGAACCCATGGAATGGCCGCTCATGAGTTCACCGTCTGCCGTGCGTTCACTGCGATAAGCATCGCGCGCACGGCTTCGGTCAGCTCGGCCTCGGTCACGTCGCGCACGATTTCGACCTTGCCAATCGCAACCGGCAACACGAAGGAAAGGGTGCCGCTGCGTTTTTTTTTATCGCTGCCGGTCAGCGCGACCAGTTGCTGCGCCTCTGCAGTGAAGGGCGGCAGATCGGTGCAGCGGTGAATGAGTGCGACGATCCGGTCGGCATCGCCAGCGGACAACACGCCCCGCGCTAAACCCAGGTGGACAGCAGCAATCATGCCCCATCCAATCGCCTCTCCATGCAGCAGTGCTTTGTAGCCGGTCGCGGCCTCAATGGCATGGCCCACGGTGTGTCCAAAGTTCAGATTCATCCGCACACCCAACTCGCGCTCATCCTCACCGACCACGTCAGCCTTCATGCGTACGCTGGCTTCGACCACTTGCTGCAGTGCAGTCGCATCGCCGCGTAAGATTTGGTCCGTGTTGGCTTCCATGAAATGGAACAATGCAGCGTCGCGAATCACGCCGGCCTTCACGCTCTCCTGCAACCCAGCGCGGAGTTCGCGAACGGGCAGCGTGGCCAGCGTGTCCATGTCTGCAAAGACCGCCAGCGGATGGTAGAAACTGCCCACGAGGTTTTTGCCCGCCTGCAGGTTCACACCGGTCTTGCCGCCGACGGATGAATCCACCTGCGCCAGCAGCGTCGTGGGCACCTGCACAAACTGAATGCCACGCATATAAATTGCCGCCAGAAATCCAGTGATGTCGCCGATCACGCCACCACCCAGCGCTACCAGCAGGCTGTCGCGGTCTGCCCCATGCCCGGCCAGTTCCTCACAAAGCCGCTCCAGCGTGGGCAGCCGCTTGTACTGCTCGCCCGCCGGAATCAGCAGAGTTTCAATCTCGACGTTCTGTGCGGCAAAACCCTCGCGAATGGGCTTCGCCCAAAGCCGATCAATCTCCGGCGAAGTCACCACAAACACTCGCGAAACTTTACCGGCAAGCCGCACGGTTTCGGCGGCAAGCATGGGCAACAGTCCCGGCCCAATGTGTACCTGGTAGTCGGCAGAGTCGGTCTTTACAGGGATCGAAGTCACACCCTGATTATCGCAGTCCTGCAGCCGCATCAACGCACTCTGGCTGTTCGCCATTCTCATCCCGCAGCGCTCGACCACCCACCTGTCATTCTCCACCTCAACGTTTGTCATCCCGCAGCGGAGCGAAGGGATCTGCATGTGTTTCGGGTTGAGCACGCCGTTCCGATGAGGGGAAGTCCGCGCCGCGCTTCCAGGATGCACATATAAGGTCGTAGGCCCACATCGGCAGAATCGCGGCATCGGGAACACATGCAGATCCCTCCGCTACGCTGCGGGATGACAACTCAGATATAGTGCTGCAGCAATGCTGCGGCATGACAAACAAAATGGGAGCTACAGGAGGCTTCGCTTAGGTGCGAAAGAAACCCTGAAGTCAAGCCGCCGCGGTCCGCTTCTGTAGCAACAACGAAACCACCACCGTAATCGCGAGCAGTCCAAAAATCACCACCAACGACTCCAGCGGCGTTACCTCAAACCAGTGCGCCACCAGCATCTTGCCCGCGGCAAACGCCAGCACCGCAGCCAGACCGTAGTGCAGGTAGGCTAGCTTGCTGAGCGCATACGTCAGCACGAAGAAGAGGGACCGCAGGCCCATGACCGCGAGGATGTTCGACGTGTAGGCGATGAACGTCTCGCGCGTAATCGACAGCACGGCTGGAATCGAGTCAAGCGCGAAGACGAAGTCAGCGAAGGCAATGCCGACCAGCGCCAGCATCAGCACGGTGGGCATCCGCTTGCCATTTTCCGTGGCAAAGAATCCGTCCTGGCTCAGGGAGATGGGCTGACGCTTCTCAAGCCACAGCTGCCACTTGGGCTTTTTCGGATTCTCGTGGTCTTCCGGCAGCACCAGCCGCACCGCCGCAATCAGCAGGATGACGGCAAAGACGTACGTCACCCAATCGAATTTCTGCAGCAGTTGAACGCCCGCAACGATAAAACCGGCGCGCAGGACCACCGCGCCCAGGATGCCCCAGAACAACACACGCCGCTGCTTTGCCTCGCCAATCTTGAATGACTGGAAGAGCAGCAGGAAGACGAACAGGTTGTCGATCGAAAGCGACTCTTCGAGCCCGTAGCTGGCCAGGAACTCCTGCCCCAGCTGCGGATGC
>JBPBQP010000079.1:0-32456 GCA_050954745.1 Janthinobacterium lividum | reverse complement strand
AGAAGCCCATGGCGATGAGGGTGGCTTCGGTGATTGTCTCGGTTTTGGCCACGCGCGACCTCTGTTTTTCCGCGTACTTGGCTAGCACATCGACTTCGAGATTGATCGGGTCGCCGGCGTTCAGGCTGTGTAGATTAGTTGCCGCATAGGTGTGCGGGATGATTGCGATGGTCACATCCGCAGATCCTTCCGCACCGGCCTCGACCGCAGCAACTGTAAGCGAAATGCCGTTCACGCTGAGCGATCCTTTTTCGACGATGTAGCGCGACAGCGCGGCGGGCGCAGCGATCCGCAGCAGCCAGTCAGTTTCTTCAGGGCGTCCGCTGGTCACTGCGGTCAGTGATGTGAGCCGTCCAACGCCATCCACATGTCCCTGCACCACATGGCCGCCCAGCGGCGTACCTGCGGGCGTGGGAAGCTCAAGATTGACGCTGCTGCCCGGTGCAAGCTCGTTGATCGAGGTACGCTTCAGCGTCTCGTCCAGCAGGTCCGCCTCAAAGCCGTCGGGAGTGATGGCAAGCGCGGTCAGGCAGACGCCGGAGACGGCGATGGAATCTCCGGTTGCGAGTGAACGCGCCAGCGTGGGCGCCGCGATGCGCAGGCGTGCGGCACCTGCCTTTTTTTCCATGGAGAGCAGGGTCCCAGTCTCGGCAATCAGGCCAGTAAACATTCGTGCGTACCTCTTACACAGCAGATGTTGGAGTCAGGGCAAAGGTCTCAGCCCATGGGTCGTGCAGGGTGCCACGGACGCAGGCGTCCAATTGCCGCGCACCTTTATTCATGTCGTTCATGAAGTCGCACCGGTCGATGTTCGTAAGCTGCTCGATGAGCGAGAACGGCGAGTGAGCGGCGTCGGCAAAGGGGATGGCGTCTTCGCCCAATTCGGTCTCCGAGAAGAACAGCACGGCTTTATCGACCAGGCCCGCGGTAAGGAAGGCGGCGTTCAGGCCGGGACCGCTCTCAAGCAGGACAGAGAGCAAATTCATCTCGCCCAGGCGTTTCAACACCGCGCGCAGGTCCAGTTCCGCCTTCACGCCGACAGAGCCACGTTCTGCCGGCGTAAGCACGGGCAGTGTCTCCACCAGAACGCCTCGCTGTCGCAGCGCGCGCTGCCGGTCGTTGGGTGCTGAGCGTGCGCAGAACACCAGCAGGTCTTCATTTGCAGATTCAACCAGACGGGACGCCAGCGGCAAGCGGCAGTGTGTGTCCAGCACCACGCGCATCAGCCTCCGGCGGCGCTGCAGGTTGCTGCGGTCAGTCATCAGTGGGTCGTCGGCAAGTACCGTGCCGATGCCAGTCAGGATGCTGTCGCTGGCATGGCGAAAACGATGGACCTCATCCCGCGCAGCCGTGCCCGTCAGCCAGAACGGTGCGTTTGCCGTGCGCTGAATGGGCAGCGGCGCCAGCTTGCCGTCCACCGACAGCGCGGACTTCAACGTGCACAGCGGCATACCAGTAAGTATGTGGCGCGCGTAGGCGTCGTTCAAAGCGCGCGCTTCGGCCTGCAGCAGGCCATCTTCGGCGACCGCGCCACCCTCCTCCAGGATGGCCATGCCGCGGCCAGCGACCAGAGGATTTGGGTCGAGCGTCGCGGCAACGACTCGCGTGACACCCGCTTCCAGCAGGGCATTTGCGCAGGGCCCGGTGCGGCCGTGGTGTGAACACGGTTCCAGCGTGACGTAGGCCGTGGCCCCACGCGCACGCTCACCCGCCTGTTTCAGCGCGACGACTTCGGCATGGTCGCGCAGGTCGTACCGGTGTGCGCCTTCGCCCACCACGACGTTCTCATGCGCCAGCACGCAGCCCACCTGCGGATTAGGTGAGGTCAGGCCCAGCGTCGCTTTTGCCAGCTCCAGCGCGCGCTGCATGTGTGCGGTATCGGTGACGGAAAAAGGCATGGTCAGTCACTCTGATGCAGAAGGCAATGCTCCTAGTGCAGTACCAGACCCATGCCGGCGAAAATGAGTCCACCAAGACCCAGCAGTAGGCCGAACAGCCAGTAGATGCGCTGACGGGTCAGCAGCGTGACGGACGACAGGACGACGGCGATCTGCAGCAGGGCTTCACCCGAGTCGAAGCGGCTGGCACGGTGTTCCGCCTCTTCTACGCTCTCCTCGAAGTGGCGCGCCTTCTCGTCACTCTGCTTCAGGTCATCGTCCCACTTGGCAGTGTGCTTGCGGTAGTCGTCCAGCTTTGCGGCAGCCGCGGGGCTGGTGGGAGCCAGCACCTGCATCAGGTCGCTGGTGGTGGCGATGTTGCTTTGGCGAATCTTTTTGGCCTGGTACAGGTTCCACTCGTCGGTGGCGCGAGCCTGCTGCAGTACGGCATCAGTGTGCGCACGATGCGACAGAACGGTCGCCAACGCCACCAGAACTGCAAGCACGCTGATGGAGAACGAGACCGCGTACTGGCCGCCTTCACCACCTTTTTCAAGGCCTTCGACAAACTCGTGGATTTCGTTGGCTTCCATGCTTGTGTCTCCTAGGTGCTGAGCAGTGAATCCAGAAATGCGTCGGAGTCGAACGGCACGATGTCTTCCATCTTTTCGCCCACGCCTGCGAAGACTACTGGCAGTTTCAACTCCCGCGCAATTGCGATGACAATGCCGCCCTTTGCCGTGCCGTCCAGCTTGGTCAGCACGATGCCGGTGACGCCCGCGCTTTCGGTAAACAGCCGCGCCTGTTGCATGCCATTCTGGCCGGTGGTCGCATCCATGACGAGGAAGACCTGGTGTGGCGCGCCCGGTACCAGCTTCTGCGCGGTGCGGCGCATCTTGTCCAGCTCGGCCATCAGGCCTGCCTTGTTGTGCAGGCGCCCCGCCGTGTCGACAATGACAATGTCCGCTCCGCGCGACTTGCCGGCGGTGAGCGAATCGTACAGCGCGGCCGAGGGATCGCCGCCCTGCCGGGTCTTAATCATGTCGACGTTTGACCGCTTTGCCCAAACTTCAAGCTGCTCGATGGCGGCGGCACGAAAGGTGTCCGCGGCGCACAGCAGCGCCTTGCGTCCGTGGGTGCCGTACAGCGCGGCCAGCTTGCCGCTGGTGGTGGTTTTGCCGGTGCCGTTGACGCCGACCATCATGATGACTTCAGGCTTCTGCGAGGGGTGCGTGGTGGGCTGGTCGACCGAGTTCAGAATGGCGCGCAGATCTTCCTTGAGCATCGCCTTCAACTCGGTCGTGGTTGCCTTCTCGCGCAGCGCACGCACGCGCAGGTCGCGCATGACGTCCTGCGTTGTGGCTGATCCGATGTCGGCCGTCAGCAACACGGCTTCGAGCTCGTTCAGCATGTCTTCATCGACGGTGCGGCCAAGCGCCAGCACGCCATCCAGCGATGCGCCGAACTGATCGCGTGTGCGGGAGACGGCGTCGCGCATCTTTCCTAGAAAGCTGGCGTCCTCTTCCTCAGCTGTTGCGTAGCCTCCGAAGGAAAAATTCGACGTCATGGGCTTCAGCCCAAACTCGTTGCGCTGCTCGCCAGGGAGGGCGGCGGCCGGGCGCGGCGCGACAAAGGACACCTCGGGAGTAACGGCGTCTGGGCCAAGTTCACGAGCGACGACGTCATCGGCAACGGCGTGCAGGGCCGCTGCTGTGTCGAGCTGGATGTCGCCCGGCGGCAGCATGCCCACGCCTTCGCTCTCTAGTAGTTCGAAAGCGTTCTGCGGGACGAACGTATCTTCCTGCGGTGCGGCAGGAGCCGACACTGCCTCGGGCGCAACGGGTGTGATTTCCGGTGCAGCAGGTGCGGCTTCGCCTGTCACCGCCTGCCGTATGCGCTGAAAGAAACTCGGCTTGCGCGGCTTGTCGTCAGGCCGGTTAAAAAGCGAAATCGCCATGGGTCCAGTTTACGTTGCGGCGTTGTTGCGGTCGCTACTCGTCGCGACCAGGGCGTGTCATCAACGTGCGGATGGCATCGCGCGGGGCTTGTCCCTCATGCAGGATGGCGTACATTTCCGCGGTAATGGGCATCTCGATGCCGTGCTGTTTCGCTAGGCCCAGGGCTGCTGCGGTGCAGCGAACGCCCTCCGCCACCTTGCCGTTTAGCCCCGCGATAATGTCGGGTAGGGTGCGTCCCCGGCCAAGCTCCACACCCACCGTGCGATTGCGTGAGAGCTTGCCCGTGCAGGTCAGCACCAGGTCGCCGTACCCGGCCAGCCCGGCCATGGTGTCGGGCCGAGCACCACAGGCGATCGCGAGTCGGGTGATCTCAGCCATGCCGCGTGTGATCAGCGCAGCGGAGGCGTTCGCGCCCAGTTCCAGCCCTGCCACAACACCGGCGGCCAGCGCGATCACATTCTTCAGCGCGCCGCCCAATTCCACCCCGGCTACGTCGTCATTGGTGTAGACACGCAGAGACTCTGACGAAAAATCGCGCTGCAGTTGCAACGCAACCGCGCTGTCACGGGTGGCGAGGGTCACCGCCGTCGGCAGCGCGCCTGCCACTTCACGGGCGAACGAAGGCCCGCCCAGCGTGGCGAAACGGATCGGCGTCAGGGCTGCGACGACCTCGCTCATGCGTCGGAAAGTGCCGTCCTGAAGACCTTTCGAAGCCGAGACCAGGATGTGGTCCGCACGCAGCGACGGCACCATGGCAGCAACGGTTGCAGGCACATGTTCTGACGGCACGACCAGCAACAGCACGTCTGCGGCAGTGACTGCCTCGTGCAACGAAGCCGTCAGCCGCAGGCCCTCAACGAGCGGAAAGCCGGGCAGGAAGCGCACATTTTCCCGTTCTGTTTCTATTGCCCGCACATGCCCTGGAGTGTGGCCCCAGAGCGTCACCACATGACGATCCTGACGAGCCAGGGAAAGCGCCAGTGCAGTACCCCATGCACCCGCTCCCAGGACTGCGATGCGGCTCATGCGGTGGTCTTTGGGCCGAAGCGCGGTTCCGTGTGCGCCATCAGCCGGCCTATGTTGCCATGATGCTTCACCACGACCAGCAGCGGCATGGCCAGATACACCAGGTCCACGATCATGCGACGCCGCGAATCCATCAGCACGCAAAGGATCCCGAGGCTCAACGCGGCGACGATGGAGGCCAACGAAACGTACTTCGTAATCGCAAACACCACGGCAAAGATCAGCAAGGCAATGGCCGACGTAAGCGGCATTAGCGCAAGGAAGACTCCGAACGCCGTGGCGACACCCTTACCACCGCGAAAGCCCAGCCACACCGGGAAAATGTGGCCCATTACGGCGACCAGCCCGGCGACTGCCTCAAGGTCATAGCCGCTTGGAAAGCCCAGCGTCTGAGCAAAATGCTTCGCCACAGCGACGGCGAGCACGCCCTTCAGTACGTCCAGCAGCAGCGTGGCGATACCGAGCCCCTTCGAGCCAGAGCGCGCCACGTTCGTCGCGCCAATGTTGCCGGACCCGGTCGTGCGAATGTCCTGGTTCTGAAAGGTGCGGACCAGCAGGTAGCCAGTTGGGATGGAGCCCAGCAGGTAGGCGATCAGCAGGGTAATGGTCCAAAGCATTAAGGGTGTCATGGCGTGTCGAGTCTACCAGCCGTCAGCGTCATCCTAAGCAAAGCGAAGGATCCCAAGGGTTCCTGATCCGGCACATTGGCGATGGGCCTTCTGACGTGGTGGCTGCCGCTTCACAGCGACAGCAGCTTTTTCCGCAGCAGAACCAGTGCATGTTGCGAAGCGAACCAGCGCACCCGTTCGCGGTCGCCCATCAGGTTGAACTCGTGCACGTCGGTGCCTGCGGCATCGCTCAGGGCAATGTAGACGCGGCCGACTGGCTTGGATTCGGTCGCGCCGTCAGGCCCGGCGATTCCGGTGACGCCGATGCCGAAGTCTGCCTCAGTGCGCTGCCGAATACCCTCCGCCATGCCCCGTGCAACCACCTCGCTGACCGCACCCTGCTGCAGGATGAGTGCTTCCGGCACATCCAGAAACAGCGTTTTTAGGCTGTTCGCATAGGTAACCGCACCGCCTAGAAAGACCTGCGAAGACCCCGGTATCGCGGTGAGCCGCTGTGCGATCAGGCCGCCGGTGCAGCTTTCCGCCGTCGCCAGTGTTTGCTTTTTCGATCCCAGTAAACGGAGCGCGGTGCTTTCCAGCGACTCGCCATCTGCGGAAAAGACGTCCGCAGCCATCTCCTCGCGGCAGCGCGACAGCAGTTCGTCCACGCGTGCCTGCGCCTCGTCCAGCGTCGGCTTCGCGCACAGAAAATGCAGCTGAATTTCGCCCTGTGTGCTCAGGATGGTGGTCTGCACGTCGGGGTAAGCGCGGTACATGGGAGAGGTGCGCGCATCGACTTCGCTCTCTGCAATTACGGCCATGCGCAACTGCCCGGTGGCAATGAATTGCTGCGGAACCACGGCGGCGAGGCGCGGTCTCACCTGCTCCGCGAAGAGCGCGGTCAGCTCCTTTGGCGGGCCTGGCAGCAATGCGACGTAGCGTGGCGCGCCCTCGTACTCTGTTGCGATCCACTGGCCCGGCGCTGTACCGTTACTGTTTGGCAGCAGCTCCGCGCCGTCAA
This sequence comes from Janthinobacterium lividum, assembly GCA_050954745.1. Taxonomy (GTDB): domain Bacteria; phylum Acidobacteriota; class Terriglobia; order Terriglobales; family Acidobacteriaceae; genus Terriglobus. The sequence goes on along the minus strand of JBPBQP010000079.1, from coordinate 25,966 downwards.
TGACATCGCCCTGCTTGAAGTTGATCTCGCGGATGGCGATCCCACGCTTCTCAAATCGCAGCCGCAAGGATTCGACGACCGACAGGTTACGCGTCATGCCGACGCCCAGTGCAGCGGCCACGGCTTCGCGGGTGAGGTCATCCTCCGTCGGACCGAGACCACCGGAGAACAGCACGATGTCGGCGCGGCGTAGCGCGATCTTTGCAGCATCGGTCAACTGCGAAAGCGAGTCACCAAGGATAGTCTTGAAGGCAACTTCAACGCCCAGCCGGTTCAACTCAGCCGTCATGGCAAGCGAGTTTGTATCCTGTCGATAGGGCGTCAGCATCTCGCTGCCTACGGCAATAATTTCAGCAATCATGATGTGCTTTCGATGCAGCGCGCAGGTTCACCGGCTAAGTCGGCCGTCAGCCTGCATATTCACGTGGTACAGCGCGCTCGTTGTGGCCAACGCCGCTGCACCGTCTTCCAAAAACGCGATGCCGACCAGGCCGCTGCCGCTCACTGCAACGCTCGCTTCTTTCTTCGGCGTGATGCAGATGATGCCGCGTTCGCCATGTAGCGACGCTGCCACGTACACATTGCCGTATGTATCGACCGCCATGCCCTGCGGACGGCCCAAACCACGGTACCAGGTGCTGACTTCGCCCTCCGGATTGATGGCGTAAATGGCCTCGTTGCTGCTCGTGGTGGGTCCGGTGACCAGCAGGGTGCGGTCGTCGGTAAAGGCAAGGTGGTACGCGGAGACAGATGGTTCCAGCGTGGCGAAGACGAAGACCGATCCCTGGGTGTTCAGCTTGAAGATGGTGCCGCTGCGGTCGCCCACGTACAGATTGCCGTCGTCGTCAAAGGCGATGCCGGTAGCAACGCCCATACCCTCGGCAAATTGCGTCATGGTGCCGTCTTTTGCGATGCGGTAGACCGTGCCTTCCACGCGCGACGAGCAGTACAGGTAGCCGTCCGGCCCAAAGGCCAGCGCACTGGCGTTGGCCAGACCACGCACAAAGGGTCGCACCTGGAACTCGCGGTCGATGCTGAAAATGGATACCGGCACGTCCTGCCCGCGTGCGCCGGAGAAAGTGGCGTAGATATTGCCTACGCCATCGACTGCCGGGTTCGCGATGGGGTGTAAATTCTCTGCCAGGGGTACGGCGACGTTCAGCGCGAGCCCGTTGGAGTGCTTGTCGCCCAGGTTCAGGACGATGTCGCCGGAAACCGCTCCCTCTGGCACGCGCAGCGTGACACGGCCTCCGGAGGTGAACGACAGCGGTGCAGGCGTGTCGCCAATGGTGGCAAAAGGCCGTTGGGCATTGCTCAGGTGTTCGCCCCGCACGTCTACGCTGCCTTCCGGCATGGCAGCTGAGGGATAGATAGAAGTAAGCCGTGGTCCGGCAGGTGCGGTGTGGCCGCGAAGTTGATCTAGCAACGTCATCCTTATAAACCTATGCCTTCGTTGCGGGGTGGCGCAAACCGCCTCTTACTGCACGTGAACGCCATGCCGCATCAATTGCTGCACAATGAGCGCCTGCTGCAGAATTACCTGCAAGATGAGGGCGTAGACACCCGCAGCCAAGTCGTCGACAACGATTCCTATGCCCTCGGGCAATTTTTCCAGACGGCGAATCGGTGTTGGCTTCCAGATATCGAACAGCCGAAAACAGACCAGGCCGATGATGGCGAAGGGCATCGCGGGCAGGCAAAAGGTCAGTGCCAGCCATTGCCCTGCCACCTCGTCGATGACGACGATCTGCGGATCTTTGCGACCGCTTTCCCGCGCCACTCGGGTTGCCGCAGGTATGCCAATGGCAGTGGCAGCAGCAGCCATGCCGAGCGTAATCCAGGGCAGCAGATGTGCGGGAGCATGCCTTGCGATTACGAACCAAACCACGACCGCAGCAATGGAGCCATAGGTGCCGGGCCCGGGCTTCAGCAAGCCTGCGCCAAAGAAGGTCGCGACCACCCAGGCCCACCCAGTTTTACGAGTGCCGGCCGGGACCGCAAACGTAGTCGGGTCCGCCAAGCTAGTTGCCGCCGCGCAACTGGCCGGCCTCCAACTCTTCCAGCAGGTCCGGATCCAGGATGGGCGAGGTGATGCGGTAGTCTCCGCTGGCCCATTTGCCCAAATCGAGAATGCGGCATCGCTCACCGCAGAAGGGGAAGTCCCCGTCTGCGGTGGTTACGGGCTTCTTGCATATGGGGCATTGCAGTGATTCGTTCGGCATGGTTATTTGGTTGCAGCAGCCTTGCGGTCGGCAAACATTTTGGTCACGCGGTCAAAGGTCGCCTGTGCCGCGGGTGCCTTGCCCATTACCTCGAGCGCCTTCGGCATGAAGGTGTTGCCTGTGGCTTCTTTCGACAACTCAGCGTACTTGGCGCGCAGGAAGAAGGCTTCGCTTTGTGTGTCTGCAAACAGGTCCATGTCGATCGCGCCGCTGAGCGCGATGGTGCAGATCTGCTCGTTGAAGCTGATCACCTGGCGCCAGTAGGCGTTCATGGGATGGCTGGGCGCGTGGATGGCCTTGAACTCATCGACCGTGGTCGGCGCGAATTCGAACGAGATAGCCGCGCGTGCCTTGCGCATCACTTCTTCGCGGCGGAGGTCGTAAATCTTCAGGATCAGTTCTGCGTCTGCTGGTGTTGCCATGGTGTGTGTCCTTTTGGTGATTAGTCCAGTATTCGCGCGACCACGTCGTAGTCGTGCGCTTCGGTAATCTCTGCCCGGTAGAAGGTGCCGACGACCAGCGCTTCGCGGTCGCCGAAGTCGTTGATCAACACGTGGCCATCAATCTCCGGTGCCTGCTGCAGGGTGCGCGCCTTCCACAGAAGATCGGTCTCTTCCGACGGTCCTTCAATCAGCACTTCGACCTCGCGTCCCACCTGCGCGGCGCGTGCCTTGCGGCTGATTTTTAGCTGCGTGCGCATCAACCGGCGGCGGCGTGCCTCGATGGTGCGTTTGGGGACCTTTTCGCCCAGGTCAAAGGCTGCTGCGCCTTCTTCGTCCGAGTAGGAGAAGACGCCGAGCCAGTCAATCTTTGCGTCGAGAATGAATTGCTCCAGATCGGCGAACTCCGCGTCCGTTTCGCCTGGGAAGCCAACAATGAAAGCCGTGCGGATGGCGATGCCGGGAACGATGCTGCGTGCCTTCGCGATCAAGTTCAGGAAGATGGCACCGGAACCGCCGCGCTTCATCCGCTTCAGTACAGAGGGGGAGGCATGCTGCAGCGGTACATCCAGGTACTTGGCAATGTTGTCGTGCGCTGCCACAGTCTCAAGCAGCTTGGTCGTAACCTTATTCGGGTAGGCGTATAGAAAGCGCAACCACTTGATCTGCCCGATACCTTCGACATGCAAGGTCGCCAATGATTCCAGCAGTGTGGCGAGGCCGTCGCGCAGGCCCAGGTCTTCGCCGTAGCAGGTGGTGTCCTGCCCGATGAGCGTGATCTCGCGAACGCCCTGCCGCATCAGGTTTTCCGCTTCGTTCAGGATGGACGAGATGCGACGCGAACGGAACTTGCCGCGCAGCTGCGGAATGATGCAGAAGCCGCAGGGATGGTCGCAGCCCTCGGCAATCTTGATGTAGGCCGACGCGCGTGGCGTGGTCAGGATGCGCGGCGTGTCGTCGGAATACAGGTAGCTGGGCAGGGCAGCGGTGGCGCCGTCCCATGCGTCGCGGCTGAAGCGGCCCTGCTGTTCGCGCAGATCGCCTTCGGGCCGCGAAGTCTGCGTGGGCACTTCCATCTGCGAATGTTTGCGCACGGCGCTGGATGCGCGATCGATCAGCGTGCTTTCGGCCAGCGTGGCAGAACTCAGGCCGCCCTCGGCCAGCTCCACCTCCATGGCCGCAGCACCACCTAGTTCCATGTGTGCGTGCGTGTGCGCGGCAGCAGGCTGCGGCGTGGAGGTGAGGATCTGAAATGGGGAAGTGTTTGGTACAGGCTTCGGCTGCAGGCCCGCGGCGCGCAGGATGCCATCCAGTTCGCCCGTGCCCAGCACCGCGTCCACTTCCGGGATATTTTTGCGGATCTCGTCGCGGTACCGCTCGACCAGGCAGCCGGTCACAATCAGCTTCGTCGCGCGCCCGCCGGTTTTGTGCGCAACCATTTCCAGGATGGTATTCACGCTCTCCTGCTTGGCACTATCGATGAAGCTGCAGGTATTCACGACGATGATGTCGGCATCGGCGGCATCCGGGGTCAGTTCCGCGCCCGCGTGGTGCACCATGCCCATCATCACTTCGCTGTCGACCAGGTTCTTGGGACAGCCCAGCGATACGAAGCCGATGCGGGGCCGCGCGGGCGCAGAGGCGTTGTCGACTGGTGCGATGCCCTTCAGATCGTCGATGATTTCTACAGTTGCCACTCCCATTAGTCTACCGCGTGCGGCGATGGTAAGATCATCGGGTGCCGGGTCCTACGCGACTCACTCTTGCAAACCCCGCCAGGTCCGGAAGGAAGCAACGGTAGCGAGCTCTTGGGTGTGCAGTGGGTCACCCGGCGCTTTTCCTTCCTGCACACATTGTTTTCGGCGACGCGCAAGGGCGGTATGCTCTTTTCAGCGCCTGTGTGACAGGCGTGGAGGGAAGAACGTTGAGTTTGCAGTTGAAGCCGCGTGTCGCGGTCCGCGCCAAAATTTCAGCAGTGGGCAGCTACGTTCCGCCACGCGTGATGACCAACCAGGACCTTGAAAAACTGGTAGAAACCACCGATCAATGGATCATGGAGCGCACCGGCATCCGCGAACGCCACATTGTCGACCCTGGCATGGCGACCAGCGATTTAGCGACCGAGGCAGCAAAGGTGTGCCTGCAGCGACGCGGCATTGACGCCAGCGAGATCGACTGCATCATCGTCGGTACGGTTACCCCCGACATGCTATTTCCGGCCACGGCCTGCCTGGTGCAGATGAAGCTGGGCGCAACCAAGGCCTGGGGTTTCGACCTTTCAGCGGCGTGTTCGGCCTTTACGTACTCCCTGCAGGTTGGCGCAAAGCTGGTTGAAAGCGGCGCGCACAAGCGCGTGCTGGTCATCGGCGGCGACACCATGAGTTCCATCGTGGACTATACCGACCGCTCCACCTGCATTCTGTTTGGCGACGGCGCGGGCTGCGTTCTGCTGGAGCCGTGCGAAGAGGGCGAGGTCGGTCTGGTCGACTTCTGGCACGAGGTTGACGGCTCGGGCGGCTCTGCGCTTTGCATGCCCGCGGGTGGAAGCCTTCATCCGTCCAGCATTGAGACTGTCACTGGTCGGCAGCACTTCATCAAGCAGGAAGGCTCGACGGTCTACAAGTTCGCAGTGCGCAAGATGATGGAAGCCAGCGAAACAGTGCTGGCACGTAACGAAATCACCGGCGAAGACCTGGCCTGTTTCATCCCGCACCAGGCCAATAAGCGCATCATCCTGGCAACAGCGGAGCGGCTGGGTCTTTCCGAAGACAAGGTGGTCATCAACATCGACCGTTACGGCAACACGACGGGTGGAACGATCCCGCTGGCCATGGACACGGCCCTGCAGGAAGGCCGACTGAAGAAAGGCGACCTGGTTCTGCTGGCCAGCGTTGGCGCAGGATTTACTGTCGGTGCCACGCTGCTGCAATGGGAATTCTAGCCACCTGGCCAGCTGACTACGCCATTGCAGGATCCTGTGTGGCAGCACCATTGATCCTGCGCGACCGTAGCTTGATCACGGCGTACACCACGCCGAAGACGACCGATCCCCATACGGCGACAATCAGGATCCATCCATACCGGTCCGCGAAACGCAGGTACACGGGCATAATCTGTCGACCGTAGCGGACGCCCAGCCAGGCATAAAACGCATGTCGGATGAAGCGGCTGATGGTAAAGCTGGCATAGAAGCGCGCCTTCGGCATTTTTAGGGCTCCTGCAGCGATCAGGAATGGCATCAGTGGTGCAGGCGGCGGCAGCAGGGCAGGAAGTGCGACCGAGAGCAGAGCATGCTCCTCAGCCCAGTGCTTGATGCGATCCCGAAAGCGAGCCGGGACGTACTTGTCGATCAGCGGCAGGCCGCCCGCCACGCCGGTCTGGTAGCTGGCGGCAGCACCGACGACCGAGCCCAAGGTAGCGATTAACGTGACCAGCAACCACGCATGCCGTTGCGCCGCCAGCAACACCACCAGTAGGTCGCTTGAGCCAGGGATTGGCAGCGGGATGGGTGAAGAGTCGATGGCGGAAATGAAAAACAGCCCCGCTAGCCCGAGCTTGAAGAAGTAACGGACCACCGAGCGGCCCGTGGAAGATGCGTGCCCACCGGCGGTGACCTGTGCCGCGTCGGCAGTAGCCTGTTGAATCAATGTTAAAACCATGTGTGATCTTGAGACGCGCGAACCAGCGCCCAAGTCGCTGCGACACGCACTTTGGCCTGACTTTGCAGGTGGCCGCTTTACAGCATATGCAAGTGGTACTCCCGCAGCACACCACACGCGCTGCCCAACTCGTAAAAGCGCTGCATAGCCTGCAGGCAGTCAGCATCCAGCGTGTAGTGGATGTTTTCCGACAGGTAGGTCCGGATCGTCTGCTTCGGCAGTGCGAGCCGGGGGAACCACTCAGCAACCAGATCTTCCCTGTGTTGCAGGCCGCCATCCCGTGATGCAACCAGGTCAGCAGTCAACGCCTGGGCAGGGATGCCGCAGCGCTGCAGCGCCTTCGTCCGCACGGCCCATACCGCTGCAACCCACGGCAGACCGGTATGCTGCCGCCACCAGGTGGCAACGTCGATCCAGGTGCAGTCCACAAATTGCCCGGTGCGGTCACGTTCTTCCAGCGCCAGCAGCGCGGGGTCGCCGATCAGCAGAGCTGCGTCTGAGGTTTGCAGCATGGTTCGCAGGTCCGCAGGCTGTTGCTGGAACGCAGGCCGGTTGTCGTGAAACTGCTGCAGAAGAATGCGAACATACGCCGCAGAGGAGCGAGATGCAGTGTCCGCGGCGACGGTTCGCAGTGTTGCAAGCGTCACGCCGGGCCGCAGTACAAGCTGGATCGACCGCACCGCGTGCAATGACGCAATGGTGCAGCCGGGCACCGCTCGAACCTCTGGCAAGCCAGGCAGGGCTGCGATGGGGATCAGGCCCAGGTCGGCCTCGCCGCTGGCAAGCTGCGCGGCGCAGAGCGAAGGCAGAGTGTAGTGCACGTCGTAGCGCGTGCGAAGTGCCGCAGCCACAGGTGCGTGCTCAAAGTTCCACAGCAGCGGTGCCGGGTTCAAAAAGCTGATGGTCGCCACGCGCAGCCGATTCGTTTTGTGTGAAAGGTCGCTCAAATCTGCCGATTGGATGTCGTTTCCGGGGTTTCCGGTGCGTCTGGATGGGCACCCAGGACGCGTGGCGCATGCGGCTTCGACGGTATGCGAAGTTCGCCTGCCCATTCGCTGTTGTATAACGAACGCACCGGAGACAGCCTTGGCGACAGCAGCAGACAGCAGGTTTCAGCAGGCAGGGCAGATGGATACCGCGGCAGAGAACCGGCTGGCGTGGATGGCGCTGATCCTGACGCCGCAGATGGGTGCCACACGCACGCTGCGTGCCATGTCAAAGCTGCAGTTCCCCTCGCAACTGTTCGCCGCTTCGCTGACGGAGCTGGAAGGCCTGGCCATGCCGGCGGTGTCGGCACGGTTCGTCTTTGAGGGCAGGGCACGCGTAGCCGCAGAAGCAGAACTGCAGCGGCTGCAGGAGCAGAACGCCGGCTTCCTGACGCACGATTGCCCTGACTATCCGGAGCGCCTGCGCGAAATTTACGACCCGCCGGCGGTGCTCTGGTATCGCGGCGATGTCTCTATCCTGCAGCTGCCCGGCATCGCCGTGGTGGGCACGCGACACCCGTCGCCGTACGGTTCAGGCATGGCGCACATGCTGTCACGAGAGCTCGCCATGCGCGGCCTGACGATCCTTAGCGGCATGGCGCGGGGCGTCGATACGGAGGCGCATAAAGGCGCGCTTGAGGCCAAGGGCAAGACGGTCGCGGTGTGGGGAACGGGCGTGGACGTGATCTACCCCAAAGAAAACAAACGCCTTGCTGAGCAGATTCTGATGAGCGGCGGCTGCATCCTGAGCGAATTTCCGCTTGGCACCTTTCCCGCGCCTCAAAACTTCCCGGTCCGGAATCGCGTGCTGAGCGGGATGAGCGTGGGCGTCTTGGTGGTGGAGGCGGCGGAGCACAGCGGTACGCGCATCACCTCGCGCTGTGCCATGGAGCAGAATCGCGACGTGTACGCCGTCCCCGGCAACGTGACCAACAAAGGCTCATGGACGCCCAACACGCTCATCAAACAGGGCGCCAAGCTGACCGCCACTTGGGAAGACGTGTGGGAAGACCTGCCCAGCCAGGTGCGGCTGGAATTGGAGGAGCGGCTGGAAGCGGCGCGTGAATCCGGCGGCACCGTCAGCGCATCCCTGTTCGCAGAGAGCAACCTGCCGCCTACGGAGCGGCTGGTCATCGAGCAGCTGAAGCATGACGAGTCGCTGCAATTGGACGACCTGATCGAGCGACTGGACGGTCAACTGCAGTCGCCTGAGATTTTTACCGCACTGTTTGAGCTCGAACTGGCCGGACGAATCCGCCAGATGCCTGGCAAAAACTATGTGCGGACCTTCTGAAACACCCCCGAAACGCAAATGCGGTAGACGTTTCCGGATTGGGCGGGTCGAAGAAAGCGCTAGGCGTAAAAAGTGACGCGCTGAGAGAACTCGTGTTAGGTTCCTACCGAGACGACGTGAAAAAAGGCTAGTGCAGCCGAGCCGGTGACTGACCGGCAACCTCGCCCCGACCGCTCGGGCGTGTGCTGGAGCAAGATCAGCAGAAACAGGTCAGGTGTATGAGCAAGAATCTCGTGATCGTGGAGTCGCCCGCAAAGGCAAAGACGATCGGTAAATATCTCGGCAGTGATTACACGGTAGAGGCCTCCATCGGCCACATCATGGACCTGCCCAAGAACGACATTGGCGTGGAACTGAAGCGCCGCACCTTTGAGCCAAAGCTCATCATTTCGCCCGGCAAGGAAAAGCTGGTGGACCGGCTGAAGAAGCTGGCCAGCAAGGCCGACGCCGTGTACCTGGCACCTGACCCGGACCGCGAAGGCGAGGCCATTGCGGCCCACCTGCAGATGCAGTTGCAGCCCTCCATTAAGGGCAAGGCGACCATCCAGCGCGTCACCTTTAATGAGATCACGAAGTCTGCTGTGATTGACGCGTTCAAGCGTGCACGTGGTGTCGACCAGAACCTGATGTACGCGCAGCAGACGCGCCGCGTTCTGGATCGGCTGGTGGGCTACGAGATTTCGCCTCTGCTGTGGGATAAAGTTCGTCGAGGTCTTTCCGCGGGCCGTGTGCAAACCGTTGCATTGCGACTGATTGTCGACCGCGAGAACGAAATCAAGGCGTTCAACCCGGTCGAGTACTGGCCGGTGGATGCGAAGCTGCAGCCCAAGGGTAAGCAGGAGTTCCTCGCGCGGCTCTACGCCATCGACGGTGAGCGCACAACGGTAAACACCGTCGGCGCACCCGCGCTGCCGGACGGTGAGGCCGCTGCGCAGGCCAAGGCGAAGATGGAGAAGGCGGCCTGGAAGGTCGCCTCCGTCGAGGCCAAGGAACGCAAGCGGAACGCGCCCGCGCCCTTCTCAACCTCGCGCCTGCAGCAGGACGCCTCCAACCGCCTCGGCTTTAACGTCAAGCGCACCATGGGCGTGGCTCAGCGGCTGTATGAGGGTGTGGAGCTTGGCACAGACGGCACCGTCGGCCTCATCACCTACATGCGTACCGATTCGACCCGTGTGTCGCCGCAGGCCATTGCCGACGCGCGGGAATACATCGGCTCGCTGGGTGCAGCCTACCTGCCGGGCAAACCGAACAGCTTCGCGGGCAAAAAGGACGCGCAGGATGCCCATGAGGCCATTCGCCCGACCTCCGTTAGTTACACGCCGGAGAAGATCAGGCGCTACCTGTCGGATGAGCAGTTCCGCCTGTACGACCTCATCTGGCGGCGCTTCGTCGCCAGCCAGATGACACCGGCCGTCTACGACCAGACCACGGTCGAAATCGAGGGCAAGGCGGACAGGACTTACCAGGTGCGTGTCTCCGGCTCAGTGCTGAAGTTTGACGGCTTCCTGAAGATCGCCGACCCGCGTCTTGGCAAGGCTGCAGCCGCGGCTGCGGCAAAACCAAAGAATGAATCTGCCGACGGCGAAGACGAGGGCGCAGACACCTCGCTACCGGCCATGAAAGCAGGAGAAGACCTAAATCTGCTGGAAGTGCTGACCGAGCAGAAGTTCACCGAGCCGCCACCCCGCTTCAACGAGGCCTCGCTGGTTAAGGAATTGGAGGAGCGCGGCATTGGCCGCCCCTCAACCTATGCATCCATCATCAACACCATTCAGGACCGCGACTACGTCAAGAAGCTGGCGCGCAAGTTCGTGCCGACCGAGATCGGAATGGTTGTCACCACGCTGCTGGTGAAGAACTTTCCTTACATCTTCGACATGGCCTACACCCGCAAGCTGGAAGAAGAGCTGGACGAGGTGGAAGGCGGCAAAAAGACGTGGACCAACCTGCTGGGTGCCTTCTACGACCATCTTTCCGACGAGATCAAGGTCGCCGAAAAGTCCATGGAGGAGATCAAGCGCTGGGAAAAACCCACCGAGGAGATCTGCGAGAAGTGCGGCTCGCCGCTCATCTTGAAGTGGGGCAAGTTTGGCTCGTTCTACTCCTGCTCGACCTTTACCAAGACCAAGCCGAAAACCATCGCCGTCTCCGCCTGGAAGAAGGACGCCAGGGCGACCCACAAGCGCGTGACCGAGGCCTTCGACTACCCTTTCTTGGTAAAGGGCATGATCGAGGACGCGGAGGCTAGTAATGAATCGGTTCATGACGACAAGGAACTGACCGCGGCGCTGAAGTTGGCAGGCACACGTGGCAAAAGCATCCGCATCGAGCCGGAAAGCTGCGACTTCACGAAGGAAAACTTTGCCGACAAGCCCGACCTGGCTGCCATGGAAGCGGGCGACACGGAAGAAGAGGAATTCTGCGAAAACTGCGGCAAGCAGATGATTCTGAAGAATGGACCGTGGGGTCCCTTCATGAGCTGCCCGGACTACACCGCGGACCCGCCCTGCAAAACTGTCCGCCGCCTGAATCAGAAGGTGCAGTCCAAGCCGCCCGAGCCGACCGGCGAACCCTGTCCGGACTGCGGCATGGAACTGGTCAAACGCAATGGCAGCTACGGTGAATTCGTCTCCTGCTCTGGCTACCCAAAGTGCAAGTACGTCAAGCAGGAGCTGCTGGACGTACCCTGCCCCAAGTGCAAGAGCAGGATTGCGGTGCGCAAAGCCAAGATCGGCAATACCTTTTACGGCTGCACCAACTACCCAAAATGCGACTTCAGCAGCAACCTTCGGCTGATCGCCAGGCCCTGCCCGAAGGGAAACAGCACCTACCTGCTCGAGGTACCGAACAAGGAAGACGGAACGGTCCACGAAATTTGCCCACATAACCACGATGCGCTGCCTAAGCGGCGGCCCAGAAAGGGTGCGCCGGCAGAAGCTGCTGCTGATCCCGTCACCTGCTCTTACGACGTGTCTACCGGCAGGCCCATTCCTTCTAAGGAGCCGGAAACGGTTCCCGTGCTGCAGCGGCCCGATCCGGATAAGACGCGGCCGGTAATCGCCAACGTGGCTTGAAGCAGGTCTGCACGCTTTGTTGATCGGGTAGAGAGCACGCGCATCGAATGGGGTGCGTTGCGGCTCAAACCTGTGACTGTTACAAAGGTGTTGCCCCTAGGGGCAGGCGCACAGCGCCGGGTGGCGTCACTCCCCGCCTGATTTTTTTGGAAAGCATGAGTAAACAGAATGGCAAAGGCAGTGTGGAACGGCCAGACCGTAGCCGAGAGCGAGAGCTTTCAGACCGTCGAAGGCAACATCTATTTTCCTGAGGAAAGCGTGAAGCGCGAGTTTCTGCGACCGAGTTCCACCACCTCCGCTTGCCCCTGGAAGGGGCAGGCTCGGTATTTCACCTTGTTTGTCGACGGACAGGAAAATCCCGATGCTGCCTGGTACTACCCCGATCCGAAGCCGGCGGCGCGGCAGGTAAAGCACCATATCGCCTTCTGGCGTGGTGTTGAAGTTTCAAAGTAGCTTTCTGGAGTGAGCAGGATAGAGCGGACAAGGAAGCAGTCCATTCCGCGGTTGCGCGGTTGCGTGTCCTGAAGTGCCAATGTCGCGTGCAGAGCTGGACATGTGCCACTACAAGCGACGTCACTCCTCAAGGGAGTCAGTACAGGTCGACGGAGACCTTTCCTCTTCCTTGCTGCATGGGTCCGCAGCGGGACAGGGCTAGCGGCGAAGCACGTGACTCAGGCTTGGAGGCACGTGCAGTGCGCCGCGGTGCCACAGAAACCAGAGCACACCGCCAGCCATGGTGAGCACGGCGAGCACCATCGATAGCACACCGATCCATTGCAGTCGGCGGTAAGGCCGCGTGACGGTTCGATTGCGCTGCACGGCTTCGGCGAACTCGACCCAGTCATCGTCTTTTACTTCGGTCTGAAGACCGCTCGCCCGCATGGCTTCCAGAAAACCCTGCACGGTGCCATCCGGCTCCAGGCCGCAGTGTTCCGCGTAGGAGCGTACGATGCCCCGGCTGAAGACGCCGCCCGGCAACTCTTTGAACCGGTCTTCCTCAAGAGCGGTCAGGTGGCGCAGCGAGACACGCGTGGAGACGGCTACGTCGTCCAGAGAAATGCCGCGGCGCTCGCGATGACCCTTAAGCCCTTCCCCAAAACGCATGCGTTCGTTGCCCGTTGCCTGCTTGAAGTCGGAAGCATAACTTCCGTAACGTGTTTGTAGCTAAGCGCATGCTAATACTGGTTTGCTGTAGAAGCCAAAAGTTCGCATCTGCCTAGCCAATGTCTGGTGTGGTTTTGGTCTGGCGTCGTCACTTGGATAGATGCGCTCGCCGTAAGCACTGCGTTCATCGCATCTGCAAAGATGAGAAGACATGTTCATGAAGACGCCGCACTTTCAATCTCTGGGCTCGGCAGACCCCATGATTTATTCCTCCATCGCGGTGGGCAATGCAAACGCTGCGTTGATCCGTTATGCCATGTCATCGTCTCCGCTGGGGCGAATGCTCGTGGCCGCTACAAACTACGGTGTCTGCTGCATTGCCTTTGCAGATACCGATGACGCGCTGGTATGCGAATTGCGGGAACGGTTTGCGGCGGCAGAACGCCATGAGGACTGGGCCGCAATGGGAACGCAGGTGAGTACCGTACTTGCGAGCCTGGAGGAGTTGCCGAAAGCCATGCAGCTATCGCTGCACATTCGCGCGACAGCATTTCAGGACCGGGTGTGGACGGCTTTAAGGGCCATTCCGCGGGGCGAGACGAGAACGTACGCGCAGGTCGCAGCCAGCATCGGCCAGCCAACTGCAGTGCGCGCTGTTGCCCGGGCCTGCGCTTCCAATCCGGTTGCGATTGCGGTGCCATGTCACCGCGTCGTGGGCTCCAACGGAGCTTTGACCGGCTATCGCTGGGGCGTGGAGCGCAAACGCAGGCTGCTGGAGATAGAACGTAGCCGCAATCCTGAAGAGCGATCGTAACCTGCCAGGCTGCGCCCCGGCAGGTTACGTTGGCGGTACAGGGAAGCCGTCGCTGGACCTTGACGAGATAGAATCGCGGCGGCTCGCATCGTTTGGCCGATGCTAGGCTTCTAACTGAAGAGAGTTCTGCCTAGAAATACGTTTTTGAGAGGGTTACCCGCGCATGGCTACTGCCGTTCTTGCACCTGAAGCTGTTCTGTCCAACAAGGTTGCCGATATGTCGCTCGCCGACTGGGGCCGCAAGGAAATCGACATAGCCGAGCAGGAGATGCCCGGCCTGATGAGCATCCGTGCCAAGTATGCTGAAGGCAAGCCGCTTGCCGGAGTGAGAATTACCGGTTCGCTGCACATGACCATTCAGACCGCAGTGCTTATCGAGACGCTGAAGGATTTGGGCGCCGACGTGCGCTGGGCTTCCTGCAATATCTTCTCGACCCAGGACCATGCCGCCGCTGCGATTGCCGCTACCGGCACGCCTGTGTTTGCCTGGAAGGGCGAAACTCTGGACGAGTACTGGTGGTGCACGTACCAGGCACTCAGCTTCCCCGGGGGATTGGGACCGCAGATGGTCGTCGATGACGGTGGCGATGTCACCCTGCTGATCCACAAGGGCGTTGAGCTGGAAGATGGCGACCGCAGTTTTGTCGATGCGAAGCCTGGCAGCGAAGAAGAAGGCATCATCCAGCAGTTGCTGTTAAAGGTTTTCGCTGAGAACCCGAACCACTGGCATACCGTGGCCAAGGAATGGCGTGGCGTCTCGGAAGAGACCACGACCGGTGTCCATCGCCTGTACGACATGATGAAGAAGGGCAAGCTGCTGGTGCCCGCCATCAACGTGAACGACTCGGTTACTAAGAGCAAGTTCGATAACTTGTACGGCTGCAAGGAATCACTGGCTGACGGCATCAAGCGTGCAACGGATGTCATGATGGGCGGTAAGGTTGCCGTTATCTGCGGCTACGGCGACGTGGGGAAGGGGTCTGCGCAGTCTCTCCGCGGCATGGGTGCTCGCATCATCGTTACGGAAGTTGACCCGATCAACGCTCTGCAGGCCGCCATGGAGGGCTTCGAAGTTACCACCATCGAAGAGACCCTGGGTCGTGGCGATATCTACGTTACCTGCACCGGCAACGTCGATATCATTACTTACGAACACATGCAGCAGATGAAGGATCAGGCCATCGTCTGCAACATCGGCCACTTCGATAACGAGATCCAGATGGAGCTGTTGAACGGCGCGGCAGATGTCGTGAAGCTCGAAATCAAACCGCAGGTTCACAAGTACACCTTCCCGAACGGCAACCAGATTTTCGTGTTGGCAGAGGGTCGCCTGGTAAACCTGGGTTGCGCCACCGGCCACCCCAGCTTCGTCATGTCGAACAGCTTCAGCAACCAGACCCTGGCGCAACTGGACCTTTGGAAGAACCGCGACGAGTACGCCGTGGGCGTCTACGTTTTGCCTAAGAAGCTGGATGAAGAAGTGGCTCGCCTGCACCTTGAGAAGATTGGTGTCAAGCTCACCACCCTGTCCACACGGCAGGCTGATTACATTGGCGTTCCAGTGGAAGGCCCTTACAAAACGGAAACCTACCGCTACTAGGGTGGACAGCAGATGCAATGGCACAGCCTTTTTGGCTGTGCCATTGCCGTTTGGGTTCCCTGATATGAGAAGCT
The DNA here is from genome assembly GCA_050954745.1 of Janthinobacterium lividum. Classification (GTDB taxonomy): domain Bacteria; phylum Acidobacteriota; class Terriglobia; order Terriglobales; family Acidobacteriaceae; genus Terriglobus. Next base: position 10,699 of record JBPBQP010000079.1, on the reverse strand, counting down.
AGGTAACCTGCTGCAAATGTCTATAGGTAACCCGCGTCGTGTATTGGCGCGTCATAGAAGAACCCTGACCATGTTGATCAAAAGCGAATTCGATATTCAGTTCCAGCTGCCCGGTGCGACGCCTATGGTGGCTCTATTACACCTGCATCCGTCGTTGGACTCCGTGCTTCGTTCGCCGGACACCCTTGTGATTGAGCACTCCGCTGCAGGTACCAACACGCGCATCGAGGCGGAAAACTACCTCGACAGCTTTGGCAATCGATGTGCGCGCTTCCACGCGCCTCCTGGAAATCTGCGATTGAGCGGTCAAAACATTGTGGAAGCCACCGCAGAGCCGGAGCAGCAGCCGACCGGAGCTGTTCAGCACTCCGTGGATGATCTTCCCGCCGAAGTGCTTCAGTTTCTGCTCGCCAGCCGCTACTGCGAAGTGGACCGCTTCAGTGCGATTGCGTATGACCTGTTTGGCAACCTGCCGCCCGGCGGCGAGCGTGCCTTGTCTATCCGCGACTGGGTGCATTGGAAGGTGCGTTTTGACTACGCAAAGGCACGGCCAACCAAAACGGCCATGGACGTCTTCACCGAGCGTGAAGGTGTTTGCCGAGATTTTCAGCACCTGGCCATTACCCTCAGCCGTGCACTGAATATTCCGGCGCGTTACGTTACCGGACACGTCGGTGACATTCGTATTCCCCTTTCCGGTGCAGGCGACTTTTCCGCCTGGTACCAGGTCTACCTGGGCGGCCGCTGGTGGGACATGGATGCTCGGCACAACTATTCGCGCCTGGGTCGGTTGCTCATGGCGACTGGACGGGATGCGGCAGATGTGGCGATTACGACTTCGTTTGGCATCGCGAACCTTACCCATTTCTTCGTGGAATCGAATGAGATGGATGCAGATGGCAATCGTGTCCCTCTGCCTCCCCGACTGACGAATGCTGTACAGCCTGCCGGGGGTAGTGGGCCAGCCGACGCCCGCGGCCCGCACGAGTCCTAGCGCGCACGCCGGGCGATAGCAGAGAGTTTCTCTACCAACATTGGTGTTCGAGGGAGGAACGCCCTCGAACACAGCCTTTGCTAGACTTGGCTGGCATGAAGCTGGCACTTCCCACTCACATTCCCGTGCGGTATGCTGCTTCGTTCTCACTCATTTTGCTTGCCCTTGAGTTGGCAGAGGGAACCCCGCTGCTGCTTGCGCTGACAGCGCAGGCGTTCGTGTTGGTGGCAACGGTGGCGTTCAATATCGCAGGCGGCCTGGCATACCCAAGCGGTGCCTGCATCTTCTTCAACGCAATGCTTTCCCTGATTGTCGGATTGGTGGTGAAGGCCGTTCTGGGTGAGCCTCTCAACTCAAATTTGTCCATGCCTCAGCAAACCATGCTTATTTACCTTGCCGGCATGGTGTTCATCCTGGTTGCCGTTTACTTTTCAACGCGGCTGCGCACGAAGCGGGGTTTGCTGGAACGGCTGGACCCTGCGCAGCGGGTGGATCAGGTGGGTATTGGCTGCATTTTGATTGCCTTCTTTGTGCCTTACCTTATACCGGCTTCCTTGCAGGGAACCTTCTCCCAATTCAATAGTGCTTTTGTCTACTTTGCCATTCTGCTGCCCGTGTACTACCGGGTTAAGCAGACCGATGGAATGAGGTCCTTTCACTACGTGGCGTTCATTGGCTGGGTTTACCTGACCTACACCTACGGCGTGGTTGGGTTGTCGAAACAGGGTTTATTCGGTCCAAGTGTGGCCTGGGCGCTGGCGGCAGCAGCAGCAGGCTATCGCGTCACCCTGGCTCGGGTCGTCGTTTTATCTGCGACGGCTGTACTCGCTGTGACCCTGCTCACGCCCTACTCGCAGCTCGCTCGCAACTACAGGGGCGAGGCAAACGAGTCAGAGATGACGACGCAGCTGCTGATGCATCCGTTCGAAACACGAGCGCAGTACAACGAACTATTGCGCCAAAGTTACGTGACAGGTGCGGACTACCACTGGTTTGATGAACCCCAGGGGCTGCTGGATCGGTTGACCATGATCCCGGTCGACGACGCGCTTGTTTGGAGCACGGAAAACGTGCGTCCCGGCTCGCCCCTGGCGCTTTGGAGTTACGTGTTGAATATGGTTCCGCGATACCTGTATCCGGGTAAGCCAACACTGCTGTGGGGCAATGTGTACGCACACGACATCGGTCTCATCGGCGAGAATGACGAATCGACAGGCATTTCGTTCACTCCCTACGCAGATGCATACCATACGGCCGGCTGGCTGGGCGTCACGCTCCTGCTGGGCCTGTTTTTTTTTGCCATGTTTTACGTGTGTGATTCTGTTTCGGGCAGCATCGCCAAGACGCAGTGGGGCCTGGTGTACCTCATCTACTTTTCGCACGCGGCCTCCGAGGGTATGCTGGGCATGACGACGTACGCCATCTCGACGACCTCGGTTGCCCTTATCTGTGGTGCGCTCATCAGTACGTACATCGCGCCGGTCATTGGCAACCTGGTCATTTTTGGCAGACGCGCTACGCTGCGGGCATAACGCTCCACAACGTACAATCGGTCTACCCATGAATAGTCTGGTTGTTGGAAACCTGGTTCACCGCCCGCTGCGTTCGCTGATCTCGGCCCTTGCCATCGCGATCGAAGTCATCATGATCCTGTCGATTGCAGCCATTATGCTTGGCATGCTGAACGGACAGAAGACGCGCACCAGCGGTATTGGTGGCGATATGATTGCGAAGCCCGGCACCACGTCCAACCTGATCGGGGTCAGCGGTGCGCCGGCATCGGCCAAGGTGCAGAAGGTGCTGGAAGCTCTGCCCCACGTGCTGGTCGCGGCGCCCGTGTATATCCAACTGACGGCAAGTGGCAATCTTGAGAATATCTACGGCATCGACTACGCCAGCTTCAATGCACTGAAGCCCTTTGTGTTCGTCGAGGGTGGCCCGTTTACCGACGATGACAGCATCATTGTCGATGACGTGTTTGCGGCTGCAAGTAAGAACATTCACGTGGGCGACAAGACGTCGGTGCTGGGCCGGTCGTTCACCATCTCCGGCATTGTGGAACACGGCAAGGGCGGTCGCAAATTCATTCCGCTGGCTACCATCAACGCGATCAACGGCACGGAGAACCGCTGCAGCCTGTTCTACATCAAGACCGAAGGCCAGCCGAAGTTTCAAAATGCCGTGCGCGACGAAATCAAGCAGACGGACGGCCTGCAGCAGTGGGATGTGCAGACGCTGGACGAATTTCTGTCCATGCTGACCCCCGAAAAGCTGCCGGCCTTTAACATCGGCCTGCGAGTCGTCATCGGTATCGCCGTCGTGATCGGCTTCCTGGTCATCTTCCAGTCCATGTACACCGCCGTGATGGAACGGACGCGCGAGATCGGCATTTTGAAGTCGTTGGGCGCGTCGAAGGGCTACATCATCGGCATCGTTCTGCGTGAGTCGGGTTTGCTGGCCGTCTGCGGCATCGTCGTCGGCGTCGCAGCTACTTACCTGCTCAAGGCTATTCTGCACCTCAAGGTTCCTGTGCTTGAGTTTGCGGTGACCCCGGGCTGGGTCGCCGGCGCGGTTGGCATTGCGCTCGTCGGCGCGATCTTTGGTGCACTGTATCCCGCGCTGAAGGCTGCAGGCAAAGATCCAATCGAAGCACTGGCTTACGAATAGCAAGAAGGTATTCGCCCCAGAGGTCTTCTGGACGGCGTCAAAGCACGGTGGGCGTGCCACTCTCATACTTTATGCCCGCCGATTCACCCAGGGAACAGCGGGTAGCGTAGCGAGCATCCAAAGTAGAGTCGGTCGGCAGGATGGTCCTGCAGAACTCGAGGTGCGGGCACAGTGCGAACGAACCTGAAAGTTCTGAAGTGGGCGCTCTTGGGTCTCGCGCTGCTGCTGTACGGCTTGCACTTTGCGCATCTGCGGGCGGACTTCCCAAATTACTCTCCCTGGATGGATTGGGCCAAATACACCGATGAGGGCTGGTACGGCGATGCCGCAATCCGCCACTTTCTGCGGGGTTCGTGGAACCTTCCGGGCGACTTCAATCCCGGCGTGGCCTTGCCCGTTTGGCCTTTGCTGGAGGCGATCATCTTTCGCTTCAGCGGGGTCGGCATCGTAGCGGCTCGCGGCCTTGTGGTGGTTGTGTTCGGCGGCATCCTGCTGCTGTGCTATCTGTTGCTGCAAACCTCTGCAACCCTTCCGCAGAGCAGCAACCGCCGAAGTGTCTTTGCGGCCGGTGCGGTCGCACTGCTTTCGGTGAGTTCGTTTCTGTATTGCTTTACCCGTATGGCCATTGTGGAACCGTTGCTGATCCTGCTGACCCTGCTGGCGCTTTGGGTCGGCTACGCACTGCGGTCTGCCGAAGGGCGCCCGGGGTGGTTTGTGAGCGCGGGTGCTGTCGGCGTTTTGGTAGCCCTGATGATTGGCACGAAAACTACGGCGATCTTTCTTGTACCCGCTGTCTGGTACATGGTCCTGGACTCATGCGGCTGGCGGCTACAAAAGATGTTGATCGCGACCGCAGTGGCCGGGGGGACCGCGGCTGCGTTGTGGTGTATGTATCTGGCGGTCCTGCTGCACGCCGGACTTATGCGCGACTTTCAATACCTGTTCACGGCGAACGCATACACCGCGATCACCACCGAAAACTTTCGACAGGTGATTGCAGACGCCTTTCTTGACGGCAAGTGGATGGGGTCGCTGCTGTACCCGCTGATGCTGTTGACCATAGTCGGTTCGCTGTTCCGGCCCCGCATCTGGCGCGATCCATTGTTTGCTGCTGCGGGACTGTGGGCCGCCGGCTACCTGGCTTTCCTGGCGTACCACGCCAATCTTCAGCCGCGCTACTACCTGGTGGTGGCGATCCCGCTGATGCTGCTGCTGGTGCGGGGAGCGCAACACCTGGATGCCTGGCAGCCCCATGTGAGCTATGGGCTTGCCCTGGTACTGGCGGTTGTTCTTGTGCAGGAGGGTCGCTTGACCCTCCACTACATCAAGCATCCGGAATACACCTTCCAAAACGCAGCAGAGCGGATTGGGAGCATTGTGACCGCGGAACCGCTGCATAGCCATACCGTGTTGTCGATCTCCGGCAGCAACCTGTCGCTCATGACGGGTCTACCGTCCATTTGCGACGACTTTGGCACCATGGAGCTTGAGGACCGCATTGCCGTCTACCGGCCCGGGTGGTTTGTCACCTGGAATTACGTTGAAGACGACAAGATGCAGGCCCTCACCCGCTTCTACCGCCTGACACGGGTCGCCTCGTTGCCCGCCATGGACGACCCCGACCGTAACCTGATGATCGTGTACCGTCTCGATGGTAAAGAAGGCGTGGTTCCGAAACGTCGGAAAGCACCACTGACTACCTCGACGATGCACGTGCAGCAGAGCGCAGGCTGAGCCGAGAATGGTGTTGACGAGGTAAGCACTCTTCGCTATTCTTGAGACTCGCGCAGATTCGCATCTGCACGCCCGTGCTTCATCGGGTGTGTGTTGTGGCGACGCGGTGGATCTACGGGATATCAGTCCACTTGGCTGATGTGGCTCTTGCGGTACTTCGGCGAAGGCAGCCGGAACCAAAGACAATCCTTGGCACTTACTCGCAAGTAGCGGAAACCCCGCGATGTGCTTCTGCGTGTGTTTTATGACATTGGTTGAGTTGTAGTTAGATTTACGGATTTGGATGTTGGAAGGAAGACTCGATGTCGACGTTTGTACCTAGTTCAAAGACTTTGGAACGTAAGTGGTTCGTAGTGGATGCCAGCGGCAAGACGCTGGGACGGCTGGCCAGTGGCGCAGCTCGTGTGCTGACCGGTAAGAACAGCACCCAGTACACCCCTTACATTGATACCGGCGATCACGTCATTGTGATTAACGCCGAGAAAATTGTTCTCACCGGCCTGAAGGCGCAGCAGAAGCTGTACCGCCGTTACACCGGTTACCCCGGTGGTCTGCGTGAAGAAGAGTTCCTCAAGCTGTTGGCGCGCCGCCCGGAAGCGATCGTGGAGCAGGCCATCAAGGGCATGCTGCCGAAGAGCAAGATGGGCCGTCAGATGGCAACCAAGCTGAAGGTTTACAAGGGCGACAAGCACCCGCATGATGCGCAGATGCCCCAGCCGCTGGTTGTTACGGCCTAACAGGTTCAAGGAAAGAATAGGGATATGGCAGATCTGGTTCAGTATTACGGAACGGGCCGTCGCAAGTCGGCAATCGCACGTGTGTTCCTTCGCCCCGGCAGCGGCGGCTTCAAGGTCAATGGCAAGGAAATGAACGTCTACTTCGTCACCGAGCAGCAGCGGTTCGCCGCTAAGCGCAGCCTGGTAACGGCAGACATGACCAGCCAGTTCGACGTGCTCACCACCGTAAAGGGTGGTGGTGTGACCGCACAGGCTGACGCAGTGAAGCTCGGCATCGCTCGCGCGCTGCTTGAGTTCAACGCAGAACTTCGCAAGACCCTGAAGGCCGATGGCCTGCTGACCCGCGACGCTCGCATCAAGGAGCGTAAGAAGTACGGTCAGAAGGGCGCTCGTAAGCGTTTCCAGTTCTCCAAGCGCTAAACTCCGCGCCTGGATTTCATTCCTGCGGCGGGTGGCCTCTGAGGTCATCCGCCGTACCGCTATACCACTTCTAGGGGTCTAATCTCCCAGACGAACGGGACTAATCCCGGCAGGGAACCACCGCCGGGATGCTGCATCAAGGAGCCACATGGCATCGATCACAATGAAGGAATTGCTGGAAGCCGGCGTACACTTCGGCCACCAGACCAAGCGTTGGAACCCAAAGATGAAGGAATACATCTTCGGCGAGCGCAACGGCATTTACATCATCGATCTGCAGAAGACGCTGAAGATGTTCAAGGAAGCGGCAAAGTTCGTCAGCGACCTGACCTCGACCGGCAAGATCATCCTGTTTGTTGGCACCAAGCGCCAGGCGCAGGACGCCGTTGCTGAAGAAGCAAAGCGTGCGGGCATGCCGTACATCAACTCGCGCTGGCTCGGTGGTCTGCTGACCAATTGGGTTACCTGCCAAAAGTCGGTCAAGCGTCTTGCGGAACTTGACGAGATGGCTGTGGACGGACGTTTTGAGCTGATGACAAAGAAGGAAGTCATCAAGCTGGAGCGCGAGCGGAAGCACCTGAACACGAACCTGGCTGGCATCAAGAACATGCGCCGCCTGCCGGATGCGATCTTCGTCGTTGACTCGAACAACGAAGCCATTGCGGTCGCGGAAGCGCGCAAGCTTGGTATCCCGGTTGTGGCTGTTGTGGACACCAACTGCGATCCGACCGTGGTCGACTATGTCATCCCCGGTAACGACGATGCGTTGCGTGCCATTCGCCTGTTCACCACCAAGATCGCGGACTCCGCCTTCGAGGGTGCACAGATGATCGGCGACAAGTCGATCGCGAACGAATACGCCGACGTGACGCCCGTTGCCACGGAAGCGCATTTCATCGGCCTCGAAGACGAGGAAGTGCAGGAGTCGAACCCGACCGCTGCAACCCCCGCAGAGCCGACCGAAGAAGAGACCGTTGACCTGGATGCAGCATTGGGCGGCGGTATCCGCAAGCAGCCCGTTTCTGACACGGAAGTCGAACCGGTTGCAGTCGAAGCCGGCGCGTAAGCTTCTCCGATTGATTCGCACGGAGAGCGTGGCTGCCGCACATGGCACCACGCTCTTTCTGTGTAAGAGCATGGCCTAACCAGCAAAGGACAGATACAAATGGCAACCGAGACCCCAGTAAAGATCGACGCGAAGCTTGTCAAAGAACTGCGCGAGAAGAGCGGCGCGCCCATGGGCGACTGTCTCAAGGCCCTGCAGGAAGCGAAGGGCGACATGGAGAATGCGTTCGTCGTCCTGCGCAAGCGCGGCATGGCATCCGCTGCCAAGAAGGCATCGCGCTCCACCAACGAAGGCGCGGTCGGTAACTATATCCACGCCGGCGGCAAGATTGGCGTCATGCTCGAACTGAACTGCGAGTCGGACTTCGTCGCCCGCACCGAAGACTTCCAGGGTCTGCTGCGCGATATTTCCATGCACATCGCTGCGGTTGATCCTCGCTTTATCAGCCGCGACGAAGTAACCGAAGCGGACGTCGAGCGCGAGAAGGAAATCTACCGTTCGCAGGCTGCTGCCACCGGCAAGCCAGCTAACATCGTAGAGAAGATGCTTGAAGGCAAGATGGGCAAATTCTACGAAGAAGTCTGCCTGCTGGATCAGCCCTTCATCAAGGAGCAGTCGCAGACGGTTGCGCAGGTCATCGCGACCAAGGTTGCGAAGCTGGGTGAGAACATCACCATTCGCCGTTTTGCGCGCTTCAAGATCGGCGAAGCGAATGCGACCATCGCGCAGGCCAAGCAGATTGTCAGCGAAGAGCCTGCCGCATAGTCTCAGCTTCATCCAAATGAACGGGCCCGGCATAGCGCCGGGCCTTTGCTTTTGCGCCCTGCAACTCCTCGCGGAACGCCGTGAGGACACGCAGTCGATGGGATGGCGCGGTACACTCATCCGGTGAAGATCAAAACCTTTTCCGCACCCCTGCTGGCTTTTGCGCTGGCCTCGACACTTGCCGCGCAAAGCACCAAGGCGTTCCTGGGCCGTTGGGATCTCGTCGCAACACCCGCTACCGGTACGCCCTATCCACAGTGGATGGAGCTCACGGACAACGGCGGCAAAATTGAAGGGCGCATCCAGCCCCGTGGCGGTGCATGGCACCCCATTGTCGGCGCGCGCATGGACGCGGGCAAGCTGATTGTCGATGTCGGTCCTGCGGGGCCGGGGACGGAACTCAGCTGGGAGCTGACCTCCTCCTCCAAAGGCAAGTTGACGGGCATGGAGAAGCGCGGGGCTGTCGGTCTTACCACCCTCGTCGGCGTGCAGGCCCCGCTGCTGAACCGCCCGATGCCGAAGAAGTGGACGGCGCCCCGGCCCTTGTTTGATGGCAAGGATCTAAACGGCTGGGAGCCGATTGGATCGGTCGACAACAACAAGTGGATCGCGAGAGACGGCGACCTGGTGAACGACAACCCCGAAGTCGCCGGCAAGAAGCTGCCGCCCGCGGCCAACATCAAGACCACCGCCAAGTTCCAGGACTTCAAGCTGCACGTCGAAGTGAACTGCCCGGAGGGTGGAAACAGCGGCATTTACCTGCGCGGCCGGTACGAGTTGCAGGTGGGGACTGAAGGCGGCAAGGCACCGTCGCATGAGATGGGCGCAATCTACAGCTACTACGCACCGCCCGCCGGGTCCGAACTTGGCCTGGGCAAGTGGACGACCTTTGATGTCACCCTGGTCGGACGTCACGTGACCGTCTATCGCGACGGCAAGCTGTACCACGACAATGTCGAGATCCCTGGACCAACGGGCGGCGCGCTCGACAGCAATGAGGCCGAGCCTGGCTCGTTCTATCTGCAGGGCGACCATCACGGTGTCATTGCGTACCGCAACCTCACGATCTCGGTTCCGGCGAAGTAGCTTCTGCAGCGGAATGCGAAACCGAGGGCGTTTGTACAGCGTCTCGGGCTGACTTCCTCATGCAGCAGGTGCATGGCGATAGGTACTGCACGTTCTGCTGATCTCTGGACGTGTGTGCCGTCCTTCTCACTCTGCTTCAAAAACAGCCGATAACTCCGGTGAATGCGGGATCACCGACATCGCGATGTGTTCTCGGTCCTGGCAGCTGTGCTGGTACTTTGCCATATCGCATACCCGCTTCTGTTTGGGGTATCGCTCCGGCTTTCGAACGTGATGCAGGGCCTTATAGCATTGCTTGCCGCGGCTTACTGCTACTACGTCGCTCGCGGAACCGAAGACAAGCATCTTCGCTCGCTGTGGAAGTTGCTCACATGCTCGTTCGTGTTGTGGTCTACGGCGCAGTGCTACTACACGGTGGCCCTCCTGGTGAACGACCGGCTGCTGCCATACCCTTCATCGGCGGATGCGCTGTGGCTTGCGTTTGCGTTACCCATCCTGCTCATCGTCGTCCGGCAGCGCTCACCCGGCGCGAGTGATTGGATCTCCTGGCTCGATGTCGGCCAGGCCCTGCTGTTTTTTAGCCTACTTGGAATCCTGGTGTTCAGCCGCGGAGCCGGTTTGCGCATCACGCAGGCCTATGACGTACAGGGCGCTGCATTGGTCTTGTTATGCGGCTTGCAATATTCCAAGTCAAGTTCCAACGATCGACCCTTCTTTCGCGATCTGGGCATTTACCTGTTCAGCTATGCGATCTTTTCGTCCGCCGACTATCGCATCGAAGCCTACAGCCTGGCTCCCGGCTCCGTGGTGGACGCCTGCTGGACCATTCCACCGGCGCTCTTTATTGTGCTTTCCAGTTGGCGTTTAGGTCGAACAGATGCTCCCGGGCAGAACAATATAACGGGGATGGGCCTTTTCTCTGCGGACAAGCTCTACGGCACAAGTGCACTGGGCTTATTTCTGCTGTCGCTGCTGACCGGTGTTTTTCTTCATCAACGCAAACCCATGCTGGGGTACGTCTACGTTTGCATTACGTCGCTGTTGTTCGCTATTCGAATGATCGCGCGGGATTCGCAGATGTTGAAGGCACATCGAGCGATGCGGGAGCAATGTCTGCGCGACTCGCTGACCGGCTTACCCAATCGTTCGTGGTTGATGGATCCGTCGCTCAATCGTCTTCAGGGCGGCGACTGTATCGTGCTCTGCAACCTTGATCGCACAAGGTTGCTG
>JBPBQP010000078.1:0-44888 GCA_050954745.1 Janthinobacterium lividum | reverse complement strand
ATCTGGTGAATGCGGTTCTGGAGAAAGTAGGCAAGAAATAACACCACCAGGGGCTTAGCCAACTCCGAGGGCTGCAGCGTCAGGCCGCCTACTCGCACCCAGCGATGCGCACCGTTCATGCCGCCCATGAAGAACACGCTCATCAGCAGCAGCGCTGTGATGGCAATCAGCGGAAAGACGACCTTGGGATTGTTGTAGCGGCGGTAGTCGATCTTCATCAACACAAACAGCGCGACCACACCCAGCACAACAAACACGGCCTGGCTAAGCACAAACTTATAGGCCGATCCGAACTGCTCCTTCGCCATGACGGCACTGGTCGAAAAGATCATCACCAGGCCAAACAGGACCAGCGCCAGCACCGTTCCGAAAAGCCACTTATCTGCTCCGACGCGCTTTGCCATACTTATCGCAGCCTAACGTCTGCCCGTCGCTTTGATGCAGAAGGTTTGCAGCATGGGTACCTCTGCAGGTACGCACGTCAGTCCTTCGGGAAGACTTCTCCACCTGGATAGAAATGAACAAGCAAACGTACCGCGTTCACCGCTGGGATAAGGTTTGCAAATGCAGTAGGCAAGTGGCTTTAGCCTCTAAGAGAGAGAAGAACATACCGAGGGTACGGCTTAGCCGCTTGGATTCCGAATGTAGGATCGCGTCGGCTCCATGAGCAAACCGCCTGACCCTTCGCGTCTGTATCTCGGCGGCTAAGCCGCTACGCCGTAACTTCCTTCGATCTATCTCGGTGGCGAAAGCCAGGTCTTCCAACCGCCAAAAACTTTTCGACGTAGTTGCGACGCTACCGGAGCAAGCAATTTCGGCGTTAACGGGGTAGCACTGCGACCAACTCCACAAACACCCGTCCGCGATGTTCATAGCTTTCGAATTGATCGAAGCTGGCACACGCGGGCGAAAGCAGAACCGTATCACCCGGCTGTGCCGCCGCCGCAGCCATGCCGACTGCGTTCGCCAAGGTACCGGCGCGCGCCAGCGCAATGTCTGAGCCAAGCTGCCGCTCGATCAACTCTGCCGCCGCGCCAATCGTATAGATCGCAACCGCACGTTCCCGCAGCAGCGGCAACAGTTCCGTGTAGTCGGATCCCTTGTCCTTGCCGCCCAGGATAATGCGCACGCCGCCCGCGAACGAGGCCAGCGCCTTTGCGGTGGCGTCTACGTTGGTTGCCTTGGAGTCGTTGTAATAGTCCACGCCACGCACCTGCGCAACGAACTGCAGACGGTGCTCTACGGCTTGAAAGCTCGCCACCGCGGCACGCACCTGGTCCGCGGAAACGCCCGCCAGTCGAGCCAAGGCCACCGCTGCCAGCACGTTCTCCACATTGTGCGACCCACGCAGCGGGATCTCGCCAGCCGGCATGACCGGCTCCGGTGTGCCGCCTTCTTTCGCCAGGAAGTAAACGCCGTCGCCATGTACAAACGCGCCCTGCTTCACGCGGCGAACCGCACTGAACCAGAAGATCTGCGCCTTGGTCTTTGCCGCAACCATCTGCGTCGGCTTGTCTTCGGCGTTTAACACCAGGAAGTCATCTGCCGTCTGGTTTTCTGTAATGCGGGCTTTGGCCGCGGCGTAGTTCTCAAACGTGCCATGCCGGTCGAGATGGTCCGGCGTGATGTTCAGCACGGCCGCGATTCGAGGGCGAAAGGTGTCGATGGTTTCCAGTTGAAAGCTGGACACTTCGAGCACGCTCCAGGTCTTCTCCGCCGAGCCTTCCACCAGCTCCACCACGGGCAAACCAATGTTGCCGCCGACGCGTGTGTCCAGACCGGCATGCTGCAGGATATGGCCGACCAGCGACGTCGTCGTGGTCTTGCCGTTCGAGCCGGTGATCGCGATGACATTGCCCTGCAGCCTCTGCGACGCAAGCTCAAGTTCGCCAATCAGCGGGATGCCGAACGACACGACCTGCTGCACCTCAGGCGTCGAAAGCGGCACACCCGGCGAGATGACGATCAGGTCCTGCCGACGGAAGGTCAGCAGGCCGTGCCCGCCGGTCTCGACCATGACTCCGGCCTCCAGCAGCGTCGGAATCTCCTTTGCCAGCGCATCGCCCGAACGTGAGTCGCTGACCGTCACCCGCGCACCTAACCTGCGCAGGTACAGTGCGGCAGAAATACCGCTTTTTCCCAAGCCAACGACCAGCACGCGTTTGTTCTTCAGGTCCATACCGCTTCAGCCTATCGCAGCTTCAAGGTCGTCAGTGCGAACAGCGCAAACACCAGTGCCAGAATCCAGAAGCGTGCGATCACCTTGCTCTCGCTCCATCCGGCAAGTTCGAAGTGATGATGCAGCGGAGCCATCCGGAAGATGCGTTTGCCCTTGCGTAGCTTGTAACTGCCCACCTGCAGCATGACACTGACCGCCTCCAGGATGAAGACGCCGCCGATAAACGGCAGCAGCAGCTCTTGCTTGATCAGCACGGCAACCGTTGAAATGGCGCCACCCAGCGCCAGCGAACCCACGTCGCCCATGAAGACCTCGGCCGGGTGCGCGTTGTACCAAAGAAAGCCGATGGACGCGCCCACCATGGCGCCGCAGAAGATGGTCAGCTCGCCCGCCAGCGGCATGCGCTGCAGTTCCAGATAGTCACTGAAAACGACGTGGCCGCTCACATACGTCAACACCGTAAGCGCGCCCGCTGCGATGATGGTGCAGCCAATCGCCAGGCCATCCAGACCGTCAGTAAGGTTCACCGCGTTCGAACTGAAGCTGATGACCAGCATGACAAACAGCACAAACGGCAGGAACGAAATCCAGAACAGACCATGCACGTGGTGGATCGAGCCAATGATCAGGTCAGGTCGCAGGTGCTTCAGAAACGGCACCACCAGCCGCGTGGAGTACATGCCGCGCGTCTGCATCCAGACCAGCACGCAGGCAATGCAGAAGCTGGCAAGAAACTGCAACAACAACTTTTGGCGGCCCGTCAGCCCCTGGTTCTGCTTATGGATGACCTTGATGTAATCGTCCGCAAAACCAATGGCACCGAAGGCAGCCGTCGAGAACACCACAATCCAAACAAACGGATTGGATAGGTCGCTCCACAATAAAGTCGGCACCAGTATGGCGATGCAGATCAGTACGCCGCCCATGGTGGGCGTGCCGGTCTTCTTCTTATGGCTCTCCGGGCCTTCGTCGCGAATATACTGGCCGATCTGAAACTCGCGTAGCCGGTTAATAACAAATGGGCCGATCAGCAAGCCGATCAGCAACGCCGTTAGGCTCGCAAATACACACCGAAACGTCAGGTAACGGAAGATGCGAAACAACCGGAAGACCGGATACAGCTTTTGGTACAGCAGCCAGTAGAGCAACGGTCCCCCATCCGCACGCAAGCGGAACTATAAATCTGATCGCCTTCAGCTTACGTTGCCAGCGAAGTGCATCTTGCGAAAGGTTCCACGGTAGGTACCCGGTACTTAGTGCGCAGCCTGCTCAGTAAGCGTCGTTAGAGCTCGCTCAAGCCGCACTCCACGCGAAGCCTTCATCAAGACCGCATCACCCGCTTGCAGGTTGGCAAGTAGCCACGCCCCGGCATCTTCCGGCGTTTCGACATAGATTGCGTTTGTGCCGGCACCACGAACCAGTGCCGCGGCATGTCCACGCACGCCCACCACCACATCGATTCCACGCGCGGCCATGTATTCGCCACAGCTCGCATGCAGACGGTCCGCGGCCGGCCCCAGCTCCAGCATCTCGCCTGCAATCACGATGTGGCGTGTCGCATGGATCGCCATCAGCGCGTCGACCATCGCATCCAGCGCACGCGGGTTGCTGTTGTAGCAGTCGTTCAGGATACGCGCGCCACGCCACTCCAGCTGATCGCCGCGCTTATCGCCGGGGCGCAGTGCCGACAAACTGGCGACGCACTCCTGCAAGGCGATGCCGCTCTCAAGCCCTACTGCGATGGCCGCCAGCGCGTTGTAGACGTTGTGTTCGCCCAGCAGCGCAATTTGGGCTGGCATGCTTTCATGCCCTGCGACCACGTGGAAGCGCATGCCTTCCGCACCCATGCTGACAACGTCCGTGGCGCTCACCTGGACGGTAGCTGCATGGATACCGAAGAAACGTGCATGCGCCTCGCGCTCACCACCGAACTGCGACACGTAAGCATCGTCCGCATTTAGAAATGCGATGCCATCCGTTGGCAGCGCCTGCACCAGCTCATACTTCGCAGCGGCGATGCCATCGATACCGTCAGGAAAATGTTCCAGGTGCACCGGTGCAACGTTACTGATCACGGCCCAGTCGGGCTCGGCGATCCTTGCCAGCGCGGCAATCTCGCCACCGTGATTCATCCCCATCTCAATGACAGCAACATCATGCTCCGGCTGCAGCTTCAGCAACTGCAGCGGCAGGCCGAAGCCATTATTTAAATTGCCAGCAGACCTCAGCACGTTGAACTGCGCAGCCAATACGGTCGCGACACAGTCTTTGGTGGTCGTCTTGCCCGCCGATCCGGTGATGCCGATCACGCGTTTGCCCCAGTGTTGGCGCACCCTGCGCGCCAGCGTTTGCAGCGCACTCAGAACGCAGTCTTCGCTGTCAGGCACACGTAACAGCTTGCAGCTATCCACCTCTGCAGGAACCACCCAGTGCGTACTCACCACGGCAGCCATTGCGCCTGCGCGCAGTGCGTTTTCGACAAAGTCATGCCCATCAAACTGTTCGCCCTGCACGGCAAAAAACAGGTCACCCGCCGCGACCGTCCGCGAGTCAATCGAGTAGCCATGCACCTCCACGCAAAGATCAAAATCTCCCTCCGCGTGGATCCAATCCGCAACCTGCCCCAGCGTCAATGTCATCGTCCAGCTTCCCTTGTGCGCAGTGCCGCAGCGGCAACCGCGACGTCGTCAAATGGTGTTGCAACGCCGTGCGCTGTCTGTGTTTTCTCGTGCCCTTTACCGGCAATCAGTACGACATCGCCCGCCCGCGCTTCCGCAATCGTGAACTGGATGGCAGCAGCACGATCAAGCTCCACATGCACCTGGAAGCAGCCACTGACCCGCACCCCTGCAAGCGCCTCTTCGACAATGGCGGCAGGGTCTTCGCTACGCGGATTGTCGCTGGTCACAACGACAACGTCGCTGCCTTCGCCCGCCGCACGGCCCATCTTCGGGCGCTTGGTTCGATCGCGATCTCCACCGCAGCCGAACAGCGTCAACACGCGTGCACCATGTGCCAGTTCACGCGCAAGCGCAATCAGATTTCGCAGGGCATCGTGCGTGTGCGCATAGTCCACCACCACGGTAAAACCGAGCGTGTTTGCAACCGTTTCAAACCGTCCCGGCACCGGCTTCAGCGTTGCGGCACCCCCCACCACTTGATCCAGCGACAGACCACGCGCCAGAGCCGCGGCACAGGCAGCCAACAGGTTGTAGACGTTCACTCGACCGGTTAATTGTGATTGCACCTGCGCGCTGCCATTGGGTGTCTGCATTTGAAAGCTGGTCGAACCGGCGTGCAGTTGCACATGGCTCGCGACGAAGTCAGCCAGACCATCTACGGCAAACGTCCAAACCTGCCCACAGCCACGTGCGGCATCTTTCATAAAGCCACAGTACGGGTCATCTGCATTCAGAATCGCCACGCGGGGCGGAGGTGCGCCAACGCCTTCAAACAGCCGTGCCTTTGCCGCCGCGTAGCGGTCCATGGTGCCGTGAAAATCCAGGTGGTCCTGCGTAAGATTCGTAAAGATCGCAACGTCCACCGGCAGCGCCCACACACGCTCCTGCTGCAGCGCGTGCGAACTCATCTCCATGACAGCTTCGGTTGCACCGGCGCGCACGCCGTCTGCAAAAGTCTGCAACACATCGCGGCTCTCTGGCGTGGTGTGCGGGCTGGGTCTTACCTCACCAGCCACATGGGTCTCAATGGTGCCTAATAAGACGGTGCTGCGGCTCGCGCTCTGCAGCAAACCCTCTACTAAGAAAGCCGTGGTCGTCTTACCATTGGTGCCGGTCACGGCGCTGATTGCGAGCCCGCGTTCCGGATGGTGGTAGAAGTTCGCGGAAAGCGCGGCCAGCGCCCTGCGGCCATTCGCGATCAAAGCAGCCGGGACACCCTGTGCATCGGCAAAGGCGAAGCTCTCACGCGAGTCTGTGACGATCGCGGATGCACCCGCATCCAGCGCACGGCGGACGTACGCATTGCCATCCGAGGTCTCGCCGCGCATGGCCACAAAAAGAGACCCCGGAAGCACTGCACGCGAGTCATACTCCACGCCAGAGATCTCTGCGCGTGACGCGTCGCCGACGGCAAGCGTAGGTAAGTCGGTAGTAAGTTCGAGCCATTGCATCAAAGGCGATTGTAAAGCGGCGAAGGTACCCGGAGCACTAGCGGGAAAAGCGCACGACAACTTCCGTGCCAATAGGCACCAGCGTCCCTGCCGCCGGTACCTGCTCCCGCGCCAGACCGCTACCCACCGGCTGCACACGCAAACCTGCTACTGCAGCCTTCCCAATGACAAGGCGCAATCCGCCATCCAGAACCGGCACGGCAACCTTACGACTGCTGTCGACGACCACGGCACCGTCGCTTCGTACTTTATCCCCCGTTGCAGGGGCGTGTAGCGGCTTGAGTGATGCCGCCTCTTCACTGACCCAGGTCGATCCGCCATGCTCTCGAAAAGCCTCTAATAGCTTGTCGGGCAGCGCTGCGAAAATCCCCTTCTTCCCGGTCACCGTGGGCATCGCTCTTGCGGTCGTGTCGACTACGGCGACATCGCTCTTCTGGCGTAGCGGATCGTCAGCAGGCAGCGTATTAATTTCTTCGAACAGCGCGTTCAGGTCGCCCACCTGTTCGCTCGGACCTTCGACGTCAGCCATCTGCAGCTTCGGCGCATCGTCTGCTTTGCGTGGCTTCAATGGCTGGTCGTGCGGCACGCCCAGGTACTCCAGCACCTGCTGCGCGACCTCCGCAAATACGGGCGCGCTGGTCGCCGCACCATAACCCGTTCCAACTGTCGGTGTATCGATGACAACAGCGACCGTGATTGCAGGATTATTCACGGGTGCCATTCCCGCAAAGCTGGCAACCAGCTTGGTGTGCGAATACGCGTGCGTGGCAGGGTCGACTTTATTCGCCGTACCCGTCTTACCGCCGGCACTAAAACCATTGAGCGCTGCATTACGACCTGTACCCTCGACGACTGTTCCCTGCATCATGCTTCGCATCTTTGCAGCAGTCAGTTCGCTAATGACACGGTGTGCCCCTTCCGGCAACGTAGCAGGAACCTGCGTGGAGGGATGAAAGACGGCGGGCTTCAAAGACCCGTCTCCCTTGATCTTCTCTGTCTCGCTCAGCAAGATGTGTGGCGGTAGATACGTGCCGCCATTCGCAATCGCAGACACCATCGTGACTAATTGAATCGGTGTCACCGCGACTTCCTGACCAATGGCGATGGATAGGATGCTGGTTGCGCCCCACTTACGCGGCGCAGCCAGCAAGCCGCGAGTTTCGCTGGGAAGCTCCACACCAGAACGGTCACCAAAACCGAAGCCGCGAATATAGTCGTAGAACTTATTCGAACCCAGCTTCAGCGCCATCTTTGCGGCACCCACATCGCTGGAGTGCTCAAGCGCGTACTGCACCGTGACGCGGCCGAAGTGGTCGGACTTATCGTCATGCAATGTCCGACCAAACATGGTCATGGCGCCGCCCTGGCAATCGACAATGTCGGTGGGCTGCACGCCTGCACCATCCAGCGCAGCGGCATACGTCACTAACTTAAAGGTTGAGCCAGGTTCATAGACGTCACTTACCGCGAGATTTTTTAAGAGGCTGGCGTCCTGATGCCGCAGGTCATTCGGGTTGAAGCGCGGCGCAATCGCCAGCGCAAGAATCTGGCCGGTGTGCGGGTCCTGCACCACGACGGTGCCGTGGGCGGCCTTCATCTTCTCCATCTGGGCATCCAGCGCGCGCTCGGCGATATGCTGAATGTTGGTGTCGATGGTCAACACAAGATTTTCGCCGGGTAAAGGTTCACGCTCTTCACTGCCCAGCGCGTGACGCTTGGCATCCAGCGCGGTTAATACGCGCCCCGGGGTTCCGTGCAGGTCGTCTTCAAATTCGCGCTCCATACCGCCCAGACCGGTATCGTCTACGCCAACATAACCAAGCGTCTGCGCGGCAAGGTCCGTATTCGGGTAAAAGCGCTTGAACTCCTTTTGAAGGTACACACCCTTAAGGTTTAGTTCGCGGATGCGCTGCGCCTGCTCTGGCGTCAACTTACGTGCGACCCACGCGAAGTTCCGCGACGCATTCAGCCGGGCAAGGATGCTGCCCTGCGTCGTGAAGCTGTCCGTAGGGTCGACATGAACAATGCCTGCAACTAACTCAGCTACGTTCGAGCGATTCTCCCCAAGCTCACTCGGCACGGCGTAGACCGATTCGGCAAGGACGGTGACTGCCAGCTCACGCAGGTTGCGGTCGTATAGCACGCCCCGTCTGGGAGCGACCTCAAAGGTGCGCTGCTGCTGCTTGGCCGCGCGGTCGACCCAGTCGTGGTGTCGAACCACCTGCAGCCAGACCAGCCGAGAACCGATCAGTCCAGTCCACGCCATGAAAAACAAAGCCACATAGGCAAAGCGTTTGCGGCGAATGGGTGCGGTCAAAGGCTGGCGGCTAGGTGGCATTGTGTCGGGGATCTATCCGTTCGCGAACATTACTAAGTGCGTTCTTAGCGCAGAACGGTTGCGGGAACCACGGCCTCTGCAAGCACCGCGCTGTTGTTTGAGAAGGATCCGTCGGGTCGCACCACTTGTCCCGGCTGTGGCACGTCCAATCCCAACTGCTTCGCGATCCGATCAATGCGATCCGGGTCAGACAACTGCGCCTCACTAAGACGAAGCTGACGATTGTCTTCTCGCAGGTGCTCTACGCGCAGCTTCTGCGCCTCAATGGAGTAGCCCGTTTCAATTGAGGAGAAGTGCTGCCAGACAAAGGTCATCACCATAAAGAACAGCACGCTCATGGCAATGGTGAACGATCGCATTTCCTTACGGCAGGCAGGGTCATCCGCCTTCACGATGCGGCTGTTATCGATGTGCTTGGTGAAGAAGATTTCCGGCGTAGGCCCACGGCGTGCACGCCGCTGTTGGTCGAAGACGCCACGATTGTGCTCACGGAAAGACTCGACGCGTTCCCGTTGCGCCCGTCCGCCCGTCATGCCCATTGCCGCTGTCTGTTCCATATCGTGCCTCGCATTCACTTGCCTTGATTTGATTTAGGGACCAGGGCGGATCCGATAGTGCTTAGTACACCGTTCTAAGTGCTGCGTCTAAGTTTTCCGCACTTTGCACAGACTTATCCACAGCTTGCACAAATAACTTAATTCGTTCTATTACCCCGGCTACTTCCACCTGCCGGCGGCACCTTGCGCGCAACCTGCCTTGTTGGCTGGCTGCGCTCTGCAACCCTCAGCTTTGCACTCCGGGACCGAGGGTTTCCATAAACTTCCTCGTCGCTGGCGATCGCCGGTTTTCGCGTAATTACATTCCAAATGCCACTGTGTGCTCCGTCTCGCAGGGCATCTTTCACAATGCGATCTTCTAATGAATGGAAGCTTATAAGTGCTACCCTTCCACCCAACTTGAGCAAAGAAGGTGCGCTTTGCAGCAGCGACCGTATCTCACCCAATTCATCATTCACCCGAATCCGAAGCGCCTGAAAGGTTCTTGTTGCGGGATGAATCATGTCCGTTTTCATTGAGGGGGCCGCGGCCGAAACTACTTTGGCCAATTCCGCCGTTGTAGTAATCGGCCGCGCCCTCACAATGGCTCTGGCGATTCTCCGCGACCTCCTTTCGTCTCCGAATTTGTAAATCAGGTTGGCGAGATCTTCTTCGTCTGCCTGATTTACCACTTGCTCGGCCGTCTCACCGCCCCGCGTATCCATACGCATGTCCAGCGGTGCATCGAACCGAAAACTGAATCCTCGCCCTGCTTCATCAAGCTGCAGGCTGCTTACTCCAAAATCCGCCAGCAGGCCATCCAGCGAAGCCGGCTCCAGCATATCCACGGCAGTAGAGAAGGCCTGTCCAATCAGACGGATATTCGGCATCTCACTCCCAAGCTCTTCGCGGAGCGTGTCCAATCTGGCGGCCGCTATGGCCAGCGCCTGCGGGTCGCGATCGAAACCGATCAGCGTGCCCTCCGGCCCAAGCTGCCGCGCAATCGCAGAAGCGTGACCGGCCAGCCCCAGCGTTCCGTCGGCATAGGTGCCGCCGCGGCGCACCTGTAATCCGGCTAAAACTTCATCTAAAAGAACCGGCACATGCTGCGGACCGTTCACTCTCCGCCTCCATGCGCGCCCACTCGGGGCGTGTCGTGCGTTGCTTACCCGTTACAGCCCCAAATCGGCCAGTGCGGCCATATCGGCTTCGCTCAACGGTTCTGCGTCAAGCTTGGCCTTGAAGTCGTCATGGTTGACCACTTCCAGGTACGTCTGCGATCCCAGTACGACCACCTCAGCGGTGACCCGCGCGCTTTCGCGTAGCAGCAGCGGCAGCGTCAACCTGCCTTGCCCGTCCAGCTCCGCCATCTGGCCGTAATAGTTCGTCACATCCAGGAACTTCTTCTTCGCCGGATTCATGCTCGGTATCCGCGCCAGCTTTTCTTCGATCAGTTCCCACTCGCGCAGCGGGTAAATTTCGGCCCGACGACCGTCCTTGCTGGTGATGTAGAACTGCGGTCCGTACGATTCGTCCACGCGGCGCTTGAACTCGGCAGGCAGCTTCAGTCGGCCCTTCTCGTCAACCCGTGCTGGATGGTTACCCCGGAACATTTGCGTGTCTTCGTACCTTCTATGGCTTTCTTATCGTCCCAAAGTAGACGAAGAATGAAGTTTTGAATCCGCTTCGCTCCTTTTTGCTCCACTTTGTACCACCACGAAGTCAATCTTCGCCCTTCCCGGCACACGCGTAAAGCGGAAAACCGGTTTTAATTTTGGGTTTCTCGGGATCCTGTGGAAAACGTTCCGAGGCGGAACGAGTCACACCGCGCCTGCGCGGTCCCCGGTTACTAAAGAGTGCGGCTTGGAGAATCTACCGGGTAAACTTACGCGGTTTGCTGTTGGCGGCTCTTTTTTCGGCGCAGCATCCATAGCAGGTACACCACCACCACGATGTTGGTCAGCAGAATGCTGCCGTGCCACAGACTGGGCTTCCGCACCAGCTCGTACAGCTCCCACGGGATAAAGGAAATGCTCAGCCACAGCGTGACGTACTCTGCCCACCGCTTTCGGGTCAGCAGGCCATACGCCTCTGTGACGCAGAGCGCGCCGTACAGCGAGGTACCCATGCTGATCAGGCGCAGCTTGTGGTGCGTCACCTGGCCGACCTTGTCCAGCACCAGGTCGACAATGTGGCTCTCCGGGTCAAAGTGCAGCTCCCGCATCATGCGCTCCACCGTGCCTGCCAAATCATGGTGGACAAAGTGCAATGCACCCAGACTTACCCCGATGAAGAACACGGCCTTGCACAACTTGAAGATGCCAATGAGGAACAGGCCAGAGTCACGCGCCTCAATGTGGGGGTGCGGATGTGGGTTCGTTGGTTGGGTCGTCTCGTCTCGGGATGTCGAAGGAATCGCTACCACTCTTGTAGTGTTGAAGCGCCTCGCCTAGTTGTCAATGTGGGCAATCACTGCAGGAGGAGAAGCGCACCCGCTTCTGCTTCACAGGACGCATTGCGGTGAAAGAAGTTCGCCTGGAAGCAATCCATATTCACGTGGCTGGCGTTTGATGTGTGTAGCGGTTGGACCCAAGTGCGAAAACCGGAACAGAGCAGCATCCAGGAGAAACAGATGAACAAGTTCGCAAAAGTAGTTCTCAGCGCAGCATTGTTGGCCGGCAGCATGACGGCAGTAGCCCAGAAGGATCCGACAGTTGGCGGCGCTGCCATGTACCCCAGCAAGACCATTGTTGAGAACGCGATCAACTCGCCCATCCATAAGACCCTGGTAGCCGCAGTGAAGGCAGCAGGCCTGGTCGACACGCTGAACAGTGCTGGCCCCTTCACGGTATTCGCACCGACCGACGACGCCTTCGCAAAGCTGCCTGCCGGTACGGTCGACACGCTGGTCATGCCTGAGAACAAGGCGACGCTAACCAAGATCTTGACCTACCACGTCGTCCCCGGCAAGATCTCCTCCAAAGAGCTTGCCAAGATGATCAAGAAGGGCGGCGGCATGGCCACCCTGACGACAGTACAGGGTGAGACCCTGACGGCGAAGATGTCCGGTTCCAACATCACCCTGACCGACCAGAAGGGCGGCGTCGCCACCGTGACCACGGCAGACGTGTTCCAGAAGAATGGCGTGATCCACGTGATCGACACCGTTTTGATGCCCAGCTAAATACTTGGCTCGTTGTTTGAAAAGGGGTGCCTTCGGGCACCCCTTTTGCTTGCTTGCATGCACACTGCGGGTAACCTGGGGGGCGGTTCTACCCTCCAACGGGGCTGATGCGACATCTTTTCGAATCCCGGCAATGGCTTCCCTTCCCCCTGCCTGTAGTTTTCGCGTTTTTTGCAAATCCAAAGAACCTTCCGCCGTTGATGCCCGCCTGGCAGCAGGCCCGCATTGAAGAACTGCACCTGATTGCGCCGCCACCACCGCCACCCGGATCGCCCACGAAGATGGGCACTGGCGTGGGCACCACGATGGTGCTAAGTTTTCGAGCGCTGCCGTTGATTCCGCTGCGCATGCGGTGGCTGGCCCTGATCCCGGAGTTTGAGTGGAACGACCACTTCTGCGACACGCAGACCGCTGGCCCTTTTCGCTACTGGCGGCACTGCCACTCGGTCAAACGGGCGAGTCGCGACGGCGTCGAGGGCACCCTGGTCCACGATCGAGTGGAGTACGAACTGCCGGGCGGACCACTGGGCGACCTTGCGAACCTGCTGGGCGGTCGCCTGCAGATCCGCTACATCTTTGGTTATCGGCATCGGCAAACGGCAAAGCTGTTGCCAGCGTTTGCGGCTGCGCTGAACACGCCCCAAGGTTAGCCTACGCGTATGACCTACCGTGCCGCGAGCCGCTCCTGCAGCAGCGCTGCTACGTAGGGCTGGGCTTTGTGCATGGCACCTTCGACGGAGATGCCATATTCCGCGCGCAGATCGTCGACCTTGCCATGCTCGATGAACTGGTCGGGCCAGCCGACGCGTACGACAGGCGTCTGGATCTCGGCAGCGGACAGGGTCTCCAGCACCAGCGAGCCAAAGCCTCCGGCGAGCACATGGTCTTCAAAGGTGACCAGAAGGCCGCAGGTGCGACCGTATTGCTCGATCGTTGCGCGGTCAATCGGCTTCACAAAGCGCGGATTGATCACAGCAACTGACAGACCCAGCTTCCGGAGCTGAGCGGCCATTTCGCGCGCCATCGGTAGCAGCGCTCCCAGACCCAGGAGGGCGACATCCGTGCCCTCTTCGATTACCTCGGCCCGGCCTAGCGCGAGCGCAATGGGTTCGGCCTTGATCGTGTTGCCCGGACCGACGCCGCGCGGATAGCGGATGGCGCAGGGGCCGGTGTGCTCGAGCGCCGTCTGCATCATGTCTGCGAGTTCGTCTTCGTCCTTCGGCACCATGTGCACCAGGTTTGGAATGGAGCGCAGATAGCTGATGTCGAACAGGCCGTGATGTGTTGGACCGTCGTCACCGCTCAGGCCGCCGCGATCCATGCAAAAGACGACCGGCAGTTCCTGCAGGGCAACGTCGTGCACGATGGGGTCAAAGGCACGCTGCAGAAACGTGGAGTAGATGGCGCAGAAAGGGCGGTAGCCCTTGGTCGCCAGGCCTGCCGCAAAAATTACGGCATGCTCTTCTGCAATGCCCACGTCAAAGAAGCGCGTCGGGTGCACGGGCCGAAACAGGTCCAGCGCCGTGCCGTTGGGCATGGCCGCCGTGATTGCTACGACTTTGGGATCGCGGTGCGCCAGCTTGACCAGCGTCTCTGCGAAAACTTCGGAGTAGGTCTTTTGACCGGCCAGTGCAGTGTCGCCCGTAGTGGGATCGTACGGTCCAAGGCCATGAAACTTCTTCTGCTTATCGATGGCGGGTTGAAAACCCTTGCCCTTTTGCGTAATGGCATGCAGGATAACCGGCTTGTTCTGCACCTTTAGAAACTGAAAGGTCTTCACCAGCAGCGGCAGGTCATGCCCGTCGATGGGGCCGTAGTAATCGAGGCCAAACTCCTCAAACAGCATGGCCGGACCCAGCAGACCTTTGACGCTCTCTTCGGCCTTGCGCTGCACGTGCTTGGCTGCCTTGCCGCCAAAGCGCTCAATCAGGCCTGAAGCGCGGTCGTGCAGGTAGGTGAACTGGGGATTCGTCACGATCTTGTGAAAGTACGAAGCGATCGCACCGACGTTCTTGTCGATCGACCACTCGTTGTCGTTTAGCACGATGATCATGCGTTTGGTCTGCGCGGCGATGTTGTTCAGCGCCTCGTACGAGATGCCGCAGGTAAACGCCGCGTCCCCGGCCAGGGCGACAATATGCTCGTCGCCGCCACTCAGATCACGCGCAACGGCCATGCCCAGCGCGGCAGACAGGGCGGTTCCGGCGTGGCCTGCGCCAAAGCTGTCGTGCTCGCTTTCAGTGCGCAGCATAAATCCGTTCAGACCGCCGGGCTGGCGAATGGTGTCGAAGCGCGACTCTCGCCCCGTCAGCAACTTGTGAACGTAGGCCTGGTGGCTGACGTCAAACACGAACGAGTCGCGTGGCGTATCGAAGACGTAGTGCATCGCGATGGTCAGTTCGACAACGCCAAGGTTTGGGCCAATGTGGCCACCTGTCTTCGCCACGCTGCGGATCAGTCGGTCGCGGATCTCCTCAGCCAGTTCCGACAACTGGGGAATCGACAGCTTCTTGATGTCTGCCGGTGAGCCGATGCTGGGTAGAAATTCACTCATTCTTCTTCTATAGGACGCGACTGCGGACGATAACGAAACCTACGCGGCTTTGACCCTCTGAAAGTGTAGTCCCCTTCAGGACCTACTCCGTCATAGCAGCTGCAACGGCAGGTGAGGTGGCTTCGGTATTCAATGCTCCCTCCCATTGCGCAACTACCGCACTGGCCAGGCAATTCCCTGCCACGTTTATCGCCGTTCGGCCCATATCCATCAGTGCATCGATGCCCAGCAGCACCAGGATTGGTTCGCTGGGCAGGCGCAGCGTACCCGCCGTGGCCAGCAACACCACCAGGACCGCACGCGGCACACCCGCTACGCCTTTTGACGCAAGCATGAGCGTGCCCATCATAAACACCTGCTGCCCAATGCCGAGCGGCACCTTCGCCACCTGTGCCACGAAAACCATGGCCATGGCCAGGTACAGCGTTGACCCGTCCAGGTTGAACGAGTAGCCGGCTGGAATGACGAACGAAAGAATGCGGCGCGGCACACCGAACGCCTCCATCTCTTCCATGGCGCGAGGCAGCGCGGCTTCGCTGGTGGCGGTGGCAAACGCAATGGCCGTGGGGCCGGAAATATGCCGCAGAAGCCGCCGAAGTGGCAGCCGCGCCAGCAAGGCCACGGGCAGCAGAATGCCGAAGACAAAGAAGAGCGCGGCTGCGTAGAACACCAGCAGCAGTTTGCCCAGGTGCAGCAGAACACCCGGCCCCATGCGCGCCACCGTGTACGCCATGGCTGAAGCCACGCCAAGCGGCGCAAAGTACATGACGATGTTGGTAAACCGGAACATGACCTCGCTGAGGCTTTCCGTCAGCCGCAGCACCGGCTCCGCCTTGGCGCGCGGCGTCAGCGCCAGGGCCATGCCGAAGATGGCCGCAAACACCGCCACCTGCAGCACCTGTCCGTCGGCAATGGACTTCGCCAGGTTCTCTGGGAAGACGTGCGCCAAAAAGTCCTGCCAGTGCATGGGCGCGGCGCTTGGAATCGACCCGGCGATATCGGGCGGCAACGTCAAGCCAACGCCAGCCTTTGAAATGTTGGCAGCCACCAGGCCGACCACCAGCGCAATCGTCGTCAGCACCTCGAAGTACAGCAGGCTCTTCCAACCCATGCGACCGACGCTTTTCAGGTCGCCATGGCCGGCGATGCCGCTGACCAGCGTTGCCAGAATCAGCGGTGCAACGATCGTCTTGACCAGCCGCAGAAAGATGTCGCTCAGGAAGTGCGACTGAATCGCAAGGTTCGGCAGATCCAGACCGATCTCGACACCGGCCACCATGGCGACCACGATCCACGGGGTCAGACTGCGGCGCAGAAAGCCCGCCCAGATCACCAGCAGCAGGACAGACAGGCCGCGCAGCACGACGCCCGCCACATGCATGTTGCCGAAGCCTGCACCTGCCCTTACACCGGCGAGGACGCCTGCCAGCAGAACGACCAGGGCCGCGGCCACCAGCGGTACTTCCATGCGGTGTCGCGTGGCGTTGCGTGTCGATTCGGGCATCCCCACACTCTACCTGTTTCCGCATGGCACGCGTACAGTGGTGCTCAGATGCTTCGTCTGCTCTTATCTGCGTCTCTGCTGTGGGTGGCTGCGACGCCGATGCACGCACAGCTCGATCCGCTGCAGCACCGGCCCCCGGCAAACAGCCCGCTGACCCAGCCCACGCTGTCGCCCGGCGTGCTGCGCCTGATGCAGTTGGACGCCGACTTCAGCAAGGCGACAGCCGAAGGCGGCGGCAAAGCCTTTGCCACATGGTTTGCCGACGACGCCCTGGCGCTGAACAACGGGAAGGCACCCGTGCTGGGCAAATCGCGCATCGCCGCCGATGCCAACTGGGACGCGAAACAGTACCGTCTCGAATGGCTGCCCACCGGCGGCCAGATGGGCCTGTCGGGCGACATGGGCTTCACCTGGGGCCACTACGACGGCCACGCCAGGGATCGCAATGGCAACGACATTGTGACCGGCGGTCGTTACATCACGGTCTGGAAACGCACGCCTGACGGCGCCTGGAAAGTAGCCCTTGACGCCAGCGCGAACGAGCCGCCAGCCGCAGGCGACTGCTGCGCGCTACCCAAGCCATAGGCCCTCTGCCAGTGCTACAGGTCTGCCATGGAGTAGCGATAGGCAGCTACGGCGCGCTGGTGGTCGGCAAGGGCGGTCACGTTACGCACCGCTGCTTCCAGCGTCGCCTGCTCACGCAGGTTCAACAGGAATAAGGTTCCCTCTCCCAGGTCGAACTTCGTCCGCTCTGCCTGCTCCAGCTGCCGGGTGACGAGCAGTTCCTGCTGCGACAACCTCAGCCGCTGGGACGCAGTCGTCAGGGCAGAGATTGCGTCCTGCACTTCTTCGCGGATGGTGTCCTTCGCAAACTGCTCACGTTGCGTATATTGGGCGACGCGAGCCTGGGCGGCCTGGATGCGCCCCTCTGCCACGCGACGCTGCACGGGAAAGTCAAACACCAGGCCCGCGCGAAACTCCTGCGGTCCTCGCCGAACGGTGGTACTGGTTCCCCGCTCTGAGGTAAAGCTGGTAGTCAGGTCCAGGTCAGGCAGCTTGAGATTGCGGGCAACCTTGAGATCAACCTCGGCAGAGGAGCGCTGTGCCGCAACTCGCTGCGCATCTGGTCTTTTCTCCAGCGCCAATGAAACGGAAGCTTCGATGTTCTCTGGATCGCTGACCTGGCTTTCTGTGACCTCAGGCGGCAAATCCTGCTCTGACGGCACGATGGGGTTGCCAGCCGCGTCCCGGTAGAAGAGTGACAGATCGAGCGCCGCCGCCTGCAGTGCTCGCGTACCCTCCACCACCTGTCCCTGCCGCTGCAGGGTGGCGCGACGATTGTCAACGGAGTCAATCGCAGGCAGTTGACCCGCCTCCGCGCCCAGGTCCAGCAGGGTCTGGCGACTCTGCGCGGTCTGCAAGACTCCCCGCGCAATGGCCAGCCGGTTACCCGCTGCCACCCATAGCCAGTAGCGTTGGATTGCGCTGTTCATGATCGACAGCCTCTGCTGCTCCACGGACAGGCCTGCCGCTTGCTGACCGATGGCTGTCTTGGTCAGATCGGCACGTCGCCCGTCGACGGAACGACCTTGCAGCAGCGGCAACCGTGCACCTACCTTGTACTCACCGCCGGACCGCGTCTCGTATTTGCCCTCGTAGACCGGAAACGTGCCCTGACCAATGCGCCAGCCGCCGTAGATGTCGGCACCGCCCCACCGCAGGGGCTGCTCCACGCCGACATCGACCACGCGATTCTCGTAGTAGCCAAGGGAGTTGCTGTCGGCATGGCCTTTCAGCCGGAGATCGAACTTGCCCTTTGCGGCAAGCGCGTCGGCGTTTGCCTGGTTGATCTCCTGCAGGGCTGCCAGCAATGGCGGGTACGACTTCCGTACGGACTGCTCAACATCTGCCTGGCGCAGAACGTCCGCATGAAGTGCGGCAAACGGCGCTGCCAGAAGGCAAACGACAAGGGCGGTTTTCATCAACGATCTGCTGCTCTTCACGACTTCTTTTTCTCCATCGTTTTGGCGCCCTTCTCTGGTTCCACGACCGGCGCAAACCCATTGAATTGCCGCCACAGCTCGAATCCAAGCGTCACTCGGTTCAGCAGGACCCATCCATGCACGCGCACGCCCTGCCGCAGGTAGCGCAGGCTGGGCCACGGGGCGTCATCCGGATCCGGTTCCACCAGCAGGCGAAATTTGCCGCTGCCGTTATCTGTTGGGTCGATCAATCGCACCCTGCCGCCGAATGTGCCGACGGCAACCGAAGGCCAGCCCGCAAACTGGATGGCCGGCCAGCCTTCGAATTGCAGCCGCACCTTGCGACCGGGCGTGATCAGCGGCATGTCTCGACCGGCCACCAGCAGTTCCACCACCGGCTTTGAATTGTCCGGGACGAACGACGCAATCTCTTCGCCCGCCTTTAGAACGGCGCTACCCGGCTGCGCCATCAAGCGGAAGATGGTGCCGTCGGCAGGTGCCAGAACGGTCTGCGTCGACTGTCTGTTTAATCGAACCTGCACCGGCTGCAGGGCTGCCTGGGCGCTTGCAATCTCCGCGCGCGCAGACTGCTGGGTAGCGCGCGCGTCGCGGATCAGCGCTCGCCCTGCGTTGCCCGTGCGTGCTCGTTCCGCCTCTGCGGTGCGCCTGCTGTTGCGGCTCTCGCTTAGGGACGCCTGGCTCCGTAGCAGGTCCGCGGTCGCTGAATTGAATTCGGCTTCCGCAACTTCAACCTGGCGCTTCGACACTACCCCGCTCGGTAGCAGCGCACGCAACCGAGTCACATTTTTTTGCGCAACCAGCTCCTTCGCCTCTGCCGCGTCCACAGCCCGCTCTGCGCCTTGCACGCGATCGAACGCCTGCTGAATACGGAAGTCGCTGGCAGCAATGTCATTGCCTAACTGCGACTCCACCTCTGCAATGCGCCCTCCCAGTTGCGTGTCCCGTTCCGTGGCGGCGCGGATTCGGTCTGCGGTCGCGTTGCGTTCCAGCAGCAGCCGTTCCGGCATGGTGGGGTCCAGGTCCGCAATGTCCACGACCGGGCTGCCCTTGGTCACATGTGTGCCTTCAATCACGTGCCACTTCACCACCCGCCCGTCCACAGTGGAATCAATCGCCTGCTGCCGTTCCACTGGGGTCAGGGCGCTCACCTTGCCTAGGCCATCAATATTCTGCCGCCACGGCGAGAACAGTGCGGCCACTGCCAGCAGAAGCACACCACCCAACGCGAAGGCCAGCAGTCTGAGCGAGTGGGGCGTCCGCAAGGATTCCATGATCGACAGCGTTCGCGTTACTTCCTGATGTGTTGTCTTCACTGCGCCTTCTCCTCATCAGCTGCCTGCACTGATTCGCTGCGGTGCAGAGCACCCCCCATAAGCCGGTACACACGGTCACAGCGCCGCAGGATATCGGGACGGTCAGACGTCAGGACCAGCGTCCAGGGAGCGTCCTGCGCAAGCAGCGTCTGGGTCAGCGGGTCGTCAGCCCGCAGGCCCTCCAGCTCATCCAGCACGCCATCTACCAGCAGCACGCCAGGCTGCAGCAGCAGGGCACGCGCCACTGTCAGGCGCAGTGCTTCTGTCCGCGTCAACGGTGCGCCGCCGGTTGCAAGCCGCGTCAGCATGGCCTCTGGCAGTCGGCTTACTGCCGGCTTCAGCCCAACCTGTTCCAACACGGTACGCACCTGTCCCAGGTCCAGGTCGGCTCCCATGCAGAGGTTTTCCAGCAGCGTGCCTGCGAACACTTCCGGCCTGCGCACCAGCACCACCTGCGACCGCAGACTTTCCAGTAGCAGGCTGCGGTAGTCATGGCCACCGATTTCGATGTGCCCGGTCGACGGTGTGCGAAACGAAGCCATCAGGTCCAGCAGGGTGGACTTACCCGAGCCAAGCGCGCCATGCACCGCAACCTTTTGCCCGGCGTCTACGTTAAGATTCAGACCGCGCAGCAGCCCTTGCCCGTTTTCGTAGCGATACTCCACCTCGGAGACGCGGATATCCGTGGGCTGCCGCGCCTGTAGCATATGGGTTCCCAGTTCCCGCTCCATCGGCAGGTCTTCCAGGTAGCCAAGTTCGTCCACTGCCGCCGAAAGGTCGTAGAAACTTTCCAGCGACTTGTTGAACTTCGTAAAGCCGTACACCACCATGCCCACCACAAGCTCACCCGCGACTAACTGGCCGAGGGTCAGTTGCCCCACCGTCACCAGGTAGCCGCCAAAGCCCAGTAGCGCCGACATGGCAAAGGCCTGCAGCAGCAGCGATCCAATCGCCTGCCGCAGCTCCACACGAAAGTGGGAACTGCGATCGTGCACGTACAACGCAGTCAGCGCATTGGTCCGCGACCAGCCAAAGTGCTGCCCCTCGGCAGACCGGAATGCACCTCGATGACGTGCCAGTTCCTGCAGCCAGGCCAGCACCTCGTATTTCGCCTGCGACTCCGCAATGCTGGTCCGGATGGCACCACGGCCCAGGCCGAACAGGATGAACAGGATCATCACGAACAGGACGGCGTCAAACAGCAACAACAAGGGGTGGTAGACGGCCAGCAGCAGCAGGCCCACGACCGTCTGCATCAGGATGGTCAGGCCGTCGATCAAGAGGGTGGCAACGCTTTTCTGCACGATAGCCACGTCCAGAAAGCGATTTACCAGCTCCGGGCCGTGAACACTGTCATAAAAAGAACTTTGCGCATGCAGTAGCCGGTTGCCTGCCTCGCCGGTGACGCGGGCGAAGATGCGCCGCTGCAGAACTACCACCAGCCAGTGGCGCAGCAACTGCAGTGCAGACGCGGCCAGCAACGCGCCAAACAGCAGCAGTGTCAGCACAAACAGCGGCTGCAATACCGTGCCGAACGCAACGGTGTTGATCAGTGATTGCGACGCGACGGGCAGGGCCAGCGTAAGCAGGCCGATGGCAACCGAGTAGGCTGCAACGATCCAAAGATCGGAGCGGTCCGGTTGTAAAAGAGTGGTGATGCGCTTCAACGGTGACTTCACGCTAGTAAGAAAAGCAAGTCACGTGCCAAAACCGAAAGCGCGGTAATCCTGCGGCGCAGGCCTGATTCAGCTAAAACTGCTGTCCCATATGGGACAGCAGTTGTTCGAAATCGTTCATGGATTTCACATCGCTCCGGTTCAGCAGCAAGGGGGCAGGTTCGCTACTCCTCGTCCTTCTCCTTAAGCGCCGCCACAACCGAAAAGTCTTCCAGCGTCGTCGTATCGCCTTTCACATCGCCGGTCGTGGCCAGTTCGCGCAGCAGGCGACGCATGATCTTGCCAGACCGTGTCTTCGGTAACGCGGCTGTGAAGCGAATTTCGTCGGGCCGGGCCAGCGCGCCAATCTCTTTGGCGACGTGCTTCTTCAGCTCATCTTTAAGCGCCGGTGTCGCCTCCACGTGGTCTTCCAGCGACACAAATGCCACGATGCCCTCGCCCTTCATGGCGTCCGGGCGGCCCACCACGGCAGCTTCCGTCACCTTGCTGTGCGCGACCAGGGCAGACTCGATTTCCATGGTGCCAAGCCGGTGCCCGCTCACGCTGAGCACATCGTCCACACGACCCATCAGCCAGAAATAGCCGTCCTCATCCCGCCGCGCGCCGTCGCCGGTAAAGTAGCTGCCGGGGATTTCACTCCAGTAAGCCTGCTCGTAGCGTTCGGCATCGTTGAAGATGGTGCGCGCCATGGCTGGCCACGGCCTGCGCACGACCAGCAGGCCACCATGCCCGGGCGGTACCGGCTGGCCGTCCTTGGTGACGATCTCCGGCTCAATGCCGAAGAAGGGCAGCGTCGCCGAACCGGGCTTGGTCGACACCGCACCCGGAATTGGCGCAATCATGATCGACCCGGTTTCGGTTTGCCACCACGTGTCGACGATGGGGCAGCGCTCCTTGCCGATCTCGCGGTGGTACCACATCCACGCCTCGGGATTGATCGGTTCCCCGACCGTTCCCAGCAGCCGCAATGATGCCAGCGAATGCTTTCGCACCGCCTCCACACCCCACTTCATGAAGGCACGAATCGCCGTCGGCGCAGTGTAAAAAATCGACACCTTGTGCCGGTCGATCACGTCCCAGAAGCGATCGACCTCAGGCCAGTTGGGCGCGCCTTCATACAACAGAACGGTCGCGCCATTCAGCAACGGACCATAGATCACATAGCTGTGACCGGTTACCCAGCCCACGTCGGCCGTGCACCAGTACACGTCCGTCTCCTGCAGGTCGAAGATGTACTTCGTTGTCAGCAGCGTGCCCACTGCATACCCGCCGGTCGTGTGTACCAGGCCCTTGGGCTTGCCGGTGGTGCCGCTGGTGTACAGGATGTAGAGCGGGTCTTCCGAGTCCATGGGCTCGGCAGCGCATTGCGCTTCGACGTGCGACTTCTCTTCGTGCAGCCAGAAGTCGCGGCCTTCCTTTATGGGCACTTCATGGCCGCTGCGCTGATGCACCAGCACATGCTTTACGCACTGGCAGCGCAGCAGAGCTTCGTCCGCGATGGTCTTCAGGCCGACATCCTGGCCGCGGCGATAACTGGTGTCCTGCGTGATCAGCAGCTTGCAGTCAGCGTCATTCATGCGGTCGGCAAGTGCCTGGGCGGCAAAACCACCAAAGACCACATTGTGTACTGCACCGATGCGGGCGCAGGCCAGTACCGCAATCACGATCTCCGGGCACACGCCCATGTAGATGGCGACGCGGTCTCCCTTCACGACGTGAAAGCGCTTCAGCACGTTGGCCACGCGCTGCACCTCTGCGTGCAATTCAAGATAGGTAAGCGAACGAACCTCTCCCGGCTCGCCCTCCCACACCAATGCAGTTTTGCTGGCGCGGCTGCCCAGCGCGTGCCGATCCACGGCGTTGAAACAAAGGTTCAGCTTGCCGCCGACAAACCACCTTGCCTGCGGAACAACCCATTCCAGCGTCTTTTCCGGTTCGGTCAACCAGTCCAACTCTCGCGCCTGCTCGGCCCAGAATGCCTCGTTGTCGTCGATGGATCGGCGATACATGGCGTCGTAATCTGCACGCGAACGAATGTGAGCGCGCGCCGCAAACTCTGCTGGCGGCGGAAAGCTGCGGTCTTCGCGCATGGACGACAAAAAGGCGGTGGTGGGCTTTGCTTCGGGCATGCTGCGGTCGTTCCTCTGTACTGCTGGTGTTCGCAAGATTGGCTGTCAGTCAAAACGGCGCGTCGCCCAGATTTTAGCCGCTCCACGCTACGATTGGCTTGCCTGCGTGCCTGTTAGCCTCAGGGTATGTTCGGCTTCGCTACCTACAGCCTGATGGGGTTCTGTCTCGGCTTCATGCTGGGCGTGGGTTGCGCGCTGGCCGTGATGTACAGCATCTACATGGGCGGCTACCGCGCCGCGCTGGCGGATACCGCCTTGCCCGGCAAGTCGAAGCGCTACTTCGAAGAGCTGGCCAAGGTCGAAAAAGCGAAGCGCCAACGGCCCAGGGTCTAGGCTTTTGAGGCATTCGCCTCATTGGCTCCGGCCTGCTTCAGCAACTGCACTTCCTTCATCAATGCATCAATCTTTTCGAGGATCTCCTCGTGGCGTGCGCGTGGAAAGCTGTCTTCCTTGCTCTCGACAAAGAAGGTGCCGCCCGGCTCCAGCGTGCATTGCTTCACATCGCCAAGGCCGCGAATGTTCTGCTTGTGCAGCACACCGCGCAGTTCTTCACGGGTCAGGATCTCGCGATCCATAGCTTTCTGGTCGACCACGCCATCTGAGACCAGCACGGTATTTTTACCCTGCAGAAAGTCGTTCAGCTTCGGCGCGCGGAACAGGATGCGGTTCAGCAACCAGTTGGCCGCAAGCAGCGAAAAGGCACCAATGATGCCGCCGGAAAGCGAATTATCGTCGCCAATAATCGCATTTTGCACGGTATTCGACAGCGATAGCAGAACGACCAGGTCGAACGGGTTCAACTGCGCCAGTTCTCGCTTGCCGAATACACGCAGCAGCAGAATCAAGCACAAATAGACCAGAATGGGCCGAGCAATCTTTTCCAGCACCGGCAGCGGAAGGTGAAACATATCATGCAGCATGGAACGAGCCTACCCTGCAGGGACCCGTGCAGAACACGCAATTTGACGCTCTAAAGTGCGTTATTTGCCTGTCTTGCGTATCTGCTGGTGCCATTTCCAGGCGCTAGCGACAATGCTATCCAGGTCCGTGAACTTTGGCTGCCATCCGAGCTCTGCCTTGGCCTTGTCGGACCCTGCCACCAGCACGGCTGGGTCGCCGGCGCGGCGAGGCTCCTCGACCACCGGAATGGTCTTGCCCGTCACCCGCTGCGCGCTGTCAATGACTTCGCGGACGGTGAAGCCCTGGCCATTTCCCAGGTTGTAGATGTTGAACTCCTGCCGGTCCAGCGACGCCATGGCCAGCAGGTGCGCCTCCGCCAGATCCTCTACGTGCACATAGTCGCGGACGCAGGTGCCGTCCTTGGTGGGGTAGTCCTGGCCAAAGATGCGAATGTCCTTGCGCAGGCCCATCGCAGCGTCCAGCACCAGCGGGATCAGGTGCGACTCCGGCTCATGGTTTTCGCCGTAGCCCTCGATTGCGCCAGCCACATTGAAGTAGCGCAGCGCCACGTAGCGCAAACCCAGCCGGGTGCCGAACCAGCGCATCATCTCTTCCGACAGCAGCTTGCTTTCACCATAGGCGTTGGTCGGTTTCAGCTCGTCGCCTTCCAGAATGGGCGTACGCTTCGGCTCGCCATAGCAGGCGGCCGTGGATGAAAACACCAGCCGGCTGGTGCCCGTGGCATGCATGCACTCCAGCAAAGACAGCGTGCCGACGGTGTTGTTGCGGAAGTAGACGTCCGGGCATTTCATGCTTTCGCCCGCCTCGATCAGGGCCGCGAAATGGAGTACACCGTCGAACTTCGTGCCGCTAAGTGTCTCAGTCAGCAGGTGCTTGTCGGCCAGGTCACCTTCGACAAATGTCGCGCCAGACGGCAGCGCCTCGCGGCGGCTGTGGCAGAGATTGTCAAAAATCGTGACGCTATGCCCGCGAGACAGCAGAAGCCGTGCCACTGTTCCGCCGATATACCCAGCACCACCGGTAACCATGTAATGCATGCAAAACCCCACTTCACTGGTAAAGATCGACCTTGATGACATCACATTCTTGCACGCTCTGGGTAGTCCACAGGTTGCAGACAGCGTCTCAGTTCCGTAAATGGGCCCGAAGAACCGGAGCGACGACGAATGTTCCCGCCGTGTGTGTAAGAGAATCGGACACGCGTCCGATATGATCGGAAGGGCGGGTCAAACCGCATTTTGAAGCAGCGAAGCGCATGTCGAACGGCTCTTTACGCATTCAAAGTGCGTGTTACTAACCGGTCGTGACAATTTCAAGGGGCGCGGCGAACATCTTGCAGTGGCTCTCGCCCCGAGCTATCACCGACGTTCAGGATAACCTTGATGCCGAATCAGCAGCTTGAAGACGAGCCCGTCCTTTCGACCCCAGCTTCATCCATGCCAACGGACGACCTTGCTACCCCCCGGCAGGCAGCAGCGTTCCGCGACTTTGGCGTACTCGACACGGGCAAACAAAGCAGCAGTTCGGTAGCAACTTCGCTGGTTGTAAACGGAGCGGCCCTGCTGTTGGTTCTGCTGGTCAGCCTCACCGCAAAAAAGATCATCAAGCCGGTCTCTGTTACCACCCTGACCGCCCCCGTTCCGCAGCCACCTCCACCGGTGCCCGAATTACCGCCGACCCCTCCGAAATTGATGAGGCCGCCGGTCGTGAAGGTAGAAGTTCCGCCGCCACCTATAGACACCCCGAAGATCGAAGTGCCGGAGCCGCCAAAGGTTCAGCCCGTGGTGACCAAGGCTGCGCCAACGCCCGCCCCGCCGAATCCCGCGCCCAAGGCGGTTACGCCGCCACCTGCGCCCCGCCCCGTTGCTATCAGCATTGCCCAGGCAGCTGCGGTTGCGAATAACGATCCGCATCCCTCTGCCGTACGCCTTGGGAACCTGTCGAACTCCATCAACAACACCGCCGGCCCTGCTGTTTCGCCCATCAACCTGGGCCGCAGCGGTGCTCCGGGCATGCCGGCAGGCAACACGGGCCTGGGCGCACCGTCAAAGGTTTCTATCGCCGGCTCCGGTTCGCCAAACGGCTCACTGGGTGGTCGCGACAATGCTCCGCAGGCGATCCGCGGCATCAATACCGGCGTAACCGGTGCTACCGGCCCTCAGACTGCGCGCCCTGTCGGCGCAATCCAGATTGCGAAAAACATCATCCCGCCGTCCGTCAATAATGGGCCCACGTCAGCAACGCCGGTCAAGGTTTCGCCGAAAGTGCTGTTCAAGCCCCGCCCGGAGTACACCGAGGAGGCCCGCCAGCTACACCTGGAAGGCACCGTCTACGTAAAGATTCACGTCTCCGCCAGTGGCACTGTATCCGTTGTGGGCGTGCAAAGCGGTCTGGGCCATGGCCTCGATCAGTCTGCCGTGCGGGCCGTACAAAGCATGCGGTTTCAACCGGCCCTGCAGAATGGCCAGCCGTCGGAATGGGATGGCGTTGTAAACATCAATTTCCAGCTTGCCAGCTAATGGGCGCAGCGGTCTTCGTCAACACCTACAGCATCAGTGACAATCGACAGGGTTCCCTGTCTCAGACAGCAACACCTGCAGGAGTTTTGAACTTATGACGAGTAATCTACGAAAGGCCTGCACGGCTGGTCTTGCGGCAGTTCTCTTTGCTGTTACGGCCGCCCCCGCCGCTGCCGCCTTTCCCATCTTCGGCAAAAAGAAAACTGATGACCTGCCCGCACGCAAGTTGACGCAGGCGCAAAGCCAGCTGATCGACAAGGCCATCGCACGCGAAGCCGAAGTGATCAAGGTCATCCAGGAGCGCTCGCCGCTGGTCGAGACCTACATCCAAAACATGAAGCCAGACCCGGCCATGCTGCAGGTGCCCGATTCGGACGAGCACTTCCTGGGCCGCGTCGACTTTAAGCGGGTCCTGAATGGCGACGTCTACCAGACGGAAGACACGCGCAAAGCGACCGGAAAGCTGAGCTTCTTCAAGAATTCGCTTGGCTACATCGGCAATCTGAATCGCCAGTTTCACCTGCAGTTCAATGAGACCGGTTTTATCCAAATGATCCTGATCGATGCTCACGGCTTCGATCGGAACGAGTACAACTTCGGTTTCGTACGCAATGAATTCCTGGGCACCGTACCCACCATGGTCTTCGACGTGGAACCCGCGAAGGGCAGCAAGCGCGGCCGCTTCTTCGGGCGCATCTGGGTGGAACGCCGCAATGGCAACGTGGTTCGTTTTAACGGCTCGTTCGCCGGCACGCAGAAGGATTACAAGGAGTTCTACCACTTCGATTCGTGGCGGACCAACGTGCAGGAAAACCTGTGGTTGCCCACCAGCTTCTACGTGGAAGAGAGCGATTCCCGGAGCGCAGAGCACACCGTAAAGTTCAAGGCGGTCAACCACATCTGGGGTTATGCCCTGAAGGTGCCTACCGCCGAGGCAGAGAATGTGGATGTCCAGGTACAGGGCGCGACTGACGTTTCAAGTGACGCGCAGGACGTTTCGCCGCTGGGTGCGCAGCGCGCCTGGGTACAGCAGGCAGAAGACAACGTCGTCAATCGCCTGTTTTCTGCCGGTCTACTCGATGCACCGTCTGATTTCGACAAAATCATGGAGCAGATTGCCAACAACGTGCTGGCGTACAACAACATCCAGACGGCTAGGCCGATCCGCGTTCGGACCCTGCTGACGGAGCCGTTGGAGTCGCTGGCGATTGGCAACACCATCGTCGTCTCAAAGAGCCTGATCGACACCACTGCGGTCCCGGGCAACAATAACGAACAGGTGAATAACCTGTACGCTGTGCTGGCATTTCAGGTCGCGCATATTATCCAGGGTCATCGGCTGGATACGAAGTATGCCTTCAATGATCGCCTGCTATTCCCCGACACGTCAGCCTTTGTGCGCATTCCCATGCACCACACCGACAAGGACAATGAGGAAGCTGCCAAGAAGACCATCGAGCTGCTGCAACCCAAGGAATTGACTGAGGCTGCTGCGCAGTTGGGACTCTACCTGGAACAACTGCAGGAACGTACCAAGGCGCTTACTGCCTTGAACGAGCCGATGTTGGGTGATTCCCTGATCAAGGATCCCAAGACCCGCACACTGTGGCTACAGCCCATGGTGGGAAAAGGCACGAAGCTCGACGTGGCAAACCTGAAGCAGAACGCTGCCATGCCGTTGTCTTCCTTCCTGCGCTTCGACCCCTGGACAGACCAGGTGGTGCAGATGCACGTGGCATTTGAGCCACTGCTTTCAGCACGCGACAAGATGCCGTTCGAGGTCACGCCGGTTTACTTGAAACTGACGTATTACAAGGCTCCCACAACGCCGGCCGATCAGGCCGCAGCGTCTGCAGCTGCCGCCGGTGCCGCCCTGGCAACACCCGGCACAACGGACACAGCAGCGCCTGCTGCAGCACCATCGACGGGTGCCGCTCCTACGACTCCGCAGCCGTAGCTTCGTGCAGATATCCCTCCCTGCGGGGAGGGATATCTGTTGCGCGTCTTTTCGCAGGTGCTTTGGCCTGCGCCTCGAAGGCAGTCAGCGGCCATTGGAAAGGCACTTGCTCCATGAAACAGTCCACAACAAACCACCTCCCTCTCCACTACAGCGGGAGGCGCGCTTATACCTTGGTGGCGCTGCTCCTTACTTTGCTGGCGAGTCAGTCCTGCCGAGCCCAGGCACGCTCTGCCACTGCGGAACGCCGGGCTGACCTGCAGGTGGGCGGTGGCTTCTCGATCGCAGACTCTGACTACTCGCAAAAGGCGTTCCGGGGAGGGTCGCTTTATGCCACTCTCGACGTATCACCGCACTTCGGCGTCGAGTTCATGTTCCACCAGGTGAAGACCCAGTATTCTGACGGCATTTACGAGCGCACGTACGAGCTTGGTCCGCGCTACGTGCGCCACTACGGTCGCTTTAATCCCTTCGTGAAGGTGAGCTATGGGCGCGGTGTCTTCAACTATCCTGACGACGCAGCCAACCTTGCCTACAACATGTTCACCGCCACTGCTGGCGTCGATGTGCATGTGCAGAGGCATGTGAATGTACGCGCCGAGTACGAAGTGCAGCGATGGCTGAGTTTCGAGGACCACGGGCTGCAGCCCAGTGTGGTGACGCTGGGCGCTGCCTACCGGTTCTAAACTGCAGACCAGGCAAGCAAAAGCCCCGAATTGCTCCGGGGCTTATTCTTTCTGCAGGCTTGTCTAGAAGTGGTACGCGATACCGACGGTCGGCATGGAAATCACTTCATAGCGACCGGTCTTGAAGTTGTCATTGTCCAGCTTGAAGCTGGGTGCCTTGACCAGAAAACCGCGATAACCTGCACGGATATCAAAGCTTGGGCTGATCTCATACGCAACGCCCGCGCCGAAAAAACCGCCAAGAGCAATCTGGCTCTTCGCATCCAGCGACTGGGTGTTGAAGTCGCGAATAGGTGCAAATTGCATAACGCCGATACCAGCTTCCGCGAACGGATTGTAGCGGCGGTAGTTGCGGGTATACACATACCCAACCGAGAACTCCTGCTGGCGGGTGTGCACCTGGTAACTCTTCGCGCTGGTATTGGTCAACAGGCTTTGATACTGCGAAAACGTGTAATTCGCCTCAAGTGCGCTGCGAGGCGTCAGCATGAAACGGTAGCTTGCGAGCGCGCCCAGCGCAATATCCGCATTCAGCTGCGATCCGTTGCCGTTTACCTGCGGGGGAATGTTTGCAAGTGCGCTAAGGCTGACATCCTGGCGGCTCTCCTGCGCCTGGGCTGTTAAACCAGCAGCCAACAGGGCACAGATACCCATCATCTTCTTCATTCTTTTGATCAACCTCAGAGTCGTGCAATTCCGGCACAAAGCTGCCTGCTGCATGCAACCGGCGTACAGCTTTTCATTGTACCCGTTAGACCACGTCCGCACCCCGGAAGTAAGCGGAGTCGCCGCTATTCGCTGCGTTCCACCTCGTAACAGTAGAAGCCGCCCGTCTGCTCGGCGTAGGTGCGCACCGCTTCCAGAAAGGCCAGCGCGACGTGCGACAGGTTCGCCTCCTTCCGATGGACCAGGCGCAGTTTGCGTTCCAGTTGCAGTTCCTTCACCAGCACGCGGACCAGCGCACCACTCTTCAGCTCACGTTCCACGGTCAGGGCAGGCACCAGTGCGACGCCGTTACCCAGCTCCACAAAGCGGCGCACCGCCTCCAGCGAGGGCAGTTCGACACCAATGCGCAGTTCCGTGCGGTGGCGACGGAAAGCGTCAAGCACCTTGGCCCGTTGCGGCGAAGGCACATTGTGGGCGATAAAGTTCTCGTTCCCGAGATCGCGAATGGACACCAGCCGCTTCCCTGCCAAGGCGTGCTGCGGATTCACCACAAAGGCCAGTTCATCCCGAAAGACGACGATGGATCGCAGGGCGCGGTCGTCCGGCTTGAAGCTGAGCACGCCAATCTCCACCGAGTGCAGCAAGACCTCGTCCGCAATGCGACTGGCCAGCGAACGCTGCACGCTGATTTTGATCAACGGATGGGTGCGGCGAAACCGGTCCAGAACCGGCAGCAGGTAGAGACAGGTGTATTCGTTGGCGGCCAGATTCAGCGTGCCGCGGTGTAACGATCGCAGTTCGCCCAGGGCGTGCGTTGCTTCGGTGCGCAGGTTCAGCAGCTTCAAAGCGTACTCGCGCAGCACCTCTCCGGCGTCTGTAAGGGAGCTATCCCGCGACGCGCGGTCGAACAGCGCCTCACCCAACTCGCCTTCCAGCTTGGCGACGGCCTGGCTTACCGCGGGCTGGGTACGGTGCAGGCGCGAGGCCGCCCGTGAGAAGCTTCGCTCCTGTGCGACGGCGAGAAAGGTTTCCAGTGCGAACAGATCCAGGGTCTACTCCACGGCCGGAGCCTGCGACTTCTATAAGGATTTGTGATGATGCTATCACCGCCTATAAGCAAACTTTATCGCTATACTTCAATCAAGAGGAACGCATGAGCACGACGCCCGAACAGGTCTTTTTCTTCGACACCACCTTGCGCGACGGCGAGCAGTCGCCCGGCTGCACCATGCACCACGAAGAGAAGCTGCGGTTTGCGCACCAGCTTGCGACGCTGGGCGTCGACATCATTGAGGCTGGCTTTCCCATCGCCTCTGACGGTGACTTCGCGTCCGTGCAGGCCATTGCGCGCGAGGTAAAAGGACCGCGCATCGCCGCGCTTGCACGCTGCCGCCAGGGCGACATCGAACGCGCCGCAAAGGCCGTGGAGCCAGCCGCGTCCAATCGCATCCACACCTTCATCGCGTCCTCTGACCTTCACCTCGAGGCCAAGTTGCGTATCACCCGCGCGCAGGCTTTGGATCAAGCGGCGGAGTGCGTCCGGCTGGCCCGCACCTACACTGACGACGTCGAGTTTTCTGCGGAAGATGCCACCCGCTCTGACCCTGCATTCCTGCTGCAGATCGTCACCGCTGCCATCCAGGCGGGCGCGACCACCATCAACCTGCCCGACACGGTCGGTTACTCCACACCGGCGGAGTACCGTGCCATGTTCGAGACGGTGCGTGCAGGCGTGCCCGGGTCTGAACACGTCATCTTCTCCACGCATTGCCATGATGATCTTGGCTTCGCAACCATAAACACTCTGGCCGGTCTGCAGGGCGGTGCGCGGCAGGTTGAAGTGTCTGTACACGGCATTGGCGAGCGTGCGGGCAATGCGGCCCTGGAAGAAGTCGCGGCCATTCTAAGGGTGCGTCAGGATGCCTATCCTTTCACCAACAAGTTGGACCTTGCGCAGATCGGCCCAACAAGCGCTCTGCTGGACCAGACCATCTCCTTCGCTTGCGCACCCAATAAAGCAGTCGTTGGCAAGAATGCCTTCGCACATGCCAGCGGCATTCACCAGCACGGCATGCTGGCCAATCCGAAGACGTACGAGATTATGACGCCCGCAACCTTTGGCGTTGCTGCAAACACTCTCGTACTTGGCAAACACAGTGGACGACGTGCACTCGAGCATCGGTTGAAAGAACTCGGCTTCGATCTTTCGCGCGAAGATCTTGATACCGTATACACGCGTTTCACTTCGTTGGCGGACCGCAAGAAATCTATTTACGACCAGGACGTAGTCGCTCTGATCCCGCAGTCTGTCACGGCCTGATGCAGCGCAGTTGTAGCGACAACATTCGTCGTCCTGAGCGAAGTTGAAGAATCTGCTTTTCGGACCGGCACCAAGGCAAAGAAAGGCAACAAGCAAGATGCACCTGAAGATCGCAATACTAGCCGGTGACGGCATCGGCCCCGAAGTGACGCAGGAAGCCGTGAACGTGTTGAACGCCGTTGCGGAATTGGGCGGCCACACGTTCGACTACACTCCGCTGCTTATCGGCGGATGCGCAATCGACGCGCACGGCACGCCGCTGCCAGACGCAACAGTAGAAGGCGCACTCGCCTCGGACGCCGTCTTTCTGGGCGCAGTAGGCCACAACAAGTTCAACACGCTGCCGCCCAGCGAACGCCCTGAAGCAGGCCTGCTGAAGATCCGTGAAGCACTCGGCGGCTTTGCCAATCTGCGCCCTGCCGTGGCCTACAAGGCGCTTGCAGATAACAGCCCGCTGCGGCCCGAGATCACCGAGGGCGCGGACATCCTGTTCGTCCGCGAACTGCTGGGCGGTCTGTACTTTGGCCAGCCACGCGCCTGGGACCGGCAAACAGGCCGCGCGCACAACACCATGGTCTATACGCAGGAAGAGGTCGAACGCGTGGCGCTCATAGCCTTCGACCTCGCAAGCAAGCGTCCCAGAAAAAAGCTGACCAGCGTGGATAAAGCCAACGTGCTGGAGACTTCGCAAATGTGGCGCGCCGTTGTCGAGGACGTCGCAAAGGGCTTCCCCAGCGTCACCGTCGAACACCAGCTGGTGGACAGCATGGCGATCCACCTGATGAACCGTCCGCGCGACTTTGACGTGGTGCTGACGGAGAACCTGTTCGGCGACATCCTGTCCGACGAGAGTGGCGTCATTACCGGCTCACTAGGCATGCTGCCGTCGGCGACACTGGGCGGCAAGGTCAACCTGTATGAGCCAGTGCACGGCTCCGCGCCGGATATCGCAGGCCAGGGCAAGGCCAACCCCATCGGCGCGATCCTGACTGCCGCCCTGTTGCTGCGACACTCAGCCGGGCTTGAGCGCGAGGCGAAACTCATCGAAGTCTCGGTCATCGACATACTGGACGCCGGCTACCGCACCACCGACATTGCACGCGGCAACATCGTCGGGCAGACAAAGGTCAGCACCACGGAGATGGGTGGCTTAATTCTGGACAGGGTTGAAGCCGCGCTGGGATCGGCCTCGTTATGATCCTTCGCTCTGAAGCTTGCTCCGTTTCGAGGGGCGCGACCAAGGATCACAAAACATTCAGAAGGACCGCGTAAGCAAGCACCTTCAGCGACACACCCAAGAGGTTCGCAGTATGTTCGAAGACAAGAACGCACCACGCACCATGTTCGAAAAAGTCTGGCAGCAGCATCTCGTGGCCGAGCCCGCGGGTGAACCGCCACTGCTCTACATCGATCTGCAACTGGTTCATGAAGTGACCAGTCCGCAGGCCTTCGAAGGTCTACGCCTGGCGGGCCGCAAGCTGCGCCGCCCCGACCGCCACATTGCCACGGTGGATCACAATGTGCCCACCACCAGCGTGCAGGATCGACTGCACATCGTCGACCAGATCAGCGCAAAGCAGGTGCAGGCGCTGCGTCAGAATTGCGCAGAGTTCGGCGTGGAGTTCTATGACGTGCAGGACGCGTCGCAGGGC
Source organism: Janthinobacterium lividum (assembly GCA_050954745.1). Lineage (GTDB taxonomy): Bacteria > Acidobacteriota > Terriglobia > Terriglobales > Acidobacteriaceae > Terriglobus. The sequence continues at coordinate 10,619 of JBPBQP010000078.1, read as the reverse complement.
ATCGTGCACATGATCGGACCGGAACTGGGCGCAACCAAGCCGGGCATGACCATCGTCTGTGGCGACTCGCACACCAGCACGCACGGTGCGTTTGGCGCACTGGCTTTCGGCATCGGCACCAGTGAAGTGGAGCACGTCATGGCCACGCAGACACTGCCGCAGGGCAAGCCGAAGACCTTCCGCATTAACGTCGAAGGTGACCTGCCCTTTGGCGTCACGGCAAAGGACATCATTCTCGACATCATCGGTCGCATCGGCACCGACGGCGCGACGGGCTACGCGGTGGAGTACGCCGGTTCCGCCATCCGCGCGCTCAGCATGGAAGGCCGCATGACGGTCTGCAACATGAGCATTGAAGCAGGCGCGCGCGCCGGCATGATTGCTCCGGATGAAACGACCTTCGCGTATCTAAAAGGTCGCCGTTTTTCGCCACAGAACGCGGATTGGGACCAGGCCGTAGCGCACTGGCGCACCCTGCGCACCGACGCAGGCGCAACCTTCGACCGCGAACTGACCATCGACGCCGCCACGCTGGCACCCGCGGTTACGTGGGGCACATCTCCGGGCATGCACGCAACCATCGACAGCACCGTACCCACGCTGGAGCAGGCACCCTCCGAGGCTGACAAGAAGAGTTTTGCGAAGGCCTACGAGTACATGGACCTGCGGCCCGGCACGCCCATGGACCAGATCAAGATCGACACGGTCTTCCTCGGCTCCTGCACCAACGGTCGCATCGAGGATCTGCGCGCCGCCGCCGCCGTGGTGAAGGGTCACCACATCGCCACAAAGATTCGCGCCATGGTCGTACCAGGATCGCAACAGGTCAAACGACAGGCTGAGGCTGAAGGGCTCGACACCATTTTCAAGACGGCAGGGTTTGAGTGGCGCGAACCCGGCTGCAGCATGTGCCTGGGCATGAATCCCGACATCCTGCAGCCCGGCGAACGGTGCGCTTCGACATCGAACCGCAACTTCGAAGGTCGCCAGGGTCGCGGCGGGCGCACGCATCTTGTCAGCCCGGAGATGGCCGCCGCAGCAGCAATCACCGGCCACTTCACCGACATTCGCAAGTGGAAGAGCAGTCCGCTCGACACAACATTCAGCACCGAACAAATGCTTGTCGAAGGAGGTTCGCGCTAATGGTTCCCATCAACATCCTCAAGTCGAAAGCCATGCCGCTGCCGCTGCCGAACATCGACACGGACCAGATCATTCCCAAGCAGTTCCTGAAGCGCATCGAGCGCACGGGGTATGGCGATTTTCTGTTCTACGACTGGCGCTACAACCTGGACACGCCCGACTCCGTAACGCCGAACACCAGCTTTGTACTCAACAAGCCGGAGTACGCGGGTGCGCAGATACTGATCGCCGAGAAGAACTTCGGCTGCGGCTCGTCGCGCGAGCATGCGGCGTGGGCCATCAATCAGTTCGGCTTCCTCGCGGTCATTGCGCCCAGCTTTGCGGACATCTTCTACTCCAACGCGGGCAAGAACGGCATCATCCTTGTGCGGCTCGACGACGCGCAGGTGGAGACGTTGATGGACCGCTCCACCAAGAACCCGGACCACCAGATCACCATTAACCTGGAACACAACACCGTCACCGATGACCAGGGCTTTCACGCACGCTTCGAGATCGACCCATTCCGCAAGTTCTGCCTGCTGAATGGCTATGACGATATCGGACTGACGCTGCGGCATGTGGATGCGCTGGACAGCTTTGAGGCAAAGCACGATGGAGCGTTCTGGGCTGCTCCGAAGGTGAGTGCGTGAGGCGAACTTCCATCTGGGCCGCGTGCGTCATTGCCGCTCTCAGTGGGCGAAGCCACGGGCAGAAGACGGCGCGATCTGCCACTTGGACTCATCTTGATTGCCAAGGTATTTCGATGGAACGCTTGGCCCCTTCCGACAAAGGGCCCATCAACCAGCAGGTGATATTTCCTATCAAATTGCTGCGCAAGGGCAATCAGCTAAGCCTCTACGAAGGAGACACTATCTCAGACTTACAAATCACTAGTGACAAGGGTGGAGTGGCGGCTACTTTTTATTCAGATAAATCTTACTCATTTCCCCTTGTCATAACCCTTCTTGTCAGCGCCGATGCCAAATCCGCGCTCTACATACTAGCTTCGACTGAAAATAGCGCCTTCCCGCTCGGAGGCCTGTCGACTTCCTTTAACTGCAGGAGATAACTTGAGCACGAACGAACTCTATCCCGGCAAACGCCAATCCGCAATCCTGACTGAAGGCCCGTCCCGCGCCGCGGCACGCAGCTACCTGCGCGGCGTCGGCTTCTCCAAGGAAGACCTGCACAAGCCCATCATCGGCATCGCCAACACGTGGACGGAGATTGGCCCGTGTAACTTTCACCTGCGGCAGGTGGCCGAGGCGGTGAAGCAGGGTGTGCGCGACGCGGGCGGCACACCCATGGAGTTCAACACCGTCACCATCTCCGACGGCATCACCATGGGCACCGAGGGCATGAAGGCGTCGCTGATTTCGCGCGAGGTGATCGCCGACAGCATCGAGCTGGTCACGCGGGGCAACAGCTTTGACGGGCTGGTCTGCATTGCGGGCTGCGATAAGAACATGCCCGCCGCCGTCATGGCTCTGGCGCGGCTCGACATTCCGGGCATGATGCTCTACGGCGGATCGATCGCTCCCGGCCAGCTTGCGCAGGCTGATGGTACGCACAAAGACATTACGATCCTCAACGTCTTCGAGGCCATCGGATCGCATGCCGCGGGCAAGATCAACGACGAGCAGCTTGAAGCTGTGGAGGCCGCGGCCTGCCCCGGTCCGGGTGCCTGCGGAGGCCAGTTCACAGCCAACACCATGGCCATGGCGGGCGAGTTTCTCGGCATCAGCCCGATGGACATTACCGGCGTGCTCGCCATGTCGCCGCAGAAGGCCAGCGCCAGCCGAGAGGCGGGCCGCATGGTCATGGACCTGGTCCGCAAAAACATCAAGCCGTCGCAGATCCTTACGCGTAAGTCCATCGAAAACGCGATCACCGCCGTGTGCGCCTCAGGCGGATCGACCAATGCCGTGCTGCACCTGATCGCCATTGCGCACGAATTGAACATTCCGCTCAGCATGGACGATTTCGACACCATCAGCGAGCGGACGCCGTTCATCTGCGACCTGTCGCCGGGCGGCAAGTACGTCGCGAAGGACTACCAGGACGCAGGCGGGTCGCGCGTGCTGGCGCAGCGGCTGATCGAACGCGGCCAGTTGCACGAAGCCGTCACCGTAAGCGGCAAAACGCTGCACGAAGAAGCAAAGGCAGCGCACGAGACGCCGGGCCAGCCCGTCATCCGCACATGGGACAATCCGCTGAAGCCCACTGGCGGCCTCGTCATTCTGAAGGGCAACCTTGCGCCTGAGGGCTGCGTGGTCAAGGTCGCAGGGCACGAGCGCGTTCTGCACACGGGCCCCGCGCGTGTGTTCGATTCCGAAGACCTTTGCTTCCACGCGGTGGAGGCAGGCGAGATCAAGCCAAACGACGTTTGCGTCATCCGCTACGAAGGTCCAAAAGGCGGTCCCGGCATGCGCGAGATGCTGGCCGTAACCGCCGCCATCAAGGGCATTCCAGAGCTGAGCGAAACGGTAGCTTTGTTAACCGATGGCCGCTTCTCCGGCGCAACCCGTGGCTTGATGGCGGGCCACGTCGCACCCGAAGCGCAGCTTGGTGGACCGATTGCGTTTGTGAAGGAAGGCGACCGGATCACCTTTGACATTCCGAATCGCGAACTTCGGGTGGAGATCAGCGAGGGAGAACTCGACGCTCGTAAGCAGAACTTCAAGGCACCCGAACCGCGGTACAAGCGTGGCGTCTTTGCGAAGTATGCCAACTCGGTAAGCAGCGCCAGCATCGGCGCGGTCACTACGTAGAGCTACGCAGGAGTTAGCACCATGGAACAGGAAACAACGCAACAACATGAAATGCCGCACGCCCCCACCCTTACCGGCGCGGAGATCATGTGGGCTACGCTTGCAGGCGAAGGCGTTACCACCGTCTTCGGGTATCCGGGTGGTGCGATTCTGCCCATCTACGACGCGCTGCGCAAGTTCCCCATCCACCACGTGCTGGTGCGGCACGAGCAGAGTGCGGCGCACATGGCCGACGGCTACGCGCGTGCCAGCGGACAGGTGGGTGTGTGCCTGGCGACCAGCGGGCCCGGTGCGACCAACCTTGTTACCGGGCTTGCAACGGCCATGCTCGACAGCATTCCGCTGGTCGCCATTACCGGGCAAGTGGCCAGCAAGGTGCTGGGCAGTGACGCCTTTCAGGAAGTCGACATTACCGGCATTACGCTACCGATCACAAAGCACAACTTCCTTGTGACGCGTGCGGAAGACATCGCCACCACGGTGCGCGAGGCTTTCCAGATTGCGCGCAGCGGACGGCCCGGGCCTGTGCTGGTCGACATCACCAAGGACGCGCAGCAAGCTACAGCCGTGTTCGACTTTGCCATGACGAAGCCGCGCGCATACCGTCCGCACCCCATGCTGCGGTCCGGGTTGGGCGACCGCAATCGCGCTCTGGAACTCATCACGCAGTCGCGCAAACCTATCATCTTTGCGGGGCATGGCATCATTCAGTCCGGTGCAGAGCGTGAAGTGCTGGCCTTTGCAGAACGGCACGGCATCCCGGTTGCGACCACGCTCCTGGGCCTGGGTGCCTTCCCTGCCTCGCATCCGCTCGCGCTGGGCATGATGGGCATGCACGGCGAGTCGTGGGTGAACCACGCCATCCAGAATGCAGACCTTTTGCTGGCGTTTGGCATGCGCTTTGACGATCGTGTCACGGGCAATCTTGCGCATTACGCGCCCAACGCAAAGAAGATTCACATTGAGATCGATCCCAGCGAAATCAACAAGAACGTCAAGGTTGACGTTGCACTGATCGGCGACTTGAAAGACATTCTCACGTCCATTGAATCGGCAACAGAGGTCGCAAAACTCGACCGCACGGTGACCGCTGCGTGGCGTGACGAAATTCGCAGCCTGAAGGGCGATGCCAGCGTACGCGACATCATTAACCTGCCGGACAATGGCCATCTGTACGCAGCTCATGTCATTCACGATATTTGGCAAGAGGCGAAAGCTGCAGGCCGCTTGAGCGAGACGATCATCGCGTCGGACGTGGGCCAGCACCAGATGTGGGAAGCGCAGTACTTCAAGCATGAAGATACGCGTTCGCTTATTACGTCTGGTGGCCTGGGTACCATGGGCTTTGCATTGCCTGCAGCCATCGGCGCAAAGATGGCCTGCCCTGCTAAAGATGTGTGGGTCATTGTTGGCGATGGTGGGTTCCAGATGACTGCCGCGGAGCTCTCGACCATCCAGCAGGAGAAGCTGCACATCAACATCGCCGTCATCAACAATGGGTTTCTGGGCATGGTGCGACAGTGGCAGGAGGCTTTCTATGACAAGAACTATGCTTCGTCGCCCATCCTTTCGCCGAACTTCGTAAAGCTTGCGGACGCTCATGGCATTCCGGGTTCCCGTGTTTCATCACGTCCGGAGGTTCTGCCGACCGTAACGCGTGCGCGGACTGGTGAGGAAAGTTACCTCATTGATTTCGCGGTAGAGAAGGAAGACGGCGTGTACCCGATGATTGCGCCGGGATCGGCGCTGCATGAGATGGTGCGCCGACCGAAGCAGGATCCGCTACTGGAAACGAGCGAAGAGTAATCCTGCCTACCTTATTTGCTGCAAGGAGTTTCTATGAACGACCGCACACAACTTACGGAAAAGATACTTGCTGCAAAGCGCAGCCTTGGTCTTACCTGGAAAGACCTTGCTGCTGCGCTGGGTTCGCAGTCTATCGTCTTCTATACCGCAGCTTTGCTTGGGCAACACCCCTTAAACAGGGATGAAGCCGAAAAGGCAGCAGCCATTCTGGAGCTGGACGACGCGGATGCACTGTTGCTGAGCGAGTCACCCGAGCGCGGGGTTAGCGCAACCATGCCGCCGACTGACCCGCTCATCTATCGCTTCTACGAGCTGGTGCAGAACATGGGACCAACGTGGAAGCAACTTATTCAGGAAGAGTTTGGTGACGGCATTATGAGCGCCATCGACTTCAACATGAGCATTGAACGCGAACCAAACCCCGCAGGTGACCGCGTCCGCATGACCCTGAGCGGCAAGTTCTTGCCCTACAAACGTTACTGACACAAAGGCTGGCCATGCTTCACACCTTTATTGCACTTGTTGACAACAGGCCCGGCGTTCTGACGCGGGTGGCGTCGCTGTTTCGGCGGCTGAATATCAACATCGTTTCGCTGACCGTGGGCGAGACGGAGCGCGAGGATGTTTCGCGTATGACCATCGTGTGCGATGCGCCGGAGAATGCAGCGTTCCGTGTTCGCGCATCGCTGTACAAGCTGGAGACAACGCGCGATGTGGACGAGGTAGGTCGCAGCGAGGCGGTTGTGCGGGAGCTTTGCCTGATCAAGGTTGCGGCTGGTCCCAGCGTGCCGCACGGCCTGCAGTCACGCACGCAAGTGTTTGAACTGGCGCAGGTATTTCGGGCGCGTGTGGTCGATTTGGCACCCGATTCTGTGATGCTTGAGATGACCGGTTCTGCTTCGAAGATCGAAGGCCTCATTCAAGTGCTGCGCGAGAGCGGATACGAGATTCTTGAGGTGTCTCGCACGGGTCGTATGGCCATGCGGCGCGGCGCGCACAGCAGCAAGGTTATGAAGGCGCTCGGCAGCAAGGCGCACCAGACGGTGTTTGACCAAAGCGAGGATCCAGATGCGCTTGATCCGATGGATTCGCTGCCGAATACTTTCGCGGAGCATGACGTTTAACCTGCCCTCCCAAGCAGGATGGCAGGTAATCAGGTTTAGATAGAGATACAAAGACCAAGAAAGAGACTTACAAACTAATGGCAAAGACTTATCACGATCAGGATGCAGACCTCTCCCTTATCCAGGCAAAGAAGGTGGCCATCATCGGCTACGGCTCGCAGGGTCACGCGCACGCGCTCAACCTGAAGGACAGCGGCGTTGAGGTAAAGGTAGGCCTGCGTGCAGGTTCGAAGGGTGCGGAGAAGGCGAAGTCTGCCGGGCTTGAAGTGCTCTCTGTTGCGGATGCGGCACAGTGGGCTGACACCATCATGGTTCTCGTTCCGGACCAGACTGCCGCGGCTGTGTACAAGGAGATCGAGCCTGGCCTGACCAAGGGCAAGACGCTGATGTTTGCGCATGGCTTTAACATCCGTTTCCGCACCATCACGCCTCCTGCGGATGTCGATGTGTCATTGGTGGCGCCCAAGTCGCCGGGCCATCGCGTGCGTGAAGTGTTCACCGAGGGTGGTGGCGTACCCGGACTGGTTGCCGTGGAGCAGGACGCCAGCGGCAATGCTCTGGCCAACGCACTGAGCTATGCCAAGGGCATCGGCTGCACCCGCGCTGGCGTACTCGAAACCACCTTCACGGAAGAAACTGAGACCGACCTGTTCGGCGAGCAAGCCGTGCTGTGCGGCGGAACCGCGGCGTTGGTGAAGGCTGGTTTCGAGGTGCTGACCGAAGCGGGTTACCAGCCCGAACTGGCCTACTTCGAAGTGCTGCATGAGCTGAAGCTGATCGTCGACCTGATGTATCGGGGCGGCCTGGAATACATGCGCCACAGCATCAGCGACACGGCGGAGTGGGGCGACTACGTTGCCGGCCCACGCATTGTGACGCCTGAGGTCAAGGAAGCAATGAAGGGTTTGCTGAAGGACATTCAGGATGGCAGCTTTGCCAAGCGCTTCATTGAAGACCAGAACACCGGTCGCAAGGAGTTCACGAAGTTCCGTGAGCAGGATCGTGAGCACCCCATCGAGAAGGTGGGTGCGGAGTTGCGCGCGGCCATGCCGTTCCTTGACCCGGTCAAGGTAGAGAACGGCACCGTCGTCAAGGCGTAAGCAATTCCATCGGAAAGCTACATGCGACAGGCACCGCGTCTGTCGCATGTTCTTTTTGGCCTATCCACACTTACTTCGAATGCGCATGCTTTGGCATCCAATGCCGTATGGAAGCTACTGCCCTCCGCCTCTCCGGTGATTTCAGCATCGACGCCCTGACCTTTGACACTGTGCAGGTTCCGGAACCGGGTCCGCATGACGTTCTGGTTGCAATTCGTGCCGTGTCGTTGAATTATCGCGACCTGATGCTGGTCGGCGGCAAATACGATCCCAATGTTGAAAAGCCGCGCATCCTGTGCTCGGACGGCGCGGGTGAGGTTCTTGCAGTTGGTTCGGAGGTCACTGCGTTCCAGGCAGGCGACCGGGTGGTAAGCGGATTCTTCCTGGACTGGGTTGACGGCCCGCCCACAGCCGCTGTGGCGGCCTCGGCGCTGGGCGGTGCGCTCGATGGCACGCTCACCACCTGCCGCATTTTTCCAGACCATGCCCTTGTGCCCATTCCGTCTGGCTTGAGCTTTGAAGAAGCGGCCACCTTCCCATGCGCCGCAGTTACGGCGTGGCATGCCATGGTGACCGTTGGCAACGTGGGAAAGGGTGATACGGTGCTTCTGTTGGGCACTGGCGGCGTCAGTATCTTCGGCTTGCAGATTGCGAAGCTTCGCGGAGCAAAGGCCATCATCACCAGCAGTTCCGACGACAAGCTGGAGCGTACACGTGCCCTGGGCGCGGACGAGACGATCAACTACAAGCAGCAGCCAGAGTGGGACAAAGCCGTGTGGGCGCTTACGAACAAGCAGGGTGCGACCCACGTAGTGGAGACGGGTGGCGCGGGCACCCTTCCTTTGTCGTTGCGGGCTGCGGCGACGGGGGCGCAGGTAAGTGTGATCGGCGTTCTAACCGGGCTTGAACAGCCACTGAACATCGGGCAAATCCTGTTCAAGACGCTGCGTGTTCAAGGCATCTATGTTGGCTCGTGCGCTCTTCTGCGGGAGGCGTTGGAGGCCTTTGCGGCAGCGGGCGTGAAGCCGGTGGTGGATAAGGTGTTTCCGTTCACAGAAGCCCCGGCCGCACTACGAGCTCTGCAGGCCGGCGAGCATTTTGGCAAGATCGTCATCACCCTGCCGTAAGTTGGCGTCGCGTGTGCCTTTCGCCTGCGTCTAAACAGCCATGCGACGCACCGCGACTACGGCATTTCTTCTGGGTATGTTCACGATGGCAACCATCTCCACGCCGTCACAGATAAAGACCACCACCCTTGAGGCGCTGCACAACCAGCGAGTGTTACTGGTGTTCGGTAACGGCGATAACCAGCTGGCTGAGGCCCAATTGGACGTTGCAGCGAAGCATGTCACTGACTTTCACGAGCGCGACCTGGTACTGGCAGGCCTGGCTGGCAGCGACCCGGCGGTGCCTGCACTGCTGCTGTCAGCTCCATCTGACGCGAAAAGCCGCGTACGCTTCCACGTCAAGGCGGGGGAGTTCACGGTCATTCTGATTGGCAGGGACGGCGGTGAGAAGCTGCGGTCGCACCAACCCATTCTTTGGGAGACACTGCAGCACACCATCGACGCCATGCCCATGCGTCAGGGTGAAATGCGGCGAAAGCCCTGAGTCTGGGAAACGCGCCCACTGCAGTGGATCGCCCTTCCATGCGCAAGGTGCCGGTTCGGTCCAAACATTTTGCCGCTGCACAGCGGGCCGTCTAGCATGGAGGCAGGAGACTTGGCATGGCAACAGCACCAGCGGCACCCCCGACCACTGAACCGGCGTTGCAGTTTGAGCATCCCCTGGACCAATTTGTGCCGCCTGCCGCATCGCCGGGCGGCGATATCCTGCGCGCGCTGCGGCGGGTCAAGGCGCTTGAAACCCTGCATGAGGACGACCTGCGCTGGTTAGCGGAGCATGGGACCGAACATGTTGTACCCGAAGGCCAGTTGGTCTTCCGTGGCGGTGAAACCGTACGTCACATGAGCATCCTGCTCTCTGGAGAGATACACGTTCGGCGCACGGGCGGCCCCGTAATGTACTTCATCGGCCGCAGTGCGCACCTGACGGGAAAGCTGCCGTTCAGCCGCATGAAGACCTACGGCGGCGATGGCTATGCAGTCGGAAGACTTTGGACGCTGGACTTTGAGGAAACCTGTTTCCCCACAATGCTGGCAGCAATTCCCGCCCTGGGGCAACTTTGCGTATCGACATTGCTGGACCGCGTCCGCGAAGTGACGCGTATGGAACAGCAGGCGGAGAAGCTGAACGCACTCGGCAAGCTGGCCGCGAACCTGTCGCACGAACTGAACAATCCAGCTTCGGCTGCGCGGTCCGCCGCCAACAACTTGTGGACGGAACTACGCAACTACGGAGACAAGAAGTTCCAGCTAGGTGCGCTTGGGTTCTCTGCAGAGCAGAAGGCCGCGTACGGCGCGTGGGTTGGATCCATGCGTCACCTGATGCAGGATAACGGTCGTCTTCTGAAGGCAGAGCCCATTACCGTGACCACCCGGGAAGATAACCTGCTGCGATGGATGGAGCAACATGGCGTCCCTGAGGCGTGGCGCATCGCACCGGTGTTAGCAGAAACACGCGTTGAAACGACCGACCTGGACGGCCTGGCAGCAATCGTGGATGGAGAGGCGCTTGGCATCTCACTGAGTTCGTTCGCAAGCGCACTCCATGCCGAACACATGACGGATGCG
>JBPBQP010000077.1:0-54556 GCA_050954745.1 Janthinobacterium lividum | reverse complement strand
CATCACCGTCGCTTACAGTGGCTATCCAAAAGAGGCGGGCCGCTTTGGGGGCGTGCTGTTCCGCCAGGATGAAGCGGGCAGGCCCTGGATTGCTACATCGTGCGAAGACAGCGGTGCCAGTATCTGGTGGCCGAATAAGGATCAGTGGGCCGACGAGCCGCAGGACGGCATGACCCTTGCGGTAGAAGTGCCGAAGGGATTAATGGATGTATCCAATGGCCGCCTGCAAACGCAGGTGGAGTTAAACGACGGCTACACGCGTTGGACCTGGCGTGTCACTGATCCGATTAATAACTATGACGTCGCGTTGAACATCGGCAAGTATGAGCATTTTAGCGATCGGCTTGGAAAGTTGACGCTGGATTTCTATGCTCTGCCGGAGAGCCTTGCCAAGGCTCGCATGCAGTTTGCGCAGGCAAAGCCAATGCTTGCCATCTATAACCGTTATTTCGGGCCATACCCCTTTGCGCGGGACGGTTATAAGTTGATTGAAGTGCCTTATTCGGGCATGGAACACCAAAGCGCTGTAGCCTACGGAAATCACTTCAAGAACAGTTATGGTGCCAAGGATTGGACCGGCGTCGGTATTAGTCCACGATTCGATTTCATCATCATCCATGAAAGTGCGCATGAATGGTTTGGTAACAGTGTCAGCGCGGCAGATCGCAACGATATGTGGATCCACGAAGGTTTTACGACCTACGCAGAAGACGTATATGTCGAAGCGAGGTGGGGGCATCAGGATGCCATTCGTTACATCAATGGCCTGAAGCAAAAGGTCAAGCTGGCCTACCCCATCGTCGGCGAGGAAAATGTCGGACGCGTGCCGCCGGATGAAGACCAGTATTTCAAGGGTGCGTTGTTTCTCAACACCTTGCGCTCGGTGGTGAACGACGACAAGCTTTGGTACAAGACGCTGCACGACTTCGCGGTGCATTTCCGTCATCAGAACGTTCGGACCGACGATGTGATTGCGTATTACAACCAGCACCTGCATCACGATGACACCGCGCTGTTCAATGAATATCTTCGCCATGCCGCGCTGCCAGAACTGCAGTTGGAAACAGGCAGCAAGGCCGGTACGCTACGCTACCGGTGGAAGAGCAGCGAAACAAACTTTGATATGCCGATACGGGTAGGGGATCCGCAACACTGGACCCTGTTACACCCGACGGCGGAGTGGCAGACCGTCGCTGGGTCGCCTGAAACCCTGGCGGTGGCGACAGACCTGTACTTCATCCAGGTGTCGCGGAACGGTGTAGTTGATCCGCTGGTCAAGGTAGTCGCTTCAGATCTCCCAGGCGCCCTGAAAGGGAAGTAAGGCAGCGGTCAGGTTGCCTGCCGTAAGGACGCCAGAAGCAGCCCGGTTCAATGTCCAGGCATCGCTGGAAGCGCGGCTAGCTATAAACTCGCCGGCAAGTGCCCCTATGTAAGAACTTGAACAAGCCAAAACTCCACATCCGCTATCCTAGCTATTGATGGCTAACTTCGTCGATAACTCGGAATCATCCTCCAGTACCACGCAACCGGCCGGTGGTGCGACGCCGGTCGATACTTCGTCTCCCGGTCCCGCACCGTTTAATTCCTGGGGACGCTACCCCACCTACGATGCGAAGCTGGTGCCGCTGGCCTGGCAGGGTGACTATCCCGCGTTGATGGAGAAGCATGGCGGCATGCCCACAGGTGCGCTGGCGGTCGGTCTGGGGCGCAGCTACGGCGACAGTTGCCTGCTCAAGAACGGCAACCTGCTGGTAACGACGGGCATGAACCGTCTGTTGGCCTTCGATGACGAAACAGGGCTCTTAACCGCGGAAGCCGGGCTTAGCCTTGCGCAGCTGCTTGACTTTGCTGTGCCGCGTGGCTGGTTCCTGCCCGTTTCGCCTGGCACGAAATATGTGACGCTGGGCGGTGCCGTTGCCAACGATATTCATGGCAAAAATCACCACGTCAGCGGCACCTTTGGATCGCACGTGACGCAGTTTGAGCTGGTGCGCAGTGACGGCACGCGCCTGCACTGCTCGGCTACTGACAATTCCGACTGGTTCGCTGCAACTATCGGCGGCCTGGGCCTGACGGGTGTTATTACGTGGATTCAGGTTCGCTTGAAGCCAATCGTCTCGCGCCTGATCGACTACGAGGGAATCCAGTTCCATGGCGTGGATGAGTTTTTGGCCCTAACGGAGCAGTACAAGAATGTCGAGTACACCGTGAGCTGGATTGATTGCACCAGCACCGGCAAGAACTTTGCACGTGGCATCTTCATGCTGGGCGATCACTCCAAGATTCCGGACAAGCTGACCACGTCGCCCGATCCGAAGCTGGTGTTTCCCTTCGACGCGCCGTCGTTTGCGCTAAATGGTGCCACGGTCGCGGCGTTCAACACGGTCTTCTTCCATAAGCAGATCAAGCCGCGCGTGCGCAGCCTGCAGGATTACGAGCCCTTCTTCTATCCGCTGGACAAGGTTCTGCACTGGAATCGGCTGTACGGCAAGAGCGGCCTGCTGCAGTTCCAATACGCCATTCCATGGGAGAGCGCGCGCGAAGGCACCATCGCCATTTTGAATGAAGTTGCGAAGAGTGGCCTGGCTAGCTTCCTCGCCGTGCTGAAGGCGTTTGGCGACAAGCCTTCGCCCGGCATGATGAGCTTTCCCCAGCCGGGCATCACGCTGGCCCTGGATTTCCCGATCAAGCCGGACAAGAGCTTCCCGCTGTTTGATCGCCTGGCCAGCATGACACTGGACTTCGGTGGAAAGCTGTACCCGGCCAAAGACGCACGCATGACCGCGGCGCAGTTCCAGGCGGCCTATCCCCAATGGCAGCAGTTCGCTCGCTACAAGGATCCGTTGCTTACCTCAGGCTTCTGGGAGCGCGTTACCAACTAGGCGGCGCGTCTGCAAAAACAAGTGGCGCGCCGAGCCAGGCGGCGCGCCTGCAGTGTCTTAGAAGCCGTCGTCGTTGCTGCCAGAATCACCGCTGTCGAAGCTGCCGCCATCGTCGTTGGAGTTACCGTCGTCGCTGCTGCTATCCACAAAGTCTGAACCATCGTTGCTGTTGTCCGCACTGCCAAAGAAGCCGTGTGAGTCGCCACGGCGGTCTTCAATGTCAGAACTCATGCCGTTGCCCAGACCGTCGGCATCGCGCAGCCGGTCGCCAAAGTCACCGCTGGTACTGTTGTCGGTCGAGTCGTTGCCGTAGTAGTTGTTGACGACTTCCGATCCGCCCCCAAAGCCGCGTTCTCCGCCGCCGCCACCGCCGAAGCCGTGGAAGACGTCTTCAATGGCGCGAAACGCAAACTGGCCCGCGACCACGCCGGCTGCAGTTTGCATGGCACCTTGCAAGAAACCGCCGCCGCCACCGAACATGCTGCCGCTACCAAACATGCCACCGCCCGTCGCGGGGGCGTTGCCATAGGGCGGCTGGCCGTAACCTGGTTGCGACATGGGCTGGCCGTACGGTGCTGTCGGCGCATTGGCAACTGGAGCATAACCGCTGGGTGCACCCGTGTATCCGCCCTGGTTCGCAAGTGCGGTTTGCGGTGGTGCCTGCTGTTGCGGTACTTCGTTCTCGCTGTGACCCATGCCGAACAGGTTGCCCAGGAAGCTGCCGTGTTCCTGTGGCTTTGCCGCTTTCAAACGATCGTTTTCCGCGCGTGCCTCGGTCAGCTGCCGCTGCGCGTTGTCCATGGCGAACTGCTGCACCAGCACGGTCTGGCACAGGATGTAGAGCGCGTCCGGATTCGTTCCGAGCGCGCGGCCCAGCAGCTGCTCTGCCTCGTCATCCTTGCTGGGCAACTGTGTGCCGTTCACTCGTTCAATCAGGCCATTCAGAAGCTGTTGTTCCTGTTGCGTCATTGCACTTGCCTTTCGTCGCCCTGGTTGCCAGTGTGGGCGCGTACCACCACTGCAATGGACGCGGCGATCTGATTAAAGTTGTCTCACCATTGCAGTGCACAGAAATCGCTGAAGATTGCAGGCGGCGTATAGCATCGTAATTACATGGCGCTCCCCTCTCTTGCGCGTTGTTCCGTACTCGCCCGCTCAGCGAGTGTCATTGTTGTTCTGTCTTTGCCTGCGGTGCAATCGGCAACAGCCCAGGAAAAGCCGCTGCCCAACGTGGAAGCGCTGCGCCAGCGCGCCCTGCAGCAGCACGAGGCAACCGATAAGCAGCGTGAGCGCTACCTATGCCGGGTAAAGACAGAAACGACCCAACTGGACGGCAAGGGCGGCACCAAGAAGGTGGATACGGACGAGCGCGAAATCTTCTTCGTGAAGTCGCACCAGATCATGCAGGTGGTGACGCACAATGGCAAGCCGCTAACCGGCGGCGACGCGAAGAAGGAAGTTGAGCGCGTCAAGAAGCAGATTGAGGATGCCGAGAAGGGCAAGGCAAATCCGAATAGCATCAGCCAGGCAGAGATCCTTCGATTAATCAAATTAACCAACGAGCGCCGTGTGATGGTTGCGGGTCGCCCCACCATCGTGTTCGACGGTATGGGTGACCCGAGCGCGAAGGCGAACGGCATCGCGGAACGGGCCGTGGAAGCCATGCAAGGGACCATTGCCGTGGATGAGGCGACCGGCCACGTGCAGGACACCAACGTGCAGGGTGTGCGCGATGTAAAAGTGGGCGGCGGCCTGCTGGCTAACATTCACAAGGGCTTTCTGCTGCATGTCATTGCCGCGCCGAGAAACGACGGTGTGTGGCTGGTGCAGGAGGTCTGGGGATCGGGCGATGCCCGCGTGGGCCTGTTTATGCATCCTTCGTACCGCTTCCACGAGGTGACGGAAAGCTGCCGGCTGTTTGATGTCAATGCAGATTCTGTCGAGGCGATTGAGCAGAAGCACTAGGCCGACAGCGAGCAGCCTTACCGGAACAGGTGCGGCACAAACGAACTCAGGTTGCCCGTGATGGGCGTGCGTGATTCGCGAATGCCCATGCCGCCACACTCCTGGTCGATCATCCACAGGCCCAGAACAGGGAAGCGCGGTGTGCCGTCGCGCGCGGTGAAGACGGCGGGTTCCACCATGCGCTGGCAGACAAATCTGCCGTTGCCGTAGGGTCCGTCTGTCGTTTGCGAACCGCCAGGAGTCACCGGCGTAATGTTTGCGCCCTCGCGTGACAGCAGCGGCTTGCGCAGGTAGCTGGTCATGCCGCGCGGCTCGTCGAAGTATGCCTCCAGCAGCAGCGGATGGCTCGGGTACAGCTCCCACAGGATGGGCAGGATGCCCTTGTTGGACAGCAGCATTTTCCAGATCGGCTCGATCCACGTGACCTGGTTGTAAGTTCCAAGGGCCGCCGCGCCGAACTGCTCGGCCAACAGGCTCTCCCACGGGTACAGCTTGAACAGCGACTGGATGGGCTGGTTCTCCAGGTCGACAAAGCAGCCTGCGTCGTCTGCCCAGCCGATCTCTTCCATCAGCAACTGAGCGGTTTTCAGCCCGGCCTGCTCCGCCGTGTCGCGCAGGTAGACGACGGTGAGCACGTCTTCTTCCGTGTCCGCACTCGCAAAGTGGATGGGCTGCTTCAGGTATGGCGCGATGTCCCGCCATTTGGCAATCATCCGTTCGTGCAGGCTGTTGAACTGGTCGGCGTCGGGCGCTACATCCTGCAGCCACGTCCACTGGACCACGGCAGCTTCCATCAACGAGGTTGGCGTGTCGGCGTTGTATTCCAGCAGTTTGGGCGGCTGGCTGCCGTCGTACATCAGGTCAAAACGGCCGTAAAGCGCGGGCGGCTCAGCGTTCCATGCCTGCTCGATCAGCGGAATAGCTGCCTCGGGGATGGTCAGGTCGGCATATCGCTTCCGGTCGATGACGTGTTGCGCCGCGGCCAGGCACATGGTTTGCAGTTCGTTCGCAGCGGCTTCCAGCGTGTCGATTTCGCGCGCGGAGAAGCTGTAACAGGCCGACTCATCCCAGTAGACCGCGCCTTCCGCCGCAAGGTCTTCGGGCGAGTGGAAGGTCAGGCCCGCCGTCTCCACCCTTGCCTGCCAGTTGTCGCGCGGCTGCATCAGTTTGCGTTGCATCTATTCGCCCCCGCCGCCGAATGACGAGCCAAACCCACCGCGTGTGACGCTGCCAGCGCGGGCACCCAGTCGGCCAAAAAAGCCGCTGCTGCCCGAGGAATAGCTGTGCCCCGGCACTTGCGAATAGCCGCCGCCGTACACCCGCGAGCCCATGCCATACCCGCCGCCGCCACCGTAGTAGTTGCGGTACATGGGGAGAAACAGCGGGATGAAGCCGCCCTGGCCGTCCGGCTGCTGGTGCACCACCTGCTGCGGCTGCCCTGCGCACAGCTTTTCATCGACGACGTTATTGTTTTCATCGACGCATCGCTGCATCTCCTTGGGCCGGCAACCGGTCAGGATGGAGAGCGCGGCAGCGGCGAGTAGCGGAGTAACGATGTGGGCAGGGCGGCGCATGGTGTGCGACCACTGTACCGCACCACGCTCGCAGCGATGCCCCATCCCGCGAAGGATGAGGCATTTGTTTGCTGCGAAGCGCGATTTATTTGTAGAGCGCGATCTCGCCCGCGCCGTATTCCGGATGCACCAAACTGCAGCAGCCGTCGGTGCGTCCGCAGAAGCAGGCGCGATCCGCGGCTGCCGTTGCGCTGCGTTCCGCGTAGGTCTTTTGCGCGGCGACCAGTGCGGTGCCGAACTCGAAACCGGGCAGCTTCAGGTCCTGCACGGCCACCTGTTCCAGCGCGCCGATCAGCGAGATGGTGTCCAGGTAATCAAAGAAGCCGAGATGCGCGATGCGGAAGATCTGCCCCTTCATTTCGCCCTGGCCGTCGGTAATGATGGCCGCGAAGCGAGACTTAAGCGCCTTGACGAACTGCGTCGAGGTAAAGCCCTCGGGCGCAAGCACTGCCGTGGCTGCTGCCGAAGCTGCCTCAGGCGCGAACAGCTTCAGGCCCATCGCTTCGCACGCGGAACGGGTCATGGCGGCAACCGTTTCAGCGTTCTCGATCAGCTTTTTGCGGCCTTCGGCCAGGCTGCCGTCGCCCTGCGCAGCAATCCAATCCAGCGCGGCACCCAGCGCGGCAATCAACGCGACAGCGGGCGTATAGGCGCTTTCGCCGTTCTTTGCATTCTTGCGTTCCTTGCGCAGGTCAAAGTAGTAGCGCGGATTGTAGGTCGCTTCCATGCGATCCCAGGCCTTGTCGCTGACGGCCATGTACGACAAGCCGGGCGGAATCATCACCGCCTTCTGCGAGCCGCCAATCAACACGTCCACGCCCCATTCATCCATGTCGAGGTGGCTGGTGCCCAGGCCGGTGATGGCATCGACGACCAGCAGCGCTTCGCTATGGGTGTCCTTCAACAGCTTGGCAACGGCGGGTACGCAGTGGCGAACGCCCGTGCTGGTTTCGGTCGCCTGCATGAACACGGCGCGTGTTTCCAGCTTCAGCGCAGCCTTCACCTGGTCGATCGAAAAGGTCTCGCCATACGGCGCGGAGACGACGTCGACGGCGCAGCCAAAGGCTTTGCCCAGTGCGGTCCAGCGTTCGCCGAATTTACCGGCGGTCAGCACCAGGATGCGGTCGCCGGGCGAGGTCAGGTTGCTGACCGAAGCTTCCATGGCGCCCGTGCCGCTCGACGACAGGATGATGACGTCGTTCTTGGTACCGACGAACTCTTTCAGTTGTGCGAGGACGCGCGTGTACAGGGCGCGAAACTCTGGCGTGCGATGGTGGATGTCCGCGGCTGCCATGGCAAACTGCGCAGCAGGCAACAAGGGCGTCGGACCGGGCGTAAACAGGCGTGTCTTGCGGATCATGCGTCTAGTCTACCGAGTGTCTCGTCACGCATGCGGAACAGATGGCCTATAAGCGACCGCTTCGCCGTCGCCGGGCAGTAAACTTGCAGTTGAGAAAGTTCGAGGCACACCATGGCAGCAATTGCGGAAAAGATCGGCAAAGACATCATCACAGCCATGAAGGCGAAAGAAGCGTTGCGCCTGGAGACCCTGCGTATGGCAAAGTCTGCCATGAAGAACAAGGAAATCGACAAGCGCGAGCCACTGACCGACGCCGAAGAGACCGCCGTGCTGAACACCATGGTCAAGCAGCGCAAGGACGCCGCCGAGCAGTTCACCAACGGCAACCGCCCCGAACTGGCTAGCAAAGAACTGGACGAGATCAAGCTGCTGGAAACCTACCTGCCGCAGACGGCCAGTGAAGACGAGATTCGTGCAGTCATTCACGGTGCCATCGCGCACCTGGCTGAAGAAGGTGGCAAGCCCGGCCCCAAGGACATTGGCCCGGCCATGCGCGTGGTGCAGCAACGCATCATGGCCAGCGGCCTCCACGCCGACATGAAAACCGTCAGCACCATGCTGAAGGACGAGCTGGCAAAGTAGTCAGCGCCCCGGCAGAAACGCCCTGATTCTGGCGCTAAGTACCGCGTCGGTCAGCTTGCCTGCTGCATGGTCCTCCACCACCGTGACCAGGTCGCGCAGCTTCAGCAGGCCTCCCAGGCGACGTTCCAGGGCTGCCCGCAGCTTCTGGTCATGACCGGGACAGAACTGTCCCCCCTTCGTTACGTCAGAACATCCGCAGGCGCACCGTGGCATGCGGGCAGTGTACCGCTGCCCGGTGGTGTTTGAGGCTACGCATAAAACGTGGTGTGTGTCGTCGTCTCTGACCAGTTGTACGACGGTGATTCCCTAAAAGTGAACCAAGTGGAACCAGTTTGACGGAACCTGCTTGACAGGCAGTTCCGCATCGCCGACGCTGAAGGTATTCAACCTTTTTGCGAAGTCGGCGTGCGCGAACCTGTTCGCGAAAAAGACCGGATCGCACCTGTTCGCTGATGTATGCGGACGTATTCACCGGCAGACCTTCATGGCTGAACGGGCTTTAGGAGCGACGCACTTGAACAACAAGCGATTTTCGAAGAAGTCTCTGCAGGCAGCCGCGCTGCTCGCAATCAGTGTGACCGGTTCAACCGGCTTTGCGCAGTCAGCCGCCCTTGGTGGCATCGCGGGTGTCGTTCGCGACAGCTCGGGCAGCATCATTCCGGGCGCAGCCATTACCGTCATCAACACGGGAACCGGTGCCAAGCGCGACCTGACGGCCGACAGCGACGGTCACTACGCGGCAGGCTTCCTGCAGCCGGGCAGCTATGAAGTTATCGCCTCGGCAGGCACTGGCTTTGGCCGGGTCGATCAGAAGAATATCGCAGTAACAGTCGGCAGCAACAATTCGGTAGACATCGCCCTGCCCGCAGCCAGCGTCTCGACCGAGGTCGTGGTGACCACAGAGGCCGTGCTGGTCGACTCCGAGAAAACGGATCAGTCGCAGGTCGTTTCTGAGGAGCTGGTCTCAAACCTGCCGGTGAACGGTCGCCGCTTCGATAACTTCGTGTTGCTGACGCCCAACGTCGTGCCCGACGGAACCAGCGGCCTGCTCAGCTTTCGCGGCATCTCGGGCCTGTACAACAGCAACCTGGTCGACGGTGCAAACAACAACCAGGCCTTCTTCTCAGAGGCCCGCGGCCGCTCCATCGGCGCGCCGTACGTCTTCCCTATCGACGCCATCAAGGAGTTCCAGTCGGCCACTTCGAGCTACTCGGCTGAATTTGGCCAGGCTGCCGGCGGTGTCATCAACGCCATTACCAAGTCCGGCACGAACCGCTTCCACGGCGACGCCTACGAGTATTACCGCACCCCCGGTTTTAACGCTCTGGACCCCACGAACAAGTACAACGGTGTAACCCAGGGCAGCGCCATCTCGCTGGTGAAGACCATCAAGGTGCAGCACCAGTTTGGTGCCTCCATCGGCGGACCCATCGTGAAGGACAAGCTTTTCTTCCACGCAGTCTACGACGGGTATCGTCGCGTTAACCCCATTGTGTACCTGTCGACTTACAACAATGCGGCACAGCGAGTGGGTGATCTTGTTGCACTCTGCGACGGTCGTACCTCCAACTACCTGACGCGTGGCAATGTGATCTACCCGTCCGTCATTCCCGGTGTGAATGCAGCGCAATGCGGTCAGGCCGTCAGCTTTATCGGGACCCAGCTTGGTGCCTTTACGCGGAATACGACGCAGGACATCTTCCTGCCGCGACTGGATTACCAACTCAGCTCGAAAACACACGTCTCCGCGTCGTTCCTTTGGGAAAACCTGAAGATTCCGAACGGCTACAACTCAGGCATCACGGTGAACAACGGCGGCATTTCGCAGAATGGCGGCATCAACTTCCACGAGCGTTTCCTGTTTGCCAACGCGGAAACAGCGCTGAACAGCCACAGCAACAACGTGGTTCACTTCCAGTGGTCGCGCGACCTGGAGACGGCCAGCACCAACAGCGGCGGTCCGTCGCTTAGCGTGACCAACCTGTTCCAGTACGGCGAAACCAGCGCGCTGCCCCGCGGCGCCTTTCCGGATGAGCACCGCTGGCAGATCACCGACATCTACAACAATGTCATTGGCCGCCACAGCATCAAGGTGGGCGTGGATGTCAACCTGATCCACGAGCAGATTGCAAACCTCTTTCAGGGCAACGGCAACTTCTCGTACAGCACTGGAACTGCAGAGTTCAACTTCGCGAACTGGATTCAGGACGTCTATGGTGCCAACGGCGGCAAGCACTATAACGGCTTCACGCAGGTGACGGACCCGGTCACCGGAATCGGTGCAGACGATTTCTGGAACAAAGACCTCGATGTCTTTGCACAGGACGACTGGAAGATTACGCCCAAGCTGCTGCTCTCCCTGGGGGCACGGTATGACGTGCAGCTGGTGCCACAGCCGGAGCGGCCGAATCTTACCTCGTCTGTAGCCCAGACCTACACCAGCACCATCAATATCGACTACCACCAGGCTGCGCCTCGCTTCGGTTTTGCTTGGACGCCGCAGGATGGTACGGTCGTGCGCGGTGGGTACGGCCTGTTCTTCGCGCTGACCTCGAACTCTACCTTCTACGCCAACCGGCGTGAGAATGGTGTGTACCAGCAGCAGTTCAACGTGAGCCCCTTGCCTAACGTGACTGCCAACGCAGCCACGGGTACTGCCGCCCTGGATAACTCGCCGAACAGCCCGTACTACACCGGGACCATTAACGCGGGTACCGCCTTCGCACAGACCTGTACGCCGGCGGCAGGCACCAACCGCTGCTTCCGCTCGGCGGGTCGCTTTCCGACCTACGCGCCGCAGGGTGCCATTCCAGCCTTCACCCCGCCGGGACCGGCACCATCCAACCTGGTCACAGGCGCACCGACTCCCGCGGTTAACCCCGGCCTGCCAGCTTCTGTGCTGGCGGCACGCGGCAACGACCCAGGCTTTCTGAACCCGTTTACCCACTCCTACGACCTGTCGGTCGAGCAACAGCTGCCAGGGCGCGCGACGCTAACCATGTCCTACGTCGGGACGCGTGGTATGCGCCTGCCCATCTTCGTGGATACCAACGTCGATCCGACCTCTGCCACGCCTCGTACTTACACCAACATCGCAGCCAACGGCACGACGACCGTGATTCCAGTGACGACGTACACACGGCGTCTCTCGACCAACACGGGTTCCGTGCTGACCGGCTTCTCTGACGTCAATAGCTGGTACCACTCCATGGCGGCGAGCTTTCGTAAGCCGCTTTCCCACGGCGTCGAGGTCCTGGCCAACTACACCTGGGCGCACAACATGGACGGCGGCCAAGTCTCAGGCGTGAATGGTACCTTCAACGGCACCGACACCGCCCTGGACCCGTTTGCCACCGGCCATCGCTCGGGTCGTAGTTCGGAGTACTCCCGGTCTGACATCGATATCCGCGGCCGCTTTGTTGGTTCGCTAGTGGCTACCTCGTCCTTCGGCATCGGCAATAACTACCTGAAGTATGCGGTAAATGGCTGGCAGCTTACCACCACGGTGACAGCCCAGACGGGCGCACCCATCACGGCTTTCCTAAATAACTCGCCCACATCGCCGATCGGCGATGGTGGCTTGTCCTTCGCTGCGCTTTCCTTGAATAACTCGGGAACACCTGGCCGTGTGCCGACAGCAGTTGCTCCGCGGAATGCCTTCAAGGGACCCGGTATTCACAACACGGACATGCGGTTCTCTCGGCAGTTTCCCATTCACGAGGGCATTCGTCTTGAGTTCGCGGCAGAGGCCTTCAACATTGCCAACCACCGCAACCGTCTGGGTGTAAACAGCACCTTCGCTGCATACACAGCGGGTGGTACGACGAGCAACGGAACGGCATGCCCGGTAAGTGCAAGTCAGGGCATTGGCAACGGCTGCCTGGTGCCTTACACCGGCCAGCAGTTTGAGAACCAGACCAGCACGTCCAGCACGCTGTACGGCCCGCGCCAGCTGCAGTTGCTGGGTCGTCTGTACTTCTAAATCAGCACTGGAACGCAGAAACGCCCCAGCGATGCTGGGGCGTTTCTGCTGTATGTCGTCATTCAAAAGGTGGTGCACTCGAGAGGATTCGAACCTCTGACCTACAGCTTCGGAGGCTGCCGCTCTATCCAGCTGAGCTACGAGTGCCTGTGTTTAGTGTACTGCAAACAACTTTGCGTGATCACCTGCGGCTTACCCCTGACATGTGTCCTGCCGCGATAATGCATAGGAATCTGCTTCGCGGCCCGCAGCAATGAAGAGAATTAGGAGGCCTCGACAGCAGCGGCCAGCTTGGCCTTCCGTAACTCTTCCATCGCTGAACCAATCAGTTCCTTGGCATCGGTTATGCCGCGCATGACCGCCTGCAAATCCATCGCAGGTACTGCAGGATTACGGTGAGAGGTGCAGTACACCCCATGCTGCCCGATGAGCGCAAGCGAGTCTGTCAGCACGTCCAGCGAAACGGCCATGCGGCCGCTCGCTGTGCCCATCATGAACTCGTATTTTTCCAGCTCTTCCCGGCGATCCCGGAAGACAGACATTCGCTACCATTCCTTCAAAGCAGAGTCGGGTTCAAGCGAATCTTTGGCAATGGGAGCCTTCCAGCGAAGGATGGGTTTGCGCGCTGCTCCTGTCTCGTCCAGCCGACGAATACGCGTGCTGTGCGGGGCGGTCTTAACCAGCTCAGGATTCTCAGCCGCCTCGCGGGAAATCTGCTGCAGGGCGTCGATCAGCAGGTCAAGCTCCTCGCGTGACTCGCTCTCGGTGGGCTCGATCATCATGGCGCCGCTGACAATTTGGGGAAAGCTGGTCGTGTAGGCGTGGAAGCCGTAGTCGATCAGGCGCTTGCCCATGTCGCCCGTCTTTACGCCGTTCTTTGCCTGCAGCCTGTCGCTGAAAACAACCTCGTGCATCGATGCCGTCTTGTACGGCAGATCGAAGTAACCGTCGAGCTTGGCGCGGATGTAGTTGGCATTCAGAACGGCGTCTTCGGTAGTCTGGCGCAGGCCGTCCGGGCCGTTGGCGAGGGTGTACGCAAGCGCACGGACAAACATGCCGAAGTTGCCGTAGAACATGCGCACTCGGCCCACGGAAAGTGGCCTATCGTAGTCAAAACCCAGGGTTCCATCCGTTTTTTGCACAACGGTCGGCTTGGGTAAAAAGGGTTCCAGAATGGCCTTGCAGGCGACCGGACCAGAGCCTGGACCACCACCGCCGTGCGGTGTGGAGAAGGTTTTGTGCAGGTTCAGGTGCATGACATCTGCACCAAAGTCGCCGGGACGCGTCTTTCCGACCAGCGCATTCATGTTCGCGCCGTCCATGTACAGAAGCGCGCCCTTGGCGTGCAGAATGTCTGCAATTTCGTGAATCTGGGACTCAAAAACACCGATGGTCGACGGGTTTGTCAGCATGAGCGCAGCGGTGTCTTCGTCGACAGCCGCACGCAGAGCTTCGAGGTCGATGGCACCCTCTGCGTTCGACTTCAGGTTCTGCACCTGGTAGCCGACGACGGCAGCAGTAGCCGGATTGGTGCCATGAGCGGAGTCGGGTACCAGCACCTTTTTGCGTGGGTTGCCCTTGCTCTGGTGGTAAGCGCGGATCATCAGAACGCCAGTGAACTCGCCGTGCGCACCGGCTGCAGGCTGCAGCGTAATGGCGTCCATGCCGGTGATTTCCAGCAGGCAATCCTGCAGCTGCTTCATGATGCCGAGCGCACCCTGCGACAGCGAAACCGGCTGGTAAGGATGCGCCTCCGCGATGCCCTCGAAGCGCGAAACGGCTTCGTTGACGCGACCGTTGTACTTCATGGTGCAGCTGCCCAGCGGGAACATGCCGAGGTCGATGGCATAGTTCCAGGTGGAAAGCCGGGTGAAATGGCGAACGATCTCAATCTCGCTCATCTCCGGCATCTCGCCCAGATCCTTGCGAATGCTGCTGCCCAGCAGGGCTGCTGCATCCACTGCCGGTACGTCCAGTTCGTCCATGCGATAGGCTTTTTTGCCCGGCGAACTTTTCTCGAAGATCAGGCCTTCGTTCTGGCTGGTATGCGTGGTGGCCTTGCGCGGAGTCCCCACAAAAGGCGTTGCGGCCGGGGTCTTCTGCGTGGCGGATTCGACGACGGGCTGGTCCAAAACGGCTGTGTTTGCCATGGCGTTTATGCCTCCTGCAGCGTGCGCCACGGGCAGGACGACTGCCTCGCAGCGAACGGGAAAGTTGACGGAATTCGCGATAAAACAAGCACGGTGCGCCGTGTCGTGCAATGCTTCCGCAGCGGCCAGATCCGCCGAGTCGCTGACCATGACGCGTGGCCGCAGGGTAACGCCGGTGAAGCGGCCCATACCGCCGGGCAGGAGTTCCATGGTGCCTGATATGTCGTCGGTGTATTCGAGGACGGTAATACCCGCGTCCGCACACAGGTGCAAGTACGACAGCATGTGGCACGATGACAAGGCCGACAGCAGCATTTCCTCAGGGTTCCACTTCGCAGCATCCCCGCGAAACGTCGGGTCAGAGGACCCCTCAAGCTCGGGCTTGCCATTTGCGGCAAGGGTGTAGCTGCGGTCATAGTCCCGGTATCCGGACGTGCCCGTCCCGCGATTGCCGGTCCAGCGCAGCGCAGCGGAATAATGGTGATCCTTGCCGATCATGCTTGACTCCTTAGAGTTCCGTGGTCTCGCCGTCTGACGAGAGAAAGCTGCCCACCTCGGGCGTATCCAGGTCTTCTGCGCGCAGGCTCAGGGCGAAGACCGTTCCGTTCTCAAACTCCACCGTCAGTGACCGGCCCTCATCGAACTCGGATGTAGTGACCAGTTCACCGATGGCGGAGCAGAGGGCATCACGGTAGTTAGGCTGACCATAGCCGACCGAAATACCGTCCGCGTCTGCTGCGTCCGGCCAGACGAACAGCGTCAGCAGTGCGTCGTCAAAGCGTAGTTGCAGAAAGTCCTGCACAAACTCAACCGCAGTCAGTCGTTCACCGGACAGACTATCCAAACTCATCGGATTCCCTTATGTCCTGCCTAGACCCACTTTCCTAAAGGGTGTCCTGCAGGGCTTTTAGTCGGCGGCATAAGCCGACGCTTTGTCTATCGGTGGCTTATGCCACTCTTTACTGCATTGCCAAGCTTTAAGCGCCGACCAATTCACGCTCGCCCATGATTGCATTCGTCACGGCAGCTGCGGCATGGTCGATCTCCGCGCGCGTGGTTAGTTCTGTCGCACACCAGAGGGAGGCACCCTCGCCCAGTTCCGGGTACCACTGCGCAAGTGACAGGCCTCCGATAATCTTCTCTTCGAGCAGCGCCGCGCTGATCTCTGCGGCAGGCTGCGCGGTATGCAGCACAAATTCGTTGAAGCGAGGAGCGCCATCAAACAGCAGCTTGGAACCCTCGACCGCCGACAGGGAAGAGGCGGTGAAGTGTGCCTTGGCAAGATTCTGCTCTGCGAGTTCGCGCAGGCCCTTACCGTAAACGGTCAGAAAGATGGTGACCATCAGCGCAACCAACGACTGATTGGTGCAGATGTTGCTGGTCGCCTTTTCGCGGCGGATGTGCTGCTCGCGCGTGGACAGCGTTAGCACAAAGCCGCGACGGCCTTCCATATCGACAGTCTCACCACAGAGGCGGCCCGGCATCTGGCGCAGAAACTTTTCCTTTGCCGCGATGACGCCGCAGTACGGTCCGCCGTAGCCGACAGCAACGCCAAAGCTTTGCGCTTCCAACGAGACGATATCGGCTTCGACGGGCGGCTTTACGATGCCGAGCGACACGGCTTCTGCAATGGAAACGATCAGCAGAGCGCCCTTGGCATGTGCCACTTCTGCAATGGCCGCGACGTCTTCGATGGTGCCAAAGAAGTTGGGTGACTGGATGAGTACGCAGGCGGTATCGCTGGTGATGGCGGCGTCCAGCGCAGCCAGATCGACACGGCCATTCGACAAGTACCCGACTTCTGCAGTCGGAATGCCCTGGTGCTGCGCGTAGGTGCCCAACACCTCGCGATATTCCGGGTGCACGGTACGAGCGATGACAGCGGCGTTGCGACCGGTGACGCGGACGGCCATCATCACGGCCTCTGCCGCGCCGGTGCTGCCGTCATACATGCTGGCGTTGGCGATGTCCATGCCGGTCAGTTCACAAATCATCGACTGGAACTCGAACAGCGCCTGTAGGGTGCCCTGTGCAATTTCGGGCTGGTATGGCGTGTAGCTGGTCAGAAATTCACCGCGTTGCGACAGGGAATCGATCAGCACCGGGCGGTAATGCCGGTAGGCGCCTGCTCCCAGAAAGCTGCTGTAGCCGGTGGCGTTCTGCGCGGCATACGCCTTGAAAGCTTCGACAACTTCATGCTCGCTGTGCTGGCGCGGAATGTTCATGTCGCCGGTCAGGCGATACTCGGCGGGAACGGTCGAGAACAGGTCGTCGATGGACTCGACACCAATCTCCTGCAACATGGCCGCGCGGTCCGCGGGCGACTTCGGTAGGTATCGCATGGTCTAGCCTTTCCGATGCCGGGCGGGGTGCGCCCGACGCATTCAGTGCGCGACGTGTGCGTCGGAGCGGATAGCCGGACCGGCGCCTTTCACCGCATGGAGCAGTACCCCGGCAAAGCTACTTGCCGGTCTCTTCCTGCACGTATTGCTCGTAGGCGGCGCTGTCCAGCAGGGTGTCGAGTTCGGCAACGTCAGTCAGCGTCAGCTTGATCATCCAGGTGGTGTTTGCCTCGGCGTTGATCGTCTCTGGCGCAGAGGTCAGCGTGTCGTTGATCTCGGTCACGGTGCCGGATGCGGGGGCATACACGTCACTTACGGCCTTCACGCTCTCCACCGAACCCAGCGGCG
This sequence comes from Janthinobacterium lividum, assembly GCA_050954745.1. GTDB lineage: Bacteria > Acidobacteriota > Terriglobia > Terriglobales > Acidobacteriaceae > Terriglobus. The sequence goes on along the minus strand of JBPBQP010000077.1, from coordinate 37,371 downwards.
ACTTCTGGCTGAGGACCTGGCCGATCTTGGGCAGGTCAACAAAAACGATGTCGCCCAGCAGGTGCTGCGCGTAATCCGTGATGCCGACGGTCGCGTTGGCACCGTCTGCTTCGATCCACTCATGCTCTTTGGTGTAGCGGTAGCTTGCCGGGTAGGTCATGCATTGATTCTAAAGCGTGGCAGCGCAACCTGTTCGCTTATCGCGGAGAGTTGTGGAAGATGGCGGCCGATACTTTTCAGCCACCGGCATGCAGCGCGTACGCGCTTAGAATCGACCCAGATCATCATGCTCACCAAACGCATCATCGCCTGCCTGGACGTACGCGGAGGCCGCGTCGTGAAGGGCATCCAGTTTGTCGATATCGTCGACGCGGGTGACCCCGCCGAACTGGCGCACCGCCACGCCGCCGCCGGGGCGGATGAGATTGTGCTGCTGGACATTACCGCCACGCATGAAGGCCGGGGCACGCTGGTCGACACGGTCAAGCGCACCGCTGACAGGCTGTTCATCCCGTTCACGGTGGGTGGCGGCATTCGTTCCGCGGACGATGCAGCGGCGGTCTTTAACGCGGGTGCAGACAAGGTCTCCATCAACTCGTCGGCCATTGCGCGGCCTGAGCTCATCGGTGAGATCGGCGGCAGCTTCGGTGCGCAGGCGGTCATTGTGGCCATTGACGCCCGGCGCAAGGCTGAGGCTGCCGACCCTGTGGGCGAGGCAGAAGTTTACGTCAGTGGCGGCCGCAAACCGACCGGACGGCGCGCGGTGGACTGGGCAAAGGAAGCAGAGCAGCGCGGCGCGGGCGAGATCCTGCTGACCAGTATGGATTCCGACGGCAGACGCACCGGCTTTGACGACGAACTGACCGCCGCCGTCTCGCAGGCAGTGCAGATCCCGGTGATCGCGAGTGGTGGTGCCGGGAACGCACAACACTTTGTCGATGTTTTCGGACGAGGCAAGGCAGATGCCGCCTTGGCCGCGAGTATCTTCCACTTTGGCGTGACGGATTCGTGGGCGCTGAAACGGGAGTTGCGTGCGCAGGGTGTGTCCGTTCGGCTGTGATCTTTGCGCGGCTGTGATCCCGGTGCACACAAACTTTTCTTCGTCATCCTGAGCGAAGCCGAAGGATCTGCTGTTTTCCTGAAGCGGCAGTGCAGCCTGAAGGAAAGCAGGTCCCTCGACTGCGCTCAGGATGACGGCGGGATGCCCTCACCCGGACGTGACTCGCAGATGCACAATCAGACCCCGCACCTTTGCGACAATAGACGGGACATGTTGATTCCATCCATTGACCTGATGAACGGCCAGATTGTGCAACTGGTCCAGGGCGAAAAGCTGAAGCTCGCCTTTGACGATTTTGAATACTGGATTACCCGCTTCGAAAAGTACCCGCTGGTGCAATTGATCGACCTGGACGCGGCCATGCGGCAGGGCGACAATCGCTCGCTCATCCGGCAGTTCACGTCACGGCTGACGTGCCAGGTGGGCGGCGGCCTGCGCACAGCAGACGACGGACAGGCGATGCTCGACCTGGGTGCGAAGCGCGTGATCTACGGCTCGACCCTCTTCGGCGGCAACAACGAGGCTGACCGCAAGCGGCACCCGATCATGAATCTTGCTTTAGCAGAGTCTCTGCGAAAGACGCTCGGTGAGGAGCAGCTTGTCTTCTCCGTCGACACCAAGGGCGGCAAGGTCGCCGTCAAGGGATGGAAAGAGCAGGTCGATCTGACTCCCGAGGAAGCCGTCACCTGGCTAGAAAACGACTGCGCCGCTTTCCTGTACACGCACGTGGATACGGAAGGCACCATGAGCGGCTTTCCCATGGACATCGCCGGCATCCTGCGCGCTTGCACGGCCAAGCAGTTGATCGTCGCGGGCGGTATTAAGGAGCAGCGCGAAGTGGACGATCTGGATGCGATGGGTGTGGACGCCGTGGCTGGGATGGCGGTTTACTCGGGTGCGATGGAGGCCTAATTCCCAAACACGAAGGCTACTCTGTATTTGAATCGGACACGGCGTAGTACCCCTTGCGAGCCTGTACTTTTACATCCTTGCCGCATGAAATGCTGATGTTTCGGAATGACCCGTCAAGGCTCGTGTTCTTGGGTGTGTAGCTGACAAGGTACTGCGTGCGCAGCTCATCGGAGATCTGCGCAAAGGCTTCGTCCAGCTTCTTCGCGTTATGACCGATGTTGATGACGCGGCCGCCGGTATCGTGTGCCAGCCGATCCATGTCTGCAGCCGGGTTGAAGCCCATGTACTGGCCGAAGAAGCCCTGGTCGCTGATCAGGATGACGTAGATGATTGCGTTGGCCTTCTGCGCAGACTCAATGGCCTCCTTCAGCTTGACGTTGCTGCCCTGGTCGCCTCCATCGGTCAGCATGACGATGACCTTTCGCCCGGCCTCGTCGTGCAGCTTCTCGTGCGTCGCCAGGTACACGGCGTCATACAGCAGCGTGCCCTTGGGCGTCATGTTGCCGGTGACGGATCCGGTGCCCGCGCCGGTGTTGATCTGCGCCTTTTCGATGGCGCGGCGCAGTTCCCGGGGGCTGTTGGTGTAGTCGGCCAGCAGGTCGACGTTGATGTCGAACGAGATCAGGAAGGCTTCGTCCTTCGGCGTCAGCATGTCTTTGAGGAACTGGGCGCCACTCTCCTGCTCCAGCGGCAGCACGTTCTGCTGCGACCCGCTGGTGTCCAGCAGGATGCCGATGGTCAGCGGCAACTTCTTTTCCTGGGTGAAGTTCTTGATCGTCTGCTCTTCCTTGTTCTCGAAGACCTGGCAGTCATCTTTATGCAGGCCGGTCAGGAAGCCGCCCTTGTCGCGCGCACTGAAGTAGGTGTTGACCAGGTTGACGCGGACCTTCAGCGTCTGGCCGTCGGCCACATCTTCCGGGGCAGGAGGTGGTGCCTTGCTGGCAGGGGGAGGCCCACCCGGCGAGGGCGCTTCCTGTGCAGGCAGCACAGCCGCGGCGGACAAAAGACAGGACAGGCAGAGCAAGTGCAGCAGACGCATACTGCGTTGGACGGCACAGCTCGCCAGATTGTCTACGTCTGTTCTGACAGGGTTCGCACATGGCTTTGCAGCAGCTTCCGTCTGCGCGACAACGAACACGGCCGCTCCCGCGTCCAAACGGCATTGGTCAGCAGTGGCGCGGCTTTATAGATGCCCGCTGATAGTCTTGTTATGGCGTAGTTAGAGGGAGTCTTCGGTGAAGTTTGGATCAGCAGCATGCATGGTAGCGGTATTTGTGGCGGGTACAGGAGCGCTGGCAGCCCAGCAGGCGGCGCTGCCCGATTCGCCCCAGGCGCAGGCCATTCCAGATAGCCCGCGCCCCCAAACACTGCCGAATGCAGCAAACATCACGCCGGGCAAGGGCGCACCCTCGACCAGTGTCAACCCGCTGGACGATCCCTCGAACGGCGCGGCTCCTGTGTCGGCGCTGCCTTCCAGCACGGCGACGGCGGAGATTCCTGCGACCACCGAGGCTGCACCCGACATCAAGGCAGAACTGGGGCCGGGCGGCCGCGTGCAGACCATCCGCGCCAACGTTAATTTCGTGCAGATCCCGTTCACTGTCAAAGATAAGAGCGGTGCCCTGGTCCCCGCGCTGGACTGGCGCGAAGTTCAGGTGTTTGAAAATGGCCTTCGCAAGCACGTAACGTTCTGGACTAGCGATCCATTTCCGCTTTCGGTCGCGTTTGTCATTGACCAGTCGCTGCCTTTCGACATCATGAGCCGCGTCAACACGGCTCTGGGCGCGTTGCAGGGTGCGTTCACCCCCTATGACGAAATGGCGATCTTTACCTACAACAACAATCCGGTGATGCGGACGGATTACACCGGAGCGCAGAGCCCGCGCATCAACGCGGTGATTTCACAGTCGAAATCGACGGGGCGCGAGGTGTACCTTGGCAGCCCGGGCGGACCGCTCTCGCAGACCACCAACATCAACGGCAAGGGTTCGTTCGATCCCAATACAGCGCCGGTTCGCAACTCTGCCTCGACCTTCCAGACGCCCGCGAAAGAGACGCATGCGCTGAATGACGCGATCTTTCTGGCAGCGCAAAGTCTTGCCAAGCGGCCAGATGGTCGCCGCCGTATTGTCTATGTCATCAGCGATGGCAAGGAATATGGGTCCAAGGCGAAATTCAAAGACAATATCCGTTACATGCAGACGAACAAGATCGCCGTCTACGCAACGGTAGTTGGCGACTCTGCCACGCCTTACATCGGCTTTCTGGATCGCTACCATATTCCGTTCACTATGCGCGAAAACATCCTGCCGCAGTACACCGCGCAGACCGGCGGCGAGGCCGTTTCCGAGTTTCGGCAGAAAGGCATCGAGCAGAGTTTCTCGAAGATTGCCGAAGACGTTCGCGTCCAGTACACCGCCGGCTACTACTCCAACGAGCCGCTTACCGATGGCAAGTTCCGCACGGTTGAGGTCAAGGTCTTACGGCCTGGTCTCGATGTGATTGCCAAGCGGGGCTACTATCCAACGCCCGAAAACGTAATGCGCAACGGCAGCGGTACCAACAACACCACCACGCCGCGCTAGCCGTGGCAGGCTTGCATCCGCTACTTGGCGGAACCGCTTTCTTCGGTTTGCTGGCAGCGGCCTGCTGGGGCGGCGGCGACTTTGGTGGGTCCATCGCAGTCAAGCGGGCGGGTGGAACGGTTCGCGCTTCGCTGCTGGTGGTCATTGTCGGCCATCTGGTTAGCCTGTCGGTCCTGGTTGCTGTCGCCATACGGGCGCACAGCGCTCTTCCACCCATCTCTGCAGTTCTGTGGGGCGTTGGTGGCGGGGCCGTCTCGGGCATCGCGCTCATTGCCTTTTACTTTGCGCTCTCCAGCGGACACATGGGTTCTGCTGCGTCGGTCAGCGGCCTGCTGTGTGCCGCGGTTCCTGCAGTTGTCTCAGAGCTGACGGAAGGGTTCGCCCACTGGCCGCAGTTCGCCGGTTTCGCACTGGCGGCAGCCGCGATCTGGCTGATCGCCAGCACGGCAGAGGCAGGTACGACGGCCTCGCGCAAGGTCACGTTGCTGGCCGCGTTGTCTGGTATTGGCTTTGGCATCTACTTTGTTGCGTTGAAGCAGGCGGGCCTCTCTGGCCTGCTGTGGCCAATGGTCTCTGCGCGCGTAGGCAGCGCTGGCATATGCACGGTCCTGTTCCTGTTGTTCGCCCTGCGGGAGCGAGGTAAGGAGCCGGGCACCATGATGCCGCGCGTGGACGTGACACTTTTGCTGTGGATTATAGGCGGAGCCACGCTGGACCTGGTCGGCAACATGAGCTTTGTGCAGGCCACCCGGCTGGGTCGGCTTGACGTTGCAGCGGTACTCGCCAGCATCTACCCGGCGGGTACCATCCTGCTGGCAGCGCTGGTCCTGCACGAAAAGACCACGGCCCGGCAACGCTGGGGCATGGCCCTTGCACTGCCCGCTGTGGTGCTGATTACGCTATAGCTTCAGCGTCGAGACATCGATCGTCGAGGTGGGGTATTTCAGCTTCATACCCTCGAGCGTGTCCGCAATAATGCCGGAGATGGCGACATTGCGGTACCACTTTTCGTCTGCGGGGATGACGAACCAGGGTGCCTGCTTTGTGCTGGTCTGTTCGAAGATTTCCTCATAGCATTTCTGGTAGTCGGGCCAGAACTTGCGTTCGGCAAAGTCTCCGGCGGACAGCTTCCAGTGTTTGTCCTGGTTGTCGATACGAGCCTGCAGCCGACTCTTTTGTTCGTCGGGAGAGATGTGCAGAAAAAACTTCAGCACCGCGATACCGTTATCCACCAGCATGGCTTCGAAGTCGTTGATCTGCTGCATGCGGTGCTTTGCGGTCTTCTCGCTGATGAGTTCGTGTACGCGTGGCGACAGAACGTCCTCATAATGCGACCGGTTAAAGATGCCGATCATGCCGCGCGGTGGCACGGCGGCGTGGCAGCGCCAAAGGAAGTCATGCTTTTGCTCCAACGGGGTGGGCACCTTGAAAGCTGCCACGTTGCAGCCCTGCGGGTTCACACCGTCGAAGATGCTGCGGATGGTGCCGTCCTTGCCCGCCGTGTCCATGCCCTGCAGCACAACCAGCAGGCCGCGCTCCGCACCGGCATACAGCACTTCCTGCAGCTTATCCAGGCGCTTGCGATGCCCTTCAAGAAGGGGCTTTGCCTCGTCGGAGTCGGTCAGCTTCCCGGTATCGTTTGAGGCGTGGTGCTTCAGGCGGACCTTGCTGTCTGGTTTGATCAGGTAGGGGGAATCTGTGGCCAAGTCGGTTTACCTTTTCTAAAATGCAGACAGCCCGTCAAAGGTGCTGACGGGCCGTCGATGCGGAATAACAAGGATCGGACTACAAGTTACTTGATGACAGTTTCTTTCGTTTCAGGAGCGGGTGTGACGATATGCGCGTCGTTTTTCACGTCATCCGTGACACCTTTCAGGCCCTCTTTGAAACCCTTCAGGCCTTCGCCCAGGCCCTTGCCCAGTTCCGGCAGCTTCTTGCCGCCGAAGAACACCACAACCACCAGTCCGATGATAAGCAGGTGCATGGGTTGGAACAGATCGCTGAGCATGATTTCCTCCATGAAGCGAACGTCTCCGCGTGCTTCAGACAAGCCATTGTCGCACATCCCGCACAGCCAAATCGTGCTGGCGAACCCAGGCTTTTCCATGGAACGGTATATCTTTAAGGAAGCAGCCCCGGTGGATCCGCAGAGCCAATCCCAGGCTCGTTCCGGATCGTTCGACGGCGGCTGCAAGCAGTGGAGGAACATGCACATCAACCGTACCCGGCCCCTGGTTGCCGGGCCGTCGCACGCGGCGACGCTCGTACCTGCCCATGCGGCGCAGTTAGCTTCCAACATCTTCCGTACGTTGCTCGCGACGTCTCTCGGCTGCCTGGCGGTAGCCTCTGTAGCTCGGGCACAGGACACCTTCCGGCCACCACCGCCCGTGACGTATACCGAGAAGTACGAAGTGTACGGTGGCATCAACTACTCCAACGGCCAGGCTGGCCAAAACCTGCCCAAGCGGTACAACATGGCCGGTGGCGAGGTCATGGCGACCTATTGGTTGACGCCAAAGTATGGCGTCGTAGCCGACGTGCGTAATACCTACGGCACGACGCCGGTGCTGCCCGCCGGACAGGCGACCAACCCGCGCGTGCAGACTCGCCCACTGGTGTCGCAGTTCATCGGCATGGGTGGTGTGCAGTACCACTGGATCGGTACGCAGCGCTACGCGGTGAACTTCCACGCGCTGGCTGGCGCAACCCACGGCACCTTTGATCACAGCAATCCCGGTCTGTCCGCCAATACCTTTTATGGCGCAACGGGCTTGTACAGCAACCGGACGTCCGCGATCGGCGTTGCTGGCGGCAGCATCGACTTCAACCGCTCTGCGCGGCTGGCCATTCGGCTGTCGCCGGAAATTGTTTTCGAACACTTTGGCGACGAACTGCGCGAATTCGTGTACGTTTCCGGCGGTGTAATCTACCGCTTTGGCGCGCGCTAAAGAAGCTTCTGGTTTCTGGTTGCTGTGTTTCTTGATCGTTGACTCTTCCTTGGAAGTGCAACAATCCAGAAACCTAGAAACCAGAAACCTGGACAGCTACATGGTCTGCATAAAGTCTGGTGAGACCGGGTTTTCATAGGGCGAGATATCGCGCGTCACCACGGTAATGCCGCTGGGCGTAACGTGATATTTCTTGCGGTCTTCTACCAGGTCGTAGCCGATGACGGTGCCGTCTGGAATGTGAACGTCGCGGTCGATAATGGCCCGCTTGATCCGGCAATGCCGACCGATGTTCACGTGGGTGAAGATCACGGACGAGTCGATATCCGAGTAGGAGTTGACGCGAACGTCCTGCGACAAAACACTTTGTCGTACCGCCGAACCAGAGATTACGCAGCCGGGCGAAACGACCGAGTTAATCGCCATGCCGGTACGCCCCATTTCGCCAAAGACGAACTTGGCGGGCGGGTACTGCGTCGGCCTGGTCCGCATGGGCCAGTCCTTGTCGTACAGGTTGAAGGTCGGCGAGACGGAGGCGATGTCGAGGTTGGCTTCGTAGTACGCGTCCAGCGTACCCACGTCGCGCCAATAGAGCGCTTCCTGACGATTCTCATCGACAAAGTTGAAGGCCGAAACCTTGTAGCGGCCCAGCAGCTTCGGCAGAATGTTGTGGCCGAAGTCATGCTTTGAATCGGGGTCGTCGGCGTCGGTCAGGAGCTCGGGTAGCAGCACGTCCGTATTAAAGATGTAGATGCCCATGGAGGCGTCGACCTTTTCCGGGTTGAAAGGGGAGCGGACGGTCGTGGTCTTCGGCTTCTCCTGAAATCCGATAACCTCGCCGCTTTTACTGACCTCGACCACGCCGAAGCCTGCAACCTCGTCGGGATTCACGGGCAGCGTCGCGATGGTGCATGCAGCACCGCTCTGGCAGTGCTGGTCCATCATCAGGCGATAGTTCATCTTGTAAATGTGGTCGCCGGACAGGATGATGACGTACTTCGGCTGCTCCGACCCAATGGAATAGATGTTCTGGTAGACAGCGTCAGCCGTGCCCTGGTACCAGTTGCGGTTGACGCGCTGCATGGGCGGCAGAATCTCGATGAACTCGCCCAGTTCATTCGCAACAACCGGGCCCCAGCCCTCGCGAATATGGCGGTTCAGTGACAGCGCTTTGTACTGCGTCATGATGTAGACCTTGCGCAGGTCACTGTTGATGCAGTTCGACAGGGTGATGTCGATGATGCGGTATTGCCCGGCAAAGGGAACTGCAGGCTTTGCACGTTCTTTGGTCAGTGGGAACAGCCGTTCGCCGGCTCCACCTGCCAGCAGCACTCCTAGTGTGTCTTTCATTCAGTTCCCCAGCAACACAGAATCGACGCTGACGCGAGTGTAGCTGCGGCAACGTCGATTGGATGCTAACAAACCAAAAAGAGACAAGTCGCTGCGGTCAGCCTTCTACGAAGCGGCTTCATCGGGCTTGCTGTCGGTATTTTCCGGTGCCTCATCCGGCAGGGAGATGCGTAGCGATTTCAAAAAGCTGACATCGTTCCGCGTAAAGGGTTCGCCGGTCTCTTCTTCGTCCGTCTCTTCTGATTCGGCAGTCACTTCGTTCAGCCCAATCGTCGCTTCCAGCATCAGCAGGACGTCGAAACCCTCTTCGCGAATCTCACGCACAACACCTGAGATCTGGTCCGACTCAGACACGGATTCGTGGATGGCTTCGCCCAGTTGCTGAATCAGTTCCTTGATGCGTGGATTAATCTTTTTGCTCAAAGCTGCCCCCATGCCGTAGCGATTAGACGCACGTACGACGCTACTGTGCGCCCCTTGTTGCGAGGCAATAGTTAACCTTACCGGGCCGCTCGGCACACCGCAAATAACGGCCTATGCCTGCGTGTGATGGTCGGCCCAGGCAGTCTCTAGTTGATGCGCCAGCTCGCGCACGGGTTCCACGCGCTTCGGTCCCCACACAATCCAACCTGCCGCCGCGGCGCACACACCACCTACCATCCAGATCCAGCTTTTCATCGAGTGTCGTGCTCCTTCCAGAAATTCAATTTAGATCAAAGTTGGGATGCAAACTCTATCGGCAAGGCTGTCACCGTGTTGCCATTCGGCGTGGTCGTAAAATAAAAACATGGATCGTGTCCGGCTAGGCCGTGTTCTGGGCAAGGGTGCTCGCCTTGCAGCGCGAACGGCCATGGAAGCAGTCGACGCCGCTACAGCCGATGCCCCTGCGAACGGGGTGCCCACTCAACCGGGTCGCAGCGCGTCGACAGGGAATCGCCTTCGACAGCCAGAGATCCTGAAGCCTGCTTCGTTCCCCCGTGCTTCTGCGTCCTCTGCTGCACGAACGCCCAGTATGGTCATTCCTACTACGCTGTTGCCGGCGGCACGGGCCGCTGGAGCAGGTGTGCTGACACCCTTTCGGCGGGCCTCCCGCGCACTGTGGCATGAGTTGACCGGCAGTTTTTTTGCGCTATTTGCGTTCTCGTTTGCGGTAGGCGCGTGGCATCACCGGGCGGGAGCGTTCAGCACACTGGCTGCCGACCGGCGTCGCTTGCTGGTCTTCTGCCTGTTGGCCTTGTTGTTTGTCTATTTTTCGGTCAGCAGCTTCCTGAGGGCAAGGAAAATCGAAACGTCCTAGGCGTCAGCGCTTCTTCTTCTTGACGGCGTCCAGGTTCTGTCCGGGACTCACCAAATCCTTCGGCGCGGCCAGGCCCGTGTTGACGGTGAAGTCATAGGCAAGTGCCGACTGCGACGTGGCGCTGCGTGGAACGGGCACCAGGGCATACTCGCCTGCTTCCAGCGGTGCGCGTGGCGTAATGCGCAGCCAGCCGTCCGGCAGGGATTCTGCCTGCGCGCACAATGCCGAGCCAGTGCAGACCGTGCCTGCCGACACATCGGAAAACTTCATGCGGTCCACCGTGCGGGCATTGTCTGTGACTGTGGCCTGCAACAGTGCCCAGCCGGTAGGCATACCGCGACCCGCGTCGCCTGTATTCTCAGTGCGGTCGCTGGTGTGGACAAAGAAGACCGGCGAAGACGAGTGCACTGCCGTGCGTGACGCTGCACCCTGCAGAGTCGCAGAACCGCCTGTGGTCTGGGTAAAAGCAGCGTGATGAACCGGCACCAGCACCTGTTTGCCGTCGATCACGTCGAGAATCCAGGGAACGTTGCCGTTGGGAATGCGCAGGCCGGGCGCCACGATAAGTTCCCCGTTTACCACGGAGTACGTGCCGCTGTGCGCGACCGGTGCCGTGGTTGCAGGCGCTGGTGGAGCGGCAGAACGGTCTGCTGTTTGTGCCAGCAAGGCACCGCACAGCAAAAGCGCGGCAGCACCTGCGACAGGCAGAAACGATCTTGGCGTCAGCATGGGCACACGCGCATACGATGCGCCAACACGCGCTCACGATACCATCAAAAAGAGAGCGGACTGCCTTTCTGCGGGTCCGCACAAGTTTACAAACAGGCAGGATCATGACCGATACGAGCACCCAATCTGCACTTCGCCGCACCGCACTCTTCAACACGCACAAGTCACTGCGCGCAAAAATGGTCGACTTTGGCGGCTGGGAGATGCCCGTGGAATACAGCGGCCTGTTGAGCGAACACAACGCCGTGCGCACTTCTGTGGGGGTGTTTGACGTGTCGCACATGGGCTGCATCCAGCTGCGTGGGCCGGGTTCGCTGGACGCCGTGCAGCGCCTGTTGATGAACGATGCCAGCAAGTTGCAGATCGGCCAGGCCCACTACTCTGCCATGCTGACGCCGCAGGGTACGTTCGTCGACGACGTGGTGCTGCACAAGCTCAGCGAGAACGACTACCTGATCGTCATTAACGCGGGCACGCGCGAGAAGGACATTCAGTGGGTACGCAAGACCATCGGCAGCATGCCCTCGGTCCACATCAACGACTTCAGCGACATGTACACGCAGATCGCCATCCAGGGGCCGCGCGCAGCAGAGACGCTGCAGAAGTTGACCGACACCGACCTGTCCGCGATCAAGAATTACTGGTTTACCTGGGGCAAGGTCGCGGGTTTTTACAACGTGCTGATTGCGCGAACCGGGTACACCGGCGAGGATGGCTTCGAGATTTACGTACCCAGCGACGAGGCCACCAGTGCCAGCGTGTGGCAGCAGATTTTTGCCGCCGGTGCAGAGTTCGGCATCGTCCCGGCGGGCCTGGGCGCTCGCAACACGCTGCGTCTGGAAGCCAGCATGGCCCTGTACGGCCATGAGATTTCCGACGAGATCAACGTACTGGAAGCAGGCCTGGGCCGTTACTGCAAGCTCGACAAGGCAGCCGACTTCGTAGGCAAGGCTGCACTGCTGGAAGCGAGCAAAGTCGCTCCCGCGCGCAAGCTGGTGGGCCTTGAGATGATCGACCGCGGCATTGCCCGCGACGGCTACCCGGTGCGCTCACTGGAGGGAGAACTGATTGGCGTGGTAAGCAGCGGCTCACCCTCGCCGACGCTGAAAAAGAACATCGCGATGGCGTTTGTTCCGCCCGAAGAAGCGGCGCTTGACAACGAAGTTGCCGTGGAGATTCGCGGCGGCCTGGTTAAGGCGAAAGTCGTGCCCACACCGTTTTACAAACGCGTCCGTACAAAGCCTGTCGCCTAGTCAGCCGCGACAATCCTGGCTGGCGCGCTACCGTACCGTCTGCAGCGTGCCCGTCTTGGCCTTGGCAGCCAACCCCATACACTTCAGCGCGGCGCGCACGGCGGTGCGCTCGTCAGGGGAGATGTCCTCCATGACGGCTTCCAGATCACTCTCGTGCTGGGTATAGATCTTCTGGATCAGCTTGCGACCGGCTGGTGTTAATTCCACCGTGCGCACCCGGCGGTCGCCACCCCGGCACTGCCGGGCCACCAGGCTTAGCCGCTGCAGCCGATTTGCGGCGGCCGTCATCGAGGGATTAGCGAGCAGGACCGTGTCGCCAGTCTGTGACATGCTCATGGGGCCTTTGTGCAGCAGCGCCTCAAGGATCATGAAGTCGCTCAGGCCGATGCCCATCTCGACCAGGGTGAGTTCGACGTAGTGCTGCATGGAGCGGTAAGCCTTCATCATGACGAGCCACAGGCTCGCCGCCGTGGGCGCAGCAACGGCTACCCCCTGCCCACCTTCCGATGACTTAACCATTCCTTGCAACACTCCGCCTCTCCGTTGATCCGCTGACCAAGCTTAGCGGAAGGCTTGCTCCAGCAGAGCGCGCGCATCTGCGATCTCTCCCGCAGAGATGCTGTGCGAACGGCCCGGGTACCTGCGCGTCGTAACCTGCGCGCCCATACGGGTCAGCTCGTCAGCGCTCTCCAGCACGCGAGACCACGGCACGTGCGGATCCGGGTCGCCACTGCTTAGCAGCGCCGGTGTGCCTGCGAGGTCGCCTGCGTGGTGCAGGTCACTGCCCACTGGGCCGACCAGGCCACCGGTAAAAGCGATCAGCCCGGCATACCGCGCGGGGTGCGACGCGATGAACTCCGTGGAAAGACACGCCCCCTGTGAGAAGCCGCAGAGCAAGATTTTGTCGCGGGTCAACCCTGCCTGTCCCAGTGTGAGGATCGTCTGCTCGATGCGAGCCAGAGCAGAGCCAAGCCCCGGCTCGTTCCGTTCACGCGGCGCCAGAAAAGACTCGGGATACCATGTGCGTCCGGCAGCTTCTGGAGCGACATAAGAGATGCCGGACAGGGAGAGCGGGCGGGCCAGCGACAGGATGTCCTCTGCGGAACCGCCGCGCCCATGCAGAAGAATCACCGCACCCTTTGCGTGGGCGAGTGGCTCGCCCGCATGCAGCAGTTCGCCTGCCGCATGCGGGTCGTGCTTCGGAAACATGCTCATGCCGCCACCGCCTTCTTCAGCGTCAGCGGAGCCAGGCGCTGCTCCAGCCGGGCCCTCTGCGGCTCCAGCCATGCGGGGATTCTGAGCGCCTCGCCCAGCGTTTCGATTGGCTCATCCGTGGCGAAGCCGGGGGTATCCGTCGCCATCTCAAACAGCACGCCGCCCGGCTCGCGGAAGTAGATGGATTGGAAGTAGTCGCGGTCCTGCACGGTAGTCACCTGCAGATGCTGCGCGATGACCTCGCGCCATGCCAGTTGCGACTCGTCGTCCGGCGTCCGGAAAGCGATGTGGTGCACCGAACCCGCACCGTTGCGGCCATAGCCAGCGTTCGGGTTCACAACCACGTCGATGTGATTGCCCAGCGCGGCCCCCTGAGGTGCGGCAAACCGCAGGCGATTACCCTCTTCGGCAATCTTTTGAAAGCCCATCCAGGCCAGCGTCTGCTCAGTCGCTTTCGCATCGCGCTGCAGCATGGTGACACCGAAGAAGCCGCGGATCGAATGCTCCGCAGGCACATCTGCGAAGCGGGGCACGTTGGTCGCCGGTGCGGCGTCGGCGTGGCCTACGATCTCGAGCTTCATGCCGTCCGGATCGGCCAGCGTCAGCACATCCTCGTCGAAGCGCTTGCCGGTGTGCTCCACCAGCACGCCCTTGCTCTGCAGGCGCTGTTCCCAGTAGGGGATGGACGACGCAGGCACGGAGAATGCGGTGTGCGTTACCTCGCCCGCACCCGCCAGGCCGCGAGTCGCGCCGGGCCAGGGAAAGAACGTCAGAATGGTGCCCGGCGTACCGGCGTCGTCACCGAAGTAGAAGTGGTACGTCCCTGGGTCGTCGAAGTTGACGGTGCGCTTCACAAATCGCAGTCCCAGAACCTCGGTATAGAAGTCCAGATTGCGCTGCGGATCGGATGCGATTGCGGTGACGTGGTGCAGACCAACGATGGGGTTCATGTTGCCCTCCACTCGGAATTGATTCGATATCGAACTAAAAGATTCAGCCTGAGCGTTGCGAGCCTTCATGCGACAACTGTATGGTTCGCCCATGCCTCGATTTGCTACCCGATTCGTGTTGCTGATTTTTATCTTGGGATGCGTGTGTGGGTCGGCGCGTGCGCAGGATGCGGTGGACACCGTGAACCCGCTGATCGGCACGGGCCGCGGCAAGATCGGTTATGGCGGCACCATGCCGTTTGTCACCGCGCCGTTTGGCATGACCAACTGGACCGCGCAAACTCGCCAGAACAAGCTCAGCGTAACGTCGTACGAGTACGGTGATAGGACGATCCAGGGCTTCATGGGCACCCACCAGCCCGCCATCTGGATGGGCGATTTTGGCTACGTGACGCTGATGCCGGAAGTAGGCGCGCTCAAGACTGACCCGCAGGCCCGCGCGCTGCCGTTCGACCACGCGCACGAGGTGACGCACCCGGACTTCTACGCAGTCGATCTGCAGCTGCCGGGTCGCAAGGCGATCCATGCGGAGATGACCGGCACAGAGCGCTGCGCGTATCTTCGCTTCACCTTCCCTGCGGGTACCGAGCCGCGCATTCTGCTGGAGGCTTCGCGCCCCGGCATCGACGGCAAAGCCACCTTCGTTAAGGCACGCAACGAGATCACGGGCACGAACCCGGACCGCATCGACCGCAACCTTGGGCCATCCGCGCTGCCGCACTTTGCGGGCTATTTCGTCGCGCAGTTCCGGCAGATCGCTTCCGGAGGCGAGACGTATGGCGGAGGCACTCCGCAGACCCATGGAGCAACCGCAACCTTCACGCCGAATCCTGACGGCGCGACCGTAGTCGAGGTACGTGTCGGCACCTCGTTCCTCAGCGTAGACAGCGCCCGCGCCAACCTGCGCGACGAAATCCCGGGGTGGAGCTTCGACGCGGTCCGCGCAAAGCTGCACGCGACCTGGCTGGCGAAACTCGGCGCTTTGAGCGTGGAAGGCGCCAGCCCCGCAGACCGCCGGATCGTGTACACCGCTCTGTACCACGCGCTGCTGTACCCGCGCGTCTTCTCGGAGCAGGGACGCTACTACAGTGCCTTTGACGACACGGTCCACACCGGCACCAGCTACACGGACTACTCCATTTGGGATACCTTCCGCGCCGAACACAGCCTGCTGACGCTGGTCGCGCCCGAACGCATCGACAGCATGATTACCGCGCTGCTGCAGGACTTCAAGGAAGGCGGATGGATGCCCAAATGGCCCAACCCGGGCTACACCAACATCATGATCGGCACGCACGCTGACAGCATGGTGGCCGAGGCCATTCGCAAGGGGTTCCACGGGTTTGACCGCGGCACGGCGTGGCAGGCGGTCTACAAGGACGCCATGAGCCCACCCGACCGCGACACCACCCGCCGCTGGCTGGACCGCGAGGAGCACACGCCCTACGAGGCCCGCGCCGGCCTGACGTACTACAAGCAACTCGGCTACATCCCGACCGACAAGACTGACGAAGCCAGCAGCCGGACTCTGGAAGACAGCTATGACGACTGGTGCGTGGCGCAGGTGGCGAAGGCCATAGGACGCACGGCCGACTACCAGTTTTTCCTGAAGCGCTCGTTGAACGATCGCAACCTGTTCGACCCTGCAATTGGCCTGATGCGCGGCAAGACCTCGGACGGCAAGTGGGCGCCCATCGGCGGCTCGGAAGATACCAATGAGAACCGCTCCGTCTCTGGCTGGACCGAGGGCGATGCCTGGGTCTACACCTGGTCGCCCTTCCACGACATCGCCGGCGTTATGGAAAGGCTGGGCGGCCCTGCGGCTGCCTCTGCGAAGCTGGATCAGCACTTCTCGGGCGGGCACAACGTCCACAAGAACGAACCCAGCCACCACTACGGCTACCTGTACGACTTCACTGGCCAGCCCTGGAAGACGCAGGCAAAGGTCCGCGAGATTGCCGCCGCAGAGTACGCCGCTGAACCCGCCGGGCTGGACGGCGACGACGACTGCGGCCAGATGTCTGCCTGGTACCTGTTCACCGCGATGGGCATGTACCCCGTGAACCCGGCCAGCGGCGACTACATGATCGGCAGCCCGCTCTTTCGCCGCATGAGCCTGAAGCTGGCCAACGGCAAGACCTTCACGATCGCGGCTGAGGGTAATTCGAAGGCGAACGTCTACATTCAGTCGGCGACGCTGAACGGCAAACCGCTGAACCGGCCTGTCATCACGTGGGAAGACGTCCAGGCAGGCTCGACGCTGAAACTGATCATGGGACCGGCACCCTCGAAGTGGGGTTCTACATGGAGACCGAGTCTGCCCGAGGCTGGGCTGTAGTTTCTATAGCTCCAGAAAATTGCGAAGGATTTGCAGGCCGGTCTCGCCGGACTTCTCCGGGTGAAACTGCACGCCCATGACGTTGTCGCGTTCGACGGCTGCGGTGAACGCGCCGCCATAGTGCGTGGTTGCGGCGGTGTCGGCGTCGACAGGAGCGCGCCACGAGTGGGTGTAGTACACGAAGCTGCCGGGTGCGATGCCGCGCAGCAGCTTCGAGTCCGGCCGGACGTCTTCGAGCGAGTTCCAGCCGACGTGCGGGCTCTTCAGGTCCGAACCATCCCACGTAGCAGGGAAGCGTTCGCATCGTCCGCCGTAGTGGCACAGGCCGTCGGTGCTCTCCGCCTCTGTTGAACCCTCATACAGCCACTGCAGGCCCACGCAAATACCCAAAAAGGGCACGCCGCGGGCAATCGCCTCGCGCGTCGCTTCGGTCAGTTGCAGGTCATGCAGCAACTGCGTCGCGCGGAAGTGGCCCACGCCGGGCAGCACAATCTTGTCGGCCCCGCGCACATCCTCCGGTGACTGCGTCACATGCGTCTCCGCACCAAGAAAGTTCAGCGCCTTGACGACGCTGGTGAGATTGCCCGCTTTGTAGTCGATGACCTGGATCATGCGCGTTGCGGCCCCTTTGTCCAGTCTTCGAGACTAAGGCCTTCGACCTGCTGGAAGGCTTGATCGTTTGTAACCAGCGTCAAGCTGTGTGCGAGTGCATGCGCTGCGATCATCGTGTCGAAGATAGAAAGAGGCTTTCCAGCACGCTGTTGCACTATTGCAACAGTTGCGTAGCGCTCAGCCGATAGTGAGTCCCACGGCTGTATGACTATTTCTGAGAGAAAGGTCGGAACCAGCGTCCATACGCGGGCCTCGCGCGGCATACGTTGCATGCCGTAGCGCAGTTCGGCCTCGCTTACAGAGCAGATGGCCAGACTGGACCGCGGTTGCTGGGCTACTTGACGCAACAACTCAGGGCTTGTCTGCTTCATGATGAAACTGGCTATGTTGGTATCTAGTAGGTATTGAGCCACTAGAACAGATTCCGGTCTGTGGGTGGTGTATGGTCACGCTCCGCCAGGAACTCTGGTTCAGCAGCACCAAGCCGATCAAGTAACTGGAAGAAGTTGGCCAGACTCTTGGGCTCTTCTGAGCTTTCGGGAGTTCGGTCTCTCCCCGGTATCATAAGTTCATCGCGTTCCTGTTGCGTCAACGAGTCTTGCAGCCGAAAGAACTCATCCAAGTTCTGCTTTCTACCGGAAAGGATGATGTCGCCGCTTTCCGGGTCCCTGCGAATGTCGACTTCATCGCAGCCGAAACGAAATTCGTCCGGCAAGTCGAGCATCTCTCGCTGACCGTTTCTGAAGAGTTTTGCTGTTTGCTGCATTTTGCTAACCTCCGCCTTGCCGCAGTCTAGACCGTCAGGGTGTTGATGTCACATGCGTCTCCGCGCCGAGGTAGCGCAGCGCCTTGACGACGCTGGTTAGATTGCCCGCCTTGTAGTCGATGACTTGGATCATGATGTCTAGTCAGAAATTGCCGCAGAAAGAAATGCAAGTAGATTTAGAAGTCCAGCAAAGAAAGACAGTCCCATGCCCAGCCAACATTTGTTGGCTCCTCTTAGTGTCATAACGAATGCAACCACACTTAGGAAGACGCTCAACAGCAATTCAAAAAACAAAAAATCCGTAGAAGCGATGAACACTTACATACGTCACAAGTGCCGAAGCTATGAACACTAGTATGGGGTTGAGGATGCAGAACACGGCCAACCACAGTCCGAGCCTGCCAAGTCGCTATTCGCTCGATGCAGAATCCTCAGCTCAAAACTCGAGCACCTTCACAGCAAGCCCTTCGTACTCGGCAGCAGATCCTTCATGCGTTCATCGCGGCTTACGGCTCCGCGTAGAGCTCGGGCGAAGGCTTTGAAGATGGCTTCGATCTTGTGGTGGTTGCTGCGGCCGTACATGGTCTTGACGTGGACGTTGCAGCGGCCGCCGCGGGCGAAGCCGTCGAAGAAGTCGGTGACCAGTTCGGTTTGGAAATCGCCGACCAGTGGCACGTTCACCTGGTCGTCCACCACGTAGCCGGTGCGGCCGCTAAGGTCGATGGCGGCGACGGCCAGCGTCTCATCCATGGCCATGACAAAGTAGCCCGCGCGCAGGATGCCCTTTTTGTCGCCCAGCGCTTTATCGAAGGCCTCCCCCAGTGCGATGCCCACATCTTCCACGGTGTGGTGCTGGTCAACGTCCAGGTCGCCGTCGCAGATCAGGTCGAGGTCGAAGCCGCCGTGCCGCGTGAACAGCTCCAACATGTGGTCGAAGAAGCGGATGCCGGTGCGAACGTTGTACGTGCCCTGGCCGTCGAGGTTGACCGTCAGCTTGATTTTGGTTTCTGTGGTGTTGCGGTCGATGGTGCCGGTGCGGGCGTTCGGGTCCCTCGTCTCAGGTGCGAGACGTCGGGCGCCCTCGGGCGCTGTTTCAAATTGCTGTGATGGTGCGGGGTGAAATGCAGATCCCTCCGCTTCGCTGCGGGATGACAAACCCGCAGGGCTGAGGGGTGACAGGTTTGAGGCGGCATGGTTTTCCGTGCCCGCTTCAAGCGTGGTGGAACCGCTCTGTGGGGCCGACCCCTCGGGCAGGGAGCCGCGGTCCATGCCGGCTTCCAACTCCTGAACGACGCCGATGGGGAGATGAAGGTCGCTTGCGTTGTCGGGATTGTTACTCATACTCGGGAATCTCCTTGGGCTGCTGCTCGGGCTTGTTCACTTCAGCGGGCGTCCAGCCCATGGCTGCCAGCGAGTCTCGCAGCGCCGCGATGCCGGTGTCCACCTGGTCTTCCACACCGACGGTGATGCGTACACAGCCGTCCAGGCCGGGGTCGCTGGAGCGGTCGCGCAGCAGAACGCCGCGCGCCCGCATCGCGTCGACCAGTTCCTTGTGGCGAGGTCCGATGTGCGTCAGCACGAAGTTTGCGTGTGACGGCCAGTGCGGCACGCGCATGTTATCTAGGGCCTTCTCGATGCGGGCACGGCCGGTCTTGATCTGGTCGACGTACCAGTCGATGTACTCGGTGTCGCCGATGCTGGCGGCTACCGCGGCCAGCGCGACGCCGTTGACGTTGTAGGGCGAGCAGGCTTTGCGCATGTGCTGCATCAGGTGTGCTGGTCCGGCGAGCAGGCCGACGCGGAGGTTGGCGAGACCGTAGGCCTTGGAGAAGGTGCGGGCTACGATCATGTTCTGCGGGATCTGGTCAGACGTAGTCACCTGTGCGGAAGAAAGCAGGTCCTGCGACTCCGCTGCGCTGCGCTCAGGCTCACGATTGTTCTTGCTCCCACTCTCACTCTTCTCATCTCGCCGCGTAGCGAAGGGACCTGCTGGTTGCTCCGGCGTTCTAAGGTCGTCCATCACCGTCTCACCGAAGAAATGGAAGTACGCCTCATCTACCATGACGACGGCGTGTGGCGCGGCGCTCGCAATGCTGTGGATCTGCTCGCGTGAGATGGTGCCGCCGGTGGGATTATTTGGGCTGCACAGGATGATGAGCTTCGTCTTAGGCGTAATGGCGGCCAGGAGAAGTTCGTAAGGAAAACTAAGGGTTTCGTCGGCCTGGATGCGGACGGCTTTTGCGCCCATGGCCAGCGTGTTCACGTCGTACATGAAGAACGAGGGCACGGCGAACAGGCACTCGTCGCCTTCTTCCAGGAAGGTGAAGCAGATGATGTGGATCGCCTCGTCGACTGCGTTGGTCAGCAGCACCTGCTCCGGCTGCAAGCCTAGGTGCTTTGCGACGACGGCTTCGACCGGAGCGCGTTCCGGGTAGACGGTGAAGCTTTCGAGGCTTAGCCTGCCGAGTGCTTCGCGCACGCGTGGCGAGGGGGCGTGGGTGTTCTCGTTGAAGTCGAGCCTCAGGGCAGAGTCGCGTCCGGCCAGTGGTGGGTGGTACTCCGGCATGTGCAGGATGGCCCGGCGCGGTTGTGGCGCTGGGTGGGCCTGATCGGACGCATTGGTGCTGACGCTAGAAGAAAGCAGGTCCTTCGACTCCGCTTCGCTCCGCTCAGGATGACGGGTAGAAGGAGTTGCGCTTCGTTCAGTATGACGAAGATCTATGGCATCTACTTCGCTCATCGCTTGCCGGCTTTCATGCGGACTCGAACACTTTCCGCGTGCGCCGTGAGACCCTCGGCTTCAGCAAGTGCGATGGCCTTCGGACCCAACGTGGCGAGGCCCGCTGCGGTGTAGTTCTGCACCGTGATGACCTTCAGAAAGTCGTACACGCTAAGGCCCCCGCGCATGCGTCCGACGCGACCCGTGGGCAGTACATGGTTTGGCCCGCTGATATAGTCGCCCATGCTTTGCGGCGAGTAGTTGCCAATGAAGACCGAACCCGCGTTCGTGACCCAGTCGAGGTCGGCGACGGTGTCAACGGTGAGGTGTTCGGGCGCCAAGCGGTTGGTTAGCACGTGGGTTTCTTCGACGCTGCCGCAAAGGAAGATCGTGCCGCGTTCCTTGATGGACGTCTTCGCCAGCTTGTTGTTCTTCATCTGCAGCTTTACTTCGTTCAGAACGAGTTTCGCGAGTTGCGAATCCGCTGTGACGAGAATGGCAAGCGTTTCCGGATCATGCTCGGCCTGCGCAACCAGGTCGGCGGCAATGCCGGCGGCGTCGCCCTTCTCGCTGGTGACGACGATCTCCGTTGGGCCGGCGGGCATGTCGATGCCGCACTCCGTGCTGGCGATGACCTTGGCAGCGGTGACGTACAGGTTGCCGGGGCCCACGATCTTGTTCACGCGCGCAATGGTCTCTGTGCCGTACGCCATGGCGGCAACCGCCTGCGCGCCGCCGGTGCGGTACATCTCGGTGACGCCGCTCAGGTGCGCGGCGGCCAGCGTTTCACGTGCGGGCTTGGGGGAGCACACCACGATGCGCGGCACGCCCGCCACCTGCGCGGGAATGGTCGTCATCAGTAGCGTGGACGGCAACGGATAGCGGCCCCCGGGAACGTAGCAGCCGACGGATTCAAGCGGACGCACGATCTGGCCGACGGAGACACCGGGTGTGTTTTCGGTCGTCCACTCGTCTGGCTTCTGCTGCTCGGCAAAGCTGCGGATGTTGTCTGCGGCGGTCTGCATGGCTTCCTGCAACTCGGTAGGTGTGGCGTTCCACGCGTCGAGCATCTCGGCCGGTGTCACGCGGATCGGCTGCTTTGGCGCGAGCGAATCGAACTTCTGCGCGAGCTTCAGCAGGGCCTTGTCGCCGCCCTTGCGCACGTCCTGCATGATTTTGCGGACAGTGGGTTCGACTTCTGCAGTCTTCACCGCGCCTCGGCGTTCGAGTGTGGCGAGCAGTTCGTAGGCGGACTTTGCGTCGCGGCCTGTGGTTTTGATGAGCTTCATTGCTGTGGGACCTCAGGGGCTAAAGCCCCGGTTCATCACTAAGATGGCAGGGCTGAAGCCCTGGCCCCTCCGAAGACGGCAGTTACAAAACGACCTTGCTCAGCGGGTACTCCACGATGCCACTGCCGCCTGCTGCCTTCAGCTTCGGAATGACGTCGCGCACGGTGCTTTCGTCCAGGATGGTGTTGACCGCGACCCAGTTATCGTCCTTCAGGTGCGAGACAGTGGGTGACGATAGCGCGGGCAGAACTTCGAGAATTTGGTCGAGGTTTGCCTTGGGTACGTTCAGCATCAGGCCCACCTGCGACAGTGCGTTGATGGCGCCGTTCAGCATCAGCGACAGGTTGTCGATCTTCTGTTTTTTGAATGGGTCGGTGTAAGCGGCCTTGTTGGCGATAAGTTGCGTTTCGCTCTCCATCAACGTCTCGATAATGCGGAGGCGATTGGCGCGCAGGCTGCTGCCGGTTTCGGTCACTTCCACAATGGCGTCGCAGAGCATGGGCGGTTTCACCTCGGTCGCGCCCCAGGAGAACTCGACTTTGACGGGGATGTTCTTCCCGGCGAAGTAGCGCTTGGTGTACTCGACCAGTTCGGTCGCGATGACCTTGCCTGCGAGGTCTTCCGGCTTCTGGAAGGGCGAGTCTTCGGGCACACAGAGCACCCACTTCACCTTTTGCCGCGACTGCTTGGAATAGGTTAGGGAAGTTACCCGTTCCACGTCAGCAAGGTTTTCCAGGATCCAGTCGTTGCCGGTCAGGCCGGCGTCGAGCGCACCGTGTTCGACGTAGCGCGCCATCTCCTGCGCGCGGACGAGCATGCACTCAATTTCCGGGTCGTTGATGGAAGGGAAGTATGACCGGCCGCTGGGGAAGATCTGCCATCCGGCGCGTTTGAACAGGTCGATGGTCGCGTCCTGCAGCGAGCCCTTGGGAATGCCGAGTTTCAGTTTGTTGCTCACGTGCCGTGTCTCCGTTTTGTGTCGGCGACCGTTAGGGCTCACCTTTGATTCGAATCTCAGCGGCTAACGCCGCATACAGAATTACCTTCGTATCTAATCTCGGCGAAAGCCGCGTGCCACCAAGACCTAAGAGACGCTGTTTAACGCGATGTCCTTGGTAAAGCAGCTGACCGTGCCTTCGTGGCAGACCAGGCCGTCGCCTTCCACGTGGACGCGGAACAGCAGTGCGTCGTTGTCGCAGTCGGTGCTGGCGGATACGATGCGCAGGCGGTTGCCGCTGGTTTCGCCCTTCATCCAAAGCTTGCCACGGGTGCGCGACCAGAAGGTGACAAAGCCGCTTTCGAGCGTGCGGCGATAGCTCTCTTCATTGAGGAAGCCGAGCATCAGCATTTCGCCGGTGGTTGCGTCCTGTACGACGCCGGGGACGAGGCCGTCCTGTTTGGCAAAGTCGATGGTGGGTAAGGTCATTCGAGTTCCTTAATTTCCTGTTCTGAGTGGAGCGGTAGACGCGACAAAGCCCGCCGGGCGTATGCGCTTGGGCGGGCTTGTCTGAACCTGTGTGTCGAAAGCTGTTAAGCGTTCCCACGGGACATGGCCGGCCTTGCGCTGGGCGCATGGTGATGGTGTCCGTGGTGTGAGCGAATCGTCATAACAGGTTCGAGATTAGCCGGTGCTTTTTGCCCTGTCAACGGATGCGGCCGTTACCCGGTGAAAAGCGGGTGAAAACACCCCACGACGTGTGACGGCCAGCGTATCTTTGGCAGGTATCGCACCTTCACCCGTATGTTTGGAGTCGCCGTTATGAATCTTCGCCGCCTGTTTCCGTCCATCGCCCTTCTGGTTGCGGCACCCTTGTTGTTTGCCCAGATGCCTGCCGGCAAAGCGGCAAAGCCTGTCCCCGTGACCAAGGCGGTGACGGGGAGCACCGCACAGGGTGACCTGCTCGACATCAACACAGCCACTCCCGATCAATTGATGAAGTTGCCCGGCATTGGCGACGCGTACGCCAAGCGCATCATTGGTGGCCGGCCCTACACGGCCAAAAACCAGTTGTCCACGCGGGGCATCTTGCCGAACGGGACTTATGAAAAGATCGCCGGCCAAATTATTGCGAAGCGTTCAAAGTAGCCTTGGCGGCAGTGGCCTCGGCCAGCACATATGCAGATCCCTACGCTTTGCTGCGGGATGACAAGGATAAAAATTGAGCAAACAGAAAGGGTGCTCCACATAGGGGAGCACCCTTTCTGTTTGCTAGACGAGGCGATTACCAGACGCGGCAGGCGTTGACCGGAGCCATGGGTTCGCCCTGCTTGCAGGAGAACGCATCGGCAAAGCGTGCGGAGTTTTGCACGGCACCGTTCGTCCGGAACTGACCCGGCGAATGCGGGTCGGTCTTCACGCGAACGAGGGCGGTCTGTTCGCGGGTATTTTCACACCACACCTGCGCATACCCCAGAAAGTAGCGCTGGTCGGGCGTGTAGCCGTCGATCTTCTTGGTGGCTGCGTCGCCGCCTATCTTCGCCAGTTCCTTGTGCAGCGCCATGTAGGCCACCTGCAGGCCGCCGTTGTCCGCGGTGTTTTCACCCAGGGTCAGCTTGCCATTCAGCTTGGCGCCGGGAACCGGCTCAAATGCACCGTATTCCTTCACTTCGCAGTCGGTGCGCTTTTCAAACTCGGCCTTGTCGGCTGCTGTCCACCACTGGCGCACGTTGCCCTGTGCGTCGTACTGGCTGCCTTCGTCGTCAAAGCCGTGCGTCATCTCGTGGCCGATGACGACGCCGATCGCACCGAAGTTGACGGCAGGATCGATCTTGAAGTCGTAGAAAGGCGGCTGCAGAATGCCCGCAGGGAAGTTGATGTCGTTGTTCGCCGGATCGTAGTAGGCGTTGACGGTAGGCGGCGTCATGCCCCACTCCTTCTCGTCGACGGGCTTGCCGATCTTGGCAATGTCTCGCTTGTCCGCGAAGATGTTGGCACGTTCACGGTTGCCCACGCGGTCATCACGCTTGACGCTGAACGACGAGTAGTCGCGCCATGTTTCGGGGTAGCCGATCTTGTCGCGGAAGGCGACCAGCTTCTTCTGCGCCTCGACCTTGGTGGCGGGTCCCATCCACTCCAGGCTGTTGATGTCGTCACCCAGCGAGGCTTCCAGCTGGTGTACCAGCTCCTGCATGTTGGCCTTGGCCTGTGGCGTGAAGTACTTGGCTACCCAGTCCTGGCCCACGGCTTCGCCAAGCGCACGGTCGGTCTGCTGCGTGCAGCGCTTCCACAGCGGAGCCTGCTCCTTCTGGCCACCCAGGGTCTGTGCGAAAAAGTGGAAGTTCTCATCGACGAACGGCTTTGACAGCGCGGTTGCGTTGGGCAGCAGGGCGTGCCAGCGCAGGTAACTCTTCAGGTCAGCCATGGACGCGGTGCTGAGCTGCTCGTTCATCGTCCGGAAGTACTCCGGCTGCTCCACGTTCAGGGTGCTGATGGGCACCTTCACCTCGGCGAAGTAGTCTGCCCACTTGTAGGCGGGGGTCAGCGCCTGTAGCTCCGCCAGCGTTTTGATGTGGTAGACGTTGGCGGGCTCGCGCATGTCGACGCGCGGCATGGAACCCTTGGCGAGTGCAGTCTCGATCGTCATGACCGACGTCGCCTCGGCGGCTGCCTGTTCCGGCGTGTCGCCCAGCAGCGTGAACATCTTGGTCAGGTGCTCGACGTATTGCGCACGTATTTTGGTCATGCGCTCGTCCTGTTGCAGGTAGTAGTCGCGGTCGGGCAGGGAAAGGCCCGCCTGGCCAATGCCGGGAATCTGCTTGCTGCTGTCCTTCTGGTCCTGCTGCGATCCGAAGCCGTACAGCAGGCCAATGCCGTTGTTCATCTCCAGCGATCCCACCAGCCTGGCAAGGGCTGCACGGTCATTCAGGGCGGCGATGCGCTTCATAACCGGCTCAAGTGGCGCTGCACCCAGCTTGTTCGCGGCGTCATCATTCATGCAGGCGGCGAAGAAGTTGCCGTACTTTGCCTGCAGCGGCGTCGCGGGCTTCTCCGCAGCTTCTGTCAGCAGGTTGTAGACGGTATAGAGATTGCGTTCGCCCAGCTCGTCGAAGCGGCCCCAACGTGTTTTATCCGCTGGTACGGGATTGCTCTTGCGCCAGTTGCCACAGGCGTAGGCGTAGAAGTCGTTGCAGGGGTTCACCGTCTTGTCGATGGCGGATACGTCCAACGAAATGCCACCGCGTGGCACGGTCATGGGTGCGCTGCCGCCGTCGAGGGCGAGGGTCATCTGCTGGGCGGCGAGGGTAGCCGTCGCGCCCAGGATCAGGACGGAGGCGGTACCCAGCTTGGAACGGAGTGTGAAGCTCATAGGTCTTCCTGAATTTGGGTTGTGAGCGCGCGTAGTACCGCCTCTCGGATACCACTTTATTCGGAAATTCATCAGGGCGCACGCTTGCGAAACGTGCGGTTCAGTCCGAAATGGGTTCGGTCGGCAGGTGGTCACCACAGCACCCGCTGCATCGTTGAAACATCTGCCGCCCTTAGTGCATCAATAGGAGGAAGCGAACGATCAGCAGTGACAGAAAGTGGCGTCCCACCTGCGTGCAGCGAGGACGGCGTCCGGGAGCGAAGACGAAAGAATGCCAAGCCAAACCGAAGTAAAGTGGTCGCAACTAAAGGTCGGCGTTATCGTCCTGATCGCACTTGTTTTGTTGGTCACACTGCTGTTCCTCATGACCAGTTCCTCTGGCCTGGGTGTCTTTTCCCACAAGATCACGGCAACCACCTACTTTGAAAACGCGGCTGGCATCAAGGACGGTGCCGCGGTCAACCTGCAAGGTGTGACCATTGGCACGGTCGAAAGCGTCACGGTTGTGTCGGACGCGAACCGGAAGCTGACCCCAATCAAGATCGTGATGAAGCTCGACGGTAAGTTTGCCGAAGACCTTCACAAGGACACGAAAGCGGCACTTTCCACGGTGGGCGTTCTGGGTGACACCGTAGTCGACCTGAACAGCCAGGTCGCCGTTGGACCGAAACTGCAGAGCGGCGATGAGCTGAAGACACTGGAAAGCCCGAACCTGCAGGATGTGGTCAAGGCCAGCCAGGGCACCATCGAAAGCGTCAACGTCATTCTGGCCAAGATGGATCGCATTGTGGATGCCATTGCGTCAGGCAAAGGATCTATCGGTGGCCTGATCTATGACGACACGTTGTACCGTCGTGCAAACGAGACCATCGCAGAGCTGAACAAGATTGAGGTGGGTTTGAATAACGGTCAGGGGTCCATTGGCAAGTTGCTGAAGGACGAGACCATGTACAACAACCTGAATGCGACTTCGGCGAAACTGAACCGCATCGCGGACGACCTGAACTCGGGCAAGGGAAGCGCGGGCAAGCTGTTGAAGGACGATGCGCTTTACAACAACCTGAACGCGACGCTGCTGCACGCCAACAACATTATGGCGCAGGCTGACCAGGGCAAGGGCGCTCTTGGCTTGCTGACAAAGGACCAGGCATTTGCAAACAAGCTGAGCGACACCGTGTCTCGCCTGAACAACATCATGACCGGCATCGACAAGGGTGAAGGCACCGCTGGTCTGCTGGTTAAGGATCCCGCGCTTTATCACAACCTCGACAAGTTGGCGGTGGACTCGCAGAGCCTGGTCAATACCATTCGCAGTGATCCAAAGAAGTACCTGACGATCCACTTCAAAATCTTCTAGACAGACTGCCAGAACATCTGCAGAGACCCCGCTCAGACCCGAGCGGGGTCTTTCCTGTTCTACCTGGCATCCAAAGTGCCATGGACGTCGTAAGGCTGGACAAATGGTTGTGGGCGGCGCGCTTCTACAAAACGCGGGCGCTGGCGGTAAAGGCATGTGACAGCAACAAGGTGAAGCTGCGCGACCAACCCGCGAAGCCCGCGCGCGATGTCAAGGTGGGCGACAGGATTAGCGCCACCAACGAGGGCGGCACCTTTGGTGTGGAAGTGCTGGCGCTGAGTGACGTGCGCGGACCCGCCGCCCAGGCGCAACTGCTCTACCGCGAGACCGCGGAGAGCGTCGCGGCGCGCGCCAAAGAGGCAGAGGCGCGTAAGAACAATCCCTGGTTTGAAGTGGATCGCATGCGGCCTACCAAGCGGGATCGGCGAGACCTGACCAAGCTGCGGGGTCGCTGACGTCCGGTCTGGCTGTTCCTATCCGTGCCCACATTTTGACTTCATAGCTGCCCTTCGATCAGCGCGAAGAGAACTGTGCCGGGTCCACCTGGAGTGAGTCGGGCGGAAAGCTCGCAGGTGAGACCCCGAGATCCGGACTCGGCACATTGCTCATCGTGAGGTCGAGCGTGCCGCCGCCAACGATGTCCGAATGGCGGAACCAGACCTGATTCGAGCGTTTGCCATTCAGCCGGACGGCCGTGACGTACTTGTTTTCATGCGACGACGCCGGTGCATTCAGGACGAAATTGTGGCCGTTCTTCAGGTGGATGGTCACCTTCGTGAAAACCGGGCTGCCAATGTCATATACCGGGACGCCGACGGTC
This sequence comes from Janthinobacterium lividum, assembly GCA_050954745.1. Taxonomy (GTDB): domain Bacteria; phylum Acidobacteriota; class Terriglobia; order Terriglobales; family Acidobacteriaceae; genus Terriglobus. The sequence goes on along the minus strand of JBPBQP010000077.1, from coordinate 8,864 downwards.
ACGGGGTAGAAACCCATCATCGACATCACGACAAAAGCGCTCATGCCGCCACCATCCTCATCGCCCGGAATGCCCTCCAGAGAGTCTGGAAAGAACGACTCCAGCAGCATGCGAACGCGCTTCTGCGTCTTCCATGGCTGGCCCAGCCGGTTGTAAACGTAGGGAATGGCGAAGCTTGGCTCATTGCCCATGGAGAACTGGCCGGCCATGGACGTGGAGTCCGGAAGCTTCGCCTGGAAGGCGTACTTCGAGCGGCCAAGCGGCTCGCGGAAGAGTTGGTCCAGGTTTGCCTGAGCCTTTGCGGTGCCGCCCATCCGGTCGACCAGGCCGCCGAAGTCGTGCGCCACGTCCCAGGTGTAGGTGTAGCCGTTGTTTTCGTCGTAGTAGTCGCGCGCACCCATGCCGCCGTCGAACTTTGGATCCATGGGCTCAATCCACTTACCGTCGCTGTCCTTCGGCCACATCAGGCCCTTCTCGGCACGGAACAGGTTGCGGTAGTTCGCGGCGCGCTTCAGGAAAAAGGCGTGGTCGTCCGGCTTGTTCAGCACGCCTGCAAGGTGCGCGATATTCCAGTCGTCGAAGCTGTTGCCCAGCGTGACGGGTACGGGCTGGCGCTTTTCATTCGGGCTTACACCCGGTACGGTTTCCGCCTCGCCGGGACGCAGTGCGGGCAGGTAGCCGTGGTCGCGGTAAAAGTCATCCAGTGGGCCACGTGGAGCCAGGCTCCATGGCAGCATGGTCACTTCCAGTGACCGTTTTTTGACGCCCTCATACGCAGTCGGCAGGTCGAAGTTGCGAATGCCCTTAAACCACGCATCCGCAAACCATGCCGCGGCGTGGTTGCCGTTCATGCACGCGTAGTCGCCGCTGACCGTGGCAAAGGTCGGCATGATGCCCGACTGCTGGTACATGCGCACGTACGACTGCAGCTTGTCCGCTTCCTTCTCCGGGTCAAGCAGGGTCTGCAGCGGTTCCAGCGCACGGTAGGTGTCCCACAGCCAGTTATCGACGTAGAACGGACGTGCGTCGGTGTGGACCTGGTGGTCGAAATTGCTGTAGTAGCGGCCGTCCTCGGTGATGTTTACCATGCGCTCAAAGCTGCGGTACAGCGCCGTGTAGAAGACCCTGCGTTGGGTATCGGTGCCGCCCTCAACCGCGATTTGGCCGAGCGTCTGGTTCCAACGCGCCTTGCCTGCTTCCTTGACGGTGTCGAGCCCCCAGGCGGGGATTTCGTGTTGCAGGTTTTTCTTTGCCTGATCCACGCTGATGAACGAGATGCCGTAGCGGAAATCGAGTGACTTTGCTTTTGCCAACACGGTGGTTACGCTGTTTCGCCCACTCTTGGAGTAAAGCAGGGACACGGGCTGGCTGAACTCGCCATAGAAGTAGGCCTTCATGCCATCGAAGTTCTCTTCTCCGGTGAGTGCTGCACCCTGCGGGCGCACTTCCCCCTCCAAACGATTGCTTAGCGTGACAGAAGCCTTGCCGTCCGGAAAGGTAAAGCGGAAATAGCCTGCGCGTTCTGTGGGCGCGAACTCCGTCTGGATCAGCGAATCATCGAAGCGAACAGAGTAGTCATATGGCGTCGTCTTTTCCTGGTCATAGGCTGCAGGAGCGCTGCTGCCGGGCATAATGCTGAACAGTTCGCGCATGCGGTGCGAACTGATGGTCAGCGGAAACGACTGGATCTGGTCGCTGAGCGCGTCCGGGCGAATGGGGTAGACGCGCACCATGCTGTTGGGCAGGTAGGCCGTCGGCCGCGTCGGTTCCAGCAGGATGCCGACGTTGCCGATGGTCGGCGTGACGTAGTCCACCTGCGCCTGTAAAGACGGGAGCAGCAACGCTGCCGTAAAAGCGCAGGCCACGGCACGGCTCGTACGTTGTAGTGACTTGCTCATGGGGAACTCCGGCGCGGCTGGTAGCTGCAGACACTTTCACGATAGCCCAGCCAGCAGGCCCGCCGCTATAGGCCGTGACGCTGTCGCAGAAGCGCTTCCACGCGTGGAATGTCCGCTTCGGTGTCGACGCCGACGGTGTCCAGGTCGACGGCTTCCACGTACAAGGCCATGCCGTTTTCCAGCAGGCGCAGCTGCTCCAGCCGTTCCACCTGCTCCAGCGGGCTGGGCTGCAGCGTGCCAAAACGCATCAGGGCGGTGTGCCGGTAGGCGTACAGACCCAGGTGCTTCCAGTAGACGGTGCCGGCACCTTCGCGGTCGAAGGGAATAGTGGAACGTGAGAAGTAGAGCGCCCGCCCATCCCCAGCGCAGACCACCTTTACTGCATTGGGATTGTGTACGTTCTCCGGCGTGCAGGCGGTCTTTACGGTGGTGGCTTCCACATGCGCGCCCAGTTCAAAGGGCCGCAGCAGGGCGGCAATGTGTTCAGGCTGCAGCAGGGGTTCGTCCCCCTGGATGTTGATGTAGATCTCGGCAGGGTGTTGCAGCGCGACGGCACGCATGCGGTCGGTGCCGCTGGGCAACGCAGGGTCGGTCATCTCGCAGGACCAGCCATGTGCGCGACACAGATCGGCAACCTCGTCGGAGTCGGTTGCGACGATTACCGCATCCAGTTGCGAGCAGCGTCCAGCCGCTTCCACCACCCACTGCAGCATGGGCCGGCCCAGCAGCGGACGCAGAACTTTGCCCGGCAAACGGGTGGAGGCGAAGCGCGCGGGGATGACCCCAAGGGTTTGAACCTGGCTCATGGGCAGCTTTGTTGGCCGCGGCACTTTCGCTGCGGGCCGTCTTCCAGTAAACTACAAACAGTCGTTGCGCGGCCCCCCTGCTGCGCGTGCATGGCGGTAGACCGCTGACGTGTCCGGCTTGCCCGGATGAGAACGACGGCGGTGTAGCTCAGCTGGTTAGAGCGGCGGACTCATAACCCGCAGGTCACTGGTTCGAGTCCAGTCACCGCCACCACTCCCTTCCAGACATGGCTAAGGCGGCCCGGCATCGTTGGCGCGTGAAGAGCGTATGCTATCCGGACCGGGTCCGCGTCTAACCCGCAGCAGTCGCTAAATCACTCTCAGGGGTACGTCCTCTTCCTATGCCGAAATCGCTGAAGCTCTCGCTGCTTGCCGTCTCTGCCGTTCTGCTGCTGACCATGTTCCTGGGTGCGAATACCCATCGGGTCCGCGCTGCGGGCGAACAGCAGGATGGCGCGTACCGCCAGATGCAGGTGTACAGTGAGGTGCTGCGGCACATCCAGGGTGATTACGTCGTGGACCCCAACATGGGCAAAGTGACGGACGCTGCCATGCGCGGCCTGCTTGAAAACCTGGACTCCGACTCCAGCTATCTGACGCCCGAGGAATACAACGTCTACAAGACACATAGCGGCGGCAAGGCCCAGGTTGGGCTGACCATTGCCAAGCGTTTTGGGTACGCGACGATTGTGTCTGTCGTGCAGGGCAGCCCCGCCGACCGCGCCAACCTGAACGACGGCGACGTGATCGAGCAGATTGCCGACCGCAAGACCAACGAGATTTCGCTACTCTCTGCCAAGCTGTTGTTGGACGGCCAACCGGGCAGCACGATCAGCTTGTCGGTCATCCATCCCCGCCACCCTGCGCCAGAGAAGGTCACCCTGACCCGCGTCGATGTGCCGGTTGCACCGGCAGGCGAAGTGTTTTACGAGGGTGCGAGCATCCTCTACATTAAGCCGATCGTCATCGACCACGACCACGTTCAGCAGGTTGAGAACAAGCTGAAGAACATGGGCAAGACCAACACCAAGAAGATCCTGTTGGACCTGCGCGACGTAAGCAGCGGTGACAACGTCGAGGCCCTCCGCCTGGCCAACCTGTTCATTAAAACCGGAACGTTGGCCACGCTGGAGGGGCAGAAGGTCTCAAAGCAGACCTTCACCGCAGATCCCGGCAAGAACGTCAACGCGGCTGGCCCCATGGTCACGCTGGTGAACCACGGCACGGCTGGCCCGGCAGAGCTGGTTGCAGGTGCGTTGCTCGACTCTAAGCGTAGCGAGTTGGTGGGCGAGAAGACCTTTGGCGACGGATCGCAGCAGCGCACCTTTGAGATGCCGGATGGTGCAGCACTGGTCCTGACCGTGGCCAAGTACAGCACGCCCAGCGGCAAAAAGTACCAGGATGAAGGCCTGACACCGCCGGTAGCAGTTGCCTCCATGCAGGACGCCTCCGTTCCGTCCGATGACGACGATGATGACGCAGCGGACGGCGCGGAGAGCACGCAGACTGTGAACTCTGCCAAGCCTGCGGTGCCCATTGCAAAACCTGCTGTCAAAGTCGATGACCAACTGAACAAGGCGCTGGACCTGCTTAAGGCAAAAGCCGCCTAGGAATCAGCAGCCGGCGCCATCGTGCTACCGTAACTGCTGTGCCAGGCCTGTTCACGCGCGACGATCAAACCACGGAAAAGCGGGAGGGAACTCCTGTCTATCGCAGGTCGCTTAAGGAACATGAGCGATCCGCTCGTTCGTGGTGGTCGCGACATTTTCCAACGCGCAAAGAAAAGAAACGTGCAGTATTTGGCCTTCTTCTGGGCGCTTCTGCGCTGTTTGGGTGCCTGTTCGGGCTGACCCTTGTCAACACGGCAGACATGCCGCAGATGGAAGACCTGGAGCATTACCGGCCCTCTACCAAGACCGACCTGCTCGACGTCAAAGGTCGAGTCTTTGGCTCGTTTGCCCTGGAACGCCGCATCGTTGTCCCGTACAGCGAATTTCCGGCCGTGCTGCACGACGCCATTGTCTCCATTGAGGACAAAAGCTTCGATGGGAACGCCGGTGTGAACCCATTCCGGGTGGCGGGTGCCGCGTACGTCGATCTGCGGTCCAAGGGCAAACGGCAGGGCGCATCGACGCTGACCATGCAGTTGGCGCGAAATCTTTTCCTTTCCGCAGACCAGACGGTCGGTCGCAAGCTGCAGGAAATCCTGCTGTCCGTCCAGATTGAGCGGCACTTTACCAAGCAGCAGATTTTCGCACTCTATGCCAACCAGATCTACCTGGGCAACGGCGTCTACGGGTTTGAGGCCGGCTCGCAGTTCTACTTTTCGAAACACGCACGCGACCTGACGCTGCCTGAGGCGGCAATGCTGGCCGCGCTGCCCAAGGGGCCAACGTCGTATTCGCCCACACGCCACCCGGAACGTGCATTCAAGCGCCGCAACCTGGTGCTGAGCGAGATGATGGGCGATGGCCTGATTACGCGCTTGCAGTACCTGGAAGCAAAAGCAACGCCGCTGGGCCTTAAGGTCGAGCAGACTACCAATACTGTTGCACCCTACTTTGTAGAGGAAGTGCGCCGTCAACTGGAGCAGGAGTACGGAGCCGATGCAGTCCATGGCGCGGGTCTGAAGATCTACACCACCATGGATTTGGACCTGCAACTGGCCGCGAACAAGTCGCTGCTGGATGGTGTGGCGGCATACGAGCGCAGGCATGGATGGAAGGGTAAGTTAACAAACGTCGCGGTCAACGGCACGGACCTGGAGACGTATGTTCACCCTGACTGGAATGATGTCATCGCAAACGGAGCGTACTTCCATGCGCTGGTCACAGAGGTGAAGCCGACACGGGTGGTCGTTCGTATTGGCCGCCGGTATGCCGAAATGACGCCCGGTGACTGGGCATGGACTCAAAATTACAACGCGAACCAGATCCTCGCGGTTGGCGACATCGCGTACGTTCGTATTGAAGACGCATCGTCCGGCACGGCCACTATGCATGCCTCGCTGCAGCAGGATTCCGGTGCGCAGGCCTCGATGATGGCGGTAAACAACGCCAATGGCGAAGTGCTGGCGATGGTGGGCGGGCGTGACTATGCACTGTCACAGTTCAACCGGGCAACGCAGGCGGAGCGGCAGACCGGGTCATCGTTCAAACCGTACGTGTACACCGCCGCCGTGGAGCAACTACACACCAAGCCAACCGACACCATTGTGGACGGGCCTACCAGCTTCTACACGCCGAATGGCCCGTACACACCCCACAACTACGAGGCGAACTACGCGGGCACCATGACCATCACGAATGCCTTTGCGGAGTCGCGTAACATCCCGGCTTTAAAGCTGGCAAACCAGGTCGGCATACGCAAGGTCATTGAGGTCGCACACCGCTTCGGCATCACCTCCAACCTGCCGCCGTTTCTGCCAGTCGCCATCGGTTCTGCCGGAGTCAGCCTGCAGGAGCAGGTGGGCGCGTATTCCGTCTTTCCGAACGACGGCATCCTGATCAAGCCACATGTCATTCGCCGCGTGATTCAGGGCGATGGCTTGCCGCTGAAACAGGCAACGCCGCGGGCAAAGGAAGTGATCAGCGTAGAAACCGCACGCACCATGATGAAGCTGCTGGAAGCCGTGCCGGTGTCTGGCACGGCAGCCGTCGCGGGTGCGACGCTGAAGCATCCCCTGGGCGGTAAGACCGGTACCACCAACAGCTATACCGATGCGTGGTTTGTCGGGTTTTCCCCTTCGGTTACGTGCGGCACCTGGATTGGCTTTGATGATCGAAAAACACTGGGTGACAAGGAAACCGGTGCTAAAGCCGCGCTGCCCATGTGGATTGAGTTCATGAAGGTAGCCATCGCGCGCACGCCGGTGGAAAGCTTCCCGCGCGACGATGCTCCCAAGAAGGCACTCGAAATCAACGTAGACAACGGCGAGGGAGCCGCGGCAAAGAAGCAGGACGATACCGACGACGATGAAAGTGACGACAGCGCGCCTGCCGTGAAGAAGGCCCCTACTGCTCCCGTAGAAATGCCTGCCGCGCCCGCCGTCGATCAGATGCCGGACGATGCCGGCGCACCCGTCATGCCTGCCAAGCCTGCACCTTCTTCGGCCGTTCCCGCAACGAAGGGGCTGGTGGTCTCACCCGTCGGGCCCTATAAGCCTTATACCGGGCCGCTGCTGCAAAAGCCGGCTATCGATCCGCCGCGTTCCACCCCGCCGAGGTGAGCAGCCGCCGCAGCGCGAACCAGCGTTCCGCGCGTGCCACATCCAGGCCAATCTGCTGCTTCAATGCATCGGTCGAGGGCCACTTGCGCTCTTCTCTGAGCCGCTTCAGGAAGGTCATGCGCAGAGGCGTTTCTTCGTTCAGGTCAAAGGGCTTGAAGCGTAACAGGTAGGTCTCCACGGCAAAGGAGTCTGCTCCAAAGGTCGGGCGATTGCCCACATTGGTGACGCCCTCAAAGTGGATTGCATCCGCCCCGGTGCCCACGCGCAGATCGGTGACATACACGCCGTTCGCGGGCAGCAGGTCGCTGTAGGGAGCCAGGTTCACGGTCGGCACAGCGTACTTTGATCCATAACCCCGACCGCTGGCAGCTTTGCTGTCGATGGCGAAAGGCCGACCCATCAGGCGTCGTGCGCGCCCGACTTCTCCCGCAGAGATCAACGCGCGAATGCGGCTCGACGACACGATTTCGAGCCCACGGTGCAACGGTGCAAAGATGGTTGTGGTGAAGCCAAACTGCTTGCCAAGTTCTGCCAGGCGCAGCATGTCCGCCTCGCCGCGATGGCCCAGCCGAAAATCTGCGCCCTCGTGAAGCTCCAATGCGTGCAGGGTGTCCCGCAAAATCTCCGCGCAGAAATCGGCGGCGGACGTCTTTGCAAAGTCCGCCGTAAACGGCAGCAGCAGAACAGCGTCCAGGTCGGTCGCCTGCAACAGTTCCAGCTTCTGTTCCAGCCCGGTAATCAGGCGCAGCGGGTGTTCCGGCCGCAGTACCTTTGTGGGGTGCGGGTCCAACGTGACCAGCACGGCTTTTGCCTTGCGCTGATGTGCGCGCCCCACTACCTCGCGAATGACGCTCTGGTGGCCGCAGTGCACGCCGTCGAAGTTACCGATGGTGACGACGCTGGGGCCGAAGTCTGCAGGGACTTCGTCAAGGCCTCGAAAGACAATCAAGCCGCTGCTCCGGTCGGCGTGGAACCGACGATAGGAAACTCAAGCTGCAGACCGTCGTACGCCATGTGGACACCGGGCGGCAGATTTTTTTCCGTCATGGCGTGATCCAGATCGTGCGAAATGTGGGTGAAGTAAGTGCTTTTGGCGCCGATGCGGGCCGCAATCGCAACCGAATGATCCAGGTGCGAGTGGCTGGGATGCGGCTCGCGGCGGAGCGCGTCCAGCACCACGACATCCAGGTCACGCAGCCGGTCGAAGCTGGCTTCGGGCAGGTCGCTCATGTCAGTCAGGTAGGCGGCGCGGCCAAATCGATACCCGGCGATGATGTTGCGGCCGTGAATGACGGGGATCCGTTCGAAACAAGCTCCAAAAAGTTCAAGCGACGTGCCAGGTTCGCTGCTTAGCCGGCGCAGATCCACGCGTGCGCTGGTCGGGTAGCGGTCGCGCGTTTTGAAGGTGTAGTCGAAGATGCGTTCAATGGTGTCCGCCGTTGGGTCGTCGGCGTACAGAGGCAGGCGATCGGGCTTTCCAAACGTGAGCGGTCGCAGGTCGTCGAAGCCCAGAATGTGGTCGGCGTGGCCATGCGTGTACAGCACCGCGTCCACGTGGTCGATGCCTGCACGCAGAGCCTGCGTGCGAAAGTCCTGACCGGTATCGATCAGGACGGTACGCTCGTTGAAGCGCAGCGCAATCGACGCCCGCATGCGGTTGTTGTGCGGGTCTGCCGAGTGGCAAACGGCACACGGACACCCCAGCGTAGGCACGCCCATGGACGTGCCCGTACCGAGGAAGGTCAGCTCTGCCATGACGGCAGCAGACGAGCCCTGCGTGGGTGGCGTGTTAACGGACAATCCGTGGACCGGCTCCAGTGAAGCCGCTGCCGCCAAAGCCAGCTGCGCCCGTTTGTGCGGGAGCGGCACCGGGTGCCTGCTGCTTTGCAGCCGCCTGGCGTGCCAGTAGCTGGGTAATTTCAAGGAAGCCCA